>NZ_JAGDYL010000002.1 GCF_017565705.1 Leucobacter ruminantium
TCCACGCCCCGCCGCCCGGGGGGGGGGGCGCCGGGGCCTGATCCCCCCCCCCCCCCGCCCCTGTGCGTTGCGGGAGGCGGATGACGCCGAGGAGCGCGTGGAGACGACCTACATGCTCATGGGCGTGAGCTGACCGGCCCTGCGGTGGTCGGCGCAACCCGCCGACCACCAGCCGAGGCCCACGGCCCGAGAACCGCCGGGCTTCGCCCGTTCCGCTACAGCGTGCTCGCGTCGATGACGAGTTTCACGCCCGTGTGCCCCCCACCCATACCGACGAGACTTCGCGCATCCCGCCGAATCCGCTGTCCGAGGTCGGACAGCGTGTATGGTAAGCGATGTGCTGGGATGAAGAGATTGCGAGAATGCCCGATATGACCCATCTCCCGCCTGCAGCCGGTTGGTACCCGGATCCGGAACATTCGAATCAGCAGAGATACTGGGACGGCGCGAACTGGACTGAGCATGTCCACGCACTCTCGCCCCAGCAAGCCGCCTCCTCACCGCCGGCTCAGGCCGCATCGCCGGCCACGACACGACCGCGACGCGGGTGGATCGTCTGGGTCGCGGCCGGTGCCGTCGTGCTACTCGGAATCATCGCGACCGGCGTCTGGGGTGTCACCCAGTTCGCATCGGGCTCCTTCGGCGGGGCTTTTGGGGCGAGCAGCAAGGTGAAGCTCTCCGAAGCCGATTTCTACCAGCGGGAGCTCAAGAACCTCCGCGCATCGCTCCCGGAGGTCAACGTCGCGCTGGAGCAGCCGTCGATGTCGGGCGGGGTGAGAGTCTCCCCCGGCTATACCGCAGCCGCCCGCACGTACGTGGAGGACGTGATCGCCGACGTCGAGCAAGAGGGGCAGACGGAGTTCGACACCCTGGATGACGCCGAGAGCTACGCATATTCCACTCTCGGCGCCGACATCAGCGAGCGGACCTCGGGTCTTCTCTACGGCGGTATCGGTACGGATCTCGCCACGACGGGTTTCCCGCAGGATCCGGCGGTCGTCGCGCTCGAGCAGCAGATCGCGGCGCAGCCCGTCACTGCGGGAGCCGACGGCAGCTATCGGGAGGCGGCGGAGTCGCTCGCGGCTCTCGTCGGCTCGACGATCACCACCGATCAAGCCGCCGCGGGGTGCGGTGCGGACGTTCCCGACCCGAACGGGATCGAGACGCTCGCCTTCGTCTGCCTCGGCACAGAGGAGGGGTGGGGTCTGATCACCTACACGCCGGCCGGCATGCAGCGCGTCAACGAACCGAGCTTCGTCAACACGATGCGTCACGAGATCGCTCACAAACTCATCTACGTCCAGTGCGGTGAACAGGTCGGACAGACGTGGGCCGAGGAATACGGCGAGGGCGTGACCAACTCCTACGCGGCCATCTATCTCGGCGCCGACCGAGAAGAGCTCGCGAACTCCGGCCGCGCCGACCCCGCGTACATCATGAACGAAACCACCGACGCGAAAGCGCGTGCCATTCACGAGAGCGATCTCGCCTGCTTCGACGGTGACACGCTCCCCGACCAGTGACCGATACGGGCCTCCAGGCCCCTTGTTCGGCAACTCCTCCCCATCGAGACGGAGTAGGACCGTCCCGCTGATATAGCGAGCGTTGTCGGTCCCTCCCGCGGGTCGAGCGGGCGGAGCGATCCTACCCCTCCGTTCGAGCGAGCGTCAGCGAGTCGAGATCGAGGTGCGAGTGCCCCGGGTTTCGACTCGCTTCGCACGCCGGGCCGGCGGAGGAGAGCTTCGTTCTCCGGCGCCGGTGGAGGGGCCGCGGCCGCCCAACGAACAGCCGCACTTCCCGAAACGAAAACAGCCCCGGCCAGAACTTCTTCTGACCGGGGCTTTTCGTCGGGATGACAGGATTTGAACCTGCGACCCCGTCGTCCCGAACGACGTGCGCTACCAAGCTGCGCCACATCCCGATTGCGTTTTCACGCAGGGATTACTCTATCGCGTTTCCACCGCCGAACGAAATCGAGCGTCCGACTCACTACCGCTCCGAGCCGCGACCTCCACCGCGATCCCTCACGGAAAAGAAAAACGGGGCCGCTTCCGGTCGGAATCGGCGAGAATACCGACCGGAAGCGGCCCCGATTTCACGGGAGCGGGCCCAGGCGCATGCCCCGGCCCGGAGGAACCCCTACTTCTGGTTCTTGAGGCGCGACGCGGCGCGGGCGCGCGAGGTCGCGTCGAGCTCGACCTTGCGGATGCGCACGTGCTCGGGCGTCACCTCGACGCACTCGTCCTCGCGGGCGAACTCGAGGCACTCCTCGAGCGTCAGCGTGCGCGGCGGCGTCATCGACTCGAAGGAGTCGGCCGTCGACGAACGCATGTTCGTGAGCTTCTTCTCCTTGGTGATGTTCACGTCCATGTCCTCGGAGCGCGAGTTCTCGCCGATGACCATGCCCTCGTACACCTCTTCGGTGGGCTGCACGAAGAAGCTCATGCGCTCCTGCAGGTTGATGATCGCGAACGGCGTGACGACGCCCGCGCGGTCGGCCACGATCGAGCCGTTGTTGCGGGTCGTGATGGCGCCGGCCCACTCGTCGTAGCCGTGCGAGATCGCGTTCGCGATGCCGGTGCCGCGCGTGATGGTCATGAACTCCGAGCGGAAGCCGATGAGGCCGCGCGACGGCACGATGAACTCCATGCGCACCCAGCCGGTGCCGTTGTTCACCATGTTCTCCATGCGGCCCTTGCGGGCGGCGAGCAGCTGGGTGATGGCGCCGAGGTGCTCCTCGGGGGTATCGACGGTGAGGTGCTCGTAGGGCTCGTGCACCTTGCCGTTCACCTCCTTGGTGACCACCTGGGGCTTGCCGACGGTGAGCTCGAAGCCCTCGCGGCGCATGTTCTCGACGAGGATCGCGAGCGCGAGCTCACCGCGGCCCTGCACCTCCCAGGCGTCGGGGCGCTCGGTGTCGACCACGCGGATCGACACGTTGCCGATGAGCTCGCGGTCGAGGCGGTCCTTGATCATGCGCGCGGTGAGCTTGTGGCCCTTGACCTTGCCGACGAGCGGCGAGGTGTTCGCGCCGATGGTCATCGAGATGGCGGGCTCGTCGACCGTGATGGTCGGGAGGGGGCGCACGTCTTCCGCATCGGCGATGGTCTCGCCGATCGTGATGTCCTCGATGCCCGCGATCGCGACGATGTCGCCGGGGCCCGCCTGCTCGGCCGGGTAGCGGGTGAGCGCCTTGGTGAGCATGAGCTCGGTGATGCGCACGTTCTGCACGCTGCCGTCGTGCTTCACCCAGGCGACGGTCTCGCCCTTCTTGATCGTGCCGTGGTGCACGCGCAGCAGCGCGATGCGACCGAGGAACGGCGACGAGTCGAGGTTCGTGACGTGCGCCTGCAGCGGGTGCGCGTCGTCGTAGGAGGGTGCGGGCACCTTCTCGAGGATGGTCTCGAACAGCGGCTCGAGGTCGGGGTTGTCGGGGAGGGATCCATCCGCAGGGCGCGTATGCGAGGCGGCGCCTGCGCGGCCCGAGAGGTAGACGGTCGGCACGTCGAGCACGGCGTCGACGTCGATGTCGGGGTGGTCCTCGGAGAGGTCGGAGGCCAGACCGAGCAGCAGATCCTGGGCCTCGCCCTCGACCTCCTCGATGCGGGCGTCGGGGCGGTCGGTCTTGTTGACCGCGAGGATCACGGGGAGGTGCGCCTCGAGCGCCTTGCGCAGCACGAAGCGGGTCTGCGGCAGCGGGCCCTCGGAGGCGTCCACGAGCAGCACGACGCCGTCGACCATCGACAGCGCGCGCTCGACCTCGCCGCCGAAGTCGGCGTGACCGGGGGTGTCGACCACGTTGATGACGATGGGGCCGTTCTTCGCGTGGGCGCCCTCGTAGGTGATCGCCGTGTTCTTCGCGAGAATGGTGATGCCCTTCTCGCGCTCGAGGTCGTTCGAATCCATCACGCGGTCATCGACGTCGGCGTGGGCGTCGAACGAGTTGGTCTGACGCAGCATGGCGTCGACGAGCGTGGTCTTGCCGTGATCGACGTGGGCGACGATGGCGACGTTGCGGAGGTCTTCGCGGGTTGCGAGAGCCATAAAAAGGGATCCTAACGATCGAAAAACTGCGAACGGTCTATTTTACATGGTGAAGCGCTACTCTGATCCGGTGAAACCTGTGCGCACCCGCCTCAAGTGGGAGATGGGCATCGTGCTCGCCCTCTCCTTCGGCGCCTCCGGCGTCTACGCGATCGTCACGATCATCGAACGGGTCACCCGCGAGACGTCGCTCTCATCGCAGACCGCGACCATCAACCGGTCGCTGGCCGAGCGGCCCGTGTTCGACCTGATCTACCAGCTGCTCTCCTTCGCGTTCGGGCTGGCTCCCGTCGCGCTCGTCGTCTTCCTGCTGTGGCGGGCGGGCCGTCCGCATCTCGGAAGGCTCGGCCTGGGGCGCGACGAGCCGACGGGCCGTTGGCGCTGGGGCCGCGAGACCGGCGGCGGGGTGCTGCTCGCCGCGGCGATCGGCATCCCGGGCATCGGCTTCTACCTGCTCGCGAAGCAGCTGGGCATCAACACGACCGTCGTGCCCGCCGCGCTCGACGCCTACTGGTGGACGGTGCCCATCCTCGTGCTGCAGGCGCTCAAGGCCGCGCTCGGCGAGGAGCTCATCGTCGTGGCGTATCTCTTCGACCGGCTGAAGCGCCTCGGCGTCGGCCCCGTGGCGACGGTGGTCTCGAGCGCGCTGCTGCGCGGCAGCTACCATCTCTACCAGGGCTTCGGCGGGTTCATCGGCAACGTGGTGATGGGCCTCGTGTTCGGCTGGGCGTATCACCGCTGGGGCCGGTCCCTCCCCCTGATCGTCGCGCACTGGATTCTCGACATCGTGAGCTTCGTGGGCTACGCGCTCGCGGTCGCGCTGTGGCCGCAGCTCTTCGGGGCCCCGGCCGCCGATTGAGCGAACGGAGCTCGAGCAGCTGGCGATGCCCGGCTCAGAGCGGGGCGATGCTCTTCACGAGCGCGTCGGTGAGACCCCACAGCTCGTCGTAGAGCTCGGGGGCCGCCTCGCAGCGCTGCGCGGGCTTGAGCACCTCGTACTTGCCGTCGGCCGTGCGCTGGATGCCCCACTGCTGACGCATCGCCGCGCACGAGTCGGGCAGCGAATCGATGAGCGGCGAGTACTGCAGCACGAGCTGTTCGCCGTTGATCTGGTACTGCGGCCAGCCGAACTTCTCCGAGATCTGCGCCGTGATGCCCCACACCGGCACGTCCATGGTGCCCGTGTTGCCGACGTCGACGGAGGGAACCTCGTCCGCGGCGGGCTTCTTCTTTTTCTCGGAGTCGTCGTCCGCCGGCTTCGAGGTGGCCGGGGCCGACGTGGCGGGCGCCTGCGTCGTGGGCTCCGCGGTAGGCGAGGGATCCTGCCCCGCGCGGGCGAAGTTCAGCACCAGGATGGACGCCACGAGCGCGACGACCGTGACGATGCCGACGACGATCCACGGCTTCGCCTTCGCGATGCGGGGATCGGCCGCGGCTGCGGGTTTCGCCTTCGCGGGCTTCTTCTCCTTGACCGGCTTCTCGGCCTTCGCCTTCGGCAGCGGGGCGGTCTTGACGCGTTCAGCCTGCTCGTAGGCGAGACGCTCGCGTGCCGGTATCGGCTTCGTCTCCTCGTCGCCCGGGCCGAAGAGCTCCTCGAATGGATCCTTGCTCACCTTTCCACCCTAACCCCGCGGGCGGGGAGGTTCCGCATCGGGGCCGCTGCCCTGATCCCTCGCCTCCCCTTCCGAAAGGGATCGCGACCGCTGCATCCGGTCAGCGCGGGAGCGCCGCGCGGATCTCCCCGCTGCGCTCGGCGAAGGCCCGTACGCGGGCGAGGTGCCGGTCCATGATCCCGGCGTCGCGGAGCGCGAGCGTACCCGGGTCGCCGCGCTCGATTCCCGCACGCCAGCGGGCCTCGATGAGCTCCATGCGGGCGTCGACGGCCTCGAGCAGCGCATCGGGGGCGACGCGTCCGTATGCGTCGGCGGCGAGCGCGACGCGCCTCGCAGCGTCGACG
Source organism: Leucobacter ruminantium (assembly GCF_017565705.1). Lineage (GTDB taxonomy): Bacteria > Actinomycetota > Actinomycetes > Actinomycetales > Microbacteriaceae > Leucobacter > Leucobacter ruminantium. The sequence goes on from NZ_JAGDYL010000002.1 coordinate 6,002, forward strand.
GCGGGGGTCTCGCGCAGCAACGGCACGCCCGACCAGCAGAGGAAGGCGAGGTCGTCGACGGGACGGCCGGGGCCGGCGCGATCCCAGTCGATCATGCCGACGAAGTCGCCGCCCGCCACGACCCAGTTGTAGAGCCCGGGATCGTTGTGGCAGATCACCTCGTCTTCGCCGAGCGGCTGCACGCCCTGACGCCACTCGACGGGCCCGGGCCGGAAGTCGGCCGCGGCGTCGTGGAAGCGACGCAGCCAGGCGGCGGCGTCTGCGAGCGCCCGATCGGAGGGCTGCTCGGTCTCTGGGTCGAGCGTATCGCCCGGCAGGTAGTCGAGCACCTCGCGGCCCTCGTCGTCGAAGCCGTGCACGCGAGGGATCCCGTCGAGGCCGCGCTCGTGCAGGTGCGCGAGCAGGGCGTGCACCGCCGGGGTCCAGGGGCCGGCCGGACGGTGCACCCGGATCTCGCCGTCGGCGCCGCTCACGCGCCAGACGCCTCCCGAGCCGCCGGGCAGGTACTCGCTCTCCACGCTTCGAGACTAGTGCCCCGCGGTCGGTGCGGTCAGGTCTCGACCTGGGATCTCCCGGAGGTCGGATCGGGTCGGTCCGCACCGGCGCGCGGGCCTCGGAGCACCGGGCCGGTCGAGCACTCGAACCCCGCTCGCCGCATCGACTTGACTCGTTCTGCTGCCTCATCGCCTGTTGACAGCAGCACGCGTCAAGTCGATGGGGCTTACTCAGGCCCGGTGCACCTGCTCCTGCACCGCGCGCAGCGACAGCGGGGCCGTGAGGGGCTGCTCGCCGTGCACCTGCACGTGGAGGCGCTGCATGCGGGTGTCGAGCTCGGCAGCCGTGTCGGCCGCGTGCTTCAGCTCGCTGATGAGCGACTCGGGCACCTGCCTGGCGTACTTGTAGTAGATCTTGTGCTCGAGGCTCGCCCAGAAGTCCATCGCGATGGTGCGGAACTGCACCTCGACGGGCACGTCGACGCGGCCCGTCGAGAGGTAGACGGGCACCGAGATGATCGTGTGCAGGCTCTTGTAGCCGTTCGGCTTGGGGCTCTCGATGTAGTCCTCGACCTCGAGCACGGTGATGTCGTCCTGCTGTGTGAGCAGGTCGAACAGCCGGTAGACGTCGCGGATGAAGGCGCAGGTGACGCGCACGCCCGCGATGTCCTGGATCTCTCTCCTGATCACGTCGAAATCGGTGCCGACGCCTCGTCGCTCGATCTTCTCGACGAGGCTGTCGACCGTCTTCACCCGGCTCGATACGTGCTCGATCGGGTTGTACTCGTGCATGTGCAGGAACTCCTCGCGGAGGATCGCGAGTTTCGTCTCGATCTCCTGCATCGCGAAACGATATTCGAGCAGGAAGCGCTGCATCTGATCGCCGATGGTCTTCAGCGCACTCGCCGAGATGGTGATCTCGTCTCCGATGGGGCCCGCCGGCTCGGGGGTCTCGAACGCGCCGATCGCTGGAGTGCTCATGTCAGCAGCGTAACCAGGGGCGATCCGAAGGGCCTGTGACTCCGACGAGTGTCGTGCTTCCGCTGCGAATCGGGCCCTGCCTGGCGGGAGATGCGCGGGAGCCGGCCGGCGATGGGAGCACAGGGCGAGGGATCAGCCCAGACCCGCGATGAGGTTGATGACCGCGGCGAGGATGCCCGCCCCGAAGAGATAGGCGAGCATCGTCTGCGCGATGACGACGCGGCGGATCGCGTTCGACGTGATGTCGGTGTCGGAGACCTGATAGGTCATGCCGAGACCCACGGAGAAGTAGGCGAAGTCGGTGTAACAGGGATCCTCGCGCTGGTTGAAGTCGATGCCGCGGCGGATCTCTCCCCCGTCGTCCTCGTAGTAGACGCGGGCGTAGTGCAGCATGTAGTCGGTCTGGATGAGCGCCCAGGAGGAGGCGACGCTCAGCACGGCGATACCCGCGAGGACGAAGGCCTCCGCGTCGGAAGCGCGGCGCGCCTGCACGATCACCACGGCCACCGCGGCGAGGCTCACGAGGCTGCCCGCGATCGCGATGATGCGCGCGACGCGGCGTCCTGGATCCTCCGAAGTGGCGTGATCTCGGGTCGCCTCCGCGTCCATGCCCCAGAGCTGCAGCAGCGGCCAGATCACGCCCGCCAGCGAGAGCACGCCCCAGCCCGCGACGAGGCCGGTCGCGACGCCGAACACTGCCGACACCGGCACGGCCGCGACGATCCCGCAGAGTACGGCGACCGCCCAGCGCAGTCGCACCCTCGTCTTCCGGCTCGGAACTCCCATACGGGGATGCTACTCGCGCGACGGGCGGTTGCGCGGCGATCAGAAGGCGGCGATGCCGGCGCCGACCAGGTTGAACGCCAGCACCGCGAGCAGCACCGTCATGATCCCCGCGTCATGCTGCAGCAGCCAGCGACGCGCCCGCTCGAGCCGCGCTCGCATCTGCTTCTCACGCTCCTCTGCGGCCAGAGCGGCCTCGGCGGATTCCCAGACGTCCCCGGCTTCCGCGTTCCCCGCCGTCTCCGGCACGCCCCGGCCGGCATCCCAGGCCCTCGGTCTGAACATGTAGGCCAGCGCTCCGAGCGGCAGCGAGGCGATCAGGGTGAACAGCATCACGTAGATCACCCTCTGCTCCACCGTGCCCCCGTCGGCGGCGAGCCCCACGTCCGCCGCGAGCAGCAGATTCTTCGGCGTCACGACCGCCAGCAGAGCTGCGAGTCCACCCGCCCGGGCCGGGCTCAGGGCGTCGACCGCTGCCATCCACGCGGGCGGCCGGGGCTCGGCTCCGGTGCGCGGCCGCAGCGTCCAGGTGCGCGCCGCGAGCAGGGCGAGCAGACCGCCGAGGATGATGCGGATGGAGCCTCCGATGGGGCGCGAGCCGCGCGATCCCTCATCGGGCAACAGCGAACCCGCGATCGTGAACACCGTCACCGCGGCCGCGACGCCGACCGCCCACCCGAGCACATACGCGGGAGCCGCGACGCCCGCACGAGGCCCGCGGAGCACGAGCAGCAGCGCCACCACCGCCATCGGAGAGACCGCGACGCCCAGGGCGAGCGGCAGTATCTCCCCCACCGCGTTGTTCATCGCCGCCCTCCTCCCGCAGTCCGCCCCGACCCGTCGCGATCCATCGATCAGTCGGGTCGGTGACTTCGATGGTGGCCCGAGACGGCGCCGGGCGCAACGCCCTTGCGGCGCGCGCCGCGATCCCTCGCCGCAGCGCGCGCCGTCGTGGCCCGCGGCGTTCCTGACACCGCGCCCGGCGGCGTCTGTTAGCGTGCTGAGCACCGGGGCTTCAACCCGAGATCCCGGCGCGGTACCACTTTCGAACGCATGGGAGGAATCATGCCGAACACCATCGTGAGCAAGGCCAGCACCATCTGGAACGGCGAGCTGTTCAGCGGCTCGGGCACCACGAGCCTCGACACCTCGGGCGCCGGCACATTCGACGTCGGCTGGAAGGCCCGCGGTGAGGAGGCCGGTGCGACGACCACGCCCGAGGAGCTCATCGCCTCGGCCCACGCCACCTGCTACTCCATGCAGTTCGCGAACATGCTCACCGAGAACGGCACGCCCCCGACCCGCCTCAACACCGGCGCCGAGGTGTCGTTCGTCGCCGGTGCGGGGATCACCGGCATCCACCTGACCGTGGTCGGCGAGGTCGCAGGCATCAGCGGCGAGGACTTCGAGCGCCTCGCCGACGAGGCGAAGCGCACCTGCCCCGTCTCGCAGGCGCTCTCCGCCGTCGACATCACGCTCACCTCGTCGCTCGCCTGAGACCGGGATGCGTACGCCGAGGCTGCTCGACTCCCGGCTGCCGCTCGTCGCGGCGCCGATGGCCGGCGGGCCGAGCAGCGTCGAACTCGCGGCGTCCGTCGCCGCGGCTGGGGCATTCCCCTTTCTCGCGGGCGGCATGCAGACCGCGGAGGGCCTCGCAGCGCAGATCGAGCGCCTGCGGCCCTCCGCCCGGTCGTTCGGCGTCAACCTCTTCGTGCCGGGGCGCGCGAGCCTCGACGCGCAGACGCGGGCCGAGTTCGCCGCCTACGCCGCAGAGCTGCAGCCCGAGGCCGAGCGCTACGGGCTGCGGCTCGACCCCGAACCCGCGATCGACGACGACGCGTGGGGTGAGAAGCTCGCACTGCTGATCGCGGACCCCGTGCCCGTCGTCTCGCTGACGTTCGGGCTTCCCGACCCCGCCGATATCGCCGCACTGCAGCGGGCGGGCAGCCGCGTGCTCGCGAGCGTGACCTCTCCCGCGGAGGCACGTGCGGCAGCGCGGACGGGAGTCGACGGGCTCGTCGTGCAGGGAGCGGGCGCCGGCGGACACAGCGCGGTGCACGAGCCCGCGCGGACGCCGGACGGCGGCCGGGACGCCGGCTCCGATCCGGGCTCGGCCGGGGTCGGAGGAACCGTGCCGGGGGCCGCCGAACCGGGCCCCGAGACCACCGTCGCACTCGTGCGCGCCGTGCGCGACGCGGTCGATCTGCCGGTGATCGCGGCGGGCGGCGTCGACGGGCCCGGCGCCGTGCGCGATCTGCTGGCCTCGGGCGCCGAGTCGGTGGCCGTGGGCACGCTGCTGCTGCGGGCCGCGGAATCCGGCGCGAGTGCCGCGCACCGCGCGGCGATCGCCGATCCGGCATTCACCGAGACGGTCGTGACCCGTGCGTTCACCGGACGCCCGGCCCGTTCGCTGCGCAACCGGTTCGCCGACGCTCACGGCGCGACGGCGCCCGTCGCCTATCCCGCCGTGCACCACCTGACGCGTGCGCTGCGGCAGGCCGCCGGCCGCGCGGGTGACACGGACACGCTGCATCTCTGGGCCGGCACGGGGTTCCGCGCCGCCCGTGAGGCGCCCGCCGCAGAGATCATCGCCTGGCTCGCCTCGGAGCTGTGAGCGAGCCTCACGGTCTGCTCCCTCCCGCTACTCCCAGGCGACGACTCTGGCCGGGGCGCCGTCGGCGTTCGCGAGCGGCAGCGGGAAGATGCCGATACGTGCGCGGCTGCCGAGCCTCTCGAGCCCGCGGAGGTTCTCGACGATCAGGCCTCCCCCGCCGAGCACGGCCGCGTGCACCGGGAAACCGGGTGCGGGTCCCTCGCCGCCATCGCCGCAGGCAAGGCCGCCGGTGGGATCAGGGCTGAGCGCGTCGACCCCGAGCACGCGCATGCCGAGGCCGAGCAGCCGCTCCGCGACTGCGACCTCGAGGTGCGGATGCGCGAGCGCGCGCTCCGCGCCGAAGTACCGATCCCATCCCGTGCGGATCAGCACGATCGGGGGCACGCGGTGGAGCCCGCGCAGACGCTCCTCGAGGTCGAGCTCGACGGCACCGATGGGGCGGCGATCCCTCGCTCGCGCAGCGGCATCGAGCACCAGAGCCTCGCCGCTCAGCTCGTCGAGAGGGATCCTGTCGAGCGTCAGCCCGCCCGCGACGGTGTGCGCGGGCGCGTCGACGTGCGTGCCCGTGTGCGAGCCGAGCTCGAGCGCCGACACCGCGGCCCCGTCGCGGTCGATCGTGAGCGCGGGGCGGACGGAGACGCACGGGTCGCCCGGATACACCGTCATACCGTCGAGGATCGGCTGGCTGAGGTCGATCATGGCTGTAGCCCGCACTGCCGACGGTCAGCCGCGCAGAATCTTCTCCATGGCCTTGCCCCTGGCGAGCTCGTCGACGAGTTTGTCCATGTAGCGCACCTCGCGCATGATCGGATCCTCGATCTCCTGCACCTTGACGCCGCAGATCACGCCCGTGATCAGCGATCGCGACGGGTGCGGCTTCGGCGCCTCGGTGAAGAAGGTCTCGAAATCGGTCTCGGCTTCGATGATCGCCTCGATCTGCTCCTGGCTGTAGCCGGTGAGCCAGCGCACGATCTCGTCGACCTCCTGCTTCATGCGCCCCTTGCGCTCCACCTTCGCGATGTAGAGCGGGTAGACGCTCGCGAAGCTCATCCGGTAGACGCGCTCCAGATTGCCGGCCATGCGGGCTCCTCTCCTCGTGCTCCGTCGTATCCGTACGCTACCCGAGGCCGCCGACGCGCTCCACCCGCTCGCCGCACGGGCGAGGCACCGAGTCAGCTCAGGGCGTCCGCGAGAGATCGCAGGTGCTCGCGGCTGAGGGATCGCGCCGCCTCGGCGTCCTTATGCGCGATGGCGTCTGCGAGCCGTGCGTGCGCATCGTGGTCGGCGGCATCGTCGAATTCGCCGCGGATGCGGAGCATCTCGATCATCGCCTCGCGCAATCGGGGCGTGAAGCCGTCGAAGAGCTCGGCGAGGATGGGGTTGTGCGCGGCGACGACGATGCTGCGGTGGAAGCCGGTGTCAGCATCGACGTGCGCCTCGATCGACTCTCCGAGTTGCTCGCGCTGCGCGAGGGCGCGGCGGATCGCACGGAGATCCGCCGGCGTGCGCCGCTCGGCGGCGAGCGCCGCGGCTTCGCTCTCGATGGCGATGCGCCCCTCGATCACAGCGACGATGTCGCTGCGCCGAAGCACGGCGTCCCAGTCCTCGGGAGCGTCGAGCGCGGTCACGTAGACCCCGGCGCCCTGCCGGGAGGAGAGCACGCCCCGCCCGACGAGCTGGCGGATGGCCTCGCGCACGGTCGAGCGGCCGACGCCGAGCTGCGGGCCGAGAGTCGTCTCTCCCGGCAGTTTCGCGCCCAGCGCCCACTCGCCCGAGCGGATGCGCTGCAGCAGCAGCTCCGCGGCCTGATCCGCGAGCGGGGTGCGTCTGACCTGGGGCATCTTCGATCTCACTTCGCTACTTGTCTGAGGAGTTGTGCTACAGTCTACGCATGTTCTCCCGCGAGTTCCTCCTTCTTCGCCGCCACGGCGGGGCCTAGCACGACCGGCTCCCCGCCGTGGAGCCGAACGTCGCGCCGGTCACCGATCTCTCGAGAAGGACACCTCCGATGACCACCGCACCGACCGCAGCAGCGGCTCCCGGCACCCCGTTCCCCCGCATCTCCACGCCTGCAGGCCCCGTGCCCGGCCACGCGCCCGCCTGGAACCGCCAGCGCCACTCCCAGATGCCGTCCCACCGCTACCGGAACGCCTACGACCGCGTCGCCGTGCCGCTCGCGGACACCGAGCGGCAGTGGCCGACGCGCCGCCTCACCGAGGCGCCGCTGTGGGTGCCGGTCGACCTGCGCGACGGCAACCAGGCGCTCGCCGAGCCCATGGATCCCTCGCGCAAGCGCCGCTTCTTCGAGCTCATGGTCGCGATGGGATACAAGGAGATCGAGGTCGGCTACCCCTCGGCCTCGCAGACCGACTACGACTTCGTGCGTCTCATCGCAGAGACGGGCATCGCTCCGGAGGACGTGACCGTCGTGGTCTTCACCCCGGCCCGCCGCGATCTCATCGAGCGCACGGTGGACTCGATCCGCGGCATTGCGAATCCCGTGGTGATCCACATGTACACGGCGACCGCACCGGTCTGGCGCGATACGGTGCTCGGCCGCGATCGCGAGGACCTGAAGCGCCTCATCATGCGCGGCGGCCGCGACGTGCTCGAGCTCGCGGGAGGGCTGCCGAACGTGCGCTTCGAGTTCTCGCCCGAGGTCTTCAACCTGACCGAGCCCGACTACGTGCTCGACGTCTGCGACGGCATGACGGAGCTGTGGGGCGCGACGCCCGAGCGCCCCGTGATCCTGAACCTGCCCGCGACGGTCGAGATCGCGACGCCCAACGTCTACGCCGACCAGATCGAGTACATGCACCGCAACCTCGCGCGCCGCGACAGCGTGATCCTCTCGGTGCACCCGCACAACGACCGCGGCACCGGTATCGCCTGCGCCGAGCTCGCCGTGCTCGCGGGCGCGCAGCGGGTCGAGGGCTGCATCTTCGGCAACGGCGAGCGCACCGGCAACGTCGACATCGCGACGCTCGCCCTGAACCTGCACGCGCAGGGCGTCGACCCGATGATCGATTTCTCGGACATCGACGAGATCCGCCGCACGGTCGAGCACTGCAACCGCGGCGAGGTGCACGCACGGCACCCCTACGTCGGCGACCTCGTGCACACGGCGTTCAGCGGCACCCACCAGGACGCCATCAGGAAGGGCTTCGCCGAGCACCGGGCACGAGCGGCCGAGACCGGTGTTCCCGAGAGCGATCTGGAATGGCGCGTCCCCTATCTGCCCATCGACCCCGCCGACATCGGACGCAGCTACGACGCGGTGATCCGGGTCAACTCGCAATCGGGCAAGGGAGGCATCGCCTATCTGCTCGAAGCGGAGTACGGCATCGAGCTGCCGCGCCGACTGCAGATCGATCTCTCCAAACACGTGCAGCACCACACCGACGCGACAGGCGACGAGGTCGGCGCAGCCGAGCTGTGGCGCATATTCAGTGAAGCCTATATGGGGGTCGGGGATGCGGGCGAAGCGAGCATACGGGCCGGAGGCACCGCGGATCCGATCGAGCTCGCGGGCTTCGACGCGGCCGAGGGCGCAGGCGTCTCGCGCACACGGATCGTGCTGCGCACGGACGGGATCGAACACGCGAGCGAGCACGAGGGCGTCGGCCCCGTCGAGGCGCTTACCGACGCGCTGCGCGGGCGAGGGATCGATATCGAGATCCTCGAGCTGCACCAGACGAGCATCAGCGCGGGCAACGGCAGCGAGGCGCTGACCGCGATCGAGTACCGGATGCGGGGCGAGACCGCATGGGCGGCCGGGAAGGATCGCTCCGTGCTGGCGGCGAGCATGAACGCGGTGCTCGTCGCCGCGTCCCGGGCGGGCATCGGCGCACGCGGCGAGGCCGCCGGTTCGGAAACCGGAGCGCACGCAGGGGCGGCGACGCGGTGAGGGCGACCGAAGTGCTGCGCCTCGAGCACGTCGACTTCGTACGCGACTCCAGGCCGATCCTGAGCGGCATCGACCTGACCGTGCGAGCGGGCGAGCACTGGGCGCTGATCGGCCCGAACGGCGCGGGCAAGAGCACGATCCTCAGCATGTGCGGGGCCCAGCAGCACCCCACCCGGGGCGCGGTGCACGTACTCGGGCAGCGGCTCGGACGCGTCGAGATCCGCAGGCTGCGAGAGTCGATCGGGCACGTCAACCCACGGCACCCGCTGCGCTCCCCGCTCACCGTGCGCGAGGTGGTGCTCACCGGCGCGACCGGCACGACCGAGCTCATGATGCAATGGCGGCCGGAGCCCGCGATGATCGCCCGCGCCGACGAATTGATCGGCATGCTCGGCCTCTCCGAGCTGGAGGGTGCGACCTGGCCGACGATGTCGCAGGGCGAGCGCGGTCGTGCGCTCATCGCGCGGGCGCTCATCGCCGATCCCTCGCTGCTGCTGCTCGACGAGCCCTCGACCGGACTCGACGTGGCCGCCCGCGAGCGGCTGCTCGAGACGGTGGACCACCTGCACCGCTCGGAGCCGGAGCTCGCGACCGTTCTCGTCACGCATCACCTCGAGGAGCTTCCCGAGACGACCACGCACGCCGTGCTCATCAAGCACGGGCGGGTACTCGCCTCGGGCGCCGCCTCCGAAGTGCTCACGACCGAGCTCGTCAGCGAGAGCTTCGAATACCCGATCCGCATCGAGCACCGCGACGGCCGGTGGTCGGCGCGCGCAGAACGACGGTGAGGAGCCGCGCTCACCGGGCCGCCCTGCTCGGCCGACCCCGCACTCGGGTGCGCTGAACAGCGCCCGATCCGCGCGCTCAGTGGATCGGGCAGCGGCTCGGCGCGCTCGCGGCGGTCGAGCGCACCTGCCCGCCCGATGCGGGCTTGGTCGGCAACCGCCGGCGGTTCACCTCGAGGCCACGGCCGAGCACCGTCACGCGCTCATCGCTCAGCACCGCGACGGCGGCGGCGAGGCTCGAGATCGCCAGCTTCTCGCCCGGGCAGCGGTGCCCCTCGGGCACCGAGCCGCCGCCCTGCGGAACGAACGCCTCCAGCGCTTCGTAGTCGTCCACGCCTACGAAGCGTTCGGGATCGAACTCCCTCGAGCGCTCCCAGGAGCGCTCGTCGAGATCCGTGCCGAGGATGTCGAGGACCACGCGCCCGCCTTCGGGCACGCGCCGGCCGTCGAGCTCGATATCCTCGAGCGCCCAGGCGGGCAGCACCGGCACGAACGGGGCGGTGCGCCGGATCTCCTGGGCGAAGGCGGTGGCGAGCGGACCGCCGAGGAGCGTGCCGCGCTCGGCGGTCTCCGCGGCGATGCGAGCCCGCCATTCGGGGCGGTCGTGGAGTTCCTTCGCCGCGAACGCGACGAAGCGGGCGACCGCGATGAGCGGGCGGATGCAGTTCTGCAGCTCGACCCCCGCGAGCCGGGCGGGCAGCAGTTCGCCGTTCTCATCGCGGTGATGGGCCCACACGTCGAGCGCGGTGCCATCCGCGGGGTGCAGCCGGCCGGAGCGAGCCGCCTCGATGAGACGCTGCGCGTGCCGATCCGACCACGCCCGGTTCGCAACGGCCAGCAGGAAGGCGGGCGAGTAGGGCGCACCGAAACCGTCGACGACCTGCGCGAGGCGCGCCGCCCAGCGGGTGCGCGCCGCCCGGGTGCCCGGAAGCCCTGCCCAGCGCATGCCCGCGCGGCCGAGCGCTCCCACCGCGGCATCGTAGGCGGAGCGCTCGCCGCCGGCGATCCAGTCCACGAGCTCCGACTGCCACTCCTCCTCGAGCAGCGGGTCGAGGCGTGCCGCCTGCTCGTCGGCGTATGCCACGTCCACGAAGGCGGACTTGCGGTGGCGGTGCTCGGCGCCGTCGAGACTGTGCACGGAGCCGTGGCCGAACAGGGTCTCCTGCACGAACGCGGGCATCGCTCCGTGCCGGGCGACCCGGTTCTCGTCGTAGAACAGGGCGACCCCGTCGGCGCCCCGCACCAGCAGCGCCTCGCGCCCGAGCAACCGCAGCGGTGCCGATCTCGCGCCCGCCCCCACGCGATCCCAGATGTGCGCACCGAAGCCGTAGCCCCGGGTGAGCAGCGAGAGCGAGTCGTCGTGCAGGATCCGGCTCATCGTGGAGTCCCTTCTCGAATGCGTTCGTGAGGCCGGGGCGAGCCCCGGTGCGGCACCAGGCTCGCAGACCGCGGCGGGGGCCGCCACGGGGGCGCGCAGAAGGGGGCGGGTGTGCTAAGCGGGTGAGGGATCCGGCCGCCGGTTGAGCGAGCGGAGCGAGTCGAAACCCGGGCACCGAACCCCGAGCACCGACGCCTCGGGTTTCGACTCGTCGCAAGCTCCTCGCTCAACCGGCGGAGCGCGCGCCGCCCAGGCCGATCTCGTAGCCGAGGATCACCGCGTGCACACGGTCGCGCAGCCCGAGCTTGGCGAAGATCGCGTTGACGTGCGACTTGACCGTCGAGGGCGCGAGGAAGAGCTCCGCTCCGATCTCCGCGTTGCTGAGGCCCCGCACGATCGCTGCGAAGACTTCGCGTTCGCGGGGGCTGAGCGGCGCGAGGGCGGCGTCGGGATCGCCGAGCACCACGTCCGGGCCCGCATCTCCCGCGGCACCGGGGCGCGGCGAAGCGCTCACGTAGTGCTCGATGAGCTTCGCGGTGAGGCGGGGGTCGGCGACGGCGGCCCCCGATGCGACCGTCTTCACCGCGTCGACGAGCGCTGCCGGCTTCGTGCTCTTGAGCAGGAACGCGCTCGCCCCCGCCCGCAGGCAGCCGAAGGCGTACTCGTCGAGGTCGAAGGTCGTGAGCGCGATGACCCGCGTCTCGGGGTGGCGCTCGGCGATGATCCGAGTCGCCTCCAGCCCGCCCATCACGGGCATGCGCATGTCCATGAGCACGACGTCGGGCAGACTCGAGGCGACGACCGCCACGGCCTCGAGCCCGTTTCCCGCCTCCCCGATCACCTCGATGCCGTCGTCGGAGTCGAGGATCAGCGCGTTCCCGGCTCGCTCGAGGGGCTGGTCGTCGACGACGACCACGCGCACGGCGGCGGACAGGGATCGGGTCATGCGAATCCCTCGCCCACCGGTATCGAGACCCGCGTGCGCCACCCGGTTCCCGGCCCGGCCTCGCTCGTGGGGATCGGGCCCGCGACGAAGTCGCCGTGGAAGGCCTCGGCGCGCTCGCGCATGGCCCGCAGCCCCACGCCCGCGCCGGCGCTCGGGCCGGGCTTCGACCCGCGCCCGTTGTCGGTGACCGAGACGGTGACGCGATCGTCGGCGCAAGAGACGTCGACCTCGACGTAGGTGGCGTCGCGCGCGTGACGGAGCGCGTTGGTGAGCGCTTCCTGCACGATGCGATAGACGGTCGTCTGCAGCGCCGGGTCGGGGCGCGGCGCACCACTGGGTGGGGCGTCTTCGATCCGTGAGGGATCGCCGAGCGCCGTCCCGTCTCCGACCAGGTGCACCGCGAGCCCGGCCGAGCGGAAGACCTCCACCAGTTCCTCGAGCGACGGCAGGTTGTGGCCCGACGATTCGAGACTGCGATCGAGATCCGCGTCGTTCTCACGGAGGATGCGCAGAATGCGCTGCATCTCCTCGAGCGCGTGCGCCCCGACATCGCCGAGTTGGTCGAGTGCCCGACGTGCGCGATCGGGGTGCTTCTCCCAGCCGGCCGCCGCGCCTCCGGCGAGCGCGATCATCACGGTGACCGAGTGCGCGACCACGTCGTGCATCTCTGCGGTGATGCGCGCCCGTTCGGCAGCGGCGGCCTGCTCCTCGCGCACGGCCACGAGCTCTTCGATAGCGGTACGGCGGGAGCGGCTCGCGCGTACGGCTGCGCCGAGCGCGAGCGCCGCCAGCGAGGCCGGCTGGAACAGGACCGCGGGCCACTCCTCGCGGATTCCGAGCAGGATGGCGAGCCCGGAGACGCCGAGGATCACGCCCTCGCTCAGCAGGTAGCCGAGCACCGCGGTGCGCACGCGCACGAGGCTCGCGAGCGCGTAGAGCGCGAAGCAGCTCTCGAGGAACGCGGGCGAGGTGCTCTGCGCGGCGATCGGGTTGAGCGTCGCGAACGCCACGACGGCGAGCAGCACCGCGAGGGGGTGGGATCGGCGCCACCAGAATGCGACGGCGACTCCCGCCGCGCAGAGGTACGCGAGCCAGGCGGGCTCGGGCGGCACGAGGATCAGCGCCGTGACGGTCGGCGCTGCGCAGGCGAGGATCACGAAGACGTCGACGATACGCGGGCGCTCGGCGAACCAGCGCACGAGCCCCGGTCGCCTGAGGGCCGGCTCGTCGAGCACCGAGACGCCGCGTTCCATCGTCGCTCCTTCCGCTCCCCTCCCATGCTCTCGCAGTTCGCAGCGCCGCGACCACCACCCGCGGGTGGAAACGCTCACCGCGGCGACGCCCGCCCGTGTCGACGCGCACCTCGCCATCGCACCGGACCAGGCTGTGGCGAACCGGGGATCCCTCGCCGTTCAGCCTGCGCTCTCGTCGCCGTCGACGATCTGGGCTACGAGGTCCGCGATGTCACGCTCGCGGAGGCTGATGCCTTCCCTGTCGAGCCGCGAGCGGATCATCTCCGCCACCTGCTCTCGAGAGGCTGTCGGGGCGGTGTCGCGCACCTCGGCGAGAATCGTGGCCGTCGTCGCGGTGACGTCCGAGCCCGGCCGGCCGAGTTCCTCGGCATCGCCGTTGCCCGCTTCACGTCCGTCGTTCATCGTCTTCTCCCATCTCTCCGCCGCCCCTTCCCGGGCTCGCTTCGAGGCTAACCGCGCAGCCCTCCCGGCGAAGCGGGATTGCCGATCCCTCCGCAATCCGCTAATGACGTAGAGCCCCGAGCTCATCTGCGCGCGGCTAGCGCGCAGAGGCCTCGACGGGTCGAGCCCCGAAGCAGATCGCTTCCACCACAGATGAAATCTATTGAAATTCGATAGATAATGAGCGATAATCAATTCATGTTGCACTCACGCCTCATCGCTCTCCTGCTTCGTGCCGTCCTCGTCGTCGCCGCGCTCTGGCTCGTCGTCATCCTCGGGCTGTCGATGCCGGGCGAGCTCTCCGACGAGCCGCTCCCCTTCCGCATCCCGGTGCAGATCGCGCTCTCGATCGTGATCCTCTGCGTGCTGACCGTGATCGTGTGCATCTGGCGACTGCTCACCCTCGTGCGGCGCGACCGTCTGTTCAGCGAGGCATCGCACCGATGGGTCGATGCGATCGTCTGGGCTTTGGGCATCGGCTGGTCCGTGCTCGCGGTGCTCGCGATCACCGCGACGTCGATCATCTACTTCACCCCGGAGCTGCGCGACCCCGGCTTCCCCATGCTGCTGTTCGGGATCGTGACGTTGGCGGCCCTGCCCGTGCTGCTCATGCTCGTGATGCGCGGACTGCTGCACCAGGCCACCGGCTATCGCGCAGAACTCGAGGAGGTCATCTGATGGCCATCGTGGTGCGTATCGACGTCGAGCTCGCGAAGCGCAAGATGAGCGTGGGCGAATTCGCCGAGCGCGTGGGCCTCACCCCCGCGAACGTGGCGGTGCTCAAGAACGGCCGCGCGAAGGCCGTACGCTTCACCACGCTCGACGCGATGTGCCGCGTGCTCGAGTGCCAGCCTGGCGACCTGCTCGAGTGGGTCGAGGACGAGGAGGGCTGATCCCTCAGCCCCGGCGCACAGGGATCTCTGCTCCTCCCGCCGCCCGGGAATAGTAGACGCGGATCCGGCGTTGCATCGCTCACCACGATGATCACCGCCTCGACCGGGGCGTGATGCCCCGGTCGAAGACGATCGGGAAGGAGGACATCATGATCACGGTGAACAACGTCGTGAACTCGCCCGTGAGCGGCATGGCTGTCATGCCCGGCCCCGATCGGGAGACCGCCGATGCCTACGACTGGATCACGGTAGGCGAGCCGCCCTGCTGATCGAGCGAGCGCCGGCCACTCCGCCCCTACTGCGCCTCGATGGCCGCACCGATCACGCGGGCGGCCTCCTCGAAGGCGCCCGGGTTGGGACCGGAGTAGTTGAGGCGCAGGTAGCGCCCGGTGGGCTCGGCCGGGAACCAGTCGTCCCCCGCGGCGATCGCCACGCCCTCGGCCTCGCAGTCGCGCACCAGGCGGTGCAGATCCGTGTCGTCGGGGAGCCTGGCCCAGAGGTTCAGGCCGCCCCGAGGCACGGCTTCGATGTGCGCGGCCGGGGCGTGATCCCTCATCGCGCCGACGAGCAGATCGCGGCGCGACGTGAGCTGGGCGCGCAGCGAGCGCACGTGCGTGCGCCAGGCGGGCTGCGTCACGACGTCGAGGGCGACGGCCTGCAGCGCACCGCTGACGTACATAGCCTGCGCCTGCGTGTCGGCGAGGATGCGGTCGCGAGCGGGGCCCCGGGCGATGAGGCCGGCGACGCGCACGGCCGGCGAGACGCTCTTGGTGAGGGATCGGATGTAGACGACGTGGCCGCCATCGTCGCGTGCGGCGAGCGGAGCCGGGTCATTTGTGATGCCGAAGTCGTGCGCCCAGTCGTCCTCGATGAGGTACGCGCCGTGGTCGCGCACGATGCCGAGCACCCGCTCGGCGAGTTCGGGCGACCACTGCCCGCCGCTCGGGTTCGCGAAGGTGGGCTGCGCGTAGAACGCGCGCGCACCGGTCTGCGCGAAGGCGCGCTCCAGGTCGTCGGGGTTCGGCCCGTGCACCCCGCTCGGGATCGGCACGAGCTGCACCCCGACCTGGGCCGCCGCGAGCATGGCGCCCCAGTAGCTCGGCGACTCGATGAGCAGGGGGCGGCCGGCCCCGACGAGGGTGCGGAAGAGCGTGCTCAGCCCGCTCTGGCTGCCGGGCAGGATGACGACGTCGCTCGCCGCGGGCGGGGCGAACCCGGACGGGGTGGCCTCGCCGAGCTCTGCCGCGAACCACGACTGCAGGTCGGGTAGGCCGGCCGCGGGCGAGCGGTTCACCGCGGCCTCGCTGCGGGCGACTCTGGTGAATGCGGCCCGCACCAGGCGCTCGGGCAGGAGCTGCTTGTCGGGGTAGCCGGAGTGCAGCGCGATCACGTCGTTCGGAGCCGCGCGCAGCGCGGCGGACGCGGTGGGGATGCGCTGCGGCGGCGCGCCGAGCGCAGCGGTCTGCCACCCGTAGTCGTGCGGGCGGGCCGTGCGCACCGCCCGCACGAAGGTGCCGACGCCCGGCCGCGACTCGATGATCCCCTGCCCGATGAGCGTGCGGAGCGCCTTCTGCACGGTCACCGGGCTCGCCTCGAAGCGGGCGACGAGCGAGCGCGTCGATGGCAGCCGAGCGCCCGCCGGCGCGGTGGCCACCCACTCGCGGAGCGCCGCGACGATGCGGTCACTGCTACTATTGGTCATGACAGACAACGATACCGCTACTCTCGATTCATCGAAACCGCTACTGACCTCTCGCGCCGGTATCGGGTGGGGCCTGCTCGGCGTGACCGCGTTCTCGTTCACCATGCCGTTCACCCGCATCGCCGTCGAGCACGGGAACATGTCACCGCTGTTCGTGGGGTCGGGCCGCGCCGTGATCGCCGCCCTACTCGCGGCTGCAGCGTTGCTCGTCACCCGGCAGCCGCTTCCACGCGGGCGCCAGTGGGCGCAGCTCGCCGTGGTAGCAGGAGGTGTGGTCGCCGGGTTCCCGCTCCTCACCTCCTTCGCGCTCATCACCGCGCCCGCCAGCCACGGCGCGGTCGTGGTCGCCCTGCTCCCCGCCGCCACCGCCGTAGCGGCGGTACTGCGAACGGGCGAGCGCCCGGCGCGGTTGTTCTGGTTCGCCGCCGCTCTTGGCGCGATCGCCGCGATCGGCTTCGCGGCCGTCCAAGGCGGCGGACTCGCAGGCCTCCACGGCTCGGACGCGCTGCTGTTCGCGGCCGTGATCGTCTGCGCGATCGGCTACGCCGAGGGCGGCCTGCTCTCGCGCTCGCTCGGGTCGTGGCAGACGATCTCCTGGGCGCTCGTGCTCGCCTCGCCGCTGATGATCCTGCTCACGGGCGTCGCCATCGCACAGCACCCGCCGACGGCCACGCCCGTCGAGTGGGGCGCCTTCGCCTACCTCGCCGCGGTCAGCATGTTCCTCGGCTTCTTCGCCTGGTACCGCGGCCTCGCCATCGGTCCAATGGCGCAGGTCAGTCAGGTGCAGCTCACCCAGCCCGTCATGACGATCCTCTGGGCGGGGCTGCTGCTGGGCGAGCGCATCGGCTGGCCCACGATCCTCGGAGGCGTCGCGGTCGTCGGCTGCGCGCTGCTCGCGGTGCGGGCGCGCAACAGCGGCCGGGGCGGGCGATGAGGGATCCCTCGCGCCGGTGAACCCCGGGATCCCTCACCGAGACACCGCTCCGCCGAGGAGCTAAGAGGCTGCGCGATGCCCGAACTCGAGCGCGGCCTCGTCGGCGACGGAGAGCGAGAGCACGACCTTCTCGATCACCTCGTGGGTCTCGATCCCTCGCTCGATCTCCCGGAGCCGCCAAGCGACCTCGTGCTCCCGGCCGTCGCCCGCGAGATCGACCTCCGCGACGAGGAAGAGCCGGTTCGGCCCCACGTACTCGACGTGCAGGTAGGTGACGCGCTCGACCTCGGGCAGTTCGAGCAGCGCGGCGCCGACCCGCCGCCACTCCTCGCGCGTGACCGTCGTGCCGACGAGGAACGCCATGTTCCGCCCGATCAGCACGATCGCCACCACCGCGAGCAGCAGCCCCACGAGGATCGAACCGACCGCGTCCCACACGGCGACGCCGGTGAGCTGGTGCAGCCCGATCGAGGCGGCGGCGATCGACAGGCCGATCAGCGCGGCGGCGTCTTCGAAGAACACGGCGCGCAGCGTCGTGTCGCTCGTGCCCAGCACGAAGTCCCAGGTCGAGGCCCGCCGCTCGCGCGCGAGACGGCGCGAACGCCGGAAGGCCTGCACGAACGAGGCCCCTTCGAGCACGAAGGAGATCCCCAGGATCAGATACGCCAGCTGCGGGTTCTCGACCGGCTCGTCCGCCCCCAACTCCTGGATGCCGTGCATCACGGAGACGATCGCGCCTGCGGTGAAGATGCCGAATGCTGCGACGAGCGACCACACGAAGGCGCGGCGGCCGTAGCCGAGCGGATGGCGCGCGTCCTTCGGATGCGCGCTGCGCCGATCGGCGAGGAGGAGGAACACCTCGTTGCCCGCGTCGGCCCAGGAGTGCGCGGCCTCGGCGACCATGGACGCCGAGGAGGTCACCAGGGCCGCGATCGTCTTGGCGATGGCGACGAGCACGTTCGCGAGGAAGGCGATGATGACGGTCATCGCTCCACGATAGGCCGGTGCGCGCCCAGTGTCAGGGGGCTTGCGCGCCGCGAGCGGGCCGTCCTGCGCCGGGCCTCAGCGCGTGCCCCCGGTGACGTCGAGAGTCGCCCCGTTGACGTAGCTCGCATCGGAGCCGACGAGCCACTCGACGGCGGCGGCGATCTCGTCGGGCTGCGCGGGCCTCCCCATCGGCGAGCGCGCTCCGACCACCGCGGCGCGGTCGGAGCGCCCGGCTCGCGCGTGGATCGTCGTGTCCGTCGTGCCCGGGTTCACCGCGTTCACGCGAATGCCGTGCGGAGCGGCCTCGACCGCGAGACCCGTGGTCAGGGCGTTCACGCCCGCCTTCGCCGCGGCGTACCAGACGTACTCCCCCGGCGCCCCGGTCTTGGCAGCGACCGACGAGACGTTGACGATGCTGCGGGCGCGGTCCTCCGCCCCGCCCGTCCAGCGGATCATGGCCTCCCGGCAGAGCATGATCGTCACGGTGAGGTCGACGTCGATGGCGCGCCGGATCCCTTCCGGGTCGGATTCGGCGAGTGCGCTGATCCGCCCCGTCACGCCGGCGTTGTTGACCAGCACCACCGGCGTGCCGAGCCGATCCGCGCGGTCGAACACGGCCTCCGGAGCCCCTGGCGCAGCGATGTCGCACCGGAACGGGACGACCCGCGCGGTCTCCGTCGTGCAGCGCTCGGCGGTCGCGGCCGCCTCGCGGTCGTCGCTGCCGTAGACGAGCAATACGTGCAGGCCGGCGCGGGCCAGGCGGCGTACGATCTCGGCGCCGATCCCCCTGCTTCCGCCGGTGACGATCGCGACGGCGGCACCGTCCGTCTCCGGCTCGCCTGGCAGCTGCGTCATCCGGTCCTCCCCTTCGGTCACCCCTCCACCCTCGCATATTCGGCGCCGCGAGGGGCGGCAGGGCGAGGGATCCCTCGCGAGATCAGCCCGCGAACCACCCGCTCTGATCGCGGCACTCTCATCCGACCCCCGGACGCCGAGGACTGTCAGAGGAGGCTCTGGGCGAGCCCGATAAGGATCCCTTCCGGGCCTCGGATGTAGCACAGGCGGTACACGTCGTGGTACTGGACCACCTCGTCGCTGACGAGCTCGGCGCCCCGCTCGGAGAGCCGGGCGAGCGTATCGTCGAGGTCGTCCACCTCGAACATGACGCGAAGGTAGCCGAGGGCGTTCACGGGGGCGCGCCTGTTGTCGGCGACGACATCGGGCTCCAGGAAGCGCGAGAGTTCGAGGCGGCCGTGGCCGTCGGGGGTGCGCATCATGGCGATCTCGACGCGCTGATCCCCCAGGCCCGTGACGCGCCCGGCCCATGGTCCCTCGACCATGCTGCGGCCCTCGAGTTCGAGCCCGAGTTCGACGAAGAACTCGATCGCCGGGCCGAGGTCCTCGACGACGATGCCGACGTTGTCCATCCTGACGGCCACGGCTCAGCCCAGCTTCTCGCCTGCGAGGTGCCGTCCGAAGTTCGTGAGGGCCTCATCCCAGCCGTCGTACACGAAGCCGTCTCCTGGCTTGCCCTCGAGCCCGCGCAGGTGGAAGACGAGCTCGGTGCGCTCGCCCCGAGGGATCAGGGTCAACGCGATGACCGGGGCTCCGTCAACGGGCGCGTCGGGCTCGCCCCAGGTGAAGACGAGCCGGTCGAACGGCTCCACCTCGATGAACTCCCCGCCCGTCGGGAACTTCTCGCCGGTCTCGTCGTTCGTCATCGTGTACCGGTAGCGCCCGCCGACGCGGACGTCGTACGAGACGCTGTCGGTGGAGACCCCGAAGGGGTGCAGCCACTGCGCCAGTTCGGCCGGCTCGGTCCAGGCGCGCCAGACGAGGTCGCGCGGGGCGTCGAAGACGCGCGTGATGGTGAACTGGGGAGCCTCCGCGCGTGAGGGATCGGTGGTGGTCATGATTCTGCCTCCTCGGCATCCGGGATCATCGATCTGGTCTTCTCGGTTTCACTGGTCCTCATGGTCTTCATGGTCTCGAGGTGCTTCTCGAGCACGTCGAGACGAAGGTTCCACTCGCGGCGGTGCTGCTCCACCCAGGCCGATGCCTCGTCGAGGGGCTCAGCCCGCATCGTGAGCGTGCGCCACTGTGCCTGCGCCGTGCGGGAGACGAGGCCGGCGCGCTCGAGCACCTTCAGGTGCTGCGAGATCGCGGGGGCGCTCACCGAGAACGGCGCCGCGACCTCCCCCACGGTCGCCGGCCCCTCGGCCAGCCGCGAGAGGATCTCGCGGCGCGTGGGGTCGGCGAGCGCGGCGAATACGAGGCTGAGCGAATCCGATGCGACCATTTCGTATATTCCTTAATTAGTTAATGACTTAAGTACACAGCGGTCAGCGGTCGTTGTCAAGAGGTCCCTGGGGTCGTCGGATCCCGCATGAGGCCCCTCCCCTCGGCTCGTGTGCGATCGCTACCGATCGCGCTCGAGCCGAGCAGTTCGTCCAGAGGCCGGGCACCCGGGCCTTCAGACCGTCAGCTCAGTTCGCGGCGCAGGGTCCAGACGTTCCCATCGGCCTCGGCGTCGTGTCGGAAGTCGTCGAGCGCGGACCGGGCCAGCGCGAGGCCCCGCCCCGATTCCTCCTCGGCTGCCGGCATCGCGACCGCCTCCCAGTCGATCGAGGCCGGAGGGGCGCTGTCGCGGATCACTGCTTCGAGTCGGCTCTCGGCGACCTCGAGTTCGACCACGATCTCAGCCACGGCTCCACTCGCGTCCGTCGCCGCACCGCCGTGCCGCACGATATTGGTGAGCACCTCGCTGATCGCGAGTGCGAACAGCGTCCGATCGAGATCGGGGACGTAGGCGGCCGTCCGCCACAGCTCATCGAGTTCGTCGAGCACGCGGTCGGCGAAGGCGAGATCGACGCCGCCGCGGATCTCCCGCGAGACCGGATCCCGACTCTCAGCGTCCATCGAACGCCGTCTCCGGCGTCGGGTGAAGGCTGAGCACGCGGTCGAGGTTGGTGAGCCGCAGCACGGTCTGCACCGCCTCCGGGACGGCCGCGATCCGCAGGTCGCCGCCGGCGACCCTCGCCCGCTTGAGGCCGCCGATGAGCGCGCCGAGGCCGGACGAATCCACGAACTCCGTCTGCTCCAGGTCGACGACGATCCGCGCCGTCCCCTCGTCGACGAGGTCGTTCACGGCGTTCCGCAGCAGCGGGGCGCCGGAGGCGGTGAGGCGGCCGGCGATCGAGATCACCGAGAAGTCGCCGTGGTCGGTGGTGACGAGGTTCATGCCGCTCCTTCGTTGGCCGTCGGTGTGACGGGGTGGGTCGCCGGCCCGCGGTAGCGGATCGCCTGGACGATGACGCTCAGCACCACGAGGTCGTAGACGACCCAGGCCGTGTTGACGAGCGTACCCGTGCCGTCGGCCGTTCCGACAGCGAGTCGCGCGATGCCGATGAGCAGCGCCACGACGAGAATCGCGATCGCCGCCAGCTGCGGCCAGATCTCGCGCCACGGCACCCCTCGGGGATCGCGGCCGTCCTTCCGCGTCACCGCGAAGTTCAGGGGCCTGCCGAACGCCACGTTCGCCACCGCCGTCCAGCAGGCCCGGATCCAGACGGGGAAGAGCGCGAGGGAGTACTGCTGGCCGCGCCAGGTGCGCATCCCCCTGGCGACGACGACGAACAGGATCTGATTGACGACGAAGTAGGGGATGAACCGCGCGAAGAAGTCGACGCTCCACGCGGACACGGGCATCACTCCGAACACCAGGTAGCACACGGGGGCAGTCAGGTAGACGACGGCCGCGAATCCGGAGAGATGGGTCTGATGCACGTTTAGGTGACATTCAACATGGCTAGTTTCGGCTGGCCTGGAAGGATGAACCTATGCCCCCTCGTTACCCGAAAGAGTTCCGCGACGACGTCATCCGAATCGCGTTGGATCGTGGCCCAGAAGTGACGCTCGCGCAGATCGCGAAAGACTTTGGCATCCATGTCGGCACCCTCGATAAATGGCTCCGAGCAGAACGCATCGAACAGGGCCAGAAACCCGGTGTCACACGGTCTGAGAATGCTGAACTTCGTGAGCTCCGCAAACGCAACAAGCTCCTCGAGCAAGAAGTCGAAGTGCTTCGCCGTGCGGCCGCGTATCTCTCGCAGGCGCACCTGCCGGGAAAAGGCTCTACCCGCTCGTAACAGAGCTCGCCGTCGACGGGATTCCCGTCGTGGTGTCGTGCCGGGTATTGAAGCTTGCCCGCCAGCCTTACTACCGCTGGCTGAACACACCAGTGACTGAACGTGACCTCGTGCAGGCGTATCGCGCGAACGCGCTCCACGACGCCCATCTTGAGGATCCCGAGTTCGGGTACCGATTCCTCGCAGACGAAGCGAAGAGCCTCGGTGAATCAATGTGCGACCGAACCGCGTGGCGACTCTGCCGTGACCAGGGCTGGTGGTCAGCATTCGGGAAGAAGACACGTGGGAAAGGTCGGAAGCCCGGCCCGCCCGTGCATGACGATCTCGTGCAGCGCGAGTTCGTAGCTGCTGCCCCGAACGAATTATGGCTTTCGGACATCACCGAGCATTGGACGAGTGAAGGCAAGCTGTATCTGTGCGCGGTGAAAGACGTGTGGTCGAACCGAATCGTGGGCTACTCCATCGACGCGCGCATGACCTCCGCACTTGCGGTAGCTGCGTTGAACAACGCCGTGCTTCGCCGCGGAGACGTGCGTGGGTGTGTGCTGCACACGGATCGTGGATCGCAGGGTGGATTCAATCGGTTGTCGCAACACCCCAAGCGCGGAGGTGTGGAATGGTGCGAAGACAACGGGACGCAGATCGAGCAGTTCGTCCGAAACTCAGGTCGCCGGGGCACCCGAAATATCAGCGACC
>NZ_JAGDYL010000025.1 GCF_017565705.1 Leucobacter ruminantium
CAATGGTCGGCTCGAACACCTCCGTGGCTCCGCGCTGGGGTTCCGGAACCTGACCCACTACATTGCGCGGTCGTTGCTCGAAGCCGGCGGATTCAGACCGCTCCTACACCCTCAATTCCGATGAGCCGAATAAGCGTAAGGCGGTTGCTTTATGAATACCCGACCCATCCCCGTCCAGGAGGACGGACTCAGCAAGTCGAAGCCCAGGTGGCTTCGCAAGATCGGTGCCAGCGTGCTCGCGCTCGGCGTCGCCGTGTCAGGCCTGGTGGCAGGCGCGTCCGCAGCCAGCGCCTCGGCCCTTACCGAGCCCGCGTTCACCTCGGTGAGCGTCGTGGAGGAGGAGGGCTACGTCGGCAGCAGCGTGAGGGTGGACGTCGAGGGCCAGGTGCCCTCCGGCGCTTCCCCCGGCGACACGACTGTCCTGCAGATGCCCGAGTACCTGCGGGTCGCCTCCGGCACCTTCCCGATCAAGTCGCCCGACGGCACGGAGATCGGCCAGGCGGTCGCCTCTGCTGACGGGACCCAGCTGGTGGTGACCTACGGCGACTACGTGGGCACCCACACCGAGGTCTCGTTCAGCGGATGGTTCACGTCGGCGATCAATGACCCCGACGCCGACGGCTCCTCGCGTGACCTCGTCTTCGTCGACGCCGGGCGAGAGTTCCGGGACTCGATCATCACGATTCCCAGCACCCCCACGGACAAGGACTACGTGTACGCGACCGGCCGCTGGGTGGATGAGGACAAGGGCACCGTGATCCCCGAGGACGCCATCGAGTGGCGCTTCGAGGCCCCGATCGGGAACGGGTCGACCCACGAGCTCACATTCCACCAGCGCAACCTCGATATCGACGACGACGGGAACATCTTCGCGACCGGAGACCCCGCGGCGTCCGCACTGAACTGCGACTCGATCGAGTTCTACCAGTACACCGCCGATGAGCACATCCAGGACTGGGCCGGCTTCGAGGCCGTTCGTGCTCCGCTGCCCGCGAGCGAGTACACCGTCACCGGCTGCGGCACCGACGAGATCACCGTCGAGTTCGCCGTCGCCCCCGACGGCGTGTTCTACGGAGCGACCATGAAGGCCGCCCCGAACGACACTGACACGCTCCTGAACTTCAACGCAGGCGTCGAGGGCTACTCTACGAGCGCTGGCTACACCGGCTACTCGATCTGGAATACCCTCGTGTCACGCACGCTCGAAGATCTTGAGGGCTCGGGCAAGAGCACGGTGACCCCGGTCGCCCCCACGCTCGACGAGAGCGAGGAGTGCGGCGTCGAGGGCACCGTCGTGATCCCCGAGGTCGAGGGTGTCGTCTACTCGCAGTCGCGCGACGGAAACATCGTGACCGTGACCGCAGCGCCTGCCGAGGGCTACGTCTTCGCGAAGGAGGCCACGGCCGAGTGGACCTTCGACGTCAGCGCCGAGGCGTGCCCGCCGTTCGCCAACCCGGTCGCCCCCACGCTCGACGAGAGCGAGGAGTGCGGCGTCGAGGGCACCGTCGTGATCCCCGAGGTCGAGGGTGTCGTCTACTCGCAGTCGCGTGACGGGAACATCGTGACCGTGACCGCCGCTCCCGCAGAAGGCTACGTCTTCGCGAAGGACGCCACGGCCGAGTGGACCTTCGACGTGAGCGCCGAAGCGTGCCCCGCCCCGCCCGCTCCTGCAGAGCCTGTGCTGGATGTGAAGAAGGGCGCTGTGACCGGCGACCCGCTCGCCGCTACCGGCGCCTCCGCCCCGCTGCTCGCAGGCGGCATCGCGCTGCTGCTCCTCGCGGCAGGCGCCGCGGCCGCAGCGGTCAGGCTCAAGTCCCGCTCGAAGGCGGGCGCTGAGGACGCGCTGAGCGCCTCGTAGCGCCCCGAGGGGCGGACCTCGGTAGCGCCCCGCATGCGAAGGATCGCGTGCGGGGCGCCGCCGCACCCGCGTCTCATCCCAAGGGAGCAGCCATGCGGCTGAGCCCCCCTTCAGCAGACTCGCTCTCTCCAGCGAAGGAATACCACCATGAAGACCACCAAGCTCGCACTCGCGTCCGCGACGTGCATGATCTCTCTCGGGCTCCTGGCCCCCACGGCCGCCCACGCGGCCCCCGCCCCCTTCACGGAATCGCAGCCCACGGTCGAGCCGACCGTTGCCGCGGAACAGCCCGCATCGACGGCTTCGCTTCCGATCGCGGCAGGCGACTACTGGGTCAGCTCCTACTTCGGTCCGCGCGTGCCCTCCTCGCTCGGCTCGGGAACCTTCCACGACGCCATCGACCTCGCCGCGGACGACGGCGTTTCCATCTACGCGATCGCCGACGGGGTGGTGTCGAGGGTCGTCGAGCCCTCCGGTGCCACCGGCGCTGGCATCATCGTCGTCGAGCACGGAACCCACGACGGGAAGGTCCTGGAGGCGCTCTACGCGCACATGTGGGAGCCGTCGAAGCACGTCACCGTCGGAGACCGGGTCGTCGCCGGCCAGCAGATTGCCGAGGTGGGCGCCTCAGGCATCGCCAACGGGCCGCATCTGCACCTGAAGGTCATGCTCGACGGCGTGGACGTCGACCCGCTCCCGGTGCTCGAAGCCCTCGGGCTCGACGTGCTCGGCGGCGCGAGCTACGTGCGCCCGCACACCGCCGCCCCGGAGCTCGCAACGAGCATGCACTCGCATGGGCGCCTGGCGGTGCGAGCATCCGCCGACTTCGCCTCCGACCTCGTCACGGTCCTCGCGCCGAACAGCTCGTACTCCGTGCGGACTGGACCCGGCACGAACGGCTTCGCCGAGGTCGTCCTGGCGGACGGCGCCACCGGCTGGGCGTGGATCGGCAACATCGGCAGCGACTACTACGCGCTGGACACGCCGCCGACGGTCGACGAGGCCCAGGTAGGAGCGAGCGAGCGGACGGCCGGCACCCAGTGGCGCATGCCGGATGGTGCGACCAGGTACCTGCGCGACCTCCCGTCGTACGTGCCCGGAGAGAATGACGTCCTCGTCCTGGCAGACAGCGGCCACACCCTCGTCGCGACGGGCCGCACCTTCCCCGGAGGGTGGGAGGAGTTCACGATCAATGGTGTCATTGGCTGGCTCGTCAGCAACATCACCATGACCGCCATCGAGGACGAACCCACCGACCCCGAGCAGCCCACCGACCCCGAGCAGCCCACCGACCCCGAGCAGCCCACCGACCCCGAGCAGCCCACCGACCCCGACGAGCCCACCGACCCCGACGAGCCCACCGATCCCGAGGAGCCGACCGATCCCGAGGAGCCGACCGACTCGAATGGGCCTGTGACCCCTGAGGAGCCCCCGGCTCCCGTCGAGCCCGAGCAGCCCGTCGTCACCGACGTGAAGAAGGGCGCCGTGACCGGTGATCCGCTGAGCGGCTCGAACGCAGGCCTGCTCGGCCTCGGCGCGCTGCTGCTGGCGGGAGCAGGGGCCGCAGCCGCGGCCCTGATCCGTCGCCGGATCGAGGCGTAGCGAAACGCTGGTCTCCTGAAAGCAGATACCCCCGAGGCAGTGCGCCTCGGGGGTATCTTTCAGCTTTGCTCTGGGAACCGCGACACGAAGTCGTTGACATGCAGTCGCAGCATCGCTGCTACCTCCCTATTGCTATGCCCTGTCGCGCGGGCCTCGCGAACCACCGCCTTCCTGCAGGCGTGCACCTGGGCCTGGACGACCGCCAGGAGGCGCAGCAGGTCCTCGACGGACACAGACAGCAGAGCTGCCCTCTCGGCCGCGGAGAGGAGCTCCTGGAGCTCGTACTGCCTGAGGGAGGCGCACTCCTCCTGCACGATGAGCTCGCGCTCAAGCAGCGCGGTCATCGTTGCGCTGCCTCTGCGGTGCTGACCACGGTCTCCATGGCGCAGGCGCCGTGCTCGGGGCAGACCCTCACCCTGTACGCGCCGAGGTCCGGGAAGAACAGCAGTTCCCTCGTGCAGAGCCGGGGCGGGTCGCAGTCGAGGCAGAAGCGCTGCCACTTCTCATCGGCGATCTCATTGGCAGACATGGCTCAGCAGCTCCTGAACACGTACACGCCGGAGGCCGGAGCCTGAGCGTCCAGCACAGCGTAGTCGTGCGCCAGCTCGCGGGCGTGGCTCTTCCAGTCGAAGTGCTGCGCGACCTCCTCGGGAACGCCGTTCAGCATCCCCGTGCTGTCGACGAGATCAGCCGCGTACTCTTCGAAGGAGTCCCAGTTCCCACAGTAGCGGTCGTGGAAATCGCCGAGGGCAGGCACGTCGCTCCTGCCGTCACCCTCGGCGACGTAGTCGCCGCTCGCGACCCAGGCCCGCAGGGCCGGGCGCAGGTGCTCTTCCACGGCGAGCAGAGCCTCGGCCTGCTGCTGGGCCTCGTGAGGGCTCATCTCGCGGTCGACGAGCATGTACTCAGTGTCGTAGCACCAGAGCTCCTCGCAGCCGGCAGGGTTTAGGCCCGTGCCTCTGTGCAGCTCAGCGACGGTGACTGTGCTTGCTTCTGCGGCGTCGTACCAGTCGCCGACCAGATAGCCGGCATTGAAATGAAACATGCAGCCGAGCCAGACGGTGGGCGTCTGCGCTGTGTTGCCGGGTGTAGCAGCAGAGGTAGAAGTAGAAGAAACAGTAGTAACCATGGGAGCGTCCTCCGGTCTCGTGCGCGAGCAGCGGCGGACGTGCCGTGCTCATCAGGGAGGCTCCCGGCCCCGCGTGAGCGGGGCGGCTCCGCGTGGTGTGCTGTATCGCAGAGAAACAAACGTGGTAACAATCCAGTAACGATAGAGACTAGTGACGGAGTGTTCACATCTCTGTCACATTTTTGCTTACTAGACTTTAGCTTCACTACTCGATACCCGGGACGGGCATCATGACGATTCACGAGCTGTTTTTGCAGAGGTTACTCCGGCTCGTGTGTGGCAGTGCAGAGCACTGCCCGGGGGAAAACCTGAGAAGGGAATCCCGCTGAGGCAGAGGAGCTAAAGTCTAGTTCCTTCAGAAGCTGTCATAGGTGGTCGCCGGAAGCGGCCAGCTGAAGCCCTACCCCGACGCCGCAAGCGTCGGATCGGGTGGACGAGTCGCCGCGCAGCATGTGCGAGCGCGAGAAGCGCGGCCCGGAAGCCGCGCGAGAGGCACAGAGCGCGGCACGGACGCCGCGCGGGAAGTACAGCACGCGCACACGCGTGCGACAGGCCCCTGGCTGCGGTGATCGCAGCCAGGTAGCAACACAGAGAGCACAGGGCGGCAACACTGCCGCCCCGAGAAGCTGGTGAGACAGGTGAGAAGCGCCTGCCTCTGCGAGCCCTGCGCCCCTGGCGGAGCCTGCGAAGCGAGCGCTGTGACGAGCACAGCGAGCAGCAGAGCTTGGCGCGGCATGACGCCGCGCCCGGAAAAGCATGTGAGACGGGTGAGACGCACTCGTCCAGACGAGCGCGCTGCGATGAGCGCTGCGCGCAGCAAATCGAGAAGAGGAAATGAACATGACTATTACGAACAAGCAGCTGAACCTCGCATTCGACAACATGAAGATTCGCAAGGATCCGACGGGCAAGATGCCGCTGATCGTTGTGGTGCCTCGTGACGCGATCCCGATGGACACTCCCGGAACGATCACGATCGCGGAGGGCGGGGCGAAGGCCATGCGCCTCGGCGTGGAGGATCACTTCGCCGAGCTGGCGGCAGCCGAGGCCGGTGGCGACGCCCACGAGATCGACGAAGCGATGAGCGCTGCCTCCGAGATGCTGGAGATGTGGCTGGCGATCGAGCTCTCCTTCGCCGGAGTGCTGCTGAAGCATGGCAAGAAGCTGAAGGGCCGCTCGATGATCGCGGTGAAGTAGCACGCGCCAGAGAGCAAAGACAACCGGGGGCGGCACAGGACGCCGCCTCCGACGAGAGAACACAGCCTCGGCGACAGTCGCCGAGGCCCTCGCGCAGGAGCGCAAAGAATCAGAACGGAGCAAGACCATGATGAAGACAGCAGCGATGACACAGGCTGAGCAGGCGCAACTCGATGCAGTACTGCGAGCAATCCAGACGATGAGCGACAAGCACCACGAGTTCGAGGCGGCGATGCGCGCTGGCGACGAGCAGGCAGTGCGCGCAGCGCTGCAGGCCTGTGCGGAGGCGGACCGGGCCTGGATGCGGACCCCGTCCGACTTCGAGGACGGCTCGCCCGCTGATGTGGCGAGGTACGCAGCTCTGGACGAGATCGACGCGCTCGCGACCGCGCTGATCCCGTGGGACCCTGAGAACCGCGGCGCAACGGTGCTGGCGGCCGAGGTCTCGGAGATCGCTGCTGCGAGCGATGCTATGGGGGCAGCCTACGAGCTGGTCACGGAGATCGATGAAGAGCTGGAATACCTGGAGGGAACGATCGAGCTGCTCCGGGACATGCTGGGGCTCTTCGATGACGAGGAGGGATGCGAGTGTGAGGACTGCATTCGTGAGCCCGACGAGCTGGACGACGAGACTCGCGTCGAGTACGAGGCACGCCTCGCCCGCGACGAGCGTCGGTTCGTGGAGCTCACCATGGAGCGCGCAGCGAAGCTTGGAGCGGGCGGAGAGGACCCGCTGGGCTACTGGGGTTTGCTCGCGAAGCACGGGTTGATGATCCCTGAGTGGCACGCGATCCACAGCTACCAGCAGCGGATGCAGCAGCCGTCGGCAGTGGTCTGAGAGACGCCGGCAGTGGTCTGAGAGACAGCGGGCAGGGAGCAAGTCGCTCCCTGCCCGCTGCGTTGACTCTCGGATGATCTGAGACCCACGACCCGGGTCATCGCCAGCGCAGTTCGGGCGCTTCGTTTAGCAGTGTCGTAGGCCCTCGATAGGATCGCTCCTAACACCTGATACTTCATCTGGAAGCGCGATCGCGCGCGAAGGAGCTAAAAAAATATGGCGAGAAAGTCGGCCTCGGCCAAGCCGCAACGAACCCTTGAGCAGACCCTGTGGGACGCCGCGGACAAGCTCCGCGGGAACCAGGAGCCGAGCGAGTACAAGCACGTCGTGCTCGGTCTCGTGTTCCTGAAGTACATCTCCGACCGCTTCGAGGAGCGCCGCGCGCAGCTCAAGGACGAGCTCGCGGCGGAGGGCATCAAGCCCGAGCGCATCGACGGCTTCCTGGAGGACCGCGACGAGTATGCGAGCCAGAACGTCTTCTGGGTGCCAGCAGCAGCCCGCTGGGGCACGATCCAGGACTCGGCGAAGCAGCCTGAGATCGGTGAACTCATCGACACCTCAATGGATCTCATCGAGAAGGAGAACCCGACGCTCAAGGGCGTACTGCCGCGCAACTACGGCCGCGACGGCCTCGACAAGAAACGCCTCGGCGAGCTCGTCGACCTCATCGGCTCGATCGGCTTCATGAAGACCGATGACCATGGCGCAGACGACGTGCTGGGCCGCGTGTACGAGTACTTCCTGGGCCAGTTCGCAGGCAAGGAGACCGGCAAGGACGCCGGCGCGTTCTACACGCCTCGCTCGGTCGTCAAGACGCTGGTCGAGATGCTGGAGCCGTACAAGGGTCGCGTGTACGACCCCGCGGCAGGCTCGGGCGGCATGTTCGTGCAGTCGGCTGAGTTCGTGAAGGCACACGGCGGCAAGCGCACGGACATCTCCGTCTACGGCCAGGAGTTCACCGACACGACGTGGAAGCTCGCGAAGATGAACCTCGCGCTGCGCGGCATCGAGGCTGACATGGGCGTGCGCTCGGCTGACTCGTTCACCGAGAACCTGCATCCTGATCTGCGCGCGGACTTCGTGATCGCGAACCCGCCGTTCAACCAGAAGGAGTGGTGGGACGCGAGCCTCGCGGACGACCCTCGCTGGAAGTACGGCACGCCCGCACCGGGCAAGGTAGGGAGCAACTTCGCTTGGGCCCAGCATTTCATCTATCACCTGGCACCGAACGGAACCGCAGGCTTCGTCCTCGCGAACGGCTCCCTCAGCTCCAAAGAAGGAGGGAACGGTGAGATCCGCCAGAAGCTCGTCGAGGCGGGACTCGTCGACTGCATTGTTGCGATGCCCGACAAGTTGTTCTTCAACACGGGCATTCCAGTGGCGCTGTGGTTCGTCTCTAAGGGGCGAGATGGCAACGGTCACCGTGCTCGTAAGGGCGAGGTGCTGTTCATCGACGCCCGCAAGCTTGGCGACATGGAGACTCGCAAGCTGCGCGTGCTGTCGGATGAACATATCGCGCAGATTGCAGACACCTATCACGAGTGGCGCAATCATGACGGCGAGTACGAGGACGTGCCCGGATTCGCCAAGTCAGCGACGATCGAGGAGATCGCGGAGCACGGCTTCGTGCTCACTCCTGGCCGCTACGTCGGCGCTGAGGAGGCCGAGGTCGATGACGAGCCGATCGACGAGAAGATCGAGCGCTTGACGAGCGAGCTCTTCGCCGAGTTCGAGCGTGGACGCGAGCTTGAGAACGAGGTCCGACTGCGGCTGGGTGGTCTTCAGTGACTAGCATGACCCTCGGTGAAGCATTTGACCTCAACCCGACTGTGAAGCTCACCAAGGGCATGAGTGCTCCTTTCGTCGATATGGCGAGTCTTGTCCCGTTCACCAGGGACGTGTCAGCGACACAGGATAAACCGTACGGCGGCGGCATGAAGTTCTGTGACGGTGATGTTCTGATGGCGCGAATCACTCCGTCGCTGGAGAACGGGAAAACGTCGATTTATCGTGCGGCCGTCGACCGGCAAGGTACCCCGGCTTTCGGGTCTACGGAGTTCATTGTGATTCGTGGGAAAGAGGGAATCTCCAGTACCGACTTTGCGTACTATCTTTTTACCTCACCTGAGATCCGAGACCATGCGATTAGTTCGATGAATGGAAGTTCAGGCAGACAAAGAGTGCAGCTCGATTCTCTGAGCTCGTTCGAGATCGACCTTCCTGAGCTCAAAGAGCAGCGCGCGATCGCGGCGACGCTCGGCGCACTCGACGACAAGATTGAGTCGAACCGGCGGGCGATTTCACTCCTGGATAGGCTCTTCAGTGCGCAGTTTTCTCGCCTCTTGGAGTCTTCACGATCCATTTCTAATCTGCCGTTGAGTGACGTCGCGACGATCACAAGAGGTCGCTCCTATAAGAGTGCGGAGCTATCAGAGTCACCTGTTGCGCTCGTGACGCTCAAGAGCATCGACCGCAACGGCGGGTATAAACAGGATGGCCTGAAGCCCTACGTTGGTCCGTACAAGACCGAGCAGGTGGTAGCTCCTGGTGAGATCGTCGTGGCGCAAACCGACCTAACCCAAGGAGCAGAGGTGGTAGGTCGCGGGGTGCGTGTCCCAATTAGCGAGGCGCACAACACGCTCGTCGCTTCGCTCGATCTCGCTATTCTCCGCCCGAAAGACACAATGCCTGTCGAGTATCTCCTCGGACTTCTAAGCAGCGAATCGTTCCGGCAGCACTGCCGCAATCACGTCACGGGAACTACGGTGCTCCATCTTGCAAAAGATGCGATGCCAACTTGGATGGCGCCTGTTGTATCAGCTGCGGAGCAGGAGGCCTTCTCGTCTGTTGCCCGTGGGCTCCTTGCGCGCGTTGATTCGTTCTCGTCCGAGAACCAGCGACTAACTGAGCTCCGCGACGCTCTCTTGCCCGAACTCCTCTCAGGCCGCATCCGAGTTGCAGACGTGGAGGTTCCCTGATGACCTCCTTCAACGAGAACGTCGTCGAGCAGGCCGCGCTGGAGTACTTCGCGGAACTCGGCTACGCAGTGCTGCACGGACCGGACATCGCACCGGGCGAGCCGTCCTCCGAGCGAGAGTCCCACGAGGACGTGATCCTCTGGGGTCGACTTCGGGAAGCGATTCGTCGGATCAACCCTGACACGAGCCCTGCGCTGATCTCTGAGGCGGTCAAGACGCTGCGGCGCGCCGAGTCGCAGAGCGCGATCGACGAGAACGCGCGCGTTCACAGGCTGATCGTCGAGGGCGTGCCGGTCGAGCATCGCGACGCCGAGGGCACGCTGCGCACGACGCGACTCCAGCTCGTCGACTTCGACGAGCCGAGCAACAACGACTGGGTCGCGATCAACCAGTTCACGATCATCGAGAACGGCAAGAACCGCCGCCCCGACGTGCTCGTAATGCTGAACGGCCTGCCTGTGTCGCTGCTGGAGCTGAAGAACCCGGCGGCGGAGAATGCGACGCTCAAATCAGCGTGGAACCAGGTGCAGACGTACCGCCAGGACATCCCGTCGGTGTTCGTGCCGAACGCGGTGACGGTGATCTCTGACGGCATGTCGGCCGCGATGAGCAGCTACTCAGGCGCGTTCGAGCACTATGCGCCGTGGAAGACGATCGAGGGGCGCGACGTCGTCACCGACCGCCCCGCGCTTGAGGTGCTCGTCAAGGGCGTATTCGAGCCGGTGCGGTTCCTGGACATTCTGAAGAACTTCGTCGTGTTCAGCGACGAGACGGTGACGGACAAGAGCACCGGCCAGCCGACGCGCACGCTCGTGAAGCGGGTGGCGAAGTACCACCAGTACTGGGCGGTCAATGCCGCGGTCGAGTCCACGGTGTCCGCCTCGCGCCCTGACGGCGATCGGCGAGGCGGCGTGGTCTGGCACACGCAGGGCTCGGGCAAGAGCTTCGAGATGGTGTTCTACGCGGCAAAGATCATGCGGGACCCGCGCATGGCGAACCCGACGCTCGTGTTCATCACCGACCGCAACGACCTCGACGACCAGCTGTTCGGGGAGACCTTCGCACCGGCGCGCATCTTGCCAGAGACACCGGTGCAGGCATCGACGCGCACAGACCTGCGCGAGAAGCTCAGGCGCGTGTCAGGCGGCATCGTGTTCACGACGCTCCAGAAGTTCGCCCCTGGCGAGGACGGGGATACTAATCCGGTCCTCACCGACCGCAGGAACGTGGTCGTGATCGCCGACGAGGCGCACCGCAGCCAGTACGGCTTCGGCGAGACGCTCGACCGCCATGGCAGACTGAAGGCGGGCCTCGCGAAGCACATGCGCGATGCGCTGCCCGGGGCGACCTATCTCGGTTTCACGGGCACTCCGATCGAGTCGAACGACAAATCGACCCGTGCCGTGTTCGGCGACTACATCGACGTCTACGACCTCACACGCGCCGTGGACGACGGCGCCACGGTGAAGATCTTCTACGAGTCAAGGCTCGCCCGCGTCGAGCTTTCGGACGCTGATCTCGCAGCGCTGGACGAGCTCGCCGACGAGATCACCGAGACCGTGGAGGAAGACACCGCGACGGCGGCGAAGTCGCGCTGGTCGCGGCTGGAGGCGATCGTCGGCGCAGAGTCGCGTCTCGACCTCGTGGCGCAGGACATCGTCGAGCACTGGGAGAAGCGACGCGAGGCGATGCTTGGCAAGGGCATGATCGTCGCGATGAGCCGCAGGATCGCTGTGCGCCTCTACGAGAAGATCGTTGCGCTCAGGCCAGACTGGCACTCAGATGACCCTGAGAAGGGCAAGATCAAGGTCGTCATGACCGGATCGGCTGCTGACCCCGCCGAGTTCCAGCCGCACATCCACTCGAAGGACGTGCGCAAGGACCTGAAGCTCCGGGCGAAGAACGCTGACGATCCGCTGGAGCTCGTGATCGTGCGCGACATGTGGCTCACCGGCTTCGACGCGCCGTCGATGCACACGATGTACGTCGACAAGACGATGCAGGGCGCTGGGCTGATGCAGGCGATCGCACGCGTGAACCGCACGTTCCGCGACAAGCCCGGCGGGCTGATCGTCGACTACATCGGGCTGTTCGCCAACCTCCAGGAAGCGCTGCAGGAGTACTCGCCCTCGGACCGTGACCAGGCGGGCGTGCCGATCGAGGAGATCGTGAACGCGATGCTGGAGAAGCACGACATCGTGTGCGGCATCCTGCACGGCGTCTCGTACGACGCCTCCCCCGGGCTGTCGTCGTCTCAGCGTCTGGCCGAGTACGCGAAGGTGCTCGACTTCGTGATGGCTGACCCCGACCGCACGAAGCGGTTCAACGACGAAGTGCTCGCACTGGCGAAGGCGTTCGCGCTGGCGGGTGCCCGCGACGAGGCAGCGGCGATCCGCGACGATGTGCGGCTGTTCACGGACGTGCGCGCGGCGATCCTGAAGATCCTGAACCCCGACTCCGGCAAGGGCGGCTCCGGCGCGGTGGAGATCGACACCGCGCTCGGGCAGCTACTCAACGAGGCGGTCGCCGCCGAGGACGTCGTCGACGTCTACAAGCTGGCGGGCGTCGAGACACCTGAGATCTCGATCCTGAGCGACGAGTTCCTGGACTCGCTCGCGGGCAAGGACAAGCCAAATCTCCAGATGGGGCTCCTGCGCAAGATCCTGAACGACCAGATCCGCACGGTGCAGCGAAAGAACATCGTGCAGGGGCGGAAGTTCTCGGAGATGCTCGACGAGGCAGTGAAGCGCTACACGAACCGGTCTCTGTCCACTGCTGAGATCATCGCGGAGCTCGTGAAGCTCGCGAAGCAGGTCCGCGACGACCAGAATCGCTTCGAGCAGCTGGACCTTCGCGAGGATGAAGTCGCGTTCTACGACGCTGTCGTGCAGAACGACTCCGCCGTGCTGGAGCTCGGCGACGAGACACTGAAAGCAATCGCTCGGGACCTCGTGAAGTCTGTGCAGCAGTCAGCGACGATCGACTGGAACCTCAAGGAGTCGGTGCTCGCGACGATGCGCTCGAAGGTGCGCAGGATCCTGGCCCGCTACGACTACCCGCCGGACGCGGAGGAGCAGGCTGTGGAGCTCGTGCTGAAGCAGGCGGAGGTGTTCGCCGACGGTGTCGGTGCGGAGCCCAACAACGGAGCAGTCTGAGTATGGGTAAAGCGAGCCGACTGAAGGCTGAACGGGCTGCGGACAGAAAAGGGAGACTTGTGTCTGTGGGCCAGAGGGGGACGCCTGAGGAAGAACTGAGCGCCGCCACCAGCGTCGTAGGCGAGCTCTTCGGCATAGAGGCCGACTGCGCGGCTGCCGCGGGGCTGCTTGTTGCGATCGGCGATGAACTTGGGCACGCTCTTCGGCCGCGTCCCGTGGCTGCGATCATCAGGGAGACGAAGTCCAATACGTTGCTTGCGATGGGACCGAAAGCGACAAAGAAGTTCAGTCCCGAGCAGATTGCCGGTATGGAGAACCACCGACCAGGCGGGCGCGACACGGGTCACCTCGTTGTGACCTCTGACGAGCACAAGCTTCTGCTCGATCCCAACATGCGGCAGCTGGGGAATGTGGGAGTCGATGCGCCCAGCATCTTGATCCGAGTGCGAAGCACGGAGCCGGAGTCGGGTGAGTGGCAGTTCCGCCACGAAGGCCTTGAGATTCTGTACTTCGTTGACGACGAGAACCGCGCTCTGCTGCCGCACTACGAGAACGCGCATCGCGAATCCCGCGTGTATGCGCAGGCTATCGCCGAGGGAATCCGTGCCGGAGTTGATCCGATCGAAATCGCCGCACGTATGAAGAAGAGCTAAGCCTGTGAATTGACAGCGAAGTTGGCAATAGTGACAGTGAAGTTGGCAATAACTCAATCAAGTTGGCAATAACCGTTATTTTGACACAGTACTTGGCAACAGCCGCGAGGTAGCTTTGGGTTAGCGGCTAGAAGCTACACAGCTCACCAATATCAATAACGTCAGCGGAACAGTAAACGTATCCGCTTAGTTGTCATCAGCTGGCAAGGATCAACCATCCTGGCGCTTTCACCTAATTCATGGTAAAGCCCGTATTATTGAGAACAATACGGGCTTCACTTCAACTGCGTGAGACATCGGGCAGTTTTGCGCCTGCAAAGACGCCGACGAGGCCCATCGCCGCGAGCAACAGCAGCGCCCACGAGACGTGCACGGTCGCGAGCAGCGCGCTCACCCCACCCACGACGAGAAGAATGATGCCCATTGCGGTGTTTGAGACTGCAACATAGGTGGTGCGAGTATCGCCCTCTGCCATGTCGACCACATACGTTTTGCGGCCGATGCGCACGCCCGTGTGCATGAGCGTGAGTGCAAAATACACCGTGATGTAGAACAGGTTTACCCACCAGCTCGCGTCTGATTGGAATGCCGACGCACTGCCAGCCTCGGCAAGCGTAGCGACGATCACGGCCGAGAGAATGATCGCCGAAGCAACCCCTGCCCCGATACTCATGACCTTGCGACTCGAGCGATCTGCGAGCCTGCCAAACAGCCTTCCGCCGATGAGCGCAGCAAGCCCAGAAGCGATAATGAACCCGCCAAGCCCCGCGAGACTCGACGCGCCAGACTGGATCGACAGCGTCACGATAAACGGAGGGCTCAGCGACGAAACGAGAAGCAACCCGCGGACCCCGACAAACTGCCTGAAACGCGCGTCTTCACGCAACAATTGCACCGCCTGAGAGAGCCCATGAAACGGTTTGGCTGGAGCGACCTCGGTGCTCTGCGCCTCTGGGGCTTCCTCACTCGCAGGTTCACGCACTCCGGCATAGATCACCGCGACCCCCACCCAGAGCGCTGCACCCGCGGCGAGCAACCAGGCGAGGCGAGCAGCTGCGAGTTCCGCTCCCACAAACGCTCTGATCGCAAGGCCCAGGGTGATCGCAACAATGCCTGCAACGGTGGTTGAAATACCATTGAGCTGCCCCCGTTCGCCCTTCGGAATCGTGCGTCCCTGCACATCTTTTGACGCGATCGAGCAGAGGCATCGACCGAGCGCAAAGATCGCGAGCGCGACGAGAATGCCGACGCCCGCTGCAAGCCCTGAGCCGAGCGCTGCGATGAACGCCATCACCGCGACCGCCCCCGCCTGCACGAGCGCGCCAACTACGAAGATCCATTTGCGATGCTTCACCCGCACAACGAGTGGGGTAAGTAGCGCTTGCGGCAACATCGAGAGAGACTCGCGGATCGGCACGAGAAGTCCCGTCAACGCAGCCGGGGCCCCGAGTGACGCGAGCACCCAGGGCAGCACCGTCGATGCGTTGACCGCCTGATCGCCAGACGATTGCAGGGCACCCGCCGTGATTTGGCGCAGACCATTTGACGCCACCTTGTCGCGCAGCCCTTTGGGCATGCGCTGCTCGGCGTCTCGGGAACGACGGATGAGTTTCGAATACCACCACTCGCTGGCGGTCACGGGGGCAGACTCGCCCCCGTGTTCACTTGCCGCGATCAGTGGTCGTGATCCTGATCCGCCTGTGTTTCATGCACGGTGCCCGGCGCGTGATGCGGTGGAGCATAGATGCTGTAGACCTTCATCGGAACGTCGCCGATGTTGGTGATGTTGTGCCACATGCCCTTGGGCACAAGCACGGCCCAGTCGTCGGCGACCTCTTCATCAAACGAGAGCTCTTCGGGCGAAGGTCCCATTTGTACCCGACCGCGACCCTGTTCAAGTCGCAAGAACTGATCGGTATCGTCGTGCACTTCGAGACCGATATCGCCTCCGACAGGAATCGACATGAGGGTGAGCTGCATGAGCTCCCCCGTCCATACTGTCGTGCGGAAATTGGTGTTTGCACGGGTCGATGCTTCGATGTTAACGGTATATGGGTTTGGGCCATGATCTGGTGTTTGTGTCATTGCTTAAGCCTAATGACCTGGCCGAGCAGTAATCAAGCGAGGATAGGCTGGCCTTGCTCGGCAAACATTCAGATTGGAGAGGTTCAGGGATGACACAGGGCAAATTCTTTGACGACGAGGTACTCGAGGCCATGGCGACCAGGCGTTCAGTGTCGAAAGTGGGGCCACACACCCCCACCGACGACGAACTCCGCGAGCTCCTCGCCGCGGTCACCCCGGTTGCCGACCATAAGGCGTTGCGCCCGTGGCGACTCATCGTGTTGCGGGGCGAGGATCGGGGCCGTCTAGCCGATGCGCTCGACGCGGCCGCAGGGACCACCCGTGAACCGGGAGAACGCAATTCCAAGCCATACCGGGCAGAACTCCTCATCGCGGTCATCGCCAGCTCCACCGAGCACCCGCTCGTGCCAGAGTGGGAGCAACACGCGACTGCGGCTGGCGCCGGGCACCTGCTCGAACTCGCACTGTGGCGAGCCGGGTGGGGCGTGATGTGGCGCACCGGAGTGCTCGCGAACAGCGACCCAGTGCGAGCCATGCACGGGCTCGAAGAACACGAGCACCTCATGGGGTGGTTGTATGTGGGTGACATTGACCCGTCATTCCGAGAGCGCCTGGAGGCATCGAATCGGCCGGCACTCGACCCGCATCAGTTTCTCGGAATGCTCCCCTAACCTCAGAGGTCACCCTCCTCGAGTTAGGTGAACATGAGCATAAAGATGTACATATTTTTTGTTCACAAATGCTACTTCAGAGCATGACTGCTCTCGCACCTCACGTTGAAACCTGGGCCGTTTCCCGAGAAAAACTCGCCTGTACTTTGAAGCGGTTTCGCGAACAAGGCGCAGCCGCAGGGCCATTGACCTTCGGAGCGCATCGCAAGCCCGAGGGAGGAGGGGCTGGGTGTGGCCCTAGCGAGCGAAGCAGCACATCCAGAAACAATGCCAACTTCGTTGGCAAAACACCGACTAAACCAAACGTGATTACGGAGAAATTCCGCATAATCACTGGGATGCCAACTAGCGAAAAAGTGCCATCTTCGCTGTCATCTCACAAAGCCCCATCGCTCGGGCGCTGGCTTTTTCGTGTCCATCAGAGCCTACCCAAGTGGACGTCGCAAAGCACGGGTCTCCGTGCGTCCAACGGACGCAGACCGCATCTCAATGGACACAACTGTCGGATGGTCTTAGCGCAGGCCACCATGAAGCGGCGTCACCACTAACGGTTACTCGAAGTAGTCCTCGTCGACCTCGACAGCGCTGAACCGCTGCTTCTCCTGCACGCCGACGCGGTAAGCAACCATCAGGTCGACGAGCTTTGCGCCGTCGATGAGGATGATGCGCGACTGCACCTTCTTGGCGTAGTCGATCGCGCCTGAGGTGAACGCACTGGTCGTAAGGAACACGCCGCGCGAGGCTCCGAAGCCGTGCAGTGCCCCGACGAAAGCCTGGATCGGCTCGCGGCCGACGTTGTTGCCTTCCTTGTAGCGCTTGGCCTGGATGTAGACCTGGTCGAGGCCGAGGGCGTCTTGGTCGATAAGCCCGTCGATGCCCTCGTCGTTGGAACCACCGATGCGTCGGCCTCGCTGTGCTGCGCCGCCGTAGCCCATCTTGAGGAGCAGGTCGACGACCGCCTGCTCGAAGAAGTCGGGGTGGCTATTGCGAAGCCGGTCGAGCAGATCCTCACCGACGCTCGCCTCGATACGGGAGACTGCGTCCTCGATGACCTCGATCGGGTCGGAGATCTCATCGGATGGTTGCACAGGCGTCGACGCTGGCGCAGCGGTCTTAGCCTTCTCCGGCCAAAATGGGGCGAAGACCTCGCGTGCGAGCGCGTAGTCGAAACCCTGGGGGTATTTCGCAAGAGCAGCTCTGCCGGCGTCATTGATGACGTAATGACCGCGCTCGGGCCGGTCGACCCACTTCGCCTTTCCGAGGTGGCTCAGCACCCAGCCCATGCGCTGCTCGTAGCGGGTACCGCCAGATTTGAGGGTCTCAGCACGTGCGTCGTCACTGACGCCTGCGCGGTCGGCTACGGCGTCGAAGACTTCGCGGCGCTGGCGACTTTGTCCGTCTGAGAGGACTTGCAGCGTGGGGATGACGTACTCGGGCCAGATCGAGACGAGTGAGGCTTCTTCGGGCATGGGGATCATTATCTCAGGCGCTGCTGCGTCAACTCAAAGACTCGGCGCCAAGGCAGGTGACGGCGGAGCAGCCCAGGGCGCCTGCGCGAATTAGACTCAGCCCTTGCGGCATCACAGCAGCCTGCACGACGGCGCGTGCCTTACTACCGAGCGCCTCAGCCATCCAGACGAACCCGGCAGGCGCGAGCGGCCGATTATAAGGTGGTGTGGGCGCTCGTATTCGGCTCAGCGCGCGTGAACGCACCGGAGCCACGGGTGACCGCGTCGGAGAACCAGTGCACCATGTGTTGCTGCTGACTCGACCACCAGACGCCCCGCTTCTGGGGCACGTCGAGCTCGTGCCGGTCCGAGATCGGTAGGTGCGGCTCAAGTTTCGCGAGCACGGGTGAAGTCGCGGACGTGGATGTCGTCGTCGGTCATGTGATCGTGGTTCCTCTCGTCAAGCGCAAGCGAGAGGGCATCGTCGGGCTGAAGCGGCCCTCTCGCTTGGGCGGTGGAGCATCTACTTCTTCTTACCGCTCTTCCCCTTTTGCGATAGAGCGCTCGCGGCAGCGGTCTTCGACGCAGCCGATGTGCGGCCGTCGCGCAGCACCTTCGACGCCGCGGTCGCGGCCTTCGCGCTAGTCTGCTTCGTGTTCTTGGCCATGGGGCCTCCATCTGATCACGCACGCGCGGTGTTGCTCGTGCGGTTCGCACGCTACCCGGGACCTCCGACATTCTTGGCACTGGCGCTCGTCGCACAGTGCCCGTAAGCCGGTCGGTATGCGGGACACCCTCAGTGCGTGCTGAGGGGCGAACGATCTCGTGACGCAAGTTGTCCCGTAAGACTCGCCCTAAATAAAGCCCGCTGAAGGAACGTCAAACGGTACGCTTGAAGTATGAAGATCGGATACGCGCGGGTCAGCACCGCGAAGCAGGACCTCACGGCCCAGCTCGACGCGCTGCGCGCACTCGGGGTCGAAGAGAAGAACGTCCACGTCGACCACGGGCTCACCGGCACGAGTCGCGCGCGACCGGGGCTGGAGAAGGCCCTCGCCGCTGTGCGCGAGGGCGACGAGCTGGTGGTGACGAAGCTCGACCGGCTGGCCCGCTCCATCCGGGACGCTCGTGACATCGCAGACGAGCTGGCCGATCAGGGAGTGACGCTCCGGCTCGGGAACAGCGCCTACGACCCGACGGACCCGATGGGCAAGATGATGTTCAACATGCTCGCCACGTTCGCGGAGTTCGAGGCGGACCTCATTC
Source organism: Leucobacter ruminantium (assembly GCF_017565705.1). Lineage (GTDB taxonomy): Bacteria > Actinomycetota > Actinomycetes > Actinomycetales > Microbacteriaceae > Leucobacter > Leucobacter ruminantium. The sequence goes on from NZ_JAGDYL010000025.1 coordinate 18,881, forward strand.
GGGCTCGGACCAGAGAGGGCATGGCCGTCGCCAAAGCGAAAGGAAAGCTCCGAGGCAAAAAGCCAAAGCTCTCTCCCACGCAAGAAAAGCACCTCGTGGAGCTGTGGCAGGCGGGCGAGCACACCTCGGCAGAGCTGGCGCAGGAGTTCGGCGTGGCTCGGTCGACCGTGTACAGGGCCGTGGAGCGGGCAGGGGTGAGCCCGCGGGTCAAGGAAAGCGCGCCAGCGTGATCGCGTATCCTTCCGGCCAGGAGCCGGACTTCTGGCAGCCGAACCCCGCCAGCGCCACGCATCGCTTCGCCCTGGGCAGGATCGACGAGTGCGCGCCGGAGTCGCCGCCGCTCGTCGTGATCGGCATGAACCCGTCCCATGCCCGCGAGACCGAGTCTGACAGAACTGTGAACCACGTCATCGACGTGTCGACTCGCGAGCACTCGGGATGGCTCATGCTAAATCTCTACCCGGAGCGGTCTCCCAAGCCGAAGGCGCTCAGGCCGTATGATGCGGGGCTCTCCGCTGCGAACTGCGACGCTATCCAGCACGTGCTCGACCTGGTGGGCGCGACCGAGGTGCTCGGAGCCTGGGGCAACATGGGCGGCTCCGCGACGCTGAGGCGAGCACTGCCCGATGTGCAGGCCCTGCTCGACCGGATGAGCGTGAGAGCGTACACGCTCGACGCACTGCTGAAGACGGGGAACCCGGCTCACCCGCACCCGCCGGGCCGGCCGTTGCCGATGCTCGGGCCGAAGAGGTACCTCGCGTGACGGAGGTGACAGGCGCCCAGATGGAAGCCTTGCAACGAATCAACACCGGCATCGAGCTGCTTGAGGCCGGCTACACCGTCGAGTGGACATCGTCGCGAGTGACGGAGTCCGGGGCGCGCACGATGTCCTATCCGAACTACGACAAGCGGCTCATGGAAGCGTTGTGGGGCGCTTCAGAGCTGGTTGGCACCGACTACGGTTACACAGAGCGCGTCGACGAGGTGCGAGAGCTGAGCGTCCCGGAGATGACCCAGTCGCAGCTGTCCACGTTCCTCACGTGGGTGCAGCGCGGCGAGAGGTTCTGCGACGGTTTCATCGACGGCTTCGTGAAGGACGGCAGGGTGCTGCAGGCGCTCCGCCGGGCTGCTGAGCTAGAGGGCTGCACGGAACAGGGCTTCGAGCGTGCACCGAGTCTTGGAGCGCGCCGAAGCGAGCCCGACGAACGAGGCGAGCCTGCAGGGAGCCGAGCAAAGCCGGTCTGGGGTCGCGCGGCGCTGCTCGTGTTCCTGGGCTCCCTGCTGCTCACCTATGTCGGCACGGCGTCAAACGTCCTCCCAGGAGCCGGGTGGGCGATCGGGCTGCTCGTCGCGATGGGCGGGGGCGTCGTGTTCTCGATCATCTCCCTCGTCAGGCGAGAGCGTAGGGGCGCCGCTATCGCCACGTTGGTGATGTCTCTGGGCCTGCCGCTCGCGGTATTCGTCGGGTTCGCGGTGTTCTTCACGTTCTTCTACGTCGCGTAAACCCCGTTCGCAGCGGGGCGAGGCACGCGACGCCTCGGCTCCCCTGAGAGCAAGCGGACGCTCGCCCGCTAGACGGGTACGCCACGATTCGTGACCGGCAGCTGTTGCATGAGGCGGCCGTCCTGCTCGCGCCTGCGGCACTGTTCAACAAGCGGGAGAGCCAGCTCGGGGTCCTTGCGGAACTGCTCGAACTCGTCGCGGTTGAGGGCGTAGTACTCCTCGTAGTCGACGAGGCCCGTCGACACCGGAATCGACAGGTAGCCGATGCCGAAGATGAGCTCCGCGCCCAGCGAGAAGCGGTGCTCCTGCGAGACGTAGATGTCCTCGAACTTCGTCTCCGGCTCGTCGTCCTCGATCCTCGCCGAGTAGTCGGGGTCGAGGAAGTGGGCGAGCTGCTGTCGTTCCCTGTCGCCGAGCTCTTCGCTCACCCCGACCACTATGCGCGCCGCCCAAGCCGGCTCGTCGCGGTCGAACCTCGGCGCAGGAGCTACGTCGTCGTCGGGCTCGCCGCTCACCGCGACTGTTATAGGCTCCCGAGCTGCATCGTCGTCGTTGGGCTCGCCGCTCCAGAGGTTTCTTGTTGCGTTGGGCACACCCCAGGACCGCCACTCGAACCCGAGTCGCCTTGCGAATGGGTCCACTACTAGCGCCACTGTGTTGTCATCGAGCTGCGTGCGCGATGCGAGAGCGAACACTGCCAAACCCAGGAGCGAAGTGAAGCTCCCCATGGTCATTCGCTCGGCAGTCGTGGTGGACTGTGGCAGCTTCGCCCGAACATCCTTTTCGAGACCGCGAACTGCAGACTCTATGGCCGCGTAGTGCGATGCAGACCGAGGAACGTCCAAGATCCGAGACCCCGCATCGCGAACTTCCTGTCTGCGCGTCGCTGTGACGACCGGCTCGATGTCAGAGCTACTCAGACTCTGCGCCGCGTCGATGAAGCGGCGCACCTGTTCTTCATTGCCTCCGAGCTTGTTGGTCATGGAACGATTCTATGTTCGTGAGGCGGGATCGCTCACGACAACACCGAGTTCCGCGAGAAGGGTGGCGTCCCGCGTATCATCAACGCGTGCATATCAGGATCGGAGACGGCTCGGGCGACGAAGACTACCGAACCTGCTCCGAGTGCGGCTGCGACTGCGAGCCCGAGATATTCGACGGCGGCGAGGAAGCCGCGATCAGGGTAGCGTTCTCGTGCCCTGAGCATGGCCTGCACAGCGTCACGGACCCGTTCGAGGGGATGAGGTAGGGCCGTGCTCGCCGTAGAAGCCTGACCCGTAGGCTTGAGATCGCCGGAACAGGCGCTGAAAAGAGGAGAGAAATGAGCGAGCAGAACACCGACGACGATCTGAGAGTGAAGCTCGTCGAGGTTGGTGAGTTGTCCAAGCAGGGGAATGAGCGACTGCGGAGCTTCTTCGACTTCATCAAGAAGAGCCTCGATCAGTATGAGAGCACTGACACCGCGAAGGAGATCCGCAGTACTGGCAAACTCGCCCCTGATTTTGCGAGTCTCTGGGTTCAGGAGGAGATCCAGAAGTGGGGCGGGAAGCTCACCGATGATGTGGCAAAGGGGACTGATCTGAAGAAGCTGCTCATCATTCAGGGTACTCGACAGATGAACGCGCACTACGGTGTCGAATGATCTTCTAATAGATCACTCTGAACTACACAGAGACCCCGAGGCCGTCGGGCCCCGGGGTCTCTTCGCGTCTCAACCAGCAGCGATCACACGCATCCGGCTCACGCTGGAGCTGAAGGGACCGACGCTGAGCTTTTCCACCTCCCCGCAGACACCTGCTGCGACAAGGGCCGCCGGCAGGCCGCTGTGCTCGCTGTAGTCGCGGACGAACACCTCGCCCGGGTACGCGACGTAGCCGGACGCGAGCAGATCTACCGTGAGCATCTCGCTGTCGCTGTCGGGGAACAGCATCTCCAGTGCGTGCTGGGCTGGGTCGTAATGAAGCGAGCCTTGCAGCTCGGTCTCGCCGAATCGCAGCCTCAGAGCCTCGCGCATGAGCTTCCATGTCATCGCGCTGTCTCCTCGCGTCGGTAGACAGGCTGGCCGAACTGGTTGAACCCGCTGAATACCACTGCTCCGCCGAGCGCAAGCCTCGCCGCGGCCCCGGTCAGTGCCGGAGCAAGGTCGGCGGGCAGCACCACGGCAGCACCGCCGTCGATGACGAGCGCCCTCGCGCGCAGGGCATGGACGTCTTCCAGGTCGACGCCGCAGGCTGCCTCTCCTTGAGTGAGCTCGAACGTGGTGGTGCTCATGCTGGTACTCCTTCTTCGTTGCAACCGTTGCTCCGCATGATGAAGGCGAGCGCTTCCTCGCCGTCTGCAACCAGCTGCGCTGTGCCCTGCTGCAGGAGCATGTGGCAGCCCGCACTCGCTGCGCTGGTGACGGGACCCGGCACAGCGCCGACGGGCCTGCCGATGCCATGCGCCTGCTGTGCCACCCGCAGCGCGCCAGAGCGCAGGCCCGCCTCGGGAATGACCACTGCGCCCGCCAGCTCTGCGATGATCCGACCGCGCATCTGGAACCTGTGCCGCGTTGGCGCGGTGCCAGGAGGTATCTCGCTGACGACCAAGCCCTGCTCAGCGATGCGGTCGATCAGATCCCGGTGGCCTGCGGGATAGGCTCTGTCCACTCCGCTCGCGAGCACCGCGACGGTCTTGCCGGCGGCCGCCAGTGCCGCACGGTGAGCCGCGCCGTCGACGCCGTAGGAGGCGCCAGCCAGCACGGTGACGCTGCGCTGCGCTGCGTGATCTGCGATCTCGCGGGTCACGTGCTCGCCGTAGCCGGTGCAGGCGCGGGCGCCGGTGATCGCAAGGCTCGGCTTCTGGAGCAACGCAACGTCGCCGCGAGCCCAGAGCATGAGGGGCTGAGCCGGTGCGAGCGGGTCTGCGCTTTCTTGGTCGCTGAGGCGCGCAGGCCAGAGCTCGTCGCCGGGCAGCAGAGCCGTGAGACCTGCGGCCAGTGCCTGCTCCAGCTCGCGCTGGGCCTGCGACATGTCGTGGCGGGCGAGCCACTTCTCAGCGAGCGGCGCGTAGGACGCGTTCACGACGCGGTTCCTGATCTGCTCGTCGATCGCGGCGAGTCGCTGCAGTGCCTCTGCCGCGCCGAAGGCGTTGATCAGCGCAGCGGCTGCGCGGTCGCCGGGCTCGATCATCCGGGACCACGCGACACGGGCCAGCAGGTCTTCGTCTCTGGTGCTCATGATCTGTTCTCCTGACTGCCGGAGGCGCACATCTGTGCCGCCATATTTGTGATCTCGTTGGGGTCCTCGGCCGTCCGGCCGGGGTGCTGGGCGCGCCACTCGTCGACACCGAGCAGCACGTGGTCAGGGTCGTAGAGCGGGCTCTGCTGGATCTCGTCGAGGCTATGTAGCTCTGGGAAGTTCGTGCCGACGAAGCTCGCCCAGCCGTCCGAGGCGACGACGAGGGCGTCGTGCACTGAGGCGCCAGCCGCATGCAGCACGTCAGCCAGCACGCCTGTGAGCGTGCCGTGAGGGCTCGACACGGGCTGCTTGGAGAGCAGATGGTCTGTCTGCACCACGACGGCCACCGCGTCACCCTTGAGGGCGATCTGGGTGATCTGCAGGAGCCAGTGCTCGATCTCGTCACCGGGGCGCTCTAGCTGTTCCAGCGGCGGCAGGTCGATGCGGGCTGCGCCGAGCGTGCGCGAGCCCTCGAACAGCACGAGGAACAGGCTCTCAGGGGCACGCATGCCAGTGAGTCGCGGCAGGGCCGCCAGGAAGTCGGCGCTGCTCGTGGCTTTGAGGACGGTGGGCTGTGCGTTCATGGTCGTGCTCCTTGAATCTTCTTGATGGTTCCTTGAACGAGGTACCAGGCGTCGGCGTCGACGGCAGTACCCTGCTCGGCGAGCTCGACGAGAGTGTTGAGGCCCGCAAGGGTGTCCTCGTCGAGAACGAGGACTCTGTCTCCGTCGATCTCGACGGCTGAATCGTCGCCGTAGGTGCTGACGCTCAGCAGGTATCCCGGCGAGCCGTCGGCTGTGTTGTGGTCAGGGCGCTTGCCGACGATCGTGAACACAGTGGCGCTCTCGTCGTCGTCGAAGTCGACATAGCCGTAGTGGTCGTTGTCCGTGAGGCGCCAAGGCTGGGGTTCCAGGCGGTCGCCGGTGTCGTACGGAGTGAGTGACGAGGTCATGATTGAGCTCCTGAAGTCTGGTCTGCTGCACTTGCTGCAGTCTCTGTGCGCGTGAACTCGCTGGTGCCCCAGAACAGGTCGTGGCCCATGTGCCCGGCGGTGATGGCGTGCTTGGTGACGAGGTGGTCCGGCCGTTTGAGGAGCACCTCCTTGATCGTGCCGGTCACGAGCAGCCGGTCGCCCGGCTTGATGCTCTGCGATGCGTTCACGGCGAGCTGCCGGAACGCGTTCACTGTGTAGTACACGGTGCGCTTCGCGCCGCGACGTGGCCCCTCCTGGACCGCCATCTCGAATGAGACGTAGGGCTGGCCCAGCTTCGTGGTGCTGTACTTGACCGTGTCCCCGACGACGCCGGACACGGTGATCCGCTGCTGCGCTTGCTTCTGCTCAGACATGGCTGTGCTCATTTCTGTTGTTCCGTGATGCCAACAGAGCCACAGCCCGCAGGGCTGCACCTCTCAAAGTTCTTCCCGGGACGGGCTATGCCCGGCCCCAACATTCACTTCCTTGCTCGCCCAGGCGAGCGGAATAGACGCAAGAACCCCGAGGCATCACGCCTCGGGGTTCTTGCTTTTCACGCAGTGTCCGCCATTGACAGCAGATAGCTCAGTGCGCGTAGAGTCGCAGGATGAGCGACGACGGTGTTGAAGTCCCCGACGACCTGGAGATCCGTGTCGGTGACGGCACGGGTAACGAGCAGTACCGCACGTGCCAGGAGTGCGGCCGCGACTGCGTGCCGGAGCCCTTCGACGCCGGCACGGGCGACGGCATTAGGGTGGCGTTCTCGTGCCCTGAGCACGGCGTGCACGCTGTGGTTGACCCGTTCGAGCACTTGCGTTAACGGGGACATGAAAAGCAAGAGCCGCCACGGTCGCCCGTGACGGCTCCAGATGCGGTCTCTGCTCGTGGCAGAGCCGCTATTGTCGTGCCTCAGCCGGAATCCAACCGGCCTCGCCTGCAGACTGTCCACTCGTCCTCGTGGGCGCACGCGCTCACGGCGAGGAATCGAACCTCGCGTCCCTTAGGGCGACTCAGAGCACCGAGTCACGACTTTGCAGGAGGGAACTCCTGTCACATCACCACCCGGGCGCGGCTGTGCCGCGCCCCAGCGCCTGACGGAGGTCAGGCGCATCATGACTTGTTCAGACCCGTCCGCCGCTCATCTGGCGGTCGTACGTGCTCAGCATGAGCTCGGCGACGTGGACGGCCTCCCGGACGACGTAGATCGCCGTCTCCTCGCGCAGCGCGGTCGGCAGCGTCCTTCCGTGGCCGGTGCCGTGGTCGTTGCGGAGCTCGTTCACGGACTCGATGACCGTCTTGGCCGACTGGTAGATCGCCCTCACGGCCGTCGCTCCGGGGACCGAGTCGTCGACAACCTTGAACTCGAAGTTGAGGCGGTCGAACGACAGGTGGATGAGCATCGGCCACTTGGGGTTCTTGGGCAGCGGCATCCCGCTGCCCTCGATCACGAACTTCATAACCGCTTCGAGGAGTTCCTTGGCGAAGCCGAGCGCCGCGGCAGGATCGTCGATGTTCCTGCGCAGCCGTGCGAGCTGCTCGTCGAGTGCGGCGCGACCGCCAGTCTCCAGGTCGATCGCGCCGAGCCGCTCCAGTCGGCCCTCCTCGGTGAGCGACCAGCCGACGTGAGCGAAAGCCGACCGTAGGTTCGTGATCTCATTGACGTTGTCATCGTCCCTGAAGGCCCCGTCCAGACGAAGCGCGTTGAGAAGCGCGTCCGCGAGCTTCTTCGCGTTATCGGGTCTCTTCTCCGCGACCCGGCAAATCTCGATCACGCGCTGCTGCTTGTTGGGACCCTGCTTGCCCGGCTCGTACTTGTAGTCGTCGAAGGAGCCGAGGCCCGCCGACCCAATGGCACCTGAGATCTTGGCATGAGACGGACCCTTGCCGCCGAAGAAGAACTGCGCCAGAGCGGCGCCAGTCTCACTGTTAATGGGGTTGCTGCTCATGCCTCACCATTCTGCCGCAGCCGGGGAGAAGCAAGTGCTCGCACTGCCGGATCGAGCAAGGAGAGTCCGATGGGAATGGGCGACAGAACGGGCTCACGAACGGCCAACCCACTCGATCTTCGGCAGAGTTGTGTTTTGCTGCGGGGTAATCTCGCCTGGAGAGAGGTGGGAACGAAGCTCAATGCCTGCGGCGATCCCGCTTGGAAGCTCTCCCAGATACCTGCGACGCACGAGGAGCGACCAGGCGCCTTCACTGGATTCTTTTGCGTTCCAGTAGAAAGCGGCATCGGCATCGGAGTCCAGTAGCTTCTGCTCGAATGCCCGCATGGCGCGCTCCCCGTGGTTCTCCACGTATATCTCGTCCAGAACGCAGAGCGAAGCCGGGAGGCGCAGCTCAAACAGTCCAGCAAGGTGCGCCCCGAATGCCTCGTTTGCTGTCGCGCGAAACTCGGCGGATCTACGGTCTCCGAGATGTGTGACCTGCGCTTCAGCATCGCGTGATTTATCTTTAGAGGTGGTTGTCCACCAAGTACTGGCGGAGGGATGAGGCGGGCGCGTGAGTTGTGTCGCAAGCGCTCGGAAGGCCTCCCGGTCTCTGTCCCATTCGATAAACAAGTTCTTGCACATATGCGACTCATTATGCCAAGGCGGTACCGCCTGCGGGTAGGGCCGTGTGCCGCCATGCTCCTCAACCCCTATAGGTCGACTCCGGCCCGTACGCGCTCCACCTGCCCATGAACGGCTGCAGCGCCTTCTCGGTGGCTTCGGGCGGCTCCGGCAGGCTCAGCCGCTGCCGGAGAGGATCTATGCGGTCCGCGTAGTCGCGGGCCCACTGCGCCCATTCGAGCGCGTCCCGGCGCGCGTCCTCATCCTGATCGGAGGAGGCTCGATCCTCGACTGTGGCAGCGTACTCGCGGATCTCGGCCGCCTTCTTCCACACCTTGGCCTGCTGGGCGAGGAGCTCGGCCCGATGGCTGTCGGCGAGGGCGAGCACGGCCTGCTCGCGGGCGATCTCCCACCTACGCTGGCGCTCGATGCGGGCGCGCTCCGCAGCCTCCCTGCTGCGCTCTTCGGCCTCGTGCCGGAGCTCCAGTTCCTGCAGGATCTGCGCGAGGGAGTCTTCGAGGGAGCGGTCGGCGGTGTCCTTCCACTCCGAGCCCCAGAACTTCACCCCGTGGGTCTCGATTCGGATGCTGAGCCGCTCGGTGGGCACGACGTCCCACTTCTGCACCCAGAGACCCTGCTCCGCTCGCTTGGCCTCGGTCTTCGAGAGGACGTGCTCCACGTTCTTGGAGATCTGGATGATGCTCAGCCGGTACTCGTCGGGGCCGAGCACGAGCATGAGGTGCCCCTGGTTCCGGTCGTGCTTCTGCACGTAGCCCCAGCGGTCCTTCGGCGGGGGCTCGATGAACTTCGCCTTGTGGCCTCGCAGCTCGGCCTCGGCTACGAGGGCCTGCACGAGGCGGAGCGCACGGTTCTTCTCGCCGGATCTGATTTCGAAGTCCTCGCGGTCACGGAGCTCCTTGACCACGTCGGAGGCTCCGCGAAGCGACGCCGGCACAGGCACCGGGTCGAGCACGCGCATGCGCCACTCGGGCAGCGGATGCAGCCGCACGTGAGCGGTCTTCTCGCGCCAGTGGCTCTCGACAGTGACCTGCATGCCCTCAGGGATCTTGTTGAAGCGCTCGGCGGTCTTCGCGAGCTGCTCATATCGGCGGCGCTCGTCGTACTCGATCTCGATCCGGTTGTCCGCCGCCGCGAGCAGCGCCGCCATCATCGCGTCGGTGGGGCCGGGCTTTCGTGTCGCAGGCCTGCGGGGCTTCGTCGCCGGCCTCTTCGGCGCAGGGCCCTGCGGCTCCGCAGGCGCAGCCGCAGGCACGGACACTGCCGGAGGCGGGCTTTTCTCCTCGCTGGGGTACTCGCCGTGCTCTACGTAGTAGGCGCCATCCTCGGTCATGGACACCTGCCACTGCTTGCCGTGGCCCTTGACCTCGACCAGCCCGCGATTGTGCAGCGCGCGGGCGATGATGCGGTGATCGTAGCCGTCGTACACGCCGTCCGGCGCGCCGTCCCGCACCCAGGTCAGGACTTCGAGTTGCGCGGCGTTGAGAGGGAGGCGTGGCATGCTGCCATTCTCCTTTGTGGACGCGGAAGGCTCTGCATGCTTCTGCTTCAATGGGTTATCAACTCGATCAGCTTGTATCAAACTGATCAAAATGGTTCACTCACCCCTGAAACTCGCTATATCTCCGGAGACGGCCAGAAGGTGGAGCAGCGAGCTGTCGCGCAGCTGCAGTTCGAGCCGCTCGTCGACGAGCGCGGTGTCTCCCACGGCGAAGCCCGGGACGAGTTCGGCTCCGGGCACGCGCTCCGCCGCGGATCGGAGGCCCGAGCGCAACTCGGACGCCGCGTAGCCGAACTCCGCGGTCGCGCGGCCGAGCACGCCCCGCGGCGCCGTTCGGTCGACGTTCTCGACGCGCACGCCGTATGCCGCGGAAGAACCCGCCTCGAGGCGCACGGCGGTGCCTGCGACGGCGAGCGACGCTCCCGGTGCCCACGCCGCATCGGGCGTGCTCCGCTCTCCGTCGAACCAGAGCACCACTGGCAGCGCGCCGTTCTCGACGTGGACGACCGCGCTCGCCCAGCCGCGTCCCACGGTGCCGGGCGAAGGCCGCGAGAGGTCCGACCACGAAGACGAGGCCAATGGGCCCGGCGCCTCCGACTCGGGAAAGGCATCGAGCGTCGTCTCGAACGCGACCGGCTCACCCGACTCGGCTGCCGCGGCGAAGACGGCGTCGCTCCGCACGCGGTGACCTGCCTCCACGACGACACCCAGCAGCACGAGTACCGCGCAGCTCACGGCGATCATGCGCGCGAACCCTCGCAGCGACGACTTCAGGCCGCCGAGCGCGAACGCGCACGTGCCGACGACGGCCGCGGTCACCGCGAGCGCGGAGCCCCGCCCCGGGGCGAGCACCGCGACGGCGGCGCACGCCCATCCGAGCAGCGCGGGCGCGAGAAGCCTCCAGGTGCCGGGAGGGGACCGCGGTCGCGCCTCGCGCCACGCGACCATCAGATCGTCACCCGCTCACGGAACCCGTCGAGCGTCTTCGCACCGATCCCCGCGACGTCGAGCAGTTGATCCACCGAGGCGAACGGACCGTTGCTCTCGCGCCAATCGATGATGCGCTGAGCCAGGGCCGGCCCGACTCGGGGCAGCGTCTCGAGCAGCGCGGCGTCGGCGGTGTTGAGGTTGACGAGCCCGCCCTGCCCGGTGCCACCCGCGACTCCGTCCGCCGATGCATCCGGTACCGGACCGCCCGACGCGCCGGACAGCGCACCGCCCGCAGCCGCGGCCTGCTCCGCGTTCGGTACGAGGATCTGCTCGCCGTCGACCGCCTCGCGCGCGAGGTTGAGCGAGGCCAGCACGGCGGCATCGGTCGCGCCTCCCGCCGCGTGGATGATCGACTCAACGCGCGTGCCCGTCTTCACTTCGACGACGCCCGGCCGCACAACCTCTCCGATCACGTGGACGTAGATCGTGCCGGTCTGCGCTTCGGCCCCGGCGCCGGGTGCGCCTGTCGCTGCTGCAGAGGGCTGCCCGTCCGGTTCGGCCTGCGCCGCCGACAGCTGTGCGGCGCGCGTGGCCGCCTCGCTCGCGGGCGCGGCCTGCAGGGCCGTCACGAGGATCGCGATCACGACCGCCGCCACGAAGACTGCGGCGCCGGCGAGCATCGGCACGGACACTGCCCGGAACAGGCGGCAGCGCGGCCCCGGGGCGTCATCCCGCTCGAGCGGTGGACGAGCGATCGCACGAGGAGGCGCTCCCGTCGGTGGGCTCGACTGCTCCGATACCCGCTGTCTCAACACCGCCTCGGAAGTCCATCGCGGGTGCGACAGCACCGGGGCGGAGTCGTCCGCGGACGCGGCGTCATCCGCCCACGGCGGGCTCTGGTACGAGGCTGCTGAGTGCGATGGAGTGCGAGGCATGCCGCCACGCTAGGCGGCGCGCAGGCTGCCCGCACCGCCTCGGGGCCTCGCTCGAACAACTCCCCCGCAAACCGGCGGATTCGAAGCCTGTGGAGGGAGAACCTCGAGCGGCGGAGGACGCCTCGCTCAGCGGGTCGCGATGCTCACGATCTTCGGCACGCGCACCACGACGTTCACGATCTCGCGCTCCCCGATCGCGCGCTGCACGCCCGCGGAGGCTCGTGCGGCGGCTTCCGCCTCCTCGGCCGTCACCGAGGCCGGCAGCGTCAGGCGATCCCTCACCTTGCCGTCGACCTGCACGACCATCGTCACCTCGTCCTCGACGAGCAGCGACGTATCGGCCGACGGCCACTCGGCGAGCGCCACGGTCGGCTCGTGCCCGAGCTTCGCCCACATGTCCTCTGCTGCGTAGGGGGCGAAGAGCGAGAGGATCACCGCGATCGCCTCCGCCGACTCGCGCACCGCGGGGTCTGCCGCGCCGCAACCCGAATCGATCGCCTTGCGGGTCACGTTGACCTGGTCCATGAGGCGCGCGACCACCACGTTGAACTTGTACGCCTCGACGAGCCCGGGAGCGTCGGCGAGCAGCTGATGGGTGTGCTTGCGCAGCGCCTTGTCGCCGCCCGCGAAGGAAGTCCCGACTGCGGCGCCGGCTCGCTCCACGTCGTCGGCGACGCGCCAGGCGCGCGCCAGGAACTTCGCGGATCCCTGCACCGACACATCGGCCCAGTCGATGTCGTCCTCCGGCGGGCCGGCGAAGGCGAGGGTCACGCGCAGCGCGTCGGCGCCGTGATCGCGCAGCTCGCTCGCGAACTCGACCAGGTTGCCCTTCGACTTCGACATCTTCGCGCCGTCGAGCAGCACCATGCCCTGGTTGAGGAGCGCGGTGAAGGGCTCCTCGAAGTCGAGGTAGCCGAGATCGTGCAGCACTTTCGTGATGAAGCGCGAGTAGAGCAGGTGCAGGATCGCGTGCTCCACGCCGCCCGCGTACTGGTCGATCGGGCCCCATTTGCGAGCGAGCTCGGGGTCGAACGCCTGCGTGTCATCGTTCGCCGAGAGGAAGCGCAGGTAGTACCACGAGCTGTCGACGAAGGTGTCCATCGTGTCGGGATCGCGGGTCCAGGTCTCCCCCGTCTCGGGGTCGACCACGGAGGCCCACTCGGTCGCGGCGCCGAGCGGCGAGGATCCCTTCGGTTTGAGGTCGAGCCCCTCGGAGGCCGGCAGCTCCACCGGCAGAGCATCGACCGCGACCGGCCTCATCTCGCCGTCGGCGCCGTGCAGGATCGGGATGGGCGTGCCCCAATAGCGCTGACGGGAGATCAGCCAGTCGCGCAGGCGGTAGGTGGTCGCCGCGCGGCCCGTACCGCGGGCCTCGAGCACCTCGATGGCCTTGGCGATGGCGTCGGCCTTCCCCAGCCCGTCGAGCTCCGCCGAGTTGATGAGGACTCCGTCGCCCGCGGTGGCCACACCGCTCGATGCCGGGTCGGGCAGGGACTCCCCGTCCTCGCCCTTCACGTCGACGACGACGCGTACGGGCAACTCGAACTTCAGCGCGAAGTCGAGGTCGCGCTGGTCGTGGGCGGGCACGGCCATAATCGCGCCGTGACCGTAGTCGGCCAGCACGTAGTCGGATGCCCAGACGGGAATACGCTCGCCGTTCACGGGGTTCACGGCGAAGTGGTCGAGGAAGACACCGGTCTTCTCGCGGTCGGCGTTCTGGCGCTCGATCTCTGTCTGCTTCTGGGTCTGCTCGAGATATGCCTGGAACTGCATCCGCGCCTCGGGCGACGCACCCGCTGCGAGTTCCGCCGCGAGATCGGAGTCGGGAGCGACCACCATGAAGGTCGCGCCGTGCAGCGTGTCGGGGCGGGTGGTGAACACCGGCACCTTCTCGGCACGCCCCTCGATCTCGAACTCGACCTCCGCGCCGCGCGAACGGCCGATCCAGTTGCGCTGCATGTTGAGCACCTTGGTCGGCCACTTGCCCTCGAGTTGATCGAGGTCGTCGAGCAGGCGGTCCGCATAGTCGGTGATGCGGAAGTACCACTGCGTGAGCTTCTTCTTGACGACCACGGCGCCCGAGCGCTCGGAGGTGCCGTCGGCGAGCACCTGCTCGTTGGCGAGCACGGTCTGATCCACCGGATCCCAGTTGACCCAGCTCGCCTTGCGGTAGGCGAGCCCCTTCTCGTACATCTTGAGGAACAGCCACTGGTTCCATCTGTAGTACTCGGGGTCGCTCGTGTGCAGCACGCGACTCCAGTCGAACGACGGCGCGTAGGTGCGGAACGATGCCTTCTGCTGGTCGATGTTCGCGTAGGTCCACTCGCGGGGGTCGACGCCGCGCTTGATGGCCGCGTTCTCGGCGGGCAGACCGAAGGAATCCCAGCCGATCGGGTGCAGCACGTCGTAGCCGCGCCCGCGCCAGTAGCGGGCGAGCACGTCGCCGAAGCAGAACGCCTCGGCGTGCCCCATGTGCAGGTCGCCCGAGGGGTAGGGGAACATGTCGAGCACGTACTTGCGCGGCTTCTGCGAGGCGTCGTCGGCCTCGAACGGCTTCAGTTCGTCCCAGACCGGGAGCCAGCGCTCCTGGATCGCCCGGAAGTCGTAACCCTCACCCTGCTGCTCGGCACGGCCCTGCCGGCCGTTCGCCTGCGGCTCACTCATACACACCTCGACACGTCGGAACCGCGTTCGCGACCGCGAACGCACACATCGTTCAAGGATACAGCGCCGCGATGAGGGAGTTCGCCTTCAGGTGCTTCTCCTCCACTTCCCGCGAGGGATCCGAATCCGCCGTCACCCCGCCGCCCGCACCGAGCAGCGCCCTCAGGAACCCCCCGCGCGGCCCGCCTGAGCGCTCTCCGACGCGTTCCCGCAGCTCGATGCCGCGGATGGTCATGGCGAGCTCGGTGTCGCCCCCGTCGTCGATCCAGCCGAAGCAGCCGGAGTACAGCCCGCGGGGCTGCCGCTCGAGCCCGTGCAGGATCTCGACCGCCCTCCGCTTGGGCGCCCCGGTCATCGACCCGCCCGGGAAGCAGGCGACGACCGCGTCGGCGACGCCCGATCCCTCGCGGAGCTCTCCTGTGACAGTGCTGACGAGTTGATGCACGTGAGCGTGGGTCTCGACGCGCAGGAAGCCGTCGACTGCGACCGTGCCCGGCACGCACACGCGGCTGAGGTCGTTGCGCATGAGGTCGACGATCATGAGGTTCTCGGCGCGCTCCTTGGGATCGGCTCCGAGCTCCTCCGCGAGGGTCCGGTCATCGGCCTCGGTGCGCCCGCGCGGGCGGGTGCCCTTGATCGGGTGCGTCGCGATGCGACGGCCGTGGAGGCTGAGGAAGCGCTCGGGGCTCGCGCTGATGAGCGCCCGCTCCCCCGTCGCGATGACGCCGCCGCGCACCGCGGGGCCGGCCTTCCGCAGGCGCAGGTAGATCTCGAGCGGGTCGAAGTCGCCTCGGGCCTCGGCGGTGTCGGTCAGGCAGAGCACGTAGGCGTCGCCGTCCCGGATGGCCTCGCGGCAGGCCTCGACGTCGGAGGCGTAGCGCTCGTCGTCGCGCCGCCAGCGCGGGGTCTGCGTCGGGAAACTCTCTTCTTCGCGCGGATTCTGACGCTCGTTCGGATGCTTCGGCCCGTCTCCGTCCGAATGAGCGTCCTGATCCGAGTGAGGGTGCGCCGGTCGCAGCACCTCGCCGTGCTCCGCGAGCCATGCCGCGACCGCGCCGAGCGGCCCGCGCACCTCCGCGACGCCCGTGTCGTGGTCAATCGCGAGCACCGCCTCGGCCCGGATCGCGAACGCCGGGGCCGCGCCGGGATCGCTCGCGGGTTCGAGCCCGAGCAGTGCGACGCCGAACTCGTAGCCGAGCGCGACGGCCCAGCCACCGCGGAAGCCGCCGTTCCGCTCCAGGCCGGTGGCATCGGCGGTACCCGCCGCGGCCTCTCCGCCGAGCCCCGCGAGGAACTCGCGTTCTCCCCCGGGCTCGCACACGCGCACCTCGTCGCCCGCAGCGAGGTAGCTGACGCGGGGCTCGCCCGCCGGGGCGGCGGCGCCGTCGAACCACAACCACGGCCGACCGCCGGCCGCGAGGGATCGCGCGGCGGCGATCGCGTCGACGCGGAACGGCAGCCTCACGGCCCCGCGCTGCTCGGTTCTCACCACCGTCATAGCGTATAGGGTGAGGGTCGTGACGACGACGGACGAGCGGCAGAGCGGGGCACTCCTCGTCGCCGACTCGTTCCGGGTGCGCGTCGATGAGGCGACGGGCGCGGCGCAGGTGCGCGGACTCGAGCTGCACCTCGCACGATTCGCCGACGCCGCGCATTCCGCCCTGGCGGAGAATACAGACGACGATGATTCCGAGCGGTGCGTCGACGCGTTCCTCGCAGACGCGCTGCCCCGCATCGCGGCGTACGGCGCGGGCTTCCCGCGGCTCGAGCTGCGGGGGGGATCCGCGAGGGATCGAGGCCCACGGTTCGACCTCGCGCTGCGACCATCGCCCGCGCTCGGCGAAGCACTCGAGCTGCGCACGGCGGGATCCCTCGCCCTGCCGCACGCCGATCGCAAGGGCCCGAACATCGCACGGCTCGCCGAGCTGAACCGCGAGCTCGGAGCCGAGGCGCTGCTGCTCGACGGCGACGGCTCGGTGCTCGAGGGGGCGACGACGGCGATCGTGTGGTGGACGGGCGATGCGCTGCGCCGTGCCGCCTCGCGCGAGCGGGTTCCTTCGGTCTGCGAGGCGCTGCTGCGCGAGCTCGCAGAGCGCTCGGGCGTCGAGGTGCGGGAGGCGGCGATCGAGCCCGCCGAGCTCGCGCTGCACGAGGTGTGGGCGGTGAACGCGCTCCACGGGATCCGCGTCGTCACGAACGTCGACGGCGTCTCCCCGCCCACGCCGGACGAGCATCGACTGCGTCGGTTCCGCGAAGCGCTCGACGGGACCTGGCAGACGCTTCCGGAATAGGGATCTTCCCGCTCGCTCGACCAGCGGGCCCGCTATGCGCCCAGGTGCAACCGCCCCGCGACGGGGAGCGAGGCCGGCAGCTCCGTGTGAGTGATCAGAACGACCGCGCGGTCGGCCGGAACTGCGCCCAGCAACTCCGCGAGCAGGCGGTCCGCGAGCTCCCGATCGACGCCCGCGGTGGGCTCGTCGAGCACCACGACGGGGAAATCGGCGAGCAGCACGCGCGCGAGCGCGATGCGCTGCGCCTGCCCGCCCGACACGAGCGCGCCGTGCTCGCCGACCGGCGAGTCGAGGCCGCCGCGATCGCGCGCCCACTCGCCGAGGCCCACCCGGTCGAGCGCCGCCATCAGCTCGTCATCGCCTGCCGTATCGCGCGCGAACTTGAGGTTCTGACGCAGGTCGGCGTCGAAGAGGTGGGGCTGCTGCTCGCACAGGCCGACCGTGCGGCGCACCTCGGAGACGGGCAGCGCCCCGGTCTCCAGCCCGCGCAGCCGATACGATCCGCGATACTCGAGGAATCGCGCGAGCGCGAGCGCGAGCGTGCTCTTGCCCGCGCCGCTCTCGCCCGAGACGACGAGGGTCTCTCCCGCTCGCAGCGCGAAGCTCACGCCCGAGACCGCGTCGGCGGCACCACCCGGGTAGCGCACAGCGAGGTCGGCGACCTCGATGAGGGGGGCGAGGGATCCCTCGCCCCCGACCGAGTCCGCGGACGCAGGGGCGCCGAGCTCCGAGCCGCGGAGCTCCGGGCCGCCCGCCCCGTCCCCGCTACGTTCCACGACGACCTCCGGCGGCAGCTCCGTCTCGGTGAGGGCGGCGACGCGGTCGGCGCTCGCCTCGACGCCCCGGCGCGCAACGATTGCGGCCGGAACCTGCGCGAACACCTCGAACACTGCGGCGGGTACCACGACGACCGCAGCGAAGAGCGGAGCCGAGAGCTGCACCCCCAACCCCGGCAGCAGCAGGACCAGCGCGAGCAGCGACGCTGCTCCCGAGCCGAGCACGAGCAGCGCACCCGTCAGCCCGGCCGAGCGTGCTCGCCGCAGCTGCACCTCCGACAGGTGGGCCTCGACGGCGGCGAGTCGTGCGCGCTGCTGCGGCAGAGCCCCGAAGGCGCTCAGCACCTCGGCCGCGGCGACGCGCTCGAGCAGCGCGTCGACGAGCGCTCCGCGTGCCTCGCTCAGCTCGCGGTCGTAGGACCCCGACATGCGCCTGGCGAGCAGGATCGCGGCCCCTCCGCTCACCAGGAGCACCGTCGAGATGACAGCAGCTGCGATCGGAGAGATAAGGGCGACGACCGCGAGACTCAGCACGACCACTATCGCGCTGACGAGCAGCGGCTGGCGCACGCGCAGCGGTTCGTCCTGCAGTTGATCGACGTCGTCGACGAACGCGGAGAGCACCTCCCCCCGGCGATGCGATTCGATGGCGCCGGGCACGCGCGGCACGAGCGCGTCGAAGGTGCCCGCGCGCAGCGCCGACAGCTGCGCGAGCGCCGCGTCGTGGCTGAAGAGGCGTTCGGCGTAACGGAAGCCTGCGCGCCCGACGGCGAACGCCCGCACCCCTACGATCGCGAAGGTCAGGTGAAGGATCGGGGGTTGCTCGCCCGCGCGCACGATGAGCCACATGCTGAGTCCGAGCAGTCCGACGACGCAGAGGTCGGCGAGCACGCCGAGCAGCAGGCCCGGCGCCCGGCGCGAGCGCGGCGGCATGGCGCGGGCGATCACGGCGGCCCGTCCCTGGGCTGCCGCGCTCATGCGGGCACCTCCGCGCCGATGCGCACGACCCGGTCGGCGGCCGCGAGAACCGCCGGGCGGTGGCTGACGACGAGCACCGCGCGACCGCTCTCGGCCTCCGCGCGCATCGCCCGGCACACGAGCTCCTCGTTCGCGGCATCGAGCGCAGAGCTCGGCTCGTCGAGCAGCAGCGCTGCGACGTCGTGGCGCCAGGCGCGGTACAGCCCCCTGGCGATCGCGATCCGCTGCGCCTGGCCGCCCGAGACGCCCGCGCCGGAGGCGCCCAGGCGCATGTCGGGCGAGAAATCGGCGAGGCCCGCGGCGTCGAGCGCACGGCGCACGAGCGAGCTGTCGGCCTCATCGTCGCCGAGCGCGACGTTCTCGCGCACGCTGCCCTGCAGCAGCCCCGGCCGCTGCCCCACCCACGCGAGCTCGCCAGGCAGCTCGATGCGCCCCGAGACGGGCTCGAGGAATCCGAGCAGCGCGGCGATGAGGGATGACTTACCGGATCCGGAGGGGCCGGCCAGCGCGACAACCTCCCCGGGGGCGACCGAGAAGGAGACCGGCCCCCCGACGGTGCGCCCGCTCCGCTCGATGCGCACCCGCTCGAGCTCGATAACGTGCTTCAAGGGGTCGCGAATGGGGCTTATCTTCCCCTCGAAACCCCCGTTCGCGCCCCCTCCTCGACGGAAGGGAGCCGGCTCCCGACGGGAGGGAGCCGGCGCCGGGACGCCACCGACGACGGGCACGCCGTCGATGATGTCGAACACCTCGGCAGACGCGGAAAGCCCCTCGGTCGATGCGTGGAACGCCGCGCCGACCTGGCGGATGGGGATGAACACCTCGGGCAGCAGCAGCAGCACGAACAGCCCGAGTGCCAGCGGGAAGGCGCCGTCGACCAGCCGCGTGCCGACGGTGACCGCGACGAGCGCGATCGAGAACGTGCCGGCCAGATCGAGCACGAAGCCCGACAGGAAGGTGATCCGCAGCACCTTCATGGTGCGCGTGCGGTACTCCTCGGTCTCGCGGGCGATGCGCGCGGACTGCCTGCCCTCGCGGCCGAAGATCTTGAGCGTCGCGAGGCCCGATACGGCGTCCATGAACGACGTCGAGAGGCGCTGCAACTGCGCCCACTGCCGATCCTGCACCGCCTGCGTGGCCAGGCCGATGAGGATCATGAAGATCGGGATGATCGGGAATACCACCAGCACGATGATCCCGCTCAGCGGATCGGCGAGCAGCACCGAGAGGATCAGCAGCGGTGTGGCGACGGCCGTCAGGATGAGCTGCGGCACATAGCCGGAGAAGTAACCGTCGAGCGCGTCGAGGCCGCGCCCCAGAGCGGTGACGAGCTCGGCCTCGGAACGACCGTCCTCGCGGAGCGGCGACCGCCCGTCGAGCGCGTCGAGCGCCGCCTCACGCAGCTGGGTCTTCACCCGAACAGCGCCCCGCGCGGCCACCGCGTCCATGCCCCAGGTCGCTGCCGAGCGCACCACGACCGCGACGAGGCCACCGAGCGCGTACCACGGCAGCGACCCGTACGGGGCAGAGGCCTCGGCGACGCGCCCCGCGCCCGCACCCCCGAGCACGGGCAGCACGGCGCTCGTGAGTGCCTGCGAGAGGCACCAGCACCAGGCGATGATCGCGAGCGTCCGCGCGAGGCCGAGACCGGCGCCCAGGATCAGGATCCCTCGCGCCGCGCGGGCATGGCGCAGCAGACGCGGGTCGAGTGGTTTCATCGGAACAATCCTAGGGTGCGGCGGTGGAACGGACGGCGGGGCGGGCGGGATCGCCGGGCGGCGCCCGCGAGGCGGGTCGGCCGAGCCCCGATTCAGGGGCTCGACCGGCCCGCATCCGCTAGTGCGCCGCGGCAGGGATCAGATCCCGGCTCAGCCGTTTGCGGAAGACCCAGTAGGTCCACGCCTGATAGGCGATGACGAGCGGCATCATGAAGACGGCGACCCAGGTCATGAGTTCGAGCGTCTTCTGCGAACTCGCCGCGCCCGCGATCGACATCGAATAGCTCGGGTCGATGCTGGAGTGCATCAGGTTCGGGAACATCGACATGAACACGGCCAGCAGCGCGAAGACGATCGCGGCCGCGTTCCCGGTGAACGCCCAGCCCTCCCGGCCGACCGCGTTCGCAGCCCAGGCACCGATGAGCCCGAGCGCGGCCATGACGGCGCACAGCACGATCACCCACAGCGCTTCGCTGTCGAGGTGCTGCAGAACGGTCCAGAGCAGAAAGGCCGCTCCGGCCGCGATCGCCGCGGTGCCGACCTTCTTCGCGAGGGATCGAGCGCGATCCCTCATCTCCCCCACCGTCTTGAGCGAGATGAACACCAGACCGTGCACCCACACGATCAGCAGCATCGTCACGCCGCCGAGCAGAGCGTACGGGTTGAGCAGCGTCAGCAGGGTGCCCTCGTAGATCCAGCCGCCGCCCTCCATCGGCCTGATGGGCAATCCCTGCGCGAGATTCGCGAACGCGACGCCCCAGAGCAGCGGGGGCAGCACCGAGCCCCAGAAGATGAACTGATCGAACCAGCGCGTCCACTCCCGACCCCTGCCGAGATGGCGGTACTCGAAGGAGACGCCTCGCAGGATCAGGGCGACGAGGATCAGCAGCAGGGCGAGATAGAAACCGGAGAACATCGTCGCGTACCACTCGGGGAACGCCGCGAAGAGGGAGGCGCCCGCGACGATGAGCCAGGTCTCGTTGAGATCCCAGACCGGGCCGATCGTGTTGATGATGACACGGCGATCCGTGTCATCCCTGCCCAGGATCGGCAGCGAGATGCCCACGCCGAAGTCGAAGCCGTCGAGCACGAAGTAGCCGATGAGCATGACCCCGACGATCAAGAACCAGATGGTGGTGAGTTCCATGTGCGCGCCCTCCTAGTAGACCGTCGCGAGTTGCTGCTGATCGGGTTCGCCCGGGGTTCCGTCGGCGCCCTCCGGCTGCTCGATCTCGGGAGGCCCGTCTTTGGCGGCCTTCGTGATGAGCCTGAACTCGACGACGGCCAGCGCCCCGTAGACCAGGGTGAAGACGATCAGGGAGACGAGCACCGCCCAGCCCGGCACGCCGGGCGACACGCCCTGCTCGGTCGTCATCACGCCGAAGACGATCCAAGGCTGGCGGCCCATCTCGGTGAAGACCCAGCCCACGAGCGAGGCGAGCATCGGGAGCGGTGCGGACCAGATCGCGACCTTCCACACCCACTTCGGCAGCTCGGCGTTCTTGCGCGTGATCCACAGCCCCACTGCGGAGACCAGCGCGGCGAGGGCCCCGAGCCCGATCATCCAGCGGAACGCCCAGTACGTGACCCAGACGATCGGCACGAAGCTGCCGCTGCTCGGACAGGTGAGCGCGGAGTCCGCCCCGCAGTAGAGCGCCTCGTACTCGGCCTGCAGGTCGCGGATGCCCTCGACGCTGCCGTCGAAGGTGCCGTTCGACAGGAAGGACAGCAGGTAGGGGATGCGGATCGAGAAGATCTCGTGGGCGCCGTCGGGGGTGCCCCAGCTGAAGATCGAGAACGACGCGTCGGCACCGCTCGCGTTGTTGTAGAGCGCCTCCGCCGCCGCCATCTTCATCGGCTGGGTCTCGGTCATGACCATGCCGAGCGAGTGGCCGGTGAGGCCGACGCCGAGGAAGGCGATGATGTTCGTCCACGCGCCGAAGCGGAGCGCGGTGCGCATCTCGTCCACGAACTGATTGCGCTGCAGATGCCACGCGGCGACGGCCACCATCACGACGCCCGCGAACATCACCGCGGCGAAGATCGTGTGCGGGAACTGCGTCACCGCGACGGGGTTGAGCAGCACGGCGCCGATGTCGGTGAGCTCGGCGCGGCCGCGCTCCTCGTTGATCTCGAAGCCCACCGGGTTCTGCATGAACGCGTTGGCGGCGAGGATGAAGTAGGCCGACAGCACCGTGCCGATCCAGACGAACCAGATCGTGAGCACGTGCACCTTCTTCGGCAGCTTGTCCCAGCCGAAGATCCACAGGCCGATGAAGGTCGCCTCGAAGAAGAAGGCGAACAGACCCTCCATGGCGAGAGGAGCGCCGAAGATGTCGCCGACGAATCGGGAGTAGTCCGACCAGTTCATGCCGAACTGGAACTCCTGCACGATGCCGGTGACGACGCCCATCGCGAAGTTGATGAGGAAGATCTTGCCGAACAGCTTCGTGAGCCGCAGGTACTTCAGTTTGCCGGTGCGCACCCACGCCGTCTGCAGGATGGCGACGAGCAGCGCCATGCCGATCGTGAGCGGCACGAAGATGAAGTGGTAGAGCGTGGTCAGCCCGAACTGCCAGCGGGCCAGGGTCAGGGCGTCGATCGACGCCGGAGAGAGGATTTCGTTCACCTGAGTCTCCAGGACGACAGGCAGCGCGGAACCACTCGGGAACCGCACTCCCGTAGTGAGATCCGGGGCGGGGGCCGAGCCTCCGCCCGAGTCGCCGATCGGCGATCGGCTGCTTCGATTTTACCTTTTCTGTGAGTTTCCTGCAAGTTCCTCTCGACGTCGAGAGACATTCATCTCGACGTCGAGACAAGTTTCTCTCGACGCCGAAAGAGCGATCTCTCGAGGCCGAGACAAACGGACCCCCGGGGCAGCGGCGACCTCCTCCCGATACCGAGGACAGGGATCCGCAGCCCCCTCGTCTACACTCGGGGCGTGACCGAGCTGCTCCAGAATCTCATCGACGCGATCAGGGATCTCGACCCCGTGCTCCGCACGCTGATCGCGGGCTTCGGCATGCTGCTCGAGACCTCCGTCTTCGTCGGCCTGGTCGTGCCCGGCGACACGATCGCCCTCGTCGCCTCGGTCGGCGTGGTGGGCCCCGCGCAGTTCGCCTGGCTCGTCGTGGCCCTCGTTCTCGGAGCCGTCTCGGGCGAGAGCATCGGCTTCGCACTCGGCAGATGGGCGGGCCCGCGGCTGCGGGCGAGCCGCGCCGGCCGCCGGCTCGGAGAGCGCAACTGGCGCGTCGCCGAGCACTACCTGGGCGAGCGCGGCGGATTCGCCGTGTTCCTCTCCCGCTTCCTCCCAGTGCTCCACTCCCTCATCCCGCTCACGGCGGGCATGGCGGGTATGCGCTACGGCCGTTTCCTCGCCTGGACAGCGTCGGCCAGCGTCGTGTGGGCGGTGCTCGTCGTCGGCATCGGGGCCGGAGCGGCGACCGGCTACGAACAGCTCGCGGGCCGAGTGAAGGGCGCGGGCTACGTCTTCGTCGGCGCAGCCGTGCTCGCCGTGCTCGCGCTCTGGTTGGTCAAGCGCGCCTTCCTGAAGCGCGAGCAGGCCCACATGCGGCTCGAGGGCGACGGATCCGAGTCGGCGCCGGGCGCGAAGCCCTAGACTGGCTGAGTGACCTCAGCTGACCAGTTCGACTCCCGTCCACGGATCGCGGCGCGGCTCGAGGACTGGATGCACTCCCGCAGGGCGAAGCGGGCGGTCGCTCGGGGCAAGACCCCGGTCGTCATCCCCTACATCGGCTACGGCACGACCGAGCGGTTCCGGGTGCTCGGCCGAGTGCTCTATCTCAAGCCCTCCACGCGTGAGCACACCCGGCTGCGTCCCGACGTCGCCGCGGTCTCCCGCGTGCGCGGGTGGCGCACCTTCACGAGCGTCTACGTGCCCCACCAGCCGGTGCGCGTGCTCGTCGACGGCGAACCGGTCGGAGAGGTCATCGCCGACCGCGGCGGCGTGATCGACGCGCTCGTGCCTGCCGCGCTCACCCCGGGCTGGCACACGGTCGCACTCCAGGCCGGCGACGGCGAGGCCACCGAGGCTCCCGTCTCGATCGCCGAACCCGACGCCGAACTCGGCATCATCTCCGACGTCGACGACACGATCCTCATCACCGCACTCCCGAAGCCCTTCGTCGCCGCCTGGAACAGCTTCGTGCTCGACGAGCACGCGCGCGCAGCGACGCCCGGCATGGCCGTGATGCTCGACCACCTCGTCTCCGAGCACCCCGGCTCACCCGTGATCTACCTCTCCACGGGAGCCTGGAACGCGGCGCCCGCGCTCAGCCGCTTCCTCGCGCGCAACCTCTACCCCATGGGCCCGCTGCTGCTGACCGATTGGGGTCCCACGCACGACCGCTGGTTCCGCAGCGGCCAAGAGCACAAGCGCCGCGAGCTGAAGCGACTCGCCGAGGAGTTCCCCCGCATCCGCTGGGTGCTCTTCGGCGACGACGGCCAGCACGACGAGGCGCTCTACCACGAGTTCGCCACCGCCCACCCCGACCGCGTCGCCGCCGTCGCCATCAGACAGCTCTCCGTCGGCGAGGCCGTGCTCGCGGGCGGCCGCTCCAAGGCCCGCCTGCACCGCACGACGAGCGGCGTACCGTGGGTCTACGGCCCCGATGGCGCAACTCTGCGGGAAGAGCTCCGCAAGCTGGGCCTGCTGTGAGGGACTCGCCGTGACCGCCGACGGTTCGCGCCTCTCGCGGTTGCGCCGTGCACCGCACTCGCTGACCTCGCGGGTCACCGCGGAGAAGCGGGTGCCGTTGATCCAGGTGGCCAAGACGCTCGCGGCGATGATCCTGGCGTGGTTCACCTGCCTGCTGATCTTCCCCGAGCAGCTTCCGATCTTCGGCGCGATCGCCGCCCTGCTCGTGGTGCAGGACAACGTCGACCAATCTCTGAGCAAGGGGATGGAGCGCGTCATCGGCGTGCTGCTCGGCGTCTCCGTCGCGCTCGCCACCGGCACGTTCCTCGGCCAGCACTCCTGGCTCTTCATCGCCGCGCTCGTCGCCGGTCTCGCACTCGGCTGGGCGCTCAGGATGACGCCGAGCGCTGCGAACCAGATCGTGGTGAGCGCACTGCTCATGATCGCGCTCGGGGGCCTCAGCCTCGACTACGGCATCGAACGCCTCGTCGAGACCCTCATCGGCGCGCTCATCGGCGTCGGCATCAATGCGCTCGTCGCGGCGCCCGTGCGCACGGTGCCGGTGCACGAGGCCCTCGTGTCGCTGACCGAGAACGCGGCCGCGGCGCTGCGCCGCATCGCCGACGCGCTCGACCGCCCGCGAGACGACGACTGGCTCGAGCAGATGCACGAGGACGCGCGCACGCTGCAGGTGCAGCGCACGCGCGTGCATGCCCTGCTGCGCCAGGCCCGCGACAGCCTGCGGCTGAACCCGCGCAGCCGGCGCCACCGCCGCGGGCTCGCGGCCGACGACGCGCTCTTCGATCGGCTGCAGCCGATCATCACCCAGATCGGCGGCATGTCGCGCGCCGTCTACGACCTCTACGAGCCCGACCTCGTGACCGATCCGCAGGTCGTGGGCATGGTCGAGGAGATCAGGCGCGCCGCCCACGATCTCGAGCTGCTCGTGCACGATGGCGGGGAGCGGGAGATCCCGACGGAACCACCCGCGCTCACAGCCCCCTACACGATCCCTCGCCCGCACCCGGAGCACTGGGTGCTCATCGGCTCGCTCATGGAAGATCTGCGCCGCGTTCGCGGCCGCATCACCGGCGAACTGGAATAGACAGGCGCCGGTCGAGCTTCGCCCGGTGCCCGCGCGAGCGGCCCTCCCCGCTGATTGAGCGAGGCGAACTCTATCCGCTGATTGAGCGAGCGAAGCCGAGTCGAAATCACCGATGCGTCTCAGGTTTCGACTCGCTTCGCTCGCTCAACCAGCGGCGCGAGCGGGGCTTACTCGCCCGACTGCAGAGCTGCCTGGATGTCCAGGGTGATCGTGACGTCGGAGCCGAGCAGCAGACCGCCCTTCTCGAGGGGCGCGTTCCAGGTGAGGCCGAAGTCCTCGCGCTTGACGACGGTGGTGGCCGTGAAGCCCGCCTTGTAGTTGCCGTAGGCGTCCTCGCCGAAGCCGCCGAACTCGAAGTCGAAGGTGACGGGCTTCGTCACACCGCGCATCGTGAGATCGCCGTCGACCTTGAACTCGCCGTTCTCCTCGCGCACGCCGGTCGAGACGAAGGTGAGCTGCGGGTACTCCTCGGCTGCGAAGAAGTCGCCGGTGCGCAGGTGGCCGTCGCGGTTCTTCTCGTTGGTGTTGATGGAGGCGACCTCGGCGGTGGCCTCGACACTCGAGTCGAGCGGGTTCTCGGCGGTGACGAAGGTGGCGTCGAACTGCTCGAACTTGCCCTTGACCTTGCTGATGGCGAGGTGGCGAACGGAGAAGCCGACCTCGGAGTGCGTGGGGTCGACCGTCCAGGTGCCGACGCGGTAACCGGGGATCTGATCAGCGGTGATGCTCATGTGTGTGCCTTTCGTTGGTTTGTTGGGCCTGGAGAGCACAACCGATACATGCACGTGCATATTCCCGGGTTCTGAAAATTTTTTGCAGGTGCCGGAAGAGGGATCCCTCAGCGGGGGCGCCGCTTGGCGCTCTCACGGGCTCGCAGCACTGTCTCATCGACGCCCGCGACCGGTTCGAAGGAGCCGTAGCGCCTGCGCGCCGCCTCGCCGATCAGGAAATCGCTGACCGCCGGGTTCTTCGGCAGCAGCGAACCGTGCAGGTAGCTGCCGATCACGTTGCCGGTGCGCGCGCCCTCGAGGCCGTCATCCGGGTTGTTGCCCGCCCCCTGCACCACGCGGCCGAACGGCCGGGATCCCTCGCCGAGGCGCGTGTTGCCGCTGTGGTTCTCGTAGCCGATGACCTCGCCGAAGTCCTCGGTGTCGAGCACGACGTTGCCGATCATGCGTTTCGAGCCGCCGTGCGTCTCGACGTCGAGCACGCCGATGCCGGTCAGCTCCTCCCCGTCGTGCGTTACGAAGCGGTGGCCGAAGAGCTGGTAGAGGCCGCAGATCATGAGCATCGGGGTGCCCGAATCCGCGAGGGATCGCATCTCATCGGCGCGCAGTGCGAGGTCGAGCGCCACTCGCCCCTGACCGGAGTCCTGCCCTCCCCCGCCGATGACGATATCGACCCGATCCGGCAGCGGATCGCCGGGGTTCACCTCCACGACGCGCGGCGCGAAGCCGTGTGCGCGGGCGCGACGCGTGAGCGAGAGCACGTTGCCGCGGTCGCCGTAGATGTTCATGTCGCGCGGGTACAGCGATACGATGACGAGCTCCCGCGCGGCGCCGCCCTGATCGATCCGGGTGTCGTTGTCGCTCACCAGATGTCCTCCACGTCCGTGACCTCCGCGAGCGCGCGGCGCAGCTCGAGCATGGCCGTATAGGTGCAGTAGATGCGTCGCGGGCGGGCCTCCCCGTCCGCGGACATGGTGCGCTCGCGGAACCCGGCGAGGGCGCGGCGCAGATCCTCCTCGACGTGGCCGACTGGCACGTCGTCGTGCTCGAGGCGCAGCGCCATGTCCCAGGCCCGGGTGCCCGAGACGGTGTCGACGCCGCTCTCGGCGAGGGATCCGAAGTCGACGTCCCATAGCCACGACATGTCGCGGCCGTCGGCGTACTGATCGTTGATCGCGATCATCGCGGCGACCCCCGCCGCGTCGAAGGACGCGAGGCCGAGCCTGAATCCGGCGGGGTTCTTGACGAGCACGAGCTCGAGTGGCCGGCCGTCGAGTTCGAGCTGCTCACCGCGGCCGAAGGCGGGCCGCACCTCGGCGAGCGAGGCGAGGATCGCCGGCGTCGAGGCGTCGCCCTCCCTCCGCGCCGCGGTTCCCGTGCGCGGCCCCGCCTGCAGGATCATGCGCACCGTCGCGAGCGCCGCTGCGGCGTTGAAGGTGTTGTACAGCCCCTCGAGCTTCAGCCCCGTGCGGTGCACGGTTCCGTCGATCTCGAACTCGGCCTCGTGGTCGCCGAGGCCGACGAGCACGACGTCGGCCGGACGCTTCGCCGTCGCCTCCCCCGCAGGAGCCGAGGCGTGGAAGTCATCGTCGCTCGGGAACGTCGACAGCAGCGAGTCCGAGAGCCCGAACTCGCGCACCTCGGGGCCGCGCGCGGCCCCCGATCCCTCGCCGCCGCGCGCCCTCGTCGCCTCGCCGATCGCCGCGACCAGCCGGTCCTCGCGGTTCACGACGAGGCCGTCGGTCGTCGCATCCGCGATGCGCTGCAGCAGCTTCGCGGTCGTGTCGATCTCGCCGAAGCGATCGAGCTGATCGCGCAGCACGTTGAGCAGCAGGGTGAACCGCGGCTGCACCCGATCGATGAAGTACATCGCGTGGGCCTCGTCGAGCTCGAGCACGGCGATGTCGGCGTCGAGCCGGCCGGTGAGCGAGCACTCCTGGATCGCGGCGGCCACGACGCCGCGCGAGAAGTTAGATCCGGTGCGGTTCGTGAATACCCGAAGCCCCTGGGCCTCGAGCATCTCGACGACCATCTTGGTCGTGGTGGTCTTGCCGTTCGTGCCGCTCACCGCGACCACACCATAGGGCAGACGCCCGAGCACCCGGCCCATGAAGCCGGGGTCGAGCTTCTCGACGACGAGGCCGGGGAGTGCGGATCCGCCACCGCCGCGGAGCTTGGCGAGCTGACGCACCGTCTTACCGGTGACCGCGGAGAGAAAATCGCGCATGGATCAAGACTAGCGCCGTGCGCCCGTCAGTCCGCCGCGTGCCGGCCGCGGGACTCGCCGCGCAGCTCGCGCGGCAGCAGTTCGGGGCGCACGCGGCGGGTGCGCTCGATGCGCTGCTCGCGCCTCCAAGCCTCGACCGCGGCGTGGTTGCCGCTCAGCAGCACGGGCGGCACGGGGCGTCCGCGCCACTCCGAGGGCTTCGTGTAGCTCGGGTACTCGAGCAGCCCGTCCTCCTCGTGCGACTCCTCGACCAGACTCTCGGGGTTGCCCACGACACCGGGCAGCAGGCGCCCGATCGCCTCGATCATGGCGATCGTCGCGACCTCTCCCCCGTTCAGCACGTAGTCGCCGATGCTGACGAGCCGCACGCGGCCCCGCTCGGCGTACTCGTCGAAGACGCGCTGGTCGATGCCCTCGTAGCGGCCGCAGCCGAAGACGAGATGCTCCTCGTGCGCCAGCTCGCGAGCCATCCCCTGGGTGAACACCTCGCCCGCGGGAGACGGGAAGATGATGAGCGGATCGGATCCCTCGCCCTCATCGAGGATGCCGTCGAGAGCCTCGCCCCACGGCTCGGGCTTCATCACCATGCCCGCGCCGCCGCCCGCGGGGGTGTCATCGACGGTGCGGTGCCGGTCGTGGGTCGCGTCGCGCAGGTCGTGCACGCGTACGTCGATCAGGCCCCGCTGCTTCGCCTTGCCGAGCAGAGAGAGCTCGAGCGCATCGAAGTAGCCCGGGAAGATCGTGACGACGTCGATCCTCATTCGCGCGGGCCGCCCTCGGAGCCCTGGGCTTCGTCCGTGTAGTCGATGCCGTCGGGGCCCTCGGCGCCGTCTCCGGACCCCTCGTCCGGCCCTTCCTCGAAGAGCCCGGTCGGCGGTGTCACGCGCACCACGCCGGCCTCGAGGTCGACCGCGGGCACGATCGCCTCGACGAATGGCACGAGCACCGTGCCGCTTTCGGTCGACACCGCCAGCAGATCCTGGGCCGGGAAGTGCTGCACCTCGGCGACCGTTCCGAGTTTCACGACCGCGCCGTCCTCGGACTCGCGAACGACGTCGAGGCCGACGAGCTGGTGATCGTACCAGGCGTCCTCCTCCTCGCCCGCGGCGACGGCCTCCTCGTCGATCCACAGGATCGCGCGCACGATGCTCTCGGCGGCGGTGCGATCGGGGACCTCGTCGAAGAAGCCCACGGGCGAGCCGTTGAACCAGCGCAGCTCGCGCATGGTGATCGTGCGCCCGAACCACTGCGAATCCTCGGGGACCTGCAGGTGGAACACCGCATCGGGCACGAAGCGCAGCTCGGGGTTGTCGGTGTAGAGCTCGAGCTTGATGCCGCCCTTCAGCCCGTGCGGCTTCGTGAGGCGACCGACGCGCAAACTCCCCGCCCCGCAAGCGGGACGGGGAGCACGCGCACGCCCTGAGGGCTCGCCCATCAGGCGACCCCCTCCAGGCGCTCGTCGGATTCGGGCTCTGCGCCGTCGGTGTCATCGACCTCGACGTCATCGATCTCGTCGGTGTCGACGACGTCCACTCGGATGCGCTCGCCCCGGGCGAGCGAGGCGACGACCGTACGCAGCGACTGGGCGGTACGCCCGCCGCGACCGATCACGCGGCCGAGGTCGCTCGGGTGCACGCGCACCTCGAGCACCCCGCCTCGCGAGGTCTCGCGCAGCTCGACGCGCACCCGGCCGGGGTGGTCGACGATCCCCCTGACGAGGTGGTCGAGCGCTGCTGCCAGAGCCTGATCAGCCAAGAGGGTTACTCGGCGCTCTCGGCCTCGGCGGCCTCTTCGGCCGGAGCCTCGGCGGGCTTCTCGGCCTTCGGGCGCAGCACGGTCTTCTTCGAGGCGTCGGCCTCGAAGACGGCCTTCGGCTCGGGAGCGAGGATCTTCGACTCGGTGTCGCCCTCGCCCTTGAACTTGGCCCAGTCGCCGCTCAGCTTGAGGATGGCCGCGACCTGCTCGGTCGGCTGCGCGCCGACGCTCAGCCAGTACTGCGCGCGGTCGCTGTCGACCTCGATGAAGGAGGGGTGCTCGGTCGGGTGGTACTTGCCGATCTCCTCGATGACGCGGCCGTCGCGCTTGGTGCGCGAGTCGGCGACGACGATGCGGTAGTAGGGCGCGCGGATCTTGCCGAGGCGCTTGAGGCGAATCTTGACAGCCATGGGTGACTCCTTGAATCTGAACGAATGCCGCACCGAAAGCCAGTGCGGAAGCCTGGGCGCGCGTGATCGCGCGAACCCGTCAATCCTTCCACATCCACGCCCGAAAATCAATTTTTGTCAGGACCAGGGGTTTTATCGAGAGCGGGGGTCCTATCGGGGTTCGCTCGCCTGCCACGCACTCGCCGCACGGTCGTCGTCACAACCCCACCGGGCCCACGAGCACTCGGCGG
This sequence comes from Leucobacter ruminantium, assembly GCF_017565705.1. Taxonomy (GTDB): domain Bacteria; phylum Actinomycetota; class Actinomycetes; order Actinomycetales; family Microbacteriaceae; genus Leucobacter; species Leucobacter ruminantium. The sequence goes on from NZ_JAGDYL010000025.1 coordinate 50,050, forward strand.
CGGTCCCTGACCCAGACCACGTCCTCGGCCCGCTTCTCCTCGCGCGTCGCGAAGCGGTAGCGGTACGACACCACGCGCAGTCATCGGGGCCGCTCCCCCGCGAAGGGGTCCCTCCGCAGCAGCGCCAGCGTCGGCGCATCGGCCTCCAGCAGGCGCACCAGCAACGTCGTGAACCAGTCGTCGAGGGATCGGCCGAGCGGCAGGAACCACATCAGCCAGTCGAGCCGCAGGTGATAGGGGGCGAACTGGCGCGGCACGCGCCGCACGTCGCCGGGCTTGCCCCTGAACTCGTACTCGCACCAATCGGCGGCGTCCGGATCCTCTTCGCTCGTGCCCTCCACGACGTATTCGGTGCGCTCCTTCGTGACCGTGCCGAAGGCGCCGTAGGCGTTCGCGAGCTGCCAGCGGTTGAAGCTCGCGTTCATCAGCTGGCGGCGCGCGAACAGGTTGCGGAGGGCGGGCAGGCTGAGGGCGACGTACAGGAGCGCGACGGCCGAGGTGATCGCGAACCAGTACCAGGGCAGCCCGTCGATCCCTCCCCCGCTCGGCGGGCTGGCGTCGACGGGCGACGGCGCCGAGACCGCCGAGAAGGCCAGCACGATCGTCGCCCAGTTCAGCCAGGCGAAGTTGCCAGTGAGCACGAGCCACAGCTGAGTCGCGACGACGACGCCCGCGGCGACCGCCCCGACGATCGCAGGTACGGGCCCGGACACCCAGAGCCCGATGATCGGCGCGAAGACGAAGAAGGGCACCACCAGCTGGGCGAAGTGATTGCCGAGCACCTCGAGCCGGTGGAACCACCGCGGCAGCAGATGCGCCTGCCTGCTGAGCGGCCCCGGCATGGGCTGCGTCTCGTGGTGATACATGAGCGCGGTGAGGTCGCGCCACTCGCGACCGCCGCGGATCTTGATCATCCCGGCGCCGAACTCGAGGCGGAACACGAGCCACCAGAACAGCACGATCACCGCCACCGGCGGCGGCTGATCCCTCGACCCGAGAAACGCGGCGAGGAAGCCCGCCTCGAGCAGCAGCATCTCCCATCCGAAACCGTAGAAGGTCTGCCCGATGCTGGAGACCGACATGTACGCCAGCCAGAGGGCGAGGAAGCACAGCATCGGCACCCACGGGGGTGCGAGCTGCGGCACCCCGGCGACCAGCAGCGCCGCGACCGCGATGGCCGCCCAGCAGAGCGCCCGCAGGCGTCGATCGGTGTAGCGGACCCGGCGGAAGAGCGTCGGGCGCAGCAGCTTCGCCCGCGACGGCGACTCCGCCGCCCAGGCGAGTAGCCGCGGAGCCGGCAGCAGCCCGCGCTCCCCGAGCAGCGCCGGGAACTGGGCCAGCGTCGAGACGAACGCGACGAGATAGAGCGCCGCGATCCCCCGCTGGAGCACCTCGCGCGCGAAGAAGAAGTCGACAGCGGCGAACCCGTCCATGCGTCCCAGGGTACGCCGGGTGCCCTGCGCGTGCACGGTGGGGCCATCGCCCCGGCACGACCGCGCCTCGGCATGCTCACCGGTCGAGGAACCATCCGAGCACGTGGGGGAAGGCGAGCATCGCGCCCACCGCGAGCACGAAGGCGGCCGTCGCCCAGGCCGCCGAGCGCAGGCGGAGCCGCCTCCCAGCGTCGGCCACCTGCGAGCGCGGCCGGGCGGCCCGCGGGTCGGTGTAGTGACGGGCCTGGTGCCCGAGCTCCTGCGCGACGAGTTCCGAGAAGAGCAGCATCGCGGTGACCTCCGAGCGATCCGAGCCCGCGCGGAAGCGGCGCGAGGCCACGACGAGCCGATCCTCGATCACCTCGATGTCCCAGCGCCGGCCGTGGTCGATGAGGCAGACCATCACGTCGGGGGTGAGCAGTTCGAGCGCGTCGCGCTGGTATCCGGCCGGTGCGTACGCGGTGAAGTGGCGGTCGAAGTCGCCCTCCAGCGAGAGCCGCTGCGAGCCGGGCAGCACGGCGCGCAGGCTGCCGTTGCGGCGCGCGTCGATCATGAGGTGCGGCAGCGCGCGCGGCAGTTTCATCGACAGGTAGCGGAACGCCGGGAACGGCCCCTTGGGATCGCTCTTCCCGCCGGTGTAGGTGGCGACGGCGATCTGCAGCGGCGGATCCATCAGCTCGCCGTGATCGGCGCCCTCCTCGGCGAGTGCGAACTGGGATTGGTAGAGCGGTGCCCGGGCAGGATCCTCCCGGTGGGCGAGCCGCGCGGGCATGCGGGGCGGTGCACCCGCCCGCCCCTCGCCGAAGAAGATACCCCAGCGGCGCGGCAGAATACCGTACCGCCGGTACTGCAGCCCGCGCTGCCGTGCGAACCGCTGAAACGCGATCGCGCGCCGCGTGTCGGCCGGCATGGAGAGCAGCACGGCGCCCCAGATCCAGAGCCCGATCGCGAACCAGAGCAGCACCATCATGAACAGCCCGCGCCCCCAGTCGAGCCAGTCGGGCAGCGGGACCGCCACCGGCTTCTCCACCGTGAGGCTGGAGCAGAGCAGGACGACGGGCACGGCCGCCACCACCAGGAGGGCACCCCTGGCGGCGGAGCGGAACGCCGACGGGTCCTCGTCCCGCACCTCTCGCCAGCTCACTCGATGCGGCCACTCGGACCGGAACAGCGCGAGGCGCGCCCCGGGACCGGAGGGGCGCGTCTCGGTACCGACCTCTCCGTCCCGACCGGCCGGCCCGGAGACCTCCGACATCACCGCTCCATCAGAGCGGCGATCTCGGAGCCCGGCATCGCCTCGCTCAGGTAGTCCGCCGTGCCCGGGCCCAACAGCTCCTCCGCCGCACGACGCACGGCGCCGTATGCGGCTCTGGCGAGGGATCCGCCGACGCTCACCCTGGCGACACCCGCCTCGGCGAGCGCGCTGACGGTGAAACGCACGGCTCCGATCCCCAGCACGACGTTCACGGGCTTGTCGAGCGACGCGCAGACCTGCCGCACCGCGTCGAGGTCGGGAAGCCCCGGGGCGTAGAGCACGTCCGCACCCGCCGCCGAGTAGGCCTGCAGCCTCCTGATCGTATCGTCGAGCGAGGGTCGGTCGCAGAGGTAGTTCTCGGCCCGCGCCGTCAGCAGGAAGCCCCGTCCGCGAATCGCCTCGGCCGAGGCCGCGATCCGATCCGTCGCCACGTCGAGGTCGTAGACGGGATCCCTCGCGTCACCGGTCGCGTCCTCGATGGAACCTCCCACGAGCCCGGCCTCGCACGCGGCCCGCACCGTCTCGGCGCAGGCTTCGGGCGAGTGCCCGAACCCGTTCTCGAGGTCCGCGGTCACCGGCAACGGCGTCGCGTCTGCAATCTCAGCGGCGTTCGCGATCACCTCGTCGCGGGTGAGAGCGCCCGCCGAGTCCAGGCGACCGTGGGCGAACGCGTAACCGGCGCTGGTCGTCGCGAGCGCAGGGAATCCCGCGCTCGCGAGCAGCCGAGCCGTACCCGCGTCCCAGGCGTTGCCGACGAGCAGCGGTCGCTCGTCGAAGTGCATCGCACGGAAACGCTCGAACTTCTCCCGCTGCGAATCGGACATGCTCGCAGGCTAGCAGCAGCGGGAACCGACGGGAAGCGGAGCTCGGACCCTAGCGCAGGCCCTTGCCGAGCATCTGCTGCAGCTTCGCCATGTCCTCCTCGGAAGGCGCGGCGGCCCCGCCCTGGCCGAGGCCGAAGCCCGATCCGCTCGGGGCTGCGGACTGCTTGGCGGCGAGGCCGGCGGCCTCCTGCGCGCGCTTCGCCGGATTGCCCGACTGTTTGCGCCCCTTGCCCTTGGCCTGCTGCTTCTTCTTGCCGCCGTGGCCCATGCCGGGCATCGGCCCCATACCCGGGATCTGCGGCACGCCGCCGCGGGCGACGGTCTTCATCATCTTGGCGGCCTGCTCGAAGCGCTGCACGAGCTGGTTGACGTCGGTGACGGTCGCACCGGATCCCTTCGCGATGCGCAGGCGCCGCGAGCCGTTGAGGATCTTCGGATTCTCCCGCTCCTCACGCGTCATCGACTGGATGATCGCCTCGGTGCGCACGATCTCGCGCTCGTCGAAGTTCTCGAGCTGGTCCTTCATCTTGCCCATGCCGGGCAGCATCCCCATCATCTTCTTCAGGGATCCGGCCTTGCGCAGCTGCTGCATCTGGCCGAGGAAGTCATCGAGCGTGAACGCGTCCTTCGCGATCTTCTCGGCGACCTTGCGAGCCTCCTCCTCGTCGAAGGCCTGCTGAGCCTGCTCGATGAGGGTGAGGATGTCGCCGAGGTCGAGGATGCGGCTCGCCATGCGGTCGGGGTGGAACGGCTCGAAGTCGCCGAGGCCCTCGCCCGTCGAGGCGAAGAGGATCGGCTTGCCCGTCGTTCCGCGCACGGAGAGCGCGGCGCCGCCGCGCTGGTCGCCGTCGAGCTTCGTGAGCACGACACCGGTGAAGTCGACGCCCTCCTGGAAGGCCTTGGCGGTCGCAACCGCGTCCTGGCCGATCAGGGCGTCGATGACGAAGAGCACCTCGTCGGGGTCGACGGCCTTGCGGATGTTCGCAGCCTGCTGCATGAGCTCCTGGTCGACGCCGAGGCGGCCCGCGGTGTCGATGATCACGAAGTCGTACTGCTTCGAGCGCGCCTCCGCGACGCCGTTCTTCGCGACCTTCACTGGATCGCCGACTCCGTTGCCCGGCTCAGGGGCGTAGATCGCGACCCCGGCCTGCTCGGCGACGACGCCCAGCTGGGTGACGGCGTTGGGACGCTGCAGGTCGCAGGCCACGAGCAGCGGGGTGTGCCCCTGCCCCTTCAGCCACTTCGCGAGCTTGCCCGCGAGCGTCGTCTTACCCGCGCCCTGCAGGCCGGCGAGCATGATGACCGTCGGCGGGTTCTTCGCGAACTGCAGCCGGCGCTGCTCGCCGCCGAGGATGCCCACGAGCTCCTCGTTGACGATCTGCACGACCTGCTGGGCGGGGTTGAGCGCCTGATTGACCTCGTCACCGAGGGCGCGCTCGCGCACCTTCGCGGTGAACTCCTTGACCACCTCGAGCGCGACGTCGGCCTCGAGCAGGGCACGGCGGATCTCGCGAACCGTGCCGTCGACGTCGGCCGCAGACAGCTTGCCCTTCGAGCGAAGGTTCTTGAAGGTGTCGGTGAGCCGAGCGGAGAGGTTTCCGAAAGTTGCCATAGTGCTTCGATTCTAGGGCGTAATCCGATCGCTGCCCTCATTGACAGGGAGAGGGATCCGCGCGACCGCGTGGATCCCTCTCCCGACCGACGAGCGCCCCGTGCCCGCCCGTCTACTCGTAGGTGTAGAAGCCCCGCCCGGATCCCTTGCCGAGGTAGCCCTTGTCGATGTAGTCCCGCTTCAGGATCTCGGCGAACTCGCGCTGCACCGGGTCCGCACTGTCCTTGCCGAGGTTGTACGGGGTCATCATGCCGACGACGTCGTAGATCTCGAAGGGGCCCGTCGGGGATCCCGTCGCGATCTTCCAGGTGCGGTCGATGTCCTCGGGGCTCGCGACGCCCTTCACGAACAGCGCCGACGCCGCGTTCAGGAACGGCACGAGCAGCGAGTTCAGCACGTAGCCCGGCTGCTCCTTGTGGATGCGGATCGGCACCATGCCGATCTCCTCGGCGAACTGCGCGACCTTCTCGAAGACCTCGGGGTCGGTGCCCGGGTGACCCATGACCTCGCCCGTGTTCTTCGCCCACACCTCGTTCGCGAAATGGAGGGCGAGGAACTTCTCGGGGCGCCCGGTGAACGGTGCGATGTCGCTCGGCAGGAGCGTCGAGGAGTTGGTGCAGAAGATCGTCTGCTCGGGTGCGACCGCCGCGACCTTCTCCCAGGTCTGCTGCTTGATGTCGAGGCGCTCGGGAACCGCCTCGATGATGATGTCGGCGTCCTTCACGGCGTCGGCGAGATCGGAGGAGGTGCGGATGCGGGCGACGGCGGCGTCGAGCTTCTCGGATGTCGCATCGGGCAGGTCGCGCAGGTAGAGCGGCTTCAGATACTCCCACCGCGCCGGGAGCTTCGCGAGGATCTCGTCGCTCAGGTCGTAGGCGACGACGTCCTTGCCGGAGTAGGCGGCCTGGAAGATGATCTGGGATCCGAGCACTCCGGTTCCGAGCACGGTGAGGTTCTGCATGGTTCTGCCTTTCTCGAACGCCGCTCCCGGATCTCGGGAGCGCGATCCGGTCCGGCGGCCAGCGCTGGTGGCCCGGCCGTCAGGCCTCACCTCCAGTCTTACTCCCTTCTTTTGCACCGATCAGTCGGTTTCGCTCAGGGCGAGATACTGGAGTCATGACCTCACTCACCGTCGTGCAGGGCGACATCACCGAGCAGCGCGTCGACGCGATCGTGAACGCGGCCAGTCGCGCCATGCGCGGCGGAGGCGGCGTCGACGGAGCGATCCATCGTGCCGCGGGCCGCTCGCTCATGCGGGAGTGCATCGAGCGCTTCCCGCACGGCCTCGCCACCGGCGACGCCGGGTGGACACCGGGCTGCGAACTGCCCGCGCGCTGGGTCGTGCACACCGTGGGACCGAACTTCCGGGCAGGCGAGCGCGACGTGTCGCTGCTGGCGTCGTGCTACCGACGATCCCTCGAGGTCGCCGAACAGCTGGGCGCCCGCAGCATCGCCTTCCCCGTGATCTCCGCCGGTATCTACGGCTGGCCGCTCGGCGAGGCCGTCGAGACCGCGGTCCGCACCGTCATCGCGGCCCAGGCTTCGGGCCTCACCACTGCGGAGGAGGTGCGGTTCGTCGCGTTCGACGCCTCGATGCTCACGAGACTCCAGGCGATGCTCTGGCTGCACAGGCGTCCGCGGGCGGGCGAGGGATCAGTGGGCGCGCTCTTCGACCGCGCGCCCGACGCCCTGTCTCTGCGGCAGGGGGATCTCGGCCCCTACCGCGGCGACGTCTATCTCGAAGCCGTGCTGCGCGGGCGACTCGCCGCCGTTCCCGCTCCCGCCGAGCACGAGCGGCTGCGCCGCCTCCTGCACGACGCCGTCGAGGATGTCACCGGCGTCTCACTCGAGCGGCTCGGGGAGACGGGGACCGCGCACGTGCCCGAGCTCGATCCCGGACACGGCATCTCGGCGGGCACGGTGAACCTGCGCTGGTGGCGAGAGCTGCGGGTCCCTCACCTGCTCGCAGCTGCGGGCTGAGCGCCCGGATCGCCCATCCCGGATCAGCCCACCAGCTGCTGCGCGAAGACGTGCGGGGTGAAGCCGGTGAGATCGCCGATCCCCTCGCCCTGGCCGACGAGCTTGATCGCGAGCCCGGTCTTCTGCTGCACCGAGAGCACGAAGCCGCCCTTCGCCGAGCCGTCGAGCTTCGTCAGCACGAGTCCGGTGACTCCCGCGTGCTGGATGAAGGCCTCGGCCTGCGCGAGCCCGTTCTGACCCGTGGTGGCGTCGAGCACGAGCAGCACCTCCGACACGGGTGCCAGCTTCTCGATCACCCGGCGTACCTTGCCGAGCTCGTCCATCAGCCCGCCCTTGGTCTGCAACCGGCCCGCGGTGTCGATGATCGCGATGTCGTACTGCTCGTCGATGGCGCGCTGCACCGTCTGGAATGCGACGGACGCGGGATCCTGCCCCTGCTGCTGCGGCTTCACGATGTCGACCCCCGCGCGCTCGGCCCACGTGCCGAGCTGCTCGACCGCAGCCGCGCGGAAGGTGTCGGCCGCACCCACGATGATCTTCTTGTCGAACGCGGTGAGGTACTTCGCGAACTTGCCGATGGTGGTGGTCTTGCCCACACCGTTCACGCCCACGACGAGGATCACCGCCGGACGCTCCGAGAGGTGCAGCGTCGGATCGTAGGCGGCGAGCCGCTCCTCGATCGCGTCGCGCAGGATCCGCCGCAACTCCTTCACCTCGGTGATGCGGTGGCGCTCGACATCGGCGCGCAGCTGATCGAGGATCGACTCCGCGACCTCCGGACCGAAGTCGGCCGTGAGGAGCGCAGCCTCGAGCTCGTCCCACGTCTCCTCCGTGATCAGCTCGGGGCCGGTGAAGAGGTTGCGGAACGCTTTCGAGAAGGACCAGGATCGCTCAGCCATGCTCCGATCCTATCGGCGCGGACCGACACCAGGCCCGCCGCCGCACGCTCTGCGGCTCAGGGGCGATCCGCACGGCGGCTCCACGCGTCGACGTCGACGTGCGTGTCGGCGCCCGAGCGATGCCAGGTCTCGCCGGTATCAGCTGCCCGAGCCGCGTCCCTCAGCCAGTAGCTCGCATCGGGATCCCACCCGGCGATCATGCTCGCCCGTCCCGCCCCGCAGTCGATCGCGGTCCCCGCCGCCGCGAGGTAGCCGCGCACCGTCAGGTGCACGGCGTCCCAGTGCTCGGCGACGCGCGACCAGTCGGGCATCACCCAGTCCCCGGCGCGACCCGAGGTACGGAACCAGTCGTGCCGCTTCTCAGCGCTCACATCGAGCGGGAAATCGCGGCAGAGCCCGGCCCAGGCAGCGGTCCCGTCGATCTCGAGCACACGGGCGGCATCCTTCGCGCTCACCGGCGAGACGATCGCCTGCTCCCAGCCGCGCGAGTCCTCCTCGAGATGCAGGCCCACCGGCCCGAAACCGGGGATCTCCCGAGTGGTGCGGAGCAGATCGCGGGGAGGCGTCGACCACCATTCACCGCTCCAGTTCGCCGAGGGGTCGGCAGGCCGATCCCTCGTCGCCCGCTCCTCGAGCGTGCGCTGCTCGACGGCCCACGCCGAGAGCAACCGCGGGGCATCGCGCGAACTCGGAGGCGCGCCTCCCGTTTCTGCATCCCGGACCGTGGCGAACTGAGGGCTGAGCATCGCCGGGTCTCCCCACCACTGCGCTGCTGCGGCACCGACGAGGTGCTCTGCGACGCGCAGCAGCGCTCCGCGCGCCTCGGACAGAGCCGCCAAGGCATCCACCCCGTCCGGCTCCTGCCAGTATCGTGCGGCGCCGACCGTCGCGGTCAGTGCCTCCAGCAGCAGACGAGAAGAGGCCTCGGGCAGAGCCGCGTCCGAGAGCGCGGAGACCGCTGCCTCGATCGCCTCGTCCTGCGACGGCTCCCGAGGGATCGACGCCTCCGTGGAGCCGGACACGTCGTCCGTGGCGAACAGCCGGACCCGCGACCCGCCTCTGCCGGGATCGAGCACATACCCGGCCCAGAACAGCGCCGTACCGAGAGCTCCGACCTCACCATCGTCGATGTGCTCGGCCGCGCGCATGAACTCCACGCAGAGTCGCCGACCCCGCGGCCCCGACACGAGCTCGCCAGGCGGCATCGGCTCCGCCGGGGATCGCTCAGCCATGCTCCGATCCTATCGGCGCGGACCGACGCCAGGCCCGTTCGATCCCTCGCCGCCGGCGGTCCCTCTCGACCCCCACCGACGGAATCCACCAACGCCGACGCCCTCCGGAGGAAGAGTTTTGGTCACGATGCGACGATGTTCCGCGCTCAATTCGCGCCCGCAGGCCCCGCCTCCGCTACCATCATCCCTGTTACCCAGCCCAGCAGCGCCGCAGGAACACGGCGCCGCCCACGACCTCACGGAGGCACCGTGACCCTATTGCCCGCTCGATCAGGGCCCCTGCGACGACGCACCGGGGCGGTCCTGATCCTCGTCGCACTGCTCGCGACGATCGCGAGTCTCCTCCTTCCGACGCCGGCTCAGGCCGTCGACTGCGCGCCGAGCCCCGACACCGGCTGTCTGCAGGGCATCATCAAGTCGAGCGACGGCACGCCGGCGCCCGGCGTGACGATCGAGCTCTCGGGCCAGGGCGACGAGCAGACGACCGAGACCGACGAGAACGGCCGTTGGGGCTTCGCCATCGAGAAGGCCGGCAGCTACACCGTCTCCGTCGACGGCGACACGCTGCCCGAGGGCCAGTTCTTCAAGAACGCGGACAGCCGCGAACTCGAGGTGGCTCTCTACGACTCCACGAGCGCGCTCTTCCCGCTCACCGACGATCCCTCGGCCGCCCAGACGCCTTCGGGCGAGGCATCCGGGGGCGATAAGACCCCCTCCCCCTCGGGCGACAAGGGCGAGCAGGCCGCGCAGAGCGGCGAACCGCAGAGCGCGTCGGGGGCCTTCTCCTGGCAACGGTTCTGGCAGCAGTTCGCCTCCGGCATCCGCATGGGCCTGCTGCTCTCCCTCGCAGCCCTCGGCCTCTCCCTCGTGTTCGGAACGACGGGCGTCAGCAACTTCGCCCAGGGCGAGATGCTGTCCATGGGCGGCATGCTGGCCTATCTGTTCATGTCGCTGACGGGCAACCTCTGGCTGGCCGGCCTCATCACGGTCGCCATCATGGCCGCGTTCGGCTACCTGCAGGACATGACGATCTGGAAACCGATGCGCAAGCGCAGGCTCAGCCTGATGCAGATGATGATCGTCTCCATCGGCTTCTCGATCGCGCTGCAGAACCTCTTCCAGTTCTTCTTCGGCGCGAGCATTCTGCGCATCGAGAAGCGCACCCCGGAGACGGTCACCATCCTCGGTGTGACGCTCACCGTGCAGTCGTACATCGCGATGGGCATCGCGCTCCTCGCGGTGATCGCGGTCGGCCTCGCCCTCAAGTACACGCGCTTCGGCCGCGCCACCCGAGCGGTCGCCGACAACCCGGCGCTCGCGGAGGCCTCCGGCATCAACGTGGACAGCGTCATCAGGGTCGTCTGGACCGTGGGCACCGGCCTGGCCGGCCTCGCCGGCATCCTCCTCGGACTCGTGCTCAACGGCGTCGCGTGGAACACCGGCTGGTCGTTCCTGCTGCTGCTCTTCGCAGCCGTCGTGCTCGGCGGCATCGGCACCGCGTTCGGTGCGTTCATCGGCGCCATGATCATCGGCCTCGTGGTCGAGATGGCGAACATCTGGCTGCCCGGCGATCTCAAGCACGCCGCGGCACTCTTCATCCTGATCGTCGTGCTGCTCGTGAGGCCCCAGGGCATCTTCGGGCGTAAAGAGCGGATCGGCTAAGGGGAAATCATGTTCTGGACCAATCTGCTGGAGTCCATCCTCCAGACCGCGCTCTCCCCCGTCACGGCCGCGTTCGCCATCGCCGCGATCGGGCTCAACGTCCACTTCGGCTTCACCGGCCTCATGAACATGGGCCAGGCGGGCTTCATGCTCGTCGGCGGCTACGGCTTCGTCATCTCGGTGATGAGCGGGCTCGGCCTCGTGCCCGCGCTGATCATCTCGATCCTGGCCTCGATGCTCTTCGCGCTCGTGCTCGGCATCCCCACGCTGAAACTGCGCGGCGACTACCTCGCGATCGTCACGATCGGCGCGGCGGAGATCCTCCGCATGGTCGCGAGGCTCGCGAATCTGACCCCCATCACCGGCGGCCCGAGCGGCATCCAGAGCCCGAACTTCCGTGAGGAGTTCAACGCGCTCTCCTTCCTGCCCGAGGGCCGCACCACCTTCCTCGGCATGACCTACAGCAACGTGGGCGTCGACGACTGGTGGAGCCGCATCGTCGCCTGGGTGCTCGTCGCGCTCTTCATCCTCATCACCTGGCTGCTCATGCGCAGCCCCTGGGGCCGTGTGCTCAAGGGCATCCGCGAGGACGAGGACGCCATGCGCAGCCTCGGAAAGAACACCTTCTCCTACAAGATGCAGGCGCTGATGATCGGCGGCGTGATGGGCGGCTTCGGCGGCATCATCATGGCGCTGCCTGCGTCGATCAACCCGGACGGCATGGGGCGTCCCACCACATTCAATCTCTGGATGATCATGCTGCTCGGCGGCGCCGCGACGATCCTCGGACCGCTGCTCGGCGCGATCCTGTTCTTCGTGCTGCGCCTCATCATCACGAGCTTCGCCTCCGAGTTCGTTCCGGCGACCGTGCTCAACTCGCAGCAGACCGAGCAGCTCTCGTGGGTGCTCATCGGCGTCATGCTCATGCTGCTCGTGATATTCAGACCCCAGGGAATCCTCGGGAACAAGAAGGAGCTGTCGTTCAATGTCTGACACCGCAGCGGCCACGGCCTACCCCTACGACCGCGCGGCTCTCCGCGCCGAGCTCGCCACGCTCGACCAGGTTCCCGGAGCGTCGAAGCCCGATCCGATCCTCACCGTCGACAACGTCGTGCGCCGCTTCGGCGGCAACGTCGCCGTCAACGTGGACCACCTCGAGGTGCAGCGCGGTGCCATCACCGCTCTCATCGGGCCCAACGGCGCGGGCAAGACGACGTTCTTCAACCTCATCACCGGCTTCGACACACCGTCGAACGCGCCCGGCATCCTCGCCTCGGGCGACGACCGCGCGCGCTGGAACTTCAACGGGCGCGCCCTCACCCGCACCAACGCCTCGCGCGTGGCGCGAGCAGGCATGATCCGCACCTTCCAGCTCACGAAGGCGCTCTCGCGCATGACCGTGCTCGAGAACATGCTCGTGGGCGCGAACAATCAGCCTGGCGAGAACCTCTTCGCCGGCCTCGTGAAACCCATCTGGGCGGCGCGCGAGAAGGAGAACATCGAACGCGCGAACGAGATCCTCGCCCGCTTCAAACTCGACGCGAAGCGCGACGACATGGCCGGCGGCCTTTCCGGCGGGCAGAAGAAGCTGCTCGAGATGGCGAGGGCGCTCATGTCGGATCCCGCCATGATCATGCTCGACGAGCCGATGGCGGGTGTGAACCCGGCCCTCACGCAGAGCCTGCTGGAGCACATCCAGCAGCTGCGCGACGAGGGCACCACCGTACTCTTCGTGGAGCACGACATGCACATGGTGCGCCACATCTCCGACTGGGTCGTCGTCATGGCGCAGGGCGAGATCATCGCTGAGGGCCTCCCCGAGGAGATCATGACGAGCGCCGCAGTCGTCGACGCCTACCTCGGCGCCCACCACGACCGCGACCTCGGCGATGACGACGTGCTCAGCACCGGCGTCATCAACGCCATCGCGGCCGAGGTCGAGAACGAGAGCCGGGAGGAAGCCCGATGAGCACCGAAGCACCCGTCATCAAGGCGGACCACCTCGATGCGGGCTACCTGCCCGGCATCAACATCCTGAACGACTGCTCCCTCGAGGCACGCAAGGGCGAACTCGTCGGTATCATCGGCCCGAACGGAGCCGGCAAGTCGACGCTGCTCAAGTCGCTCTTCGGCCTCGTCAACATCCGCAAGGGCACCGTGACCTTGAACGGGGAGGACGTCACCTCCCTGCGCACGAGCGAACTCGTGCGCAAGGGCGTCGGCTTCGTGCCGCAGACGAACAACGTGTTCCCCTCGCTCTCCATCGAGGAGAACCTGCAGATGGGACTCTTCCTGAAGCCCAAGGAGTTCACCAGCCGCATCGCCGAGATCTGGGATCTCTTCCCCATGCTCGCCGAGCGGCGCAAGCAGCTCGCGGGATCCCTCTCGGGAGGCGAACGGCAGTCCGTCGCCATGGCCCGCGCACTCATGATGAACCCCAGCGTGCTGCTGCTCGACGAGCCCAGCGCCGGCCTCTCCCCCGTGCGCCAGGACGAGACCTTCATCCGCACCAGGCAGATCAACCGCACGGGCGTCACCATCATCATGGTGGAGCAGAACGCCCGCCGCTGCCTGCAGATCTGCGACCGCGCCTACGTGCTCGACCAGGGCACCAACGCCTACGAGGGGCCCGGCCGCGAACTCGCGAACGACCCGCGCGTCATCGAGCTCTACCTCGGCACGCTGGCGACGGACGTCGAAGCGAAGGCGAAGTCGGAGTAGGGGTCCGTCTCGGGGTAGCGCAGAGCCGCTGGCCGCGCCGATTGCGGATTCACGACGTGCCGATGAATCTTTCGCACGTCGCTCATCCGCAAATGCGCGGCCAGC
>NZ_JAGDYL010000026.1 GCF_017565705.1 Leucobacter ruminantium
GGCTCGCGCCCGGGCCTCCGCCGTGTCCGCCGCGAACTCAGACGAGCGAGCGCAGCACGTACTGCAGGATGCCGCCGTTGCGGTAGTAGTCGGCCTCACCCGGCGTGTCGATGCGGACGACCGCGTCGAACTCGACGGCCGAGCCGTCGGCCTTCTCCGCGCGCACCGCGACCGTCTTCGGCGTGACGCCCGAGTTGAGCTCGGTGATGCCCGAGATCGAGAACGTCTCGGTGCCGTCGAGGCCGAGCGAATCGGCGCTCTCGCCCGCGGGGAACTGCAGCGGCAGCACGCCCATGCCGATCAGGTTCGAGCGGTGGATGCGCTCGAAGCTCTCCGTGATGACGGCCTTCACGCCCAGCAGGCGCGTGCCCTTCGCGGCCCAGTCGCGCGACGAGCCCGAGCCGTACTCCTTGCCGCCGAGCACCACGAGCGGAACACCCGCCGCGATGTAGTTCTGCGCCGCGTCGTAGACGTACGCCTGCGGGCCGCCCTCCTGCGTGAAGTCGCGGGTGAAGCCGCCCTCCACGTTGTCGAGCAGCTGGTTGCGGATGCGGATGTTCGCGAAGGTGCCGCGGATCATGACCTCGTGGTTGCCTCGGCGCGAGCCGTAGGTGTTGAAGTCGCGCGGCGCGATGCCGTTGGCCACCAGGTACTGGCCTGCGGGGGTCTCCGCCTTGAAGCTGCCCGCGGGGCTGATGTGGTCGGTGGTCACCGAGTCGCCGAGCTTCAGGAGCACGCGGGCGCCCGAGATGTCCTCGACCGGTGCCGGCTCGGCGGGCATGCCGTCGAAGTAGGGGGCCTTGCGCACGTAGGTCGACTTCTCGTCCCACTCGAAGGTGTTGCCCGCGGGGGTCGGCAGCGACTTCCAGTGCTCGTCGCCCTCGAAGACGGTGGCGTACTTCGAGTTGAACATGTCGCTGTCGATCGACGCGTCGGCGATCTTCTGCACCTCGACCGGGTCGGGCCAGATGTCGCGCAGGAAGACGTCGTTGCCTGCCTCGTCCTGACCGAGCGGCTCGGCGTCGAAGTCGAAGTCCATCGTGCCCGCGAGCGAGTAGGCCACCACGAGCGGCGGGCTCGCGAGGTAGTTCATCTTGATGTCGGGGTTGATGCGACCCTCGAAGTTGCGGTTGCCCGAGAGCACCGCGGTGACGGCGAGGTCGTTGTCGTTGACCGCCTGCGAGATCTCCTCGTTGAGGGGGCCCGAGTTGCCGATGCAGGTCATGCAGCCGTAACCGACGAGGTAGAAGCCGAGGGCCTCGAGGTCGTCTCGCAGACCCGACTTCTCGTAGTAGTCGGTGACCACCTTCGAGCCGGGGGCGAGCGTGGTCTTGACCCACGGCTTCGCCTTCAGGCCCTTCGCGACCGCGTTGCGGGCGAGCACGCCTGCGGCGAGCATGACCGACGGGTTCGAGGTGTTGGTGCACGAGGTGATCGAGGCGAGGGTCACCGCGCCGTGATCGATCTCGAACTCGCGGCCCTCGGGGTCCTTGACGAGCGCGGGGTTCGATGCCTCGGCGTAGTTCTTGAGATCGCTCTCGAACTGGGTCTTGGCGCTCGTGAGCTCGATGCGGTCCTGCGGGCGCTTCGGGCCGGCGATCGACGAGACGACGGTCGAGAGGTCGAGCTCGAGGTACTCGCTGAACTCGGGCTCGCGCGAGGGATCGTGCCACATGCCCTGCGCCTGCGTGTAGGCCTTCACGAGCTCGATCTGCTCGTCGGGGCGGCCGGTCAGGCGCATGTAGTCGAGCGTCACGTCGTCGACGGGGAACATGGCGGCGGTCGAGCCGAACTCGGGGCTCATGTTGCCGATGGTGGCGCGGTTGGCGAGCGGCACCGAGCCGACGCCCTCGCCGTAGAACTCGACGAACTTGCCGACGACGCCGTGCTTGCGCAGCATCTGCGTGATCGTGAGCACCACATCGGTCGCGGTTACGCCCGCGGGGATCTGGCCCGAGAGCTTGAAGCCGACGACGCGCGGGATGAGCATCGAGATGGGCTGGCCGAGCATCGCGGCCTCGGCCTCGATGCCGCCGACGCCCCAGCCGAGCACGCCGAGCCCGTTCTGCATGGTCGTGTGCGAGTCGGTTCCGACGGCGGTGTCGGGGTAGGCCTGCAGCACCCCGTCGACCTCGCGGGTGAAGGTGACTCGTGCCAGGTACTCGATGTTCACCTGGTGCACGATGCCGGTGCCCGGGGGCACCACCTTGAAGTCGGCGAAGGCGCCCTGACCCCAGCGGAGGAACTGGTATCGCTCGCCGTTGCGCTGGTACTCGATCTCGACGTTCTTCGCCGCGGCGCCGGGGGTGCCGTAGACGTCGGAGATGACCGAGTGGTCGATGACGAGCTCGGCGGGGGCGAGCGGGTTGATCTTGTCCGGGTCGCCGCCGAGGTCGGTGACGGCCTCGCGCATGGTCGCGAGGTCGACGACGCAGGGGACGCCGGTGAAGTCCTGCATGATCACGCGGGCGGGGGTGAACTGGATCTCGGTGTCGGGCTCGGCCGAGGGATCCCAGCCGCCGAGCGCCTCGATGTGCTGCTTCGTGACATTGGCGCCGTCCTCGGTGCGGAGAAGGTTCTCGAGCAGCACCTTCAGGCTGTAGGGCAGACGCTCGTGGCCCGGCACCTGATCGATCCGGTAGATCTCGTATTCCTTCTCGCCCACCGCGAGGGTGCTCTTCGCACCGAAGCTGTTGACCGCAGCCATGGCAGTTCCTCCACTCATTGTTCGACCGGCGCAGAAGCGGCGCCGCGAGCGCAGATGTCTCGATGTCGAGATAATTCTATACCGTTCCCGGAGGGCGGAGGTTCACTCGGTCGGGGTGTTCTGCCCAGTCGTGGCCTCGTTTTCGCCGCCCGAATCGTCAGATGATTCGGCGGGCGAGGGATCGCCGCCCTCACTCCCCTTGCCGTCGGCGGCGGCGTCGACCGCGGCCCCGACGCGGCTGAGCACCAGCCAGGTGAAGAGCACCGCGAGCGCGAACAGCGGGATCCCCATGAGCAGCCGGGCGAGTCCCAGCGCGTCGGTGGCCGCGACATCGCCTTCCTGAGCGGCGAGGTAGAGCGGCAGCTGCACGGCGAGGCGCGCCCCGAACACCGCGATCCACACGAGCGTGCAGAGCGCCGCCGCGCGCCGCAGCACGCGCACCCTGCGCCACTCGGTCAGGGATCCGCGCAGGAAGCCGAGCAGCAGACCGATCAGCGGCCAGCCGACGAGCAGCGAGATCGTGTGGGCCGCGATCCACGCGCCGTTGATCCAGAAGCCGGGGAGGAAGTAGTCCTCGCCCCGCCCGGTGAAGAGGGTGACGCCGACGCAGACGGCGACGCCCAGCAGCCCGGACAGCGCGGCCTGCACCGGCTCCCGCCTGATCAGCCGCCACAGGAACGCCGCGCCCGCGAGCACGAGCGGCGCGATGGCCGACATCCGGGCATCGCGGGTGATCACGTAGCAGGCCAGATAGACGGTCGCGGGGACGAGCGCCTCCGCGATCCCTCGCCACCCGCCGATGGCCTCGAACACGCCGCGAGCCGAGACCGCCTCGCCGTGCAGCCCGGCCTCGACGGCCCGGCCGAGGCCGCCGCGATCGGTCACGCCTGCGTCACGCCCTGGGCGGGACCGCCCTGCTGCTGCACGCCCGCGGGCACGCGCAGCGGCAGAAGCTCGCTCGGAGGCATCGGCTGGTCGCCGCGAACCACGACGATCTCGCGGAACAGATCGATCACGCCGGCGCGGGCATCGGCGTCGGTCGCAGCGCGGCCCATCACCACTCCGCGGAGCATCCAGCGCGGACCGTCCACTGCGATGAAGCGGGCGACCCGAGAGCCGCCGCCCTGATCCGCGGGCGCGGGAGTCGTCACGACGAGCTCGGGCCCGAGCGGACCCGATTCCTCGACGAGCTGAGCGCCCTGGGAGCCCATCTGCTGCGCGATCTCGGCGCGCACGCCGTTCCACAGCCCCGTCGTCTTCGGTGCCGCGAAGGCCTGCACCTGCAGCAGCGAGCCCTGGTAGTCGAGCGAGACCGCGACTACTCGCTTGGCGCGCTCGTCGACCTCGAGCCGCAGCTGCAGCCCCTCGCGCGGAGCCACCTTGATGCCGCCGAGATCGACGTACGGCCGCATCGACGGCACCTCGCTCGCATCGAAGGGCCCCGCGCTCGCGCGATCCTCGGGGGCCGACTTCGAATCGTCCACCTCGGGCGCGGCGTTCTCGCGCACGTCCAGCTCGTCGCCGCTCCGCTGTTCCTCGCTCATGATCTGACTTCTCCTTCACGTCTGCCGCAGCCGCGGCATCGAAATTTCCCCGGTTGCCTTCCGGATCAGCCCTGCACGCCCGTCGACCCGAAACCTCCGGTGCCGCGCACGCTCTCGGGCAGCTCCGCGACCGGCACGAACTCTGCGCGCGAGACCGGCATCACGATCAACTGCGCGATGCGATCGCCCGGCGCGATCGCGAACGAGCGCTCGGGGTCGGTGTTCAGCAGCGGCACCTTGATCTCACCGCGGTAGCCCGCGTCGATCGTCCCGGGCGAGTTCAGCACCGTGATGCCGTGCTTGACGGCCAGACCGCTCCGCGGCACCACGAACGCGGCATACCCCTCGGGCAGGGCGATCGAGACCCCCGTGCCGATGAGCGCCCGGTCGCCCGGCGCGATCTCGACGGCCTCGGCCGCGCGCAGATCGGCGCCCGCGTCATCGAAATGCGCGTAGACGGGAGGGGTCTCGGCCTGGATGGGGATCTCTACGACATCGGTCACCCGGACAGGCTACCCGATCACCCGGTAGGGCGGATGCGGAGGAACGAAGAGGGATAATGGAAGCATGACATCCGACGCTCCGGCGACCGCCTATCGGGAACGACTCGTACCGGGGATCGGCCTTTTCGCCGCCGTGCTGCTGCTCGCGCCGGCGGTGGCGATGGTCACGCTGCCGATCGCCTCCGAGTACGCCATCCCCGCGGGCGCCTGTGCCTACCTGCTGGTCGCACTCGTACTGTTCCTGTCCAGCCCGAGCGTGCGCGTGAGCGACGGCCGCCTCTTCGCCGGGCGCGCGCAGATCCCCGTCGATCAGCTCGGCGAGGTGGAACTGCTCGGCGCGGAGGCGCTGCGCGAGGCCATCGGCCCGGAGCTCGACGCGCGCAGCTATCTGCTCGTGCGCGGCTGGATCCACCGCGGCGTGCGCATCGAGAACATCGACCCCGCGGATCCGGCGCCCTACTGGATCATCACGAGCAGACGCCCGCGGGCGCTCGCCGACGCGATCGCCTCGGCACGGACGCGCTGATAGGTCCTAGCCGGCGCACTCCGCGCAGTGGCGCCGGCGCGGAATGCGCTGAATCGCTGCCGCGATTTAGCCGGCGCACTCCGCGCAAATGGGCCCGAGCTCGGTCTCGTGGTCCATCTGCGAGCGGTGGCGCACGAGGAAGCAGCTGACGCAGGTGAACTCGTCGTCCTGCTGCGGCAGCACCACGACATCGAGCTCGACATCCGACAGGTCGGAGCCTCCGAGGTCGAAGCTCGGGTTGTCGGCATCCTCCGAGTCGATGGAGGAGGCCCCCTTCGCCGTACCGCGTTCCTTCAGCGCCTCGATGGACTCGGCGTCTTCATCGGTCTTGCGCGGTGCGTCGTAGTCGGTAGCCATACTGTTCTGGGTCCCCCTGCGATTCGGCGCCGGATGCGGCACGGTCTTTTCCTGCGAGCGGCCATAGTCTGCCCTACCATTCCCCCTCGACGCAAACCACATGGCTCAGAGTTCTCTGAGCGCGGAAACGCGCCGCATCCCGTTCCCGCGCGTTTCACGCGCACCGGCGTCGATTATTCCCACGCGCCCGCGTCAATGCGCCGCACTCGCGCGCCACTGTGGCAGCCTGGGTTGCGCAGTCGGGTGTCGATCGAGAAGAGGAAAACGCGATTATGGACGAATTGCGCTTTGTGCGACGCGACGAGCGCGCCCTGATCGTCGCGAACGACGCGGGCGAGGAGTTCCGCCTGCTCGTCGACGAGGCGGTGCTCAGCGAACTGCGGCATCTCGGTCGCCGCGAGCGCGACGTGTCGCGCATCCGCCCTCGCGAGATCCAGGCGCTCATCCGCTCGGGCAAGACCCGCTCCCAGGTCGCCGAGGAGACGGGGCTCGAGGAGGCCGACATCGAGCGCTACGAGGAGCCCGTGCTCGCCGAGCGCCGGTACATCCTCGAGCGCGCCCACGCCGTCGCCGTGCGCGCGGAGGCGCATGACGAAGACGAGCAGTCGTTCGGCGCGGTCATCGGCGCCCGCCTCGTCACGCTCGGAGCGGACGCCAGCGAGTGGTCCTCCTGGAAGGAGGACCAGGCCGGATGGATGATCGGGCTCGAGTTCCTGTCGCACGACACCGCGCACCGCGCCGTCTGGTCCTTCGATCACCGCAAGGGCGTGCTCTCCCCGCTCAACACCGACGCCGTCAACCTGTCGAAGCAGGGCGATGTCGGCGATCGACTGATCCCCAAGCTCCGCGCGGTCGACAGCAGCGAGCCGCGCGGCCGCTTCGACTCGGGGGCCTTCGATCCCTCGCACCTCGCCGCGAAGCCGCAGGAGGGCGATGAGGCCGCGCAGCGGGCGCCGGAGGACAGAGAGGGATCCCCGGTCCCCGAGCAGCCCTCCGAGGCGGCGCAGGAGGACCCGGACGCGGAGTACGAGCGCCGGCGCGAGATCGAGCAGCGTGCGATGAAGACCGATTCTGCCGCCGGCTCCGACCTCAGCCAGACCGCGGATCTGCTCGACGCGCTGCGCCGCCGGCGCGGCGAGCGCGAGCGGAGCCTGGAGGAACGCGGAAGAGGCTCGGACGGCGCGGAGCGCAGCTCCGGCGGACGCGACGAGACGGCGGAGCCCACGGCGTTCCCCGGGAACCGCGCCGAGCACCCGGACGAGCACCCCTCCCGCATCAGGCCGGCCGAGAGCGGGAGCCCGCGTCCGCAGGCGCCGCGGGCGACGCAGGATCCCTCGCCCGATACCGCTGCGGCCCCCAGGCCGCGCAGCATCTGGGCCGCCGGGGGCGTGTCGCGGGAGGCGGGCAAGCCTCGCCCCGCCGATGCGCCGGTCGAGCCCGTCAAGAACGTCGAGCCCGTCAAGAAGAAGGACGTGAAGAGCGAGCAGCCCAAGAAGGGCCGCGCGTCGATCCCGAGCTGGGACGACATCCTCTTCGGCACCCGCAGCGACGAGGATCCGGCGTAGCCCCTCCGGTAACCGGGCGGGGGATCACGCTCGCCCGGTCGCGGCCTCCGCGACGGCCGCGGCGAAGCCCGTCCCTTCGAGCGCGCCCCCGAGCGCGAGCGGCACGCCGCGCTCGTCCTCGCTGAACGATCCGTGCTGCCCGATCATCGCGAGCGAGCGCGGGTCGTCGGCGGAGCTGTAGTAGGCCGCCTGCTTGCGCGCGGCGATGATCACATCGCCCAGGCGGTGGGCGACCTCGGCGTGGACGGGGCCGAACACCCCCGCCGCGATCGCCTCGTCGCGGGTCGCGACCCAGGCCCTGCCGCGCTCGGCCTCGGCCCAGCGGCTCGCGACCGCGGCGGGATCGACGCCGTCATCGAGGTAGAGGGATCTGAACCGCGGTTCTCCCCCGATCTCGGCGACCCCGTCGAGCATCGAGGGATCGGCGTCGAGCATCACCTGCTGGTGGGGTGCGACGTCGACGATGCCGTGGTCGGCGGTGACGACGACGCCCGTGTCGCCGGGGAGCGTGCGCAGCAGATCGGCGAGCGACGCGTCGAGCGCCTCCAACCGCCGCGTCCAGGCCTCGCTCTGCCAGCCCTGCTCGTGGGCGGCCTTGTCGAGCTCGTCGACGTAGAGGTACGCCACGATCGGATCGCCCTCGCGCAGCAGGCGCGACATCGCCGCGAAGCGATCCTCGATCCGCTGCCCCGGGTGGTACTCGGCTCCCGTGAGGATCGCCTCGGTCAGGCCCCCCGCAGCGTGGGCCGGCCGCCCGATCGCCACGGGCCGGGCTCCGGCCTCGCGCGCGGACGCGAACAGCGGCGTCGCGCGCTGCCAGGAGCGGCGATCCGCGACCCCTCCCCAGTCCTTGAGCGTCGTGACGAGACCGAGCTCGGGGTGCCTGATGCGGTAGCCGATGAGCCCGTGCTCGCCCGGGAGGGCGCCCGTCGTGAGCGTCGTGAGCGCTGCACCCGTCGTCGAGGGGGCGACCGTCTCGATGCGCCTGCGCGGCAGCCGGGCGAGGGTCGGCGCGTGCCCCCTGCGCGCCGACAGATTGGCGTGTCCGAGGCCGTCGACGACCACCATCACGAACGAGCGGAGCGCCGGCAGGCGCTCGGAGTCGGCGAAGGCGACGGCCCCGGGGGCCGCGGCCCCGATCCCTTTCGCGACCGCTGCGATCCCGCTCGGCAGAATCGCGGCAAGCCTCGCGCCGATGTCGGCGGCTGTCGGTAGCATGATCTCCATTATGACCGAAGCCCCCAGCCCCTCCTCCAGCAGCGACGATCAGCAGGCCGGGCACTCCGGCGCAGACGATGCGGCCTCGAACTCCGTCGTCGTGGCGCACGAGCTGCCGGGCGAGCGCATCGAAGACGTCGACATCTCGAGCGAGATGGAGGGATCCTTCCTCGAGTACGCCTACTCGGTGATCTACTCGCGCGCCCTGCCGGACGCGCGAGACGGTCTGAAGCCCGTGCAGCGCCGCATCCTCTTCGGCATGGTCGAGATGGGCCTGCGCCCCGAGAAGGGGCACGTCAAGAGCTCCCGCGTCGTCGGCGACGTGATGGGCAAGTTCCACCCGCACGGCGACTCCTCGATCTACGACGCCCTCGTGCGCCTCGCGCAAGACTTCAACCTGCGCCTGCCGCTCGTCGACGGCCACGGCAACTTCGGATCCCTCGACGACGGCCCCGCGGCTTCCCGCTACACGGAGGCCAGACTCGCGGGCGCGGCCCTCGCCATGACCGAGTCGCTCGACGAGGACGTCGTCGACTTCGTGCCGAACTACGACAACTCCTTCATGCAGCCCGAGGTGCTGCCCGCGGCCGTGCCGAACCTGCTCGTGAACGGTGCGAGCGGCATCGCGGTCGGCATGGCCACGAACCTCGCGCCCCACAACCTGCTCGAGGTCGTCGAGGGCGCGAAGCACCTGCTGCACCACCCCGATGCGACCGTCGACGAGCTCATGGAGTTCATTCCCGGTCCCGATCTGCCCGGCGGTGGCATCATCGTGGGCCTCGACGGCGTGAAAGACGCCTACCGCTCGGGCCGCGGTGCCTTCCGCACCAGGGCGAAGGTGTCGGTCGAGCAGCTCGGCCCCCGCAAGACGGGCCTCGTCGTCACCGAACTCCCCTACCTCGTCGGCCCCGAGCGCGTCATCGAGAAGATCAAGCAGGGCGTCGACGCGAAGAAGATCTCGGGCATCACCGACGTCGTCGATCTCACCGACCGCAAGAACGGGCTGAAGCTCGTCATCACCCTGAAGACCGGCTTCTCCCCCGAGGCCGTGCTCGAGCAGCTCTACCGGGCGACGCCGCTCGAGGACTCGTTCAGCATCAACTCGGTCGCGCTCGTGAACGGTCAGCCGCAGACGCTCGGACTGCGCGAGATGCTGCGCGTCTTCCTCGATCACCGCCTCTCGGTCGTCACCCGCCGCTCCGAGTTTCGACTGCGCAAGCGCCGCGAGCGGCTGCACCTCGTCGAGGGCCTGCTCATCGCGATCCTCGACATCGACGAGGTCATCCAGCTGATCCGCACGAGCGACGACGCCGAGGCCGCCCGCACGCGCCTGATGCAGGTGTTCGACCTCTCGGAGGCGCAGGCCGAGTACATCCTCGAGCTGCGCCTGCGACGCCTCACGAAGTTCTCGCGGGTCGAGCTCGAGGCGGAACGCGACGAGCTGCAGGCCGAGATCGAGCGCCTGCTCGAGATCCTGGGCAGCGAGGAGCGGCTGCGCGCCGTCGTCGCCGCCGAGATGGACGCCGCGGCCGAGGCCTACGGCACGCCGCGCCGCACGGTGCTCACGGGCGCCGTCGCGCGGCCGAGCCGCTCGGCGGCGGCCGCGAAGTCGCTCGAGGTGGCGGACACGCCCTGCACGGTACTGATCTCGGTGACGGGCCGCGCGCTGCGACTCGACAGGGATCCCTCGGCGCCCGAGCCGCAGCGCGGCTCGTCACGGGCGACCAAGCACGGCGCGGTGCTCGCGAGCGCCGACGGCACGGTGCGCGGCGAGTTCGGGGCGATCCTCTCCGACGGCACCCTGCACCGCTTCACCCCCGTCGATCTGCCGCTCGTGCCGGCCGCCTCGGTCGCGTTCTCGGCCGGCGTGAAGCTGCTCGACTACCTCGGCATCGCCGACAAGAAGCTGCGGGTCGTGGGCATCGCCCCGCTCGACGGCGAGGCCGCGGCGTCGACACCGCTCGGCCTCTTCACCGCGCAGGGCACCGTGAAGCGGGTGCTGCTCGCCGAGCTGCCGGCGAAGCCGACGTTCGAGGTGATCGGGCTCAAGGCCGGCGACTCGCTCGTCGGCGCCTTCCCGGCCCCCGACGACTCGGAGTTCGCCGTCGTGACGAGCGACGCGCAGCTGCTGCGCTTCGCCGCCGCCTCCGTGCGCCCGCAGGGCCGCCCGGCCGGCGGCATGGCGGGTATCCGTCTCTCTCCCGAGGCCAGGGTCGTCTTCGCGGGCGCGGTGCCCGTGGGGGCCGATGCGAGGGTGGTGACCGTCGCCGACAGCTCGATCACGCTGCCGGGAACGGACGTCGCCACGGCGAAGGTCTCGGACTGGGCGGAGATCCCTGCGAAGGGTCGCGCGACCGGCGGCGTGCGGGTGCAGCGCTTCCTGAAATGGGAGGATCAGATCGCGTGCGCCTGGGTCGGCGTGGGCGAGCCGCGCGCGCTCGCGGCCGACGGGGCGGCGCGCAAGCTGCCGACCGAGCTCGGCAAACGCGACGGCTCGGGCACCCCGATCGACGGCGCGGCATCGTTCGTCGGCGTCGCGCCGTAGGGCACGGCCCGTTCGCGGTCCACCGCACCCGCGCCGCCCGCCCGCTACGCGTCGATGCGCTCGCGGTCGAGGTCGTCGGCGTTCTCGATGAGGAACTCCTTGCGGGGCGCCACGTCGTTGCCCATCAGCAGTTCGAACACCTGCGAGGCGGCGTGCGCGTCCTCCATGCGCACGCGACGCAGCGTCCGGTGCTCCCGATCCATCGTGGTCTCGGCGAGCTGATCGGCGTCCATCTCTCCGAGTCCCTTGTAGCGCTGGATCGGCTCCTGGTACTTCTTGCCTCGCCTCCGCAGGTCTGCGAGCAGAGCATTCAGCTCGCGCTCGCTGTACGTGTAGACGACGTCGTTGGGTTTGCGGCCCGCGTTCTGCACGATCACGCGGTGCAGCGGCGGCACAGCGGCGTACACTCGGCCGGCCTCGAGCATGGGGCGCATGTAGCGGAAGAACAGTGTGAGCAGCAGGGTGCGGATGTGCGCGCCGTCGACGTCGGCGTCGCTCATGAGGATCACCTTGCCGTAGCGCGCCGAGTCGAGGTCGAAATCGCGCCCCGAGCCGGCGCCGATCACCTTGATGATGGCCCCGCACTCGGCGTTGTTCAGCATCTCCGCGACCGACGCCTTCTGCACGTTCAGGATCTTGCCGCGGATCGGCAGCAGCGCCTGGAACTCGCTGTCGCGGGCGGGGCGCGCCGTGCCGAGGGCGCTGTCGCCCTCGACGATGAAGAGCTCGGTCTCGGCGACGTTCTTGGAACGGCAGTCGATGAGCTTCGCCGGAAGCGACGAGCTCTCGAGCGAGCTCTTGCGCCGCGCCGTGTCCCGCTGCGCGCGCAGCGCGATGCGCGACTTCATCTCGGAGACCATCTTCTCGAGCAGCGTGCCGGTCTGCGCCCGGTCCTGCTTCTTCGTCGACTCGTAGCGCTCCGCAAGGCCGCCGACGACGGCCTTCGATACGATCGAGCGCACGGCCGCCGTGCCGAGCACCTCCTTGGTCTGGCCCTCGAACTGCGGCTCGGGCACCCGCACGGTGACGACGGCGGTCAGCCCCGTCAGGATGTCGTCCTTCTCCGGCTTGTCGCCGCCGGCCTTCAGCTTGCGCGCGTTCTGCTCGATCTGCTTGCGGAAGAACTTCGTGAGCCCCTGCTCGAAGCCGCTGAGGTGCGTGCCGCCCTTCGGCGTCGCGATGATGTTCACGAAGCTCTGCACTTCGGTGTCGTACCCAGTGCCCCAGCGCATCGCGATGTCGACCTCGCAGGTGCGCTCGACCTCGCGCGAGACGAGGTGGCCCGTCTCCTCGTCCATGACGGGCACCGTCTCGGTGAACGTCGCGCTGTCGATGACGCGCCAGGTGTCGGTGATCGGGGCGTCGACGGCCAGGAACTCCACGAACTCGGAGATGCCGCCCTCGTAGGAGAAGCGGTGCACGGGGACCTCGTCGCCCTCACCGCGGGACTCCGGCCGCTCGTCGACGATCTCGATCGCGAGACCGGGCACGAGGAAGGCCGTCTGCCGCGCACGCGCGACGAGGGAGTCGGATTCGAAGCGAGCGGTCGGCAGGAAGATCTGGGGATCGGCCCAGTAGCGCACTCGAGTGCCGGTCTTCGCCTTGGCCACCTTGCCGACGACCCGCAGCTCCGATGACTCCTCGAAGGGCGTGAACGGGCTGTTGGGGCCGTCACCCGCGAAGACGCCGGGCTCGCCGTGCCTGAAGGACATGGCCCAGGTCTTGCCGTCGCGATCGACCTCGACGTCGAGGCGCGACGACAGGGCGTTCACGACCGACGCGCCGACGCCGTGCAGACCGCCGGAGGATGCATAGCCGCCGCCGCCGAACTTGCCGCCGGCGTGCAGTTTCGTGAAGACCAGCTCCACGCCCGATAGGCCGCTCTTCGGCTCGACGTCCACGGGTACTCCGCGTCCGCTGTCTGCGACCGTGACGCTGCCGTCGGCGTGCAGCGTGATGCCGATCTCGTCGCCGTGACCGGCGAGCGCCTCATCGACCGAGTTGTCGATGATCTCCCACAGGCAGTGCATGAGACCGCGCGAATCGGTCGTGCCGATGTACATGCCCGGCCGCTTGCGCACCGCCTCGAGCCCTTCGAGCACGGTGAGGTGCCGTGCGGAATAGCTCGACTCCGTCGCCCGGTCCGCTGATCGCTTCGATGCCACTGCTGAGGTCTCCTTCGCTCAATGACCGTTCTACTGTAGGGCACGCTCCGGACAACCGCGGCGAGGCCGGGCGGCGAGTGCCGAAGCGGTGCGCGCGGTCTACGCGCACAGCGAACCGGGGCGCCCCGGGAGAGCGGATCGCAGCCGGACGTGCTTGGATGGGAGACGAAGAACCAGTGATGAAGAGGAGGTTGCCATGACCACGCTGGAGCACGAACGCACCCAGGGTCTCGAGACCGCCGAAGCCGCGAACCGCCCGCTGAGCGCGCTCGATCGCTGCGACAGCTGCGGCGCGCAGGCATACGTCCGCGCGGTGCTGAGCGGCAGCGAGCTGCTGTTCTGCGCGCACCACGCCCACAAGCACGAGGCCAAGCTGCGCCCCATGGCGGAGGTCTGGCACGACGAGAGCCACAAGCTGAACGCCTGAGCGAGTCGATACGGAAAAGCCCCGGCCGAGGCCGGGGCTTTTCTCATGCCTGTTTCTCGCGTCGGCCTACTCGAGGTAGTCGCGCAGCTGCTGCGACCGCGATGGGTGGCGCAGCTTCGCCATGGTCTTCGACTCGATCTGGCGGATGCGCTCGCGCGTCACACCGAAGGTGTCGCCGATCTGGTCGAGGGTCTTGGGCATGCCGTCGCCCAGGCCGAAGCGCATGCGGATCACGCCAGCTTCACGCTCTGAGAGCGAGTCGAGCAGCTGTTCGAGCTGCTGCTGCAGCATCGTGAAGCCGACCGCGTCGGCGGGCACGACCGCCTCGGTGTCCTCGATGAGGTCGCCGAACTCGCTGTCGCCGTCCTCGCCGAGCGGCGTGTGCAGCGAGATCGGCTCGCGGCCGTACTTCTGCACCTCGACGACCTTCTCGGGGGTCATATCGAGCTCGCGGCTCAGCTCCTCGGGAGTGGGCTCGCGGCCCAGATCCTGCAGCATCTGGCGCTGCACGCGGGCGAGCTTGTTGATGACCTCGACCATGTGCACCGGGATGCGGATGGTGCGGGCCTGGTCGGCCATGGCGCGGGTGATCGCCTGGCGGATCCACCAGGTCGCGTAGGTCGAGAACTTGAAGCCCTTGGTGTAGTCGAACTTCTCGACGGCGCGGATGAGGCCGAGGTTGCCCTCCTGGATGAGGTCGAGGAACTGCATGCCGCGACCGGTGTAGCGCTTGGCGAGCGAGACGACGAGGCGCAGGTTGGCTCCGAGCAGGTGGCTCTTGGCGCGCTGGCCGTCGCGGGCGACCCACTTCAGCTCTCGCGTGAGCTTCTTGGGCAGGTTCTTCTCGGTGGCGAGCTTCTCCTCGGCGAAGAGACCCGCCTCGATGCGCATCGCGAGCTCGACCTCTTCGGCCGCGTTCAGCAGAGCGACCTTGCCGATCTGCTTCAGGTAGTCCTTCACCGGGTCGGCGGTCGCACCGGGGATGGCGGTCGTGACGGTCGGCACATCCTCCTCGTCGGAGGCTTTGAGGACGATCGCGCCGGTCGGCAGCGGCTCATCGGCGGCGCGCGCCTGCTTCTCGTCCTTCTCCTCCTCCGCGGGGGCCTCCTCGGTCTCGAGCTCGTCGGCCTCGGTGGTCTCCTCGACCGCGTCCTTCGCCGAGGCGCGCTTCTTCGCCGCAGCCTTCTTCGCGGGAGCCTTCTTGGCAGCAGCCTTCTTCGCCGCGGCCTTGCGGGGAGCGACCTCGGGCGCAGTCGTGCCCTCGCTCTCCTCGGCGGAGGTCTCCTTCGAAGTCGCGCGAGTTTTGGTCGTGGTTGCAGTGGCCACGCAGCCGCCTCTCTCATATCGGGGTTTCCGCTGCGGCCCGGGTGAACCGGGCGCTCACAGCATGAAAACCCATGTCAAGTCCGAAATATTCCCGCGAGCGGGAGAATCCTTGGATTGAATGGGCTAGGCCCCCTATTATTGCACGTCGCGGCGGCTCCTCGGGACACGGCGCGGCATTCCGCGAGGGATCCCTCACCCTCCTTCCGGGGCAGCGTCACCCGAGCCCGTCGTCGCCGTCCCCGTCGGAAGGCCCCGACTGCTGCCGCTCCGCGAGGAAGCGCTCGAGCTCGCTCGCGATCTGGTCGGCGGTCGGAAGCGTCCCGTCCTCGCCGATGAGCGGCGACTGAGCACCGCGATCCTCCATGTATGCGTCGTAGCGGTGCTCGAGCGTGCGTACCATCTCCAACGATTCCTCGTTCTCGGAGATCTGCGCATCGACCTGCGCGCGGAAGGAGCGGGCGGCCTCGCGCACGCCGTCCGTCGAGAGGATCAGGCCGGTTGCCGCCATGATCCCGTCGAGCGACACGAGCAGCGCCTCGGGATACTCGGTGCCTGCGAGGTAGTGAGGGATCAGATGCGCGAATCCCACGACCTCCTCGCCGAGGCTGTGCAGCCGGTACTCGAGCACGTGGGCGGCCGATGCGGAGAGCCGGGTCGTCGGTCGCCACACCGAGCGCGCCTCGATGAGATCGTCGCGCGAACCGCTCACCGTCGCCCCGATCGGACGAGTGTGAGGGACCGGCATCGGGAACGCGTGGGTCCAGACGGTGATCGAGACCTCGAACTCGTGCACGAGCAGCAGGACCGTGTCGATGAACTGCTCCCAGCGGAAGTCGGGCTCGTATCCGCTGAGCACCAGGAACGGTGCGCCCAGCTCGTCGTGGGCGAGCCCGAGCACCAGCTCTTCAGGGGAGTAGTCGACGAGGTGATCGCCGTCGAAGGTGATGAGCGGCCTGCGGGCGCGGTAATCGAGCAGCAGGTCGGCGTTGAAACGCAGGATCTCCTCGGGGTGCGCGTGCTCCCAGAGGTACTCTTCCAGTTGCGAGACCGCTCCCCCGGCGTCGCTCAGACCCTCCATGGCGACCACCAGGGGCAGCCCACGGGGCACGCGGGCGCGGCGCTCGGCGTACTCGGCGGAGAAGATCGACTCGTTCACACCTCCATCCTACGAAGCGGCGCCATGACGGGACCCCGGAGCCGTGACGCCGAGAGCGAACCGCGGCCGACCCTGAACGTCAGAGGGAGGTAGTAGGGTGGACCCAGTGCGCTTCTTACCACAGAGCGCCCCACCCCCATGCGAACGATCCGAGGGAGATCCCACTTGGCTGATCAGCAGTTTGACATCGTAGTCCTAGGTGGCGGAAGCGCCGGATACGCAGCGGCCATCCGCGCGACCCAGCTCGGCTTCAGCGCGGCAGTGATCGAGAAGGACAAGCTCGGAGGCACCTGCCTGCACCGCGGCTGCGTTCCCACGAAGGCGCTGCTGCACTCGGCCGAGATCGTGGACGTCGCCGCGAGCGGCGAGGCCTACGGCGTCCTCTCGAGCGTCTCCGGCGTCGACATGGCCGGCGTGAACGGCTTCCGCCGCAAGCTCGTCGAGGGCAAGTTCAAGGGTCTCCAGGGGCTGCTGAAGGCCAACGGCATCACCGTGATCGACGGCGAGGGCCGACTGGTCGCCCCGAACACCGTGCAGGTGGGCGACGACCGCATCGTCGGCAAGAACGTCGTGCTCGCGACCGGCTCGTACTCCCGTTCGCTTCCCGGCCTCGACATCGAGGGCCGCGTGATCACGAGCGAGCAGGCGCTGGAGCTCGAGGAGGTGCCGAAGAGCGTCATCATCCTCGGCGGCGGCGTCATCGGCGTCGAGTTCGCGAGCGTCTGGCGCTCGTTCGGCGCGGATGTGACCATCGTCGAGGGCCTGCCCCACCTCGTGCCCAACGAGGAGGAGTCGGTCTCGAAGCAGCTCGAGCGCGCGTTCCGCAAGCGGAAGATCGCGTTCAAGCTCGGCGTCCGCTTCCAGGGCGTCACGCAGGACGCCGACAGCGTCACCGTGACGCTGGAGGACGGCACGGAGATCTCGGCCGACTACCTGCTCGTCGCCGTGGGCCGCGGCCCCGCCACGCAGGGGAACGGCTTCGAAGAGGTCGGCGTCGAGATGGACCGCGGCTTCGTGCTGACGAACGACCGCCTGGCCACCAACGTGCCGGGCGTCTACGCCGTCGGCGACATCGTACCCGGCCTGCAGCTCGCCCACCGCGGATACCAGCAGGGCATCTTCGTCGCGGAGGAGATCGCGGGCCTGAACCCCGTCGTCGTCCAGGACGTGAACATCCCGAAGGTCACCTACTGCGACCCCGAGATCGCCTCCGTCGGCCTCACGGAGGCCAAGGCGAAGGAGCAGTACGGCGAGGACAACGTGACCTCGTACGAGTACAACCTCGCGGGCAACGCCAAGAGCTCGATCCTCGGAACCGCCGGCTCGGTGAAGGCCGTGCGCGTGAACGACGGCCCGGTCGTCGGCGTGCACATGATCGGCGCGCGCGTCGGCGAGCTCGTGGGCGAGGCCCAGCTCATCGTGAACTGGGAGGCGCACCCCGAGGACGTCGCGCCCTTCGTCCACGGGCACCCGACCCAGAACGAAACCATCGGCGAGACCATGCTGAAGCTCGCCGGCAAGCCGCTGCACGCCATCTGAGCGACAACACGAACGGAATAGCGCGATGAGTGAATCTGTAGTACTCCCCGCCCTCGGTGAGAGCGTCACCGAGGGAACGGTCACCCGCTGGCTGAAGAACGTCGGCGACACGGTCGAGGTGGACGAGCCCCTGCTCGAGGTCTCCACCGACAAGGTCGACACCGAGATCCCCTCCCCCGTCTCCGGCGTGCTCGAGGAGATCCTCGTGCAGGAGGACGACACCGCCGAGGTCGGCGCGGTACTCGCCCGCATCGGCGACGGATCCGGCTCGGCCTCCCAGGAGCCCGCCGCGACCCAGGAGTCAGCCGCTGCGGAGCCCGAGGAGCAGGCCGGTCCCGCCGAGCAGGCCGCCCCCGAGGCCGAGGCGCCCGCCGCCCAGGCGCAGCCCGCTCAGCCCGAGGCCGCGCCCGCCCAGGGCGGGGCGGGCGACAGCACGACGGTGTCGCTCCCCTCGCTCGGCGAGAGCATCACCGAGGGAACGGTCACCCGCTGGCTGAAGAGCGTCGGCGACTCGGTCGAGGTCGACGAGCCCCTGCTCGAGGTCTCCACCGACAAGGTCGACACGGAGGTGCCGTCTCCCGTCGCCGGCATCCTGCAGGAGGTGCTCGTGCAGGAGGACGAGACCGTCGAGGTCGGCGGTGCACTCGCCCGCGTCGGCAGCGGCTCCCCCGCCCCGTCGGAGGCGCCGGCCGCCCCGGCTCCCGCCGAGGAGCCTGCAGCAGCTGCGCCCGCCGAGGCCCCGGCCGCAGCCGCCGAGCCCGAGCCCGCCGCAGAGCCCGAGGCTCAGGCGCCCGCCGAGCAGCCCGCCGAGGCGCCGGCGCAGCAGGAGCCCTCAGCCGCACAGGCGACGCAGCCCGGCTACGTGACCCCCATCGTCCGCAAGCTCGCGCACGACTCCGGCGTGGATCTCGCGTCGGTGACCGGCACGGGCGTCGGCGGCCGCATCCGCAAGGAGGACGTGATCGCGGCGGCGGAGCAGGCCTCCCAGCAGGCCGCTCCCGCCTCCGCATCGGCGCCGGCCGCGAAGCCCGCAGTCGAGGCGGCCCCCGCTCCCGAGGTATCGCCGCTGCGCGGAACGACTCAGAAGATGAGCCGCCTGCGGCGCGTCGTCGCCGAGCGCGCCGTCGCATCGCTGCAGCAGACCGCGCAGCTCACCACGGTCGTCGAGGTCGACGTGACCCGCATCGCGCAACTGCGCCAGGAGAAGAAGGACGAGTTCCTGCAGAAGACGGGCACGAAGCTCTCCTTCCTGCCATTCTTCGCCCTGGCCGCCGCGGAGGCGCTCCGCAGCTACCCGATCATCAACTCGACCGTCGAGGGCGATTCGATCGTGTACCCCGAGACCGAGAACATCAGCATCGCGGTCGACACGGAGAAGGGCCTGCTCACGCCGGTGCTCCGCGACGCGGGCGAGAAGAACATCGCTCAGATCGCCGACGAGATCGCCGACCTCGCTGCCCGTACCCGCGGCAACCAGCTGAAGCCCGACGAGCTCGCGGGCGGCACCTTCACGCTCACCAACACCGGTTCGCGCGGCGCGCTGTTCGACACCCCGCTCGTGTTCCTGCCGCAGAGCGCCATCCTCGGCACCGGTGCGGTCGTGAAGAAGCCCGGTGTGGTCTCGGGTCCCGACGGCGACGCCATCGCGATCCGCTCGACCGTGTACCTCGCGCTGTCGTACGATCACCGCACGATCGACGGCGCCGACGCAGCACGCTTCCTCACTCAGGTGAAGCAGCGCCTCGAGGCCGGTCAGTTCGAGGCCGACCTCGGCATCTGACCCCGCACCGCGGACAGGCGGGCCCGTCGCTCCGAAGAGCGGCGGGCCCGCTTTCGCGTGCGGGCCACCGCGGCCCGTTTCTCCGGTGTCAGCCGGCTGCGCAGCGCGTGGGCGACGGCGTCGCGGGCCTCCTCAGGGCTCCACGCGCCGACCCTCGCCCGACCGGCGAGCTCGGCGATGGCCAGATCGACCGCCTCGAGCACCAACTCCGCCGCGCCGACCCGGTCCCAGGAACGCAGCAGCCGCTCGAGGGTCTCGCGGGGCACGCCGAGTTCCGCGCAGCCGGCGCCGTGTCCGCGCCTCACGTGGGCCGCGTGCCTCCGCGCCGCCCCTGCGGAACGTTCGAGGAGCACGGCTCCGTTGTCGTCGATGCCGATCTCCCCGATGCGCGGAACGCCGAGGCACCAGCCCTCGCTGCGCAGCTCTATGCCGCGCTCGCAGAGCAGCTCAGCCATGCGGGCGAGATCCCTCGCCCCCTTCGCGCCCGCCCGCACCCGCCCCATCTCCGGCCTCCTCCCGACCCGTCGATGCGACCGTCCGCGCACCGTCTCGCGGTTCAGCATGCCCGATTTAGGCGAGGCCTGCCGCCCCCGGAGGGCCCGTGCGAACAACTTCCGCGTTTCGCGGGGATCGGGCGACTGTGGAGGACGAAGCACCCCGGTGAACGCGATATCCTAGAAGGTATGGCAGAAAAAGCGAAGCGCAACGGGCGCATCCGGCAGATGATCGAGATCTATCGCACGACGAAGGTGCACGATCGCGGTCTGACGCCGATCCTGCTGCTGTGCTTCATCGCACCGGTCCTCGTCTCCGTCGTGCTCGCCTGGGTCTTCGCCGGCAATTGGCTCGGCTGGATCGTCTGGCCCCTCACCGGCGTGCTCGTCGGCATCCTGCTCGTGATGATCGTGCTGGGCCGTCGCGCCGAGCGGGTCGCCTACCGCCAGATCGCCGGCAGGCCCGGCGCCGTCGGTGCGGTCGTGCAGGGGGCCCTGCGACGGTCGTGGCGCGGCTCGGAGGTGCCCGTCGCGGTCAACCGCAACCAGGATGCGGTCTACCGCGTGGTCGGTCGCGGCGGCGTCGTGCTGATCTCCGAGGGATCGCGGCAGCGCACGCAGCGCATGGCCGCCGATGAGGAGCGTAAGGTCAAGCGCGCGCTCCGCAACGTCGAGGTCGTGCACATCCACGTCGGCGAGGACGAGGACGGCGTTCCTCTCGAGAAGCTGTCCCGCACCCTCGTGAAGCTGCCGGCCAAGCTGCGCCGCCCCGAGGTCGACGCCGTGTTCAACCGGCTCTCCTCGCTGCAGGCGGCTCCGATCGGCATTCCCAAGGGCATGGACCCCAACCGCGTCCGCTCGCAGCGCCCGCGCTGATCCGCATGCCCACGCAGTCACCGCAGCGCTTCGGCGACCTCGCGCCCAGCGCCTGGCCGGGCGAACGGCTCGGGCTTCCCGAGAGCGGCCCGAGCTCGGTCGCACGGCCCGGTCGCCGCATACTCGCCATCATCATCGACTGGGCACTCGCGGCGCTCCCCGCCTACGCGCTCATCGGGGGCCGGCACCCCGAGCTGTGGAACATCCTGTTCTTCGCGATCCTGCAGATCGTCTTCATCCCGACCATCGGCGGGTCCATCGGCCACCGCGTCTGCGGCCTGCGCGTCGTCCCGATCGCGGGCGGCTGGGTCGGGCCCTGGCGCCCCGCCGTGCGCACGCTGCTGCTCGTGCTCGTGATCCCCGTCCTCGTCTGGGACTCGGATCAGCGGGGCTTCCACGACAAGATCGCGGGCACCGTGCTCATCAGGTCGTGATCCCTCGCTCGCACCGCCTGCCGTAACAGAGGCGAAACACGGGTCGAACCTTTCGGTAACCGGGTTCGCGTAGTCTGTTTACAAGCGAACGGCGTCGATCAGACGCCCCAGTCACGAGGAGCAGCATGTTCACAAGTCCGCAGGAAGTCATCGACTTCATCAAGGAGACGGACGTCAAGTTCGTCGATATCCGCTTCACCGATCTTCCGGGCGTGCAGCAGCACTTCAACATCCCGGCGGCGACCGTCGACGAGGACTTCTTCGAGACGGGGCAGATGTTCGACGGCTCCTCCATCCGCGGCTTCGCGGGCATCGCCGAGTCCGACATGCAGCTGATCCCCGATGTCACGACGGCCTACATCGATCAGTTCCGCGTCGAGCGCACCCTGATCGTCGTCTGCGACATCTTCAACCCCCGCACGGGCGAGATCTACTCGAAGGATCCCCGTCAGGTGGCGAAGAAGGCCGAGCAGTACCTCGTCTCCACCGGCATCGCGGACACCGCGTTCTTCGCGCCCGAAGCCGAGTTCTACATCCTCGACTCCGTCCGCTACGAGACCACCCCGCGCCGCACCTTCTACGAGATCGACTCCGAGGAGGCGCACTGGAACTCCGCGCGCAAGCAGGACGGCGCGAACCTCGGCAACACCACGCGCGAGAAGGGCGGCTACTTCCCGGTCTCCCCCGTCGACAAGCAGGCCGATCTGCGCGACGACATCTCTCTGCGCCTCATCGAGGCGGGCCTGCAGCTCGAGCGTTCGCACCACGAGGTGGGCGCGCCCGGCCAGGCCGAGATCAACTACCGATTCGACACGCTGGTGCACGCCGCGGACGACGTGCTGAAGTTCAAGTACATCGTGAAGAACACGGCCGAGACCTGGGGCAAGACCGCGACCTTCATGCCGAAGCCGGTCTTCGGCGACAACGGCTCGGGCATGCACACGCACATGTCGCTCTGGAAGGGCGGCGAGCCCCTCTTCTACGACGAGAACGGCTACGCCCAGCTCTCCGACATCGCCCGCTGGTACATCGGCGGCATCCTGCACCACGCACCCGCGCTGCTGGCGTTCACCAACCCGACGATCAACAGCTACCGGCGTCTCGTGAAGGGCTACGAGGCCCCGGTCAACCTCGCCTACTCGGCGGGCAACCGCTCGGCAGCGGTGCGCATCCCGCTCACGGGCTCGAACCCGAAGGCGAAGCGCATCGAGTTCCGCGCCCCGGACGCTTCGGGCAACCCCTACCTCGCGTTCGCCGCGCAGATGATGGCGGGCCTCGACGGCATCCGCAACCGCATCGAGCCGATGGAGCCGATCGACAAGGATCTGTACGAGCTGCCCCCCGAGGAGGCGAAGAACATCCCGCAGGTGCCGGGCTCGCTCGAGGAGGCGCTCGACGCACTCGAAGCCGATCACCAGTTCCTGCTCGAGGGCGGCGTCTTCACCGAGGAGCTCATCGAGACCTGGATCTCCTACAAGCGCGAGAACGAGATCGCCCCGATGGCGCTCCGCCCCCACCCCTACGAGTTCGAGATGTACTACGGGGTCTGATCGCCCCACCGTGAGGCGCCCCGCGCCCGCTCCGAACGGCGCGAGCCCCCGGCATCAGTGCCGGGGGCTCGCGTCTTTCTGTCTGATCGGGCGACTGCGGTGTCGCGGAACGGCTCGCCGTGTCAGGATTCGAGTTCGTCTTCGAACTCTGCACCGTCTTCAGCGAGGAGGGCCTCGAGAAATGACTGTAAGTATTGCATAACGATCAGGTTACGCTTCGATAACGGAATGAACAAGGTCTATTTCGCGAAGTGACGGTGAACAGCAGGTTGCGAGGGATCTCTGCGCCCGATCCCTCACGGCGTCGGGAAGCGCTCGTCCGGCCGATAGCCGAAGAACTCGCGCTCGAACACTGCTCGCGCACGCCGCGAGACGGCCAGCCATCGCTCCGGGATCTCGGAGACGCGATCGCGCGGCAGGTCGAGCACGCCGGCGATGCCGGAGAGGTCGCTCCAGTCTGAGGGCAGCACGTCGGACGCCCGCCCCGTCCAGAGCTTCAGCGCCGAGCGCACCGCGCTCGCGAAGCGCCAGGATTCCACGAGATGCTCGCACTCGTCGCGGCTGAGGTAGTCGAGATCGCGCGCCGCGTCGAGGGCATCGAGCGTCGACACGGTGCGCAGCTCGTCATGGGAGGCGCCGTGCCGCAGCTGGAGGAGCTGCACGAGCCATTCCACGTCGCTGATCCCGCCGGGACCGAGCTTGAGGTGCCTCCGCGGGTCGGCTCCCTGCGGCAGACGCTCGGCCTCGACGCGCGCCTTGATCCGCCGCACCTCGCGCACGTCGTTCTCGCCGAACGCCTCCGGGTATCGGATCTCGTCCGCGAGATCCTCGAAGGCGTCCCCCAGCTCGGCGCTCCCCGCGACCCAGCGGGCGCGGAGCAGCGCTTGGGCCTCCCAGGTCACCGACCACCGCTCGTAGTAGCTCCGATAGGCGTCGAGGCTGCGCACGATCGGGCCGTTCTTGCCCTCGGGCCGCAGGTCGAAGTCGAGGTCGACCGGGAACCGGGGGTCGGAGACCAGGCGTCTGAGCTCGGAGATCAAGCGCGTCGCCTCGCGCGATGCGCGCTCGCCGGGAACGCCCTCGGCGGCCCTGAAGACGGCGACGATGTCGATGTCCGAGGCGAAGCCGAGCTCGCGCCCGCCGTACCGTCCCATGCCGATCAGCGCGATCTCCGGCAGCGGATCGGTGCGCGTCTGCTGGTGCTCGGTGCGCAGGGCCATCAGCAGCGCGTCCAGGAGCGCCGTGTGCGCGGCATCGAGCCCGGCCGCGACCTCGCCGTCGCCGATGACCCCGGTCACCCGCCCCATGGCGAGGCGCAGCACCTCGCGGCGGTGCACGGCGCGCAGCATCCGCGCGGCGTCCTCAGCGCTGTGACGGCGGGAGGCGAGGGAGCGCATCTCCTCGAGCAGCGGCGCGAGCTGCGCCGGTCGCAGCGTCTCGTCGCGCTCGAGCCACGCGACCGCCTCGGGGATCGATTCGAGCAGCTCGGCGGAGAAGCGGGAGTTCGCGAGCACCCTGGTCAGCCGTTCGGCGGCCTCGGTCCCGTCCCGCAGCAGACGAAGGTACCAGGGGGTCTCGTGATTCGCCTCGCTCACGCGCCGGAACGCGAGCAGACCGTAGTCGGGATCCGTGCCGTCCGAGAGCCACTGCAGCAGCACTGGCATGAGGTTCCGCTGGATCCGCGCCCGCCGCGACGTGCCGCGGGTGAGGGCGCCGAGGTGCCGCATCGCGCCGTCGGGATCCTTGAAGCCGATGCTCGCGAGACGGGCGCGGGCCTCGTCGCTGCCGAGCACCAGCTCCTCCTCGGGCAGCGCGGCGACGGCGCTCAGCAGCGGCGCGTAGAAGATCTTGAGATGCAGCTCGCGCACTTCCCGCTTCACGGCGCCCCACCGGGCCAGCAGCTCGTCTCCCGTGTCCGCGAGGCCGCTCGCGCGGGCGAGCACCCTCAGGTGCTCGGAGTCGCGCGGCATGAGCGCCGTGCGTCGCAGGCCGCGCAGCTGCAGCCGGTGCTCGAGCACGCGCAGGAAGCGGTAGTCGGCCGCGAGCCGTTCGCCGTCGCCGCGCGCGACGAAGCCGCCCTCGACGAGTGCGCGCAGCGCGGGGAGCGTGCCCCGCAGGTGCAGCTGGTCGTGATACTGGCCGTGCACCAGCTGCAGCAGCTGCACGCTGAACTCGATGTCGCGCAGGCCGCCGGGGCCGAGTTTCAGCTGCACCTCGAGCTCGTCGTCGGCGATGTGCTCGGTGACGCGCTGCCGCATGCGCTGCACCGAGCCGACGAAGTCCTCGCGCGACGAGGACGACCAGACGTGCTCCCTGGTCTGCTCGACGAAGCTCTCGCCGAGCTCGATGTCGCCCGCGACGGCGCGCGCCTTGAGCAGCGCCTGGAACTCCCACGTCTTCGCCCAGCGCTCGTAGTAGCTCGTCATCGACCCGAGCGTCCGTACGAGCGCGCCGTGCCTGCCCTCGGGGCGCAGGTTCGCGTCGAGCTGCCAGAGCGGCGGCTCGGTGGCGGGGTCGTGGATGCCGCGCATCGTCTCGCTCGCCAACCGCGTCGCGAGGCGGATCAGGGCGTCGCCGCCGAGGGTCTCGTCGTCGGTCGACTCCGCGATGAAGACGACGTCGACGTCGGACACGACGTTGAGCTCCTCGGCCCCGCACTTGCCCATCGCGACGATCGCGAGGCGCACCGCGTCGAGACGTTCCGGCCGCACGGGCGGCCCGGCCTCTCCCGAGGCGATCGATGCGCGGGCGACGAGCAGGGATGCTTCGATCGCGCCGGCCGCCAGGTCGGAGAGCGACGCCGCCACGGCTTCGAAGAGCTCCAGCGCCCCGCCGCCCGGGGTTCGCTCGAGTTCGTAGAGCATCACCTCCGCGAGCAGTTCCCGGTAGCGCACGCGGAGCGCGTTCCAGCCGTCGGCGCAGGTGAGCACCGGTCGGTCGGCGGCGGTTCCGCGGGTGCGCACCGCCTCGGTGAGCTCGGCAGCGGCCTCGCCGCGGGAGACGATGTGGCCACCTCCCTCGAGCAGTGCGGCGAGGCGCTCTGGGCGCCTGGCGAAGAAGTCGCCGAGCGCGGGAGAGGCGCCGAAGAGTCGTGCCATGCGGCGCCACGACGCCGTGTTCAGGGAGTCGAGGGATCGCGGCTGCTGCTCGCGCAGCAGCCGCACGCGGGCGAGCGCCGCATCGGGGTCGGCCGCGACCGAGAAGGCGTCGAGCAGATCGGAGACCGGGAGGCGCAGTCCCTCACCGAGCTCGGCGAGCTGCTCGCGCGCGCCCGCCAGCTCCTGGAATCCCGCACGCGCGATATCGGCGAGCCGCAGTTCGCCGCCACCGCGCGCAGCGCCAGCCACACCGGCCCCGATCACACCGTGTCGAGCATCGAGGAGAGCTCGTAGGGCGTCACCTGGCTGCGGTAGCGGGCGACCTCCCTGCGCTTGTCTCGGAGGAAGTAGGCGAAGACCTGCTCCCCCAGCGTCTCGGCGACGAGCTCCGAGCGCTCCATCACGGCGAGCGCGTGGTCGAGGCTCGACGGGAGCGGGTCGAAGCCCATGGCGCGCCGCTCGCCGTCGCTGAGCGCCCAGACGTTGTTCTCGGCCTCGGGCGGAAGCTCGTACTCCTCCTCGATCCCTTTCAGGCCGGCGGCGAGCAGCACCGAGAAGCCGAGGTAGGGGTTCACCGCGCAGTCGATGGCACGGTACTCGACGCGGGCGGCGCCGCCCTTGTTCGGCTTGTACATGGGGATGCGCACGAGCGCCGAGCTGTTGTTGTGTCCCCAGCTGACGAATGACGGAGCCTCGTCACCGCCCCAGAGCCGCTTGTAGGAGTTGATGTACTGGTTCGTGACCGCCGTGATCTCGGGGGCGTGGCGCAGCAGGCCCGCGACGAAGCGACGGCCCGTCTGCGACAGCTGGTACTTCGCTGCGGGGTCGTAGAAGGCGTTGGTGTCGCCCTCGAAGAGCGACAGGTGCGTGTGCATGCCGGAGCCCGGCTGATTCGCGAGCGGCTTCGGCATGAAGGTGGCGTGCACGCCCTGCGCGATGGCGACCTCCTTCACGACCGTGCGGAAGGTCATGATGTTATCGGCCGTCGTGAGCGCGTCGGCGTAGCGCAAGTCGATCTCGTTCTGCCCGGGGCCGCCCTCGTGGTGGCTGAACTCGACCGAGATGCCGAGGTCCTCGAGCATGTTGACGGCGTCCCGGCGGAAGTCGTGCGCGGTGCCGCCGGGCACGTTGTCGAAGTAGCCTGCACGGTCGACGGGGATCGGGCCCTCGGGGCCGAGCTCCTTCGAGCGCAGCAGGTAGAACTCCATCTCGGGGTGCGTATAGAAGGAGAAGCCCAGCTCGGCCGCCCGCTCGAGGGTGCGTTTGAGCACGTTGCGCGGATCCGCGATGGCCGGCTCGCCGTTGGGAGTGCGGATCTCGCAGAACATGCGCGCGCTCGGCTGATCCTGGCTGCGCCACGGCAGCAGCTGGAAGGTCGAGGGATCGGGCACAGCGAGCAGATCGGACTCGTAGGCGCGCGTGAGCCCCTCGATGGCCGATCCGTCGAAGCCGATGCCTTCGCCGAACGCGCCCTCCACCTCGGCGGGCGCGATGGCCACCGACTTGAGGGTGCCGGAGACGTCGGTGAACCAGAGGCGCACGAAGCGCACGCCCCGCTCCTCGATGGTGCGAAGCACAAAATCACGCTGCTTGCTCACACTCGCTCCGTTCCGCTCGACTGCTCGACATGTTTCAGACTAGCGCTCCCCTGTGACAGACGTGTTTCGGGCGCCCGATCCGCCGCCCGATGTCCGCGGATCGACCCCGCCGCAGTCCGAACCGCCGCTCAATCCTCCGCGGCGTCCTCCTCCGCCCACTTGCGGGCGCGCTCGGCGACGATGTCGTTCGCCCTGGCCGCCTCGTCGCGGGTGGCGAAGGGGCCGAGGCGGTCGACCGACAGCGACTGCGGCCCCTCCTCGACCTCGCCGGTGCGGGTGTTGAACCAGAAGGTCTCCGAGGGATCGTCGATCCCCCACTCCTGCTTGCCCATGGTCGCTCCTCTCGTCGGATCGCCGGAGAGCTCGGCTCCCGGCACTTCATAGACTAGAGGCATGCCTTTCGATTCTCACGGCCACCTCGTTCCCGGCGCGCTTCCCGCGGGGCGGACGGTGCCGTCGTCCATCGCCCGCCCGCCCTACGTCGGCCTCGTCGCGCCTCCGAAGCACGAGGGCGACGACACCTACGCCGAGCACGAGATCGACCGTATCCGCGCCGCGGGCCGCATCGCCTCCCGCGCGCTCGACGCGGTGGGCGAAGCCGTGCGACCGGGCGTCACGACGGCCGAGCTCGACCGCATCGCCCACGAGTACGTGGTGTCGCAGGGCGCCTACCCCTCGACCCTCGGCTACCGCGGCTATCGCGCCTCCTCGTGCACCTCGGTCAACGAGGTCATCTGCCACGGCATCCCCGATGACACGGTGCTGCGCGAGGGCGACATCGTGAACGTCGACGTCACCGCCTACCTCGACGGGTTCCACGGCGATACCAACCGCACCTTCCGGGTCGGCGCCGTCGCCGAGGAGGTGGATCTGCTCATCGAGCGCACCCACGAGGCCATGCTGCGAGGGATCAGGGCGGCGAGACCCGGGCGCCAGGTCAACGTCATCGGCCGCGTGATCGAGACCTACGCGAAGCGCTTCGGCTACGGCGTGGTGCGCGACTTCACCGGGCACGGCGTCGGCTCGTCGTTCCACTCGGGGCTCATCATCCCCCACTACGACTCGGCGCCGGTCTACGACGACGTCATCCGCCCGAACATGGTCTTCACGGTCGAGCCGATGCTCACGCTCGGCACCCACGAGTGGGATCAGTGGGACGACGGCTGGACGGTCACGACGCGCGACAAGAGCATCACCGCCCAGTTCGAGCACACGATCGTGGTGCGCGAAGACGGCTTCGAGCTGCTCACCGTCTCGGACTAGCATCGGCGCGCACTACGGCGTGCACTACACTGGGACCCGGAATGGGCCGCTGGACGGTCGCGTCGCGGGTCGCTTCGGCGGCGCCGCGCCGAGGAACGTCCGGGCTGCACAGAGGAGGACGGTGGGTAACGCCCACCCGGGGCAACCCGCGAGAAAGTGCAACAGAGAGCAGACCGCCCGCTCCGGTTCGCCGGGCGGGTAAGGGTGAAAGGGTGGTGTAAGAGACCACCGGCGTCCGTGGTGACACGGACGGCCAGGTAAACCTCGTCCGCAGCAAGGCCAGACAGCAGGCGTCGACGCTCCTCGCCGAGTCTGCGGGTAGGCCGCTAGAGGGTACTGGCAACAGTGCCCCGAGAGAGATGACCGTCACCGATCGCTTCGCCGATCGGGACAGAACCCGGCGTACAGGCGGCCCATTCCCCCGCGTGCGCGACGCGCTGCTCGTCGCCCGTGTGCCCGACGCGCGCTACTCCGCCGCACGCACGAGGATGGCCCCGGTACCCGGGCAGAACACGAGCTCGTCGGGAGCGGCTGCGAGGATGTCGCCGAGCTCGGCGGGAGCGAGCGACATGTTGCTCGCCTCCGAGACGTTTCCCCGCAGCCGCGCGGCACCGATGCCGATGCGTCCGCGCAGCTCCTCGTAGAGGTCGAGCAGATCGCGCTGCACCTCGGCGGCCAGGCCCGCCCGCTCCTCCGTCTGCGCGGCCAGGTCGCGGTCGATGGCGGCCTCCGCGTCATCGATCTTCGCCTGGATGGCGGCCCGACGCCCGTCGACGCCCGAAAGCACGCGCTCGGCCTCGTCGAAGGCGGCCTGCGCCGTCTCCTGGATCTCCATGACCTCGAGCTCGCGATCCTCGAGGTCGGAGAGGCGCCGCGCGAGCGTGTCGAGCTCCTGCTGCAGCGCCTGCGCCTCCTTGCTCGAGGTGCTCACGGCGATGAGCTGCTCGTCGCGCTCGCGGCGCTGCCGCACGAGCCGCACATCGGCCTCGATGCGCTCGATCTCCGCGCGCTGCGTGTCGAGATCGCGCTGCGCCTCCATGAACCGCTCGCGCGCCTCCGCGATCTCCGAGGCGAGTGCGTCGAGCTCAGCGCGTTCGGGAAGCGTCTGCCGCCGACGGCGGAGCCGGGCGATCCCGGTGTCGAGATCCTGCAGGTCGAGCAGCAGCAGCTGCTGGCGTGGGCTGGCCTTCATGGGGTCAAGCCTAGTGCTCCCCGCCGACCGCGAAGGTCCACGGGTCGGTGCGGCGGCGGCTGACGCGGAACTCCACGCCGGGCAGGCGCCTCCCCAGCTCCGCGGCCGCGTCGTCGAGCCACAGCGACTCGCTCGCCCAGTGCGCGACGTCGACGAGCGCGGGGCCGCCGGTCGCCCGCGAGAGCTCGAGCGATTCCTGCGCGGGGTGGTGCCGCAGATCGGAGGTCAGGTACACGTCTGCGCCGCGCACCGCGGGGTGGTCGAGGAGGCTGTCGCCCGCTCCGCCGAGCAGCGCGACGCGCGAGACGGGCCGCGAGGGATCGCCCGCGGCCCGCACACCGGCGACCGTCGCGGGCATGATCGCGGCGACGCGCTCCGCGAACTCGCGCAGCGTCTCGGGCTGCGGCAGCGAGCCGGTCCTCCCGATGCCGAACACGGCCGTCGGCCCATCCGCGGGCACGATCGCAGCGATGTCCCCGAGGCCGAGCCTGCGCGCGATGACGTCGGAGACCCCGCCCTCGGGCTGGTCGGCGTTGGTGTGCGCCGAGAGCAGCGCGCACTCGCCCCGGATGAGTCGGGCGAGCAGGGATCCCTTGCCCGTGTCCTCGGCGATCGTGTGCACGCCGCGCAGCAGCAGCGGGTGGTGGGTGAGCAGCGCGTCGGCCTCCCACTCGAGCGCCTCGTCGACGGTGTCGGCGATCGCGTCGACCGCGAGCAGCACGCGCCGCAGCGGCGAATCGTCGCGGCCCGTCGCGAGGCCGACGCGATCCCAGCTCTCGGCCGTGGCCGCAGGCCACAGCTCCTCCGCGGCGCGGCGGAGGTCCGCGAGCACGGTCATCGGCGCAGCAGCTTGCGGGCCAGACCGTTGCCGAGCAGCTGCACGAGCTGCACGATCGCGATCATGATGAGCATCGCCGTCCAGGTCACCCACGGATTGAACTGGCGATAGCCGTAGAGCAGGGCGAAGTTGCCGAGACCCTCGGCGCCGAGGATGCCGGCGAGCGCCGTCATGTCCATGATCGCGACGAAGGCGAAGGTGTAACCCAGCACCAGCGGGCCCAGACCCTCGGGGATCAGCA
This sequence comes from Leucobacter ruminantium, assembly GCF_017565705.1. Classification (GTDB taxonomy): domain Bacteria; phylum Actinomycetota; class Actinomycetes; order Actinomycetales; family Microbacteriaceae; genus Leucobacter; species Leucobacter ruminantium. Next base: position 30,943 of record NZ_JAGDYL010000026.1, read on the forward strand.
CGGTGAGGATGATGCGGATGCGGCTGGCACCCATCGCCCTCGCCGCCTCGATCACCCCGGGCGGCACGGTGAGCAGGTTCTGCTCGACGAGCCGCGAGATGCCGAAGGTGCACGCGAAGCAGAGCATGAAGATGAAGGCCGGATCCCCGATGCCGGTGCCGGTGACGAGGCGTGCGAGCGGCTGCAGCGTGAACGCCAGGATGAGGAACGGGATCGGCCGCACGAAGTTGACGAGGAAGTTCAGCGTGTAGAACACGGGTGCGTTCGGCGCGATCCCTCCCCGACGGGTCACGACGAGCACGATGCCGAAGAAGAGGCCGAGGCCGCCGCCGATCGTCATGGCCGCGGTGACGTAGATCACCGTCTGCAGGATCGCCTCGGGCAGCTTCGGGAGCAGCGGGATCAGATCGTTCATCGTGCCAGCACCTCCAGGTCGGCCTGCTGGCCGAGTGCGGCGATCGCGTGCTCGACGCGCACGTCGTCGCCGATGAGTTCGAGTGTGAGCTTGCCGAAGCTGCGGCCGCCGACGTCGGTGACGCCCCCGTGCACGATGCTCACGCCGACGCCCCGGTCGGCGAGGGTCTGGAAGACGACGGGCTGGTCGACGTCGCCGTCGCGGAAGGTGAGGGTGACGAGGCTGCCGCGGTGCCTGCGGTGCAGCTCCTCGAGGTGCTCGGCCTCCGGCTGCGTGGGCAGCGCCGTCGCGACGAACTTGCGGGTGGTGTCGGTCTGCGGGTCCGAGAAGACGTCGAACACGTCGCCCTGCTCGACCGCGCGGCCCTTCTCCATGACGGTGACGCGATTCGCGATGGAGCGCACCACCTCCATCTCGTGGGTGATGAGGATGATCGTGATCCCGAACTCCTCGTTCACCCGCTTCAGCAGCCCGAGCACCTCCTGCGAGGTCTCGGGATCGAGCGCGCTCGTCGCCTCGTCGGCGAGCAGCACGCCGGGGTTCGTGGCGAGCGCCCTCGCGATGCCGACGCGCTGCTTCTGCCCGCCCGACAGCTGGTCGGTGTACGAGTCGGCCTTGTCGCCGAGGCCGACGAAGTCGAGCATCTCGGCGACCCGGCGCTTGCGCTCCTCGGCGGGAACGCCGGCGACCACGAGCGGGTACTCGACGTTCTTCGCGACCTTCTTCGAGTGGAAGAGGTTGAACTGCTGGAAGATCATGCCGATGCGGCCGCGCACCGCGCGGAGCTTCGACTCCGACAGCTTCGTCACGTCGTCGTCGCCGACCAGGATGCTCCCCGAGGTCGCCTGCTCCAGGCCGTTCACCAGCCGCAGCAGGGTGCTCTTCCCAGCTCCGGAGTAGCCGATGACGGCGTGGATCTCGCCCGAGGCGACATCGATCGACACGTCGTCGACCGCGACGACCGGGGCAGAGCCGCTCCCCCGCGCGGGGTAGCGCTTGCCGACCCCGATCATTTGCACGCGAGTCATCGTTCTCCTTCTGCTGCCTGGGGTTCTGCTGCGTGGGTGTGATCCCCGTGGCATTTTCGCACGGGATGGATCCCCGGCGACACCATCGGGGCGCATCGAGCGAGAACGGCCGCGCCCCCGCCTGCTCGGCGGGAGCGCGGCCGGCCGTCGCGTCGAGCCGCCGTCAGCTGTTGGCGCGGACGTCGTCCTCGACCCGCTTGAGGCTCTCGAGCAGATCGGCGACGGGGACCTTGGTCATCACCGCGGTGTTGCCCGAATCCTCGACGACGCCGTCCTGCACCGCCTGGGTGCCCTGGTAGATCTCGACGAGCTTCTTGTAGGTCTCGTTGTCCTGATCCTCGGCGCGGGCGGCGAAGATGTTGACGTAGGGCAGCGCGTTCGGATCGCTGGGGTCGTCCTGGGCGATCGCGTCGGCGTAGTCGAGACCGGCCTTGGTCGCGAACTCGTTGTTGACGACGCCGCCCGCGACGTCCGCGAGCGAGTTGGGCACGAGGTCGGCCTGCACCTCGATGATCTTGACCTTCGACTTGGAGGCGTCGATCTCGTCGGGGGTCGAGAAGATCGTGCCGCCGCCCTTGAGCTCGAGCAGACCGGCCGACTGCAGCACGAGCAGCGCGCGTGCGCGGTTCACGACGTCGTTCGGGATCGCGATCTCGCTGCCCTCCGGGATGTCCTCGACGGAGTCGTACTTGTCCGAGAACAGGGCGAGGGGGTAGATGGCGGTCGAGCCGATCGGCACCAGGTCGTCGTCGTTCGCCACGTTGTACTCGGCGAGGTAGACGACGTGCTGGAACTGGTTCAGGTCGAGGTCGCCCTGGCTCAGTGCCGGGTTGGGCTGGTTGTAGTCCTGGAAGTCGACGAGGTCGACCTCGATGCCCTCCTCGGCCGCCGCGTCGACGAAGTCGGTCCAGTACGGGTTGCTCTCGCCGACGACGCCGAGGCGCACCGTCTCGGTCTTCTTCGATCCCTCGTCCGACGCGCCCCCGGACGCGCAGCCCGTCAGCGCGAGCGAGAACGCCGCGATGGAGGCGAAGACGATGCCGCTCTTCTTGAGTCTCATGATTTCCGAATACCTCTTCGTCTCAGTTGCAAATCTCGCCCGCGACGCGTTTCACGGCGGGCTCCATGAACAACCATGCAGCACGACGCCCACTGCGCGAAATCCTCGTGTCACACAGCGTCATCGTGCCCCGCGTGGGATACTGGAGGTGCCGCCACGACGCGGCGCCGGCGGGCAGGCCGATCACTTCTTCAATCGTTGAAAGGAACCCTCCGTTCACATGAACCAGCGTGCTGATGCTCACCTCGAGGCTTGGAAGGCGAAGCAGGAACTCGCAGAGCGGATGATTCCGCTGATCGGGCAGCTCTACAGGGATCGCGACGTGGTCATGTCGATCCACGGGCGCAGCCTGGTCGGCCGCTCCCCCATCGACATCATCCGGGCGCACAGCTTCGCCAGGAAGATCGACGAGGTCGAGCTTCCGCTCGAGGAGACCGTGCGACTCGTCGAGGCGCTGGCCGCGATCCAGCCCGGCCCGGTGTCGGTCGACCTCGCGCTGCTCGCGAGCGGCTTCCGCGCCTCGGGCGGCGGCGACGTCGAGGCCTACCTCCGCGAGACGCTCGCTCCCGCCCTCGACGCCCGCCCCGGCTCGGGCACCGACGTCGTCCTCTACGGCTTCGGCCGCATCGGCCGCCTCCTCGCACGCATCATCATCGAGCACTCCGGCAGCGGCAACGGGCTGAACCTGCGCGCGATCGTCGTGCGGAAGGGATCGGAGAACGACCTCGCCAAGCGGGCCAACCTGCTGCGCCGCGACTCGGTGCACGGTCCGTTCAACGGCACGATCAAGGTGCTGGAGGACGAGAACGTGATCCTCGCGAACGGCGTGCGCATCCAGGTCATCTACTCGAACGATCCGGCCGATGTCGACTACGCGCAGTACGGCATCGAGGATGCGATCCTGGTCGACAACACCGGCCGCTGGCGCGACTCCGACGGACTCTCGCAGCACCTGCGCAACGAGGGCATCGCACGCGTTCTGCTCACGGCGCCGGGCAAGGGCGACATGCTCAACATCGTCTACGGCGTGAACAACGACCGGATCACCGACGAGCACACGATCGTGAGCGCAGCGTCGTGCACGACGAACGCGATCACCCCCGTGCTCAAGGTGCTCAACGACCGCTTCGGCGTGAAGCGCGGGCACGTCGAGACGGTCCACTCCTACACCAACGACCAGAACCTCATCGACAACTTCCACAAGGGCGACCGTCGCGGCCGCTCCGCCGCGCTCAACATGGTCCTCACCGAGACGGGTGCGGCGAAGGCCGTGTCGAAGGCGCTGCCCGAGTTCGAGGGCAAGCTGACCGGCAATGCGATCCGCGTGCCCACGCCCGACGTCTCGATGGCGGTGCTCAACCTGCAGCTCGAGCGCGAGACGACGCGCGACGAGATCAACGGGATGCTGCAGCAGGTCTCGCTGACCGGTGCCCTGCGCACGCAGATCGACTACGTCGAGTCCGCCGAGATCGTCTCGACCGATTTCGTCGGCTCGAACCGAGCGGGCATCGTCGACGGCCTCGCGACGATCGCCACGGGCGACAGCGCGGTGGTCTACGTGTGGTACGACAACGAGTACGGCTACAGCTGCCAGGTGGTGCGCATCATCGAGCAGCTGGCGGGCGTGCACCCGCTGCACCTTCCCGCACTCGAAGCCTGACGGCGGCAGGCGCCGCGCAAGAGTTCCCCAGAGCCTCCAAGAGAAAGGACGGAAGAGATGTCCGAGAGATACATCATCGGCGTCGACGGGTCGGAGCACAGCAAGAAGGCCCTCGCGTGGGGCCTCGCGCGGGCGTCCGAGCGTCACGCGTCCGTCGAACTGCTGCACGTCGCAGACGACTCGTTCCTGTCGGAGAGCGTCGCGTTCCTCTCCGAGGCGCAGAAGGCGTCCGAGCAGATGCTCGCGGCCGAGAGCGAGTACGCGAAGGGGCTCGGCTACGACGGCCCGATCTCCGGCACCGCCGTGGTCGGACACCCGATCGCCGAGGTCGAGGAGGCCTCCAAGCGGGCCGACCTGCTGGTGCTCGGCGCTCACAGCGGCAGCCGCTTCGCCGGCTCGTTCTTCGGCACGCGGGCCGTGAAGATCGCGGCCGTGGCGCACTGCCCCGTCGCGGTGATCCCCGCCGAGTACGAGCCGCGCGAGAACGGCCCGGTCGTCGTGGGCGTCGACGGCTCGGAGGGATCCAAGAAGGCCATCGCCTACGCGGCGGCCGAGGCGTCGCGGCGCGGCGTGCCCCTCGTCGCGGTCTACGCGTGGATGCCGCCGCTGACCCCGGGCCTCGAGTACCTCTGGAGCGAGGAACTCGTCGAGTCGCAGCGCAGCGCGGCCGAGGAGGCGATCGCCATCGGCGTCGCGGGACTCGCGGAGCGCTACCCCGACCTCGAGGTGCGCCGCGAGATCGTGCAGGCCGCGCCCGTGTCGGCGCTCGTGCAGGCCGCTGAGGACGCGGCGCTGCTCGTCGTCGGCAGCCGCGGGCGCGGCGGCCTCACGCGCCTGCTGCTCGGCTCGGTGAGCCACGGCGTGCTGCAGGCGCTGCCCTGCCCGACCGTCGTGACCAGGCAGTAGTCGCGATGGGCGAGGTGCGTATCGAGCGAGTGGTCACCCGCGGCTTCATCGGGGCGGGCCGTCCCGGCATGCCGCCCGAGGGCGTCGAGCTCGAGAACAACGTCTGGGTCGTCGGCGACGACTCGGAGGCCCTGGTCGTCGACGCCGCCCACGACGCCGATGCGATCGTGGCGGCGGTCGGCGACCGCGACCCGCTCGGGATCCTGCTCACCCACGGGCACGAGGATCACGTGAACGCGGCGGTCGAGGCCGCCGGCAGGCTCGATACGCATCTCTATCTCCACCCGGACGATCTCTTCCTCTGGCGGGAGACCCACGGCGACGCGCTGCCCGACTTCGAACTGGAGCACGGCGCGGCCTTCCTCGTCGCGGGCGCCGAGATCGTGACCGCCCACACGCCGGGCCACACGCCCGGCTCCGTGTGCTTCCTCCTCCCGTCGCTCGGCACGGTCTTCTCCGGCGACACGCTCTTCAGGGGAGGCCCGGGCGCGACGCGCTGGGAGTACTCGAGCTTCCCGCAGATCATCGATTCGATCCGCGCAAGGCTGTTCGAGCTGCCCGGCGAGACCGAGGCGCGGCCCGGCCATGGCGACAGCACGACGATCGCGGCAGAGCGGGCCGACCTCGACGCCTGGCTGGCGCGGGGCTGGTGACGGCGTCGCTCGCGGAGGCGCTCGCGGCCGCGCCGATTCCGCTCGACGGCGGCCTCGGCACGCGCCTCGCTGCCCGCGGCAACGATGTGACCGGAGAGCTCTGGTCTGCCGAGATCCTGCGGAACGACCCCGCCGAGGTGCGCGCGGCCCACGTCGACTTCTTCGCGGCGGGCGCGCGCGTCGCCACCACCTGCTCGTATCAGGTGAGTTACGAGGGGTTCGCGCGCATCGGCGTCGATGAGGCGGAGGTCGACCGGCTGCTGCTGCGCAGCGTCGACGTGGCGCGCGAAGCCCGCGAGGAGGCCGGGCTCGCCCCGGACGACGCCTGGATCCTCGCCTCGGCGGGCCCGTACGGCGCCGCCCTCGCCGACGGCAGCGAGTACACGGGAGACTACGGGGCGGACGTCGACGAGCTGCGCCGCTGGCATCGCCGCCGACTCGGCGTGCTCGCCTCGGCGGCCCCCGACGCGCTGCTGTGCGAGACGATCCCCTCGCTCGACGAGGTGCGGGCCCTCTCCATCGAGCTCGCCGAACTCGGAGCGCCGTCGATCATGAGCTTCACCGTCTCGGGCGGCGCACTGCGCTCGGGCGATTCGATCGCGGACGCCGCCCGCCTCGCCGATCAGACGCCAGGCCTGCTCGCGGTCGGCGTCAACTGCTCCGACGCCGTGGATGCCACGACCGCCCTGCGGCTCATGCGCGCCGTCACGGAGCTGCCGCTCATCGTCTACCCGAACAGCGGCGAGGAGTGGGACGCGCGCTCGCGCTCCTGGTCGGGCAGCGCCGCCCCGCTCGACGCCCGCGTGCCGGAGTGGGCCGCGGCCGGGGCGAGGCTCATCGGGGGCTGCTGCCGAGTGGACACGGCTGAGATCTCGGCCGTCTCGGCCGCGGTGCGGGCGCTCGCGGCCTGATCCCTATTCGGTCGCCACGTTGATCGTGGCCCGCTCGATCGCGCCCGCCTCCGAGCGATACTCGCGCAGCAGCGCCTCATAGGTACCGTCGTCGATGAGCCGCTGCAGCGACTCCCGCACGGGCTCCGCGAGCTCGCTGCCCTTCGCGACGGGCAGTCCGTAGGGCGCGGCGTCGAACAGCTCGCCGACGGCCTCGAGCTCGCCGTCGAGTGCTCCGATCGCATCGATCGTGACGGGCGAGTCGGCCGAGAACGCGTCGGCCTTGCCGCCTACCACCGCGTTGGTGACCTCCGGCTGGCCCGTGAAGGGAAGGATCTCGATGGGTTCCTCACCGGCGGCCTCGCAGGCGGCGCTGCGTTCGGGCAGCTCGACGAGGTGCTGCGTCCCGCCCGACATGACGGCGACCGAGAGCCCGCAGGCATGCTCGGGGTCGACGTCGCTTCCCGCGGGCGCGGCCCACAGCGATCCCGCCTCGTAGTAATTGACGAAGTCCACGACCTCCTGCCGTTCGCGAGTGTCCGTGAAGGACCCGACGCCGATGTCGATCGCTCCGCCCTCGATTCGCGGCAGGATGTTGTCGAACAGCAGCAGCTCGTACTCGACCTCGAGGCCGAGATCGTCCGCGATCGCCTCCACGAGTTCGACCGCCCAGCCCGTGGGCCGGCCGTCGTCGGTCTTGAACTCGTTCGGCGGGTAGTCGGTGATCGTGCCGACGCGCAGCACACCGGACTCGCGGATCTGCTGCCAGCTGCGGACCTCGCCCGCAGGGGCGTCGACGGCCGCCTCGTCCGCGGAGTTGTCGGCGCAGCCGACGAGCAGCAGCGCCGCCGCGAGGAGCGGGGCGAGGGTGCGGAGCTTCACGGATACCTCGTTTCGATGTTCGTGCAGGGGCGGCAGGAGCCACGGCCCGATTATGCCGCAGCCCGGCACCCTCGCCCCGCTCGGTTACCGTGCATGACGATCGTGTTTCCGCGATCCCTCGCGATGGGGAGGGGCCGGCGGTATCCTTGCGGGGTCGCAGCGTCGCGCTTTCCATGCGGCGAGGATCGCTCCCGATCCCTCGCCGATCGGGGACACTCCCGACCCCTCACCGACCCCTTGGAGGCGCACCGATGCAGCAGCTCACCCCGTTCCGCCGCAACATGGCCCTCTTCGCCCTCACGCTCGGCGGCTTCGGCATCGGCGTCACCGAGTTCGCGGCGATGGGACTGCTGCCCGACATCGCCCGCGAGCTGCTGCCCGGATTCGATGAGTCGCCCGACCGAGTCATCGCACAGGCGGGCGTGCTGATCACCGTCTACGCGCTCGGGGTCGTCGTCGGGGCGCCGCTGTTCGCGGTGTTCGGAGCCCGCATGTCGCAGACGAGGCTCGCGTACTGGCTCCTCGCGCTGTTCGTCGTGGGATCGGCGGCGTCGGCGCTGATGCCCGGCTTCGGCTCCCTCGCGGTGGTCCGCTTCATCGCCGCACTGCCTCACGGAGCCTACTTCGGCGTCGCGGCCCTGCTCGCCGCCCGCATCATGGGACCCGGCAGCCAGGGGCGCGGCGTGGCGCTCTCTCTCAGCGGCCTGACCGTCGCGAACATCTTCGGCGTGCCCCTCGCCACGGGGCTCGGCCAGGCGCTGGGTTGGCGCACGGCCTACGTGCTCGTCGCCCTCATCTTCGCGATCACGCTCGTGCTGGTGATCGTGTTCCTGCCGCGTTACCCGGGCAACCCGGCGCGCAGCCCGCTCGCGGAGCTGTCGGCGCTGCGCAATCCGCGGGTGTGGATCATGATCGCCGTCGGAGCCGTCGGCTTCGGCGGGTTCTTCGCCGTGTACTCCTACATCGCCGAGGTGACCACCCGCGAGACCGGCCTGCCCGCCACGGCGGTGCCCTGGGTGCTCGCGACGCTCGGCCTCGGCATGACGATCGGCAACCTCGCGGGCGGCTGGGCGAGCGACCGCAACCTCAACCGCACGGCCTGCATCGGCTTCGGCTCCTTCATCGCAGCGCTGCTGCTTTACACGCAGATCGCGGGGCACCCGGCCGGTCTCTTCATCGGCTGCTTCCTGCTCGGCGCGACCTCGTCGCTGCTCATGCCCGCGGTGCAGGCGCGCCTCATCCGCATCTCGCACGAGGCGGCGCTCTTCGGCGCGGCCATCAATCACGCCTCGTTCAACATCGGCAACAGCCTGGGGGCCTGGCTCGGCGGGCTCGTCATCGCCGGCGGGCTCGGATACCGCGCCCCGGCCTGGGCGGGCCTCGTGCTCGCCGTGCTCGGCACCGCGCTGCTGCTCGTGAGCATCGCCGTCGAGCGACGGGACAAGCGGCGCAACCTCGACACCGTGGGCATCCCCGTGCGATCTCTCGCCGACGAGGAGTAGGCGGCCCCGCGCGCTCCCCCGAGGCGTACGCTGGTGGCATGGAGCTTCGAGAGATCCCATTGACCACCATCGACGGCGAGCGGACCGCGCTCGCCGAATACGCCGACCGCGCCGTGCTCGTCGTCAACGTCGCGTCGAAGTGCGGCCTGACGCCGCAGTACACGAAGCTCGAGGAGCTGCAGCGGCGCTACGGGCCGCGGGGCTTCACGGTGCTCGGCTTCCCCTGCAACCAGTTCCTGAACCAGGAGCCGGGGGACGCCGAGGAGATCAAGACGTTCTGCTCGGCGAGCTACGGCGTCACCTTCCCACTGATGGAGAAGGTACAGGTGAACGGTCGGCGCAAGCATCCGCTCTACGCGCTGCTGCACGAGGTGCCGGACGCCTCGGGCAAGACCGGCCGCATCAAGTGGAACTTCGAGAAGTTCGTGATCGCGCCCGACGACACGATCACCCGGTTCCGCCCGCAGGTGGAGCCCGACGATCCCGCCGTGCTCGCCGCGATCGAGGCGGCCCTGGCCTGAAGCGGCCCGGCCCCGCTCAGGCGAGGGATCGGAAGGCGCGGTCCAAGTAGACCATCGGCTCGGCCGCCTCGCCGAACTCGGCGCCCAGCACCTCGGCCACCACGATGACGGAGGATCCCACCCCGAGCGAGTGGAGCGTGCGGCAGCGCAGCGCGACACGCGTGTCCGGCAGATACGGCTCGCCCGTGGGCAGCGCCCTCCACCCCTGCCGCTCGGTGAATCTCTCGGAGCCGGAGACCGCGAAGGAGCCAGCGATGTCGGCGTGCCTGCCGTCGAGCAGGTGGATCAGGTAGCTGTCGGCGCCGAGGATGCCGCCCGCACTGCCGGTCGCCCGGGTGACCGAGAAGGAGACCGCCGGAGGGTCGATGCCCACCGACGCCACGCTCGAGGCTGTGAGCCCGACGGGGCCGTCAGGGGTCTGCGCGGTGATCAGCGCCACACCCGTGGGGTGCTCCCGGAACGCCCGCTTGAGCGCATCCGCCCCCACCGTGTTCTCCGAACCCATCCACTCGCTCCTTCTGCTCGCCGCGCCCGCCGGCGCGGACACGACTGTGTCATCGGATCCCTCGGTCAACGGATCCCTCGTCTGCAACGCGGCCCGCGATGCGATCATTCCCGGTACGCTGGCTGCCATGTACATCAAGATCTGCGGGCTGCGCGACGAGCTCGCCGCACGGGTCGCGGTCGACGCCGGGGCCGACGCCGTCGGCGTCGTGATGAGCGAGGGCAGCCCCCGCGATGCGAGTCGCGACGAGGCCGCCTCGGTCGTGGCGGCGGTCGAGGGATCCGGGCTCGACGCGGTGCTGGTGGTGCGAGGCGTGCCCGCGCGCGCGGCCGCGGAGACGGCGCTCGAGCTGGGCTTCGACGTGCTGCAGCTGCACGGTCCCTATTCGGGCGCCGACTTCGCCGCGGCGCTCGAGGTGCTTCCCCGAGTGTGGAGGGCGACCTCGCTCGTCGCGGAACCGCGGCTGCGGGCCGGCGAGTACGGGGAGGAGCATCTGCTCATCGACGGGGCGACTCCCGGATCGGGCGAGAGCTGGGATCTCGCTGCGCTCGCGGAGCAGGAGACCGCGGCGCGCATCGGAGACGGCTGGATCCTCGCGGGCGGTCTCGAGCCGGGCAACGTCGCCGAGGCGATCGCCGCCGCCCGCCCCTGGGGCGTCGACGTCTCGAGCGGCGTGGAACGGGCTCCGGGAGTGAAGGACCTCGAACTGATCCGGCGTTTCGTTCGGGCCGCGCGCAGCTGAGCACGGATCTGGCGCCTCGCGTCATGAGCCTGTAACCTATTCGTGACCTTCCGCACACCCGACGCGACACCGTACCGAAAGCCCGCATGATCGATTCCTCCACGCCCGCGAACGGGCCGTATCCCTCGCGCAGGTCATTGCGCGAGGCGGCCGAAGCCCTCTCGCAGCGGACGGAGGAACCCGCGGCCGAGACGGTCGCCGAGCAGGAGTCTGCAACGGTCCGGGAGCCGACCGCGATGCCCTCGGCCCCCGATGCCGCGCCTCGGACGAACTCGGTGCGGCTCCCCCGCCTCGAGCACGTGCCGGTGGTGGCGCTCGACGCCGTCGAGGCGAAGCGGGAGCGCCCGTCGATCGGGCGGCGCCTCGCGAGCCTGGCCGCGACGGCGAGCGTCTGCGGTCTGGTCGTCGCGCTCGCCTTCCCGTTCGCGAACCCGCCCGCGGCCGAGGGCGACGCGGCGGCGGCAGCTCAGCAGCGCCTCTTCTCCGAGCTCTCCGCCGAAGAACTGCCGGCCTCGCTCACCGAGATCACGGCGGCGGAGATCGACGACTCGACGCCGCAGAGCTATGCCTTCCGCCCCGAGGCTCTCGTGAACTACCCCTTCGCCTCCCCCGTGATGCTCACCGACGGCTTCGGATACCGCACCGCGCCCGTCGAGCAGTTCCACGACGCGCAGGACTTCGCGGCCGCGGCCGGCACCCCGATCCAGGTCATCGCCGACGGCACCGTTCTCGAGGCCGGCCAGGCGGACGACGGCTGCGGTTTCGGTCTCAAGGTCGAGCACCGCATCGACGGCAAGACCGTGACGAGCCGCTACTGCCATATGCAGGACGGCTCGCACACGTACAGCGTCGGCGACACCGTGAAGATGGGCGATCCCGCCGGCAAGGTCGGGAACACCGGCATGTCGTTCGGCCCGCACCTGCACCTCGCGCTCCGGGTGAACGACGAGCCCGTCGACCCGATGCCGTTCTTCGCGAAGTACACCCGCATGGACCGCCCGAAGGACGGGAAGGACGCGGAGAAGCCGACCGTCCAGGCGGAGGCGGCTCCCCCGGCGCAGACTCCCTAATCCGCGAGCTTCGCCGGTCCGCCGACTCTCTCGTCGCGTGCCTCGCCGGCCGCGCTCCTCGTCGGTCGGTCGCCTCCCTCTAGCGGTGCGCCTCGCCCGATCCCTGTCGAGCCGTCGATCGCACCCAGGCCTCGAGCTTGGCGACCGCCAGGCCGGAGTCGATCGCGTCGGCGGCCCTGCGCATGCCTCCGCCGAGCCGTTCGAGCAGCGGGCGCTCCGCCGTCTCGGGATCGGAGGCCAGATCGTAGGCCACCAGGCCGGCCGCGGCGTTCAGCAGCACGACGTCGCGCACGGGGCCGGGCTCGCCCCCGAGCACACGGCGCACCACATCGGCATTCTCCTCCGGGGTGCCGCCTGCGAGATCCGAGATCGAGGCGCGCGCGATGCCGAGATCCCTCGGGTCCAGATCGTGCTCGGTCACGGCGCCCCGGCTCACCTCCCAGATGCGGGAGTGACCCGTCGTCGTCAGCTCGTCGAGGCCGTCGTCGCCCCGGAAGACGAGTGCGGAGGCTCCGCGCAGCTGGAAGACGCCGACGAAGAGCGGCACGCGCTCGAGATCGGCGACGCCGACCGCCGAGGCCTCCGGACGCACGGGATTGCAGAGCGGCCCGAGGAAGTTGAACACCGTCGGGATGCCGAGCTCGGCCCGGGCAGGCGCGACGTGGCGGAAGCCGGTCAGGAAGCGCGCGGCGTGCACGAACGCGATGCCCGCCTCGTCGAAGGCCCGCGCCAGCTGCCCGGCGTCGAGGCCGAGGTCGACCCCGAGAGCGCTCAGCACGTCGGAGGAGCCGGACAGGCTGCTCGCCGCGCGGTTGCCGTGCTTCACCACCGGCGCGCCCGCTGCCGCGGCGGTGATTGAGGCCATCGTGGAGATGTTGACGGTGCCGAAGCGGTCTCCGCCGGTACCGACGATGTCGAGCGACATCGCGGGCAGCTCGATCGGCTCCGCGGCCGCGAGGATCGCATCTCGGAAACCGATGACCTCGTCGACCGTCACGCCCTTGGCCCGGAGCGCCACCAGGAAGCCGCCGATCTGCGCCCCCGTGGCCTCGCCCGCCATGAAGGCCGACATCGCCCACTCGGCCTGCGACACGCTCAGGTCGTCGCCGTCGAGCAGCGCGGTCAGGACATCGGGCCAGTTCCGTTCATCGATCATGGGTCGATTCTACCGAGCGGCTATGATCCCTCGCGGCAGCGGCGGGGGCCCGAGCGGGCGACGGAGGCGGGCCTTCACAGACCCCACCCGAATACCCTTTTTCATCAGATGAATTCGGGGTTCGCGAGGTGCGCGAACGACCTCCCCGACCCGCTAGGCTTGCACCAGGAACTCGCAGAAAGTTCGGCGCGCCGACCCCAGGTGAAAACGCACACCAAACTTTCAGCCATAATGGAGGGGTGACAACGACCACTATGAATACCAAGTCAGCCGTGCCCTCGGTGAAGCGACCGAATCTCGTCGCCGTCGGCACGATCGTGTGGCTCGGCAGCGAGGTCATGTTCTTCGCCGGCCTCTTCGCCATCTACTTCACGCTTCGCGCGATGAACCCCGAGCTGTGGGCCGAGCAGACGGAGAAGCACAACTTCACCTTCGCCCTCATCAACACCCTGATCCTGGTCGCCTCCTCCTTCACCGCACAGGCCGGCGTCTTCGCAGCCGAGCGCATGCAGCCCCGGAAGGCGAACGGCAAGTGGGGCACGGTCGAGTGGTTCTACCTCACCTTCTTCATGGGAGCCATCTTCGTCGCGGGCCAGGCCTACGAGTACGCGACCTTCGTGTCCGAGGGCATCACGCTCGCCTCCGACCCGTACGGCTCTGCGTTCTACATGACCACGGGCTTCCACGGCATCCACGTCTCGCTCGGCCTCGTCGCCTTCCTCCTGGTGATCGGCCGCATCTACGCTGTCAAGAACTTCACGCACAAGGAGGAGACCACGGCGGTCGTCGTGTCCTACTACTGGCACTTCGTCGACATCGTCTGGATCATCCTGTTCATCGTCATCTACGTCCTCAAGTAAGGGTCAGGAGAACAAGGCATCATGGCTCGCGCCAAGAAGAACCTCCGCAAGTCGGGTCGTCGGCACCCGCTCGCCACCGTCGCTCTCGTAGCGATCGGCCTGCTCGTCACGGGCGCCGCATACGCCGGCTTCAGCCAGACCTCCGCCACGGCCGAGATCGACCTGACCTCCCCGCAGACCATCGAAGAGGGCAAGAAGCTGTTCGGCGCCAACTGCGCCACCTGCCACGGCGCAGAGGCGCAGGGCACCAACGACGGCCCCTCGCTCTACGGCGCGGGCGCCGCCTCGGTGAACTTCCAGGTCGGCACCGGCCGCATGCCGCTGGCGTTCCAGGGCCCGCAGGGAATGGTGAAGCCCAAGCAGTTCACCGAGGAGCAGACGCTCCAGATGGCCGCCTACGTGGCCTCGCTCGCCCCCGGACCCGCGCTCCCCGAGTCGCAGTACCTGCAGGGCGACGGCGATATCGCGAACGGCGGTCAGCTGTTCAAGATCAACTGCGCGATGTGCCACAACGTGGCCGCCGCGGGCGGTGCCCTGACCCAGGGCAAGTTCGCTCCGAAGCTCACCGGGGTCGCACCCACGCACATCTACGAGGCCATGGTCACCGGCCCCCAGAACATGCCCGTGTTCAGCGACGCGAACATCTCGCCGCAGGAGAAGGCCGACATCATCTCGTACCTCAAGTACATCGAGAACGAGCCCGCCGTCGGCGGCCTGACTCTCGGCTCGATCGGCCCCGTGGCCGAGGGCCTCTTCATCTGGGTGATCGGCCTGGGCGCGATCATCGGTCTCACCGTCTGGGTCACCGCGAAGTCGAACTAGTTTCGGAACCCGCGCACAGATATCGACTATTCAGGAATCAAGGAGCAACATGGCAGAGGAAGCGCAGAACAACGGCGGCGAGAACGCCGTTGTCGCCGCCCACAGCCACGGCGGCGGTGAGGGTGCCGGCACTGCCGTCATCTCGTCCGACGCTGTACAGAATCCGGGTCTTCCCCCGCACCGGAAGCGCGTCACCGATCTCGACCCGAAGAGGGAGAAGCGCGCCGAGCGCACGGTCTACACCCTCTTCTACATCTCGATCGCGGGCAGCCTCGGCGCGGTGCTCGCCTACATGTTCTTCCCGATCGAGTCGGGCGAGCTTCTGGCGATCCGCCTCCACACCATGTTCGTCGGTCTCGGCATGGCGCTCGCCCTGCTCGCGATCGGCATCGGCGCGGTGCACTGGGGCAAGGCGATCATGGCCGATCACGAGTCGATCGACTACCGCCACCCCGTTCCGAGCGACGAGCCCACGCGCGAGGGCGCGGCAGAGGTCTTCAAGCTCGCCGACGAGGAGTCCGGTTTCTCCCGCCGCTCCCTCGTTCGCAACAGCCTCATCGGCGCGCTGATCGCCTTCCCGCTTCCCGGCATCACCCTCCTGCGCAGCCTCGCCCCGCAGGATCGCGACGCCGTGCAGCTCCTGAAGCACACCATGTGGGACAAGGGCGTTCGTCTCGCCCGCGACCCCTCCGGCGTGCCGATCAAGGCCAGCGAGGTCACCATCGGTTCGGCCTTCCACGTGATCCCCGAGACCCTCAACCACGAGGACTTCCACAAGCTCAGCCTCGACGAGCGCGGCGGCAGCGACAACCTGCTCGACGCGAAGGCCAAGGCGATCGTGCTCCTCATGCGCCTCGACCAGGAGGAGCTCAAGGAGCTCCCCGAGCGCGAGGGCTGGTCGTACGACGGCATCGTCGCCTACTCCAAGGTCTGCACGCACGTCGGCTGCCCCGTGGCGCTGTACGAGCAGCACACCCATCACCTGCTCTGCCCCTGCCACCAGTCGCAGTTCGACGTCTCCGAGCACGCCAAGGTCGTCTTCGGCCCGGCGAAGCGCCCGCTGCCTCAGCTGCCCATCACGGTCGACGACCAGGGCTACCTCGTCGCGCAGAGCGATTTCCACGAACCTGTCGGCCCGAGCTTCTGGGAGCGTCTCAAGTGAGCAGCACCGTTACCGAAACCCCCGCGCAGAGCGGGCAGGCGCAGAGCGGCTCGAGCCGTTTCACGGCCGCAGCGGCGAACTACATCGACGAGCGCACCAAGATCGGCGTCGCGGTCAAGGAGTTCGGCCGCAAGGTCTTCCCCGATCACTGGTCGTTCCTGCTCGGCGAGGTCGCCCTCTACAGCTTCGTCGTCATCCTGATCTCGGGCACCTTCCTGACCCTGTTCTTCCAGGCGTCGATGGCGGAGGTGCACTACGAGGGCCCCTACACGCCCATGAAGGGTCTCGAGATGTCGGTGGCCATGGCCTCGACGCTCGACATCTCCTTCTCGGTGCGCGGCGGCCTGCTCATGCGCCATGTGCACCACTGGGCGGCGCTGCTCTTCGTGGCGTCCATCGGCCTGCACATGCTGCGCATCTTCTTCACCGGCGCGTTCCGCAAGCCGCGCGAGCTCAACTGGGTCATCGGCTTCGTGCTCTTCGTGCTCGCGATGGCCGAGGGCTTCACCGGCTACTCGCTCCCCGATGACGTGCTCTCCGGCAACGGCCTCCGCATCATCGACGGCATCATCAAGGCCATCCCCGTGATCGGAACCTGGTTCTCGTTCTTCTTCTTCGGAGGCGAGTTCCCCGGCACCGCGATCGTCGGCAGGCTCTACATGCTGCACATCATGGTGCTGCCCGCGATGGTGATCCTGTTCGTCGCTCTGCACCTCGCCTTCGTGGTCATCCACAAGCACACGCAGTACCCCGGACCGGGCAAGACCCAGCAGAACGTGGTCGGCTTCCCCGTCCTCCCCGTGTACGCGGCGAAGGCCGGCGGCTTCTTCTTCATCGTGTTCGGCGTGATCGTGCTGATCGCCTCCCTCGTCGGCATCAACCCGATCTGGAACTACGGCCCCTACGATCCCTCGCCCGTGTCGGCCGGCACCCAGCCCGACTGGTACATCGGCTTCGCCGACGGCATGCTGCGTCTGGTGCCGCCGGGCCTCGAGACCGAGTGGTTCGGCTACACCTGGTCGTGGAACATGCTGCTGCCGCTCATCATCATCGGCCTGTTCCTCGTGCTCGTCGCGGCCTACCCCTTCATCGAGGCTTGGGTCACGGGCGACAAGCGCGAGCACCACATCCTGGATCGTCCGCGCAACGCTCCGACCCGCACCGCGATCGGCGCCGCCGGCGTCACCTTCTACGCGGTGATGTGGGCGGGCGCGAGCTCCGACCTCATGGCGACGCACTTCCAGCTCTCCATGGAGGGCGTGATCCACGCACTGCAGTTCCTGCTGATCTTCGGCCCGATCATCGCGTACCTGATCACCAAGCGCATCTGCCTCGGTCTGCAGAAGAAGGATCGTTCCATCGCCCTGCACGGCTTCGAGTCGGCCCGCATCGTGCGCATGCCCGGCGGCGAGTACATCGAGGTGCACAAGCCTCTGGACGAGTACGAGCGCTGGGAGCTGGTCAGCTACCACGACTACGCACCGCTCATGCTCCGCCCGAACGACGACGGACGCATCCCGTTCGGCAAGCGCCTCCGCGCCGGGTTCAGCCGCTGGTTCTTCGAGGACCGGATCGTGCCCCCCACGAAGGGCGAGATCGAAGAGGGCGGCCACGGCCACCACTGATCCCCGCTCCTCCGCTGCGAACGAGGCCCCGCGAGATTCGATTCTCGCGGGGCCTCTCGTCTTTTCATACGTCCGCAGTCGCTCGAGGAGCCTCAGAGGGATGCCCCTATGTTCCTTGTCCAGCACGACAAGCGTGACTGGCTGGGAACGTCGTGTGCATCTCCTCGGGCGCGTGAAGTCGGCGACTATGATCCGGGACATGTGCAGTGCGAAGCAGTCCGCGATCCCGACCTGGTTGAGGGTCGTCGTGTGGTCGGTCGCGATCGTTCTGGCGCTCGTCGGAATGGTGTTGGCCGTCGTGTCTAGGGCGTGTCTCCTATATACGTAGCCAGGTCAGGATCGCTGCGATCACGACCCCTGCACGGTACGTGACCGCGAGTTTGTCGTAGCGTGTCGCGAGTCCGCGCCACTGCTTCATGAGGCTGAATG
>NZ_JAGDYL010000027.1 GCF_017565705.1 Leucobacter ruminantium
GGAGACGGAGCGCGAGCTGCTTCTGCTCACGACTGAGATGACCATGCTTGCCCTGCAACCGATGCCTCCTGAGATCAACGTCTGCTTCATCTCACAGCACCCATTGCGTTGACCGGTTGAATCCGCCTACCTCCCCGTCGCGATGGGCTATGCCAGACTCGTCGCGACGGCGGTCTGGGTGATCTACGGCGGCCCGCTCGCCTATCTGCTCGGCAGGCTGCTGCGGCGCCGGCCGAACCGGTGGTTGCACCGCTGCGTGTTCGCGACGCTCGGAGCCGCCGTCGGCGCGAGCAGTTCGGCGCTCTTCCTCGCTCCGCTCTTGGCAGAGGGAGCGCCGTGGCCGCTCGAGCTCATCGTGCCGGCGACCGTCTGCGCTGCGATCTGCGTCTGGGGCGGCTGGGAGTTCACCAGCTCGCGGGCCCACCGACGCGATCTCGATCCCGCCGTCCAGCGCTTCGGCGACGATGAGGCCGCGGAGGACGCGGCTGTGGACAGGATCAGCCGGGTCGAAGAGCCCCCGCCTCCGGAGAGCTGAGATCTCGGGGCTGCGCCTCAGTCCGAGACGAGGGATCCTAGCCGGCGGCTGATCCCTCGCTCAGCGAGCGCGCAGCCTCGAGCAACAGCGCTCCGAGACGACGTTCCCCCAGAGCCTCCCGCAAGGCCGCGAGATCGCCGCTCAAGGCCTCGCGGAGCTCAGGGTCGCCCGAGGCCGCATAGGCCTGAAGCATCAAGCGACAGCTCCGCTCTGGGAGACCCTCGTCGGGTGCCGCCGCGATCGCCGCTCGCGCGGCCGCGAAGCACGCGAGGAAGAGCTCCTGCTTCGTCCGGAAGCTCGCGTAGACGTGAGGCTGAGGAACGTCCGCGCGACGCGCCACAGCGGCTGTGGACGCGCCGTGATAGCCGAAGAGGCCGAACTCGATGAGTCCGGCCTCGATCAGGCGTTCGCGATTCTCACCGGGTCTTCTGCGCGCACGACGCTCGGACACCGGTTCAACCCAGTTCGAGAATCTTGCGATAGTGCTCGCCGACGGCCTCGAAGCCGCGGTGGTTGTAGAAGGAGCCGATGCGCGCGGTCGACGCGGACAGCTGGCGCACTCCGCGCCCCATGCAGTAGTGCTCGTTGGCCTGCATGAGACGGTCACCGACGCCGTGGCCGCGCGATCCCTCGTCGACGACGATCTCCTGCAGGTGAGCCGTCAGCCCCGGGGCGTGCAGCAGACGGGAGACGGTCATGAGAGAGTAGCCCACGACCTGCTCGTCGAGAACCGCGACGAAGAGCACGTTGGTCTCTTGGTCGCGGTGACGCAGCACGTTGTCGTAGGCGACGAGGAACTCGTCGCGGCCGATCGGCTCGCGCCCGGTGGAGAACTGGCGGGCCAGAGCGAAGACGGCATTCCCGTCCTCGCTCCGGCCGCGGCGGATGATGATGCTCAAGTGCTGATCCCTCAGCGGGCGAAGTGCCCGCGGTAGTACTCGTACACCCAGCCGACGATGCTGACCAGCACGACCGGCAGGGCCAGGAAGCTGAGCCAGAAGTCGAAGCCTACGCACAGACCGAGCACCACGAGCGAGCTGCCGAAGGCGAGCACCAGCGGCCACCAGCTCCACGGGCTGAACTCGCCCAGCTCGGGGTCTCCGTCGTCGATGTCGGCGTCCTCGAGGTCCTCGACGAGCACGCCGCCCTGCTTCCTCTGGACGAGTCCGAGGTAGAAGGCGATGAAGCCGGTCAGGCCGCCGGAGAGGAGGATTGCGACGCTGCCGACCCACTCGGGTCGCCCGTGCAGCATCACGTTCCACCCGGTGTAGACCGTGGCCAGGATGACCATGTAGGCCGTCAGGATCCAGAAGATGACGATGTTGGATTTCATGACTCAGTTCTCCTCGGACGTCACTTCTGCTCGGCGAGCTCGGCCTGGGAGGCCTCTGCACGAACGGGCTGCACGATACCACTGACCTCGGGGTGGTGGAGGTCGAACGCCGGAGACTCCGAACGGATGCGCGGAATCGAGGTGAAGTTGTGGCGCGGCGGGGGGCAGGAGGTCGCCCACTCGAGCGAGCGGCCGAAGCCCCAAGGATCGTCCACGGTGACCTTCGGGGCCCGGCGGGCCGTGATGTAGACGTTCAGGAGGAACGGAATCATCGATGCGCCGAGGATCATCGCACCCACCGTCGAGATCTGGTTGCCCCAGGTCACGCCGTCGGCGGGAAGGTAGGTGTAGTAGCGGCGCGGCATGGCCATGACGCCGAGCCAGTGCTGCACCAGGAAGGTCGTGTGGAAGCCGATGAACAGCAGCCAGAAGTGCACCTTGCCGAGGCGCTCGTTCAGCATCTTGCCGGTCCACTTGGGCCACCAGAAGTAGAAGCCCGCGAACATCGCGAAGACGACCGTTCCGAAGACCACGTAGTGGAAGTGCGCCACGACGAAGTAGGTGTCGGAGAGGTGGAAGTCGAGCGCCGGCGACGCGAGGATGACGCCGGTGAGGCCGCCGAACACGAAGGTCACCAGGAAGCCGAGCGACCAGAGCATGGGCGTCTCGAAGGTGATCGAACCGCGCCACATCGTGCCGATCCAGTTGAAGATCTTCACGCCGGTCGGCACCGCGATGAGCATGGTCATCAGCGCGAAGAACGGCAGCAGCACGGAACCGGTCACGTACATGTGGTGAGCCCAGACGGTCATCGAGAGCGCCGCGATGGCGATGGTCGCGTAAATCAGCGTCTTGTAGCCGAAGATCGGCTTGCGGCTGAACACGGGGAACACCTCGGAGACGATGCCGAAGAACGGCAGCGCGATGATGTACACCTCGGGGTGGCCGAAGAACCAGAAGAGGTGCTGCCAGAGGATGGCGCCGCCCTCACCGCTGTAGATCTGCGCGCCGAAGATGCGGTCGGCTGCGAGGCCGAACATGGCGGCGGCGAGCACGGGGAAGACGAGGAGCACGAGGATCGAGGTGATCAGCGTGTTCCAGGTGAACACCGACATGCGCCACATGGTCATGCCGGGCGCGCGCATCGTGATGATGGTGGTGATGAAGTTCACGCCGCCCATGATCGTGCCGAAGCCGCTGACGCCGAGGCCGAGCACCCAGAGGTTGCCGCCGACGCCCGGCGAGTAAGTCATGTCGGACAGCGGAGCGTAGGCGAACCAGCCGAACGATGCCGCACCCTGCGGCGTGAGGAAGCCGCCGACCGCCATGAGGGATCCGAAGGTGTAGAGCCAGAACGCGAAGGCGTTGAGTCGCGGGAAGGCGACGTCGGGAGCACCGATCTGCAGCGGCATGATCACGTTCGCGAAGCCCGCGAAGAGCGGGGTGGCGAACATCAGCAGCATGATCGTGCCGTGCATGGTGAACAGCTGGTTGTACTGCTCCTTGGTCGGGATGACCTCGAGGCCCGGCGCGAACAGCTGGGCGCGGATCAGGAGCGCCATGAGGCCGCCGATCAGGAACCACACGAAGGAGCTGATCAGGTACATGTACCCGATCACCTTGTGGTCCGTGGAGGTCACCCACGAGACGATGACATTGCCCTTCTTCATCAGTTCTTCTCGCTATTCGTCTGGTTTTCGTTTTCAGCGCGCGACTCGTCGCCGTGGAAGCGGTCCTGGTTCGGGTTGATATCCTCACCGACCTGACCGGAGTTGCCGGCCTCGCGGAGCGACTCGACGTAGTCGTCGTATTCGTCCTGTTCGACGACCTTGACCTCGAAGAGCATCATCGAGTGGTATTCACCGCAGAGCTCGGCGCACTTGCCGATGAAGGTGCCCGTCTTGGTCGGCGTGAAGCTCATGTAGTTGGTCTGCCCGGGAATCATGTCCTTCTTGTAGAGGAAGTCCACGACCCAGAAGGAGTGGATGACGTCGCGGGTCTCCAGGCGGATCTCCGTGGTCTTGTCCACCGGCAGGTACAGCACCGGCATCGTCGACTCCTGCGCGGAGCCGTCCGAGTTCGTCTGCACCTGGACGCCCTGGAAGAAGACGTCGTCGTTCACGTAGTTGAAGTCCCACGACCAGCGCTTGCCGTAGACCTCGACGATGTTCTCGGGGTTGTCGTAGCGCGCCTCGATCTTCGACTGCTCCTGGGCGGTGAAGGCGAAGAAGCCGATGACCAGGATGACCGGGACGATCGTGAAGAAGGTCTCGATCGGCATGTTGTAGCGGAGCTGGACCGGCAGCCCGGTCTGCCCCTTGCGGCGACGGTAGACGATCGTGGCCCAGATGACGAGGCCCCAGGTGATGACGCCGACGACGAGCAGCACGACCCACGAGGTCACCCACAGGCCGGTGATGCCGGAGGTGTGGTTGGTGGCCCCCTCGGAGCCCGCGGGCAGGAAGCCGCGCTGCTGTTCGGGCGTGCAGCCTGCGAACGCCAGGGCGGCCGCGAGTGCCACCGGGGCCGCGACCCATTTCATTCGACGATTGGAACGCACCGCATACCTTTCGAAACATTGTCGAACCTGCGAGGACGCAGGCGAAGCTGATGACTCACTGATTAGCTTAGCGCGAAGCTGAGCGTTTCCCGAACACGCCACGGGTGTCGCGGCGGCCGGAAAAAGATCTGATGATTAGCTGAAACTGTCGCCGCAAGCGCAGCTGCCCTGAGCATTGGGGTTGTCGATCGTGAACCCCTGCTTCTGAATGGTGTCCTCGAAGTCGATCGAGGCGCCGTCGAGGTACGGGATGCTCATCGCATCGACCACGACCTCGACCCCGTCGAAGTCGACGATCGCGTCGTTCTCGAGCTCGCGCTCGTCGAAGAACAGCTGGTAGATCAGCCCCGAGCACCCGCCCGGCTGCACCGCGATGCGGAGGCGAAGATCGTCGCGCCCCTCCTGGGCGAGCAGACTGCGCACCTTCTCGCGGGCCCCCTCGCTGAGCGTCACGCCGTGCGCGCGCTCCTCCGTGGCGATGCCCCCGGCGGTCTCGGAAGAGATCGTCTCCGTGCTCATGTGACCCACTCCTTCGGTCGCGTGTCGTATATCCCTTCGAGTCTACCGCCGACGGCGTCCGCGGGTACGCCGACGCGACGCACTCGCTCGGGGTAGGCTGGGTCGGTACGCACGCGGCCGACCCCCGGCCCTGCACATCGGAACATCTGAATTCGCACACACACGCGCGCGAGCGCATCTCGGAGGGACAGGCGTGGCACAGAAGGGCGCTGACAAGTCGGGCGGCACCGGCGACGAGTCGACCCCGGTCGGCAAGGGCCGACCCACCCCCAGCCGCAAGCAGGCTGAGGCGGCGAACGCGAGGCCGATCGTCGGCTCGCGCGACAAGGCGATGCTCAAGGAGCAGCGGCGCCAGCAGGCCGAGGCGCGCGAGCGCGCGCGGCTCGGCATGATGGCGGGCGAGGAGCGCTACCTGACCCCGCGCGACCGCGGCCCCCAGCGCCGCTACGTGCGCGACTACGTCGACGCCCGCTGGAGCGTCGGCGAGCTGCTGATCCCGGCGATGCTCGTGGTGCTCGTGATGACCTTCATCCCCGGCATCATGCAGGTGGTCAGCCTCATCGCGATCTGGGCCTTCGTCGGTCTCGCCATCATCGACGCGGTGCTGCTCGGCCTGCGGCTGCAGAAGAAGCTGGTCGCCAAGTTCGGCAAGGGCAACGTGCAGCCGGGATTCAAGTGGTACGCGGCGATGCGCGCCCTGCAGTTCCGCCCGCTCCGCGCTCCGAAGCCGCAGGTCAAGCGGGGGCAGTTCCCGAGCTAGCCCGCCTGCCGCCATCCGGCGCGGTGCAGACCGCGGTTGACGGCCCTCGCCCACAACGGTCCCTCGTAGATGAAGGCGGTGAAGCCCTGCACGAGCGTCGCGCCGGCGCGCAGACGGTCGAGCACGTCGTCGGCGGTGGCCACGCCGCCGACCGAGATCACGCAGAAGCCGGCTCCGGGCGCGGTCGCGCGGATGCGTCGCAGCACCTCGAGTGACCGCTCGCGCAGCGGCTCCCCCGAGAGACCGCCCGCCCCCATGGCCTCGACCTCAGCATCGGAGGCGGTGAGCCCGTCGCGGGAGATCGTCGTGTTGGTGGCGATGATGCCGTCGAGCCCGAGCCGCACGGCGAGCGCGACGATGCCGTCGATCTGCTCGTCTCCCATGTCGGGTGCGATCTTCACGAGCAGCGGAGTGGCGCCCGCCGCCTCCTTGACCGCGGCGAGCAGCGGCTCGAGGTTCTCGAGTTCCTGCAGACCGCGCAGGCCGGGCGTGTTGGGCGAGCTGACGTTGACGGCGAGGTAGTCGGCGACGGGGGCGAGGCGCTGCGCGCTCCAGACGTAGTCGTCGGTCGCGTTCTCGACCTCGGTGACGCGGCTCTTGCCGATGTTCACGCCGATCACGGGGCGGTGCCTGCGCAGGCGCGCGCGCTCGATGCGCGGAACCGCCGCTACCGATCCGCCGTTGTTGAAGCCCATGCGGTTGATGAGGCCGCGGTCTCCCACGAGCCGGAACATGCGCGGTTTCGGGTTGCCCGGCTGCGCGTGCCTCGTGAGAGTGCCGACCTCGACATGGCCGAAGCCGAGGTCGCCGAGGCCGATGATGCCCTCGGCGTTCTTGTCGAAGCCGGCCGCGAGGCCGAAGGGGCTCGGGAAGTCGACGCCGAGGGCGCGCACCTTCAGCGAGGGATCGGGCGCGCACACGCGTCGCGCGATCGCCCCCGCGAGGGGCACGGCCTGGATCACGCGGAAGGCGAGGTGGTGGGCCCGCTCGGGATCCATGCGGCGCAGTGCCGCGGAGAAGAGCAGGGGGTAGAGCCGCATGGGGTCAGGCCTCCGTGGGGGTCGTGGCGGATCCCTCGCCCGCCGGATGGGCACGCAGCTCGGCGATCGCCGAGTCGAAGTCGTCGAGCGATTCGAACGCCTGGTACACGCTCGCGAAGCGCAGGTAGGCGACCTCGTCGAGCTCGCGCAGGTGCGGCAGGACGGCGAGGCCGATCTCGTTGGCGTCGAACTGGGCGATGCCGCTCGAGCGCACGGACTCCTCGACCTGCTGGGCGAGCACGGCGAGATCGGCGTCGGTGACGGGACGGCCTTGGCACGCCTTGCGCACGCCGCTCATCACCTTCTCGCGGCTGAACGGCTCGACGACGCCCGAGCGCTTGATGACGGTGAGGCTCGCGGTCTCGGTCGTGGTGAAGCGACGCCCGCACTCGGGGCACTGACGGCGCCTGCGGATCGAGAGGCCGTCGTCGGCGGTGCGGGAGTCGATGACGCGGGAATCCGGGTGGCGGCAGAACGGGCAGTGCATCAGGCGTCCTCCCCCGTGCCTGCGTCCGAGCCATCGAAGCGCGCGCTCACCGCCTCGCCGTGCGCGGGCAGCCCCTCGGCTGCGGCGAGGGCGAGCAGCGGGGCCTCGACCTCGGCGAGGGCCGGGCGGTCGTAGGAGATGATCTGCTGCGGGCGCAGGAAGGTGTGTGCACCGAGCCCGGCGGAGAAGCGCGCGGTTCCGCCCGTCGGCAGCACGTGGTTCGAACCCGCGAGGTAGTCGCCGAGGCTCACCGGGGTGTAGCCGCCGACGAAGATCGCGCCGGCGTCGGTGATCCCGCCCAGCACTCGCTCGTCGTCGCGCGTCTGGATCTCGAGGTGCTCGGGCCCGTAGGCGTTGCTCACCCGGGCCGCAGTCGCGAGGTCGTCGACGAGGATCACGGCCGACTGCGGACCGCCCAGCGCCGTGGCCACGCGTTCGGCGTGGCGGGTGCGCGAGGCCCGCAGCTCGACCTCCGCGAGCACGCGCTCCGCGAACTCGGCCGAATCGGTGACGAGCACGGATGCCGCGGCCTCGTCGTGCTCGGCCTGGCTGATGAGGTCGGCCGCGACGAAGCCCGGCTCCGCCGACGCGTCGGCGATGACCAGGATCTCCGTCGTGCCCGCCTCCGAGTCGATGCCGACGAGCCCGCCGACCACGCGCTTGGCGGCGGCGACGAAGACGTTGCCGGGACCCGTCACCACGTCGACGGGGTCGAGGCCGATCTCGGTCACCCCGTGGGCGAAGGCGGCGATCGCACCGGCTCCGCCGATCGCGTAGACCTCCTCGACACCGCAGAGCGCGGCGGCCCAGAGCACGGCGGGGTGCGGCAGGCCGGCGTTGTCGCGCTGCGCGGGCGAGGCGAGCGCGAGGCTCGGCACGCCGGCGACCTGGGCGGAGACGGCGTTCATGATGACCGAGGACGGGTACGCGGCCTTGCCCCCGGGCGCGTAGAGGCCCACCCGCGACACCGGCTGCCAGCGCTGAGTGATCGTGGCGCCGCCGGCGAAGCGGGTCACGCGCTCGGCCGGTACTTGCGCGGCCGACCCGAGACGCAGGCGCGCGATCAGCTCCTCGAGCGCGCCGCGCACCTCGGGCGGGCAGTCGACGAGCGACGCGGCGATCGCCTCGGCTGGCACGCGAAGGGCGTGGCCCTCGACGCCGTCGAAGTCGCGCGCCTGCTCCCGGAGCGCGGCCTCGCCCCGCTCCGCGACGTCGGCGACGAGCGGCCGCACGCGCTCGACGGCGACCTCCGCGCCGAGCGCGGCGCGCGGCACGAGTTTCAGCAGGTCGGCCCGGGTGAGCTCGCGCCCCCGCAGATCAATGGTTCGCATCACCCGACCAGTCTACCGAGGCGCGGCTGCGCTCCCGGTGCGGCGGCCGCTGCGGCAGCGGCTGCGGGGAGGGATCCCGACCCGGCGCAGGGACCCCTCGCCGCTCAGCGCCGGAGCATCCCGAGCCAGGCGAGCTCGCGGACTCCCGCGACCAGCGCTTCGGAGGCCGCGTCTGCGTCGACCTCGAGGATGGTCGCGAGCGCGTCGGCGATCTGCCCGAGCGCGAGCTCGCCGTCGCAGGCGCCGATCGCGGCGGCGAGCAGCGTGTCGGCCGCGACGCGGCGGGCGATCGGCCGGTCGGTGACGAGCGCGATCCCCGTCGGGTCCTCCTCCCCCGGCCGGTGCGTCCGCTCCTCGACCACCGCGGCGTCGCGCACCCACCGCTCGGCGAGCACCTCGGCGTCGCTCATGCGCTCCGCGGCGATGCCGCAGGCGAAGGCGCGGTCAATGAGGGATCCGACGAGGGCCCCGTCGACGAAGGCGCCCATCGCCTGCTCGGCGTGCACCAGCGTCTCCGCCGCGCCGTCGGGCTCCCGCCGCACCCGCACCGATCCGAGCCCGATCGCGACGACCCGGCGCTCGGCGAAGTCGCGCAGCCAGGCCTCCAGCATCGCCTCGAATGCGGGATCGCCCGGGCGTGCTCCTCCGTCGCGCGCCCAGGTCTCCGCGTACTGCTCGGGGCTCACGCGATCGCGCTCGATCACCCAGCCGGAGAGCGGGCCGGCCTCGCCCGCCTCGGCTGCTTCCGCCACCCAGCCGCGCACGCGCTCGAGCCCGTTGCCGCCCCACGGCGTCTCCCAGTTCGCGAGGCACAGCAGGGTGCCACCCGGTACGAGGTGCGCCGACGCCTCGCGGATCACGCGGGCGGCGAGCTCGTCGCCTGCGAGGCCGCCGTCGCGGTACTCGTAGACGGGCGCTCCCTCCTCGCGCGGCGTGATCACGAACGGCGGGTTCGAGAGGATCAGCTCGAAGCGCTCCCCCGCGACGGGAGCGAAGAGGTCGCCCCGCCTGAACTCGATCCCCTCGACACCGTTGAGCCGGGCGTTGGCCCGCGCGAGCGCGAGGGCGCGCTCGGAGATGTCGGTCGCGACGACGGGGCCGCGCAGCGCGAGGTGCATCGCGACGATGCCGCAGCCCGTACCGAGGTCGAGGCAGCGCGCGGTCTCTCCGGGCGGGGCCTGTGCGATCCCGGGCGGCGCCTGTGCGATGAGGGATCGCGTCGCGCCGCCGACGCCCATCACGTGGTCGGGCCGGGCGGGACCGCGGCGCAACTGGTCGTCGAGGTCCGAGATCACGCGCCACTCCACCTCGCGCCCGGCGCACGCGTCGGCGATCCGCACCGGGTTCAGCGAGAGCGCGGCGCGCAGGCCGCCTTCCGGGCCCGTTGCGGGATCCTGCGCAGCGTCCTCGGAGACGAGGCCGAGCTCGATCGCTCCCGCCGCGCCGAGCGCGGGCAGGGCCTCCCCGAGCGTCGCGGCGTCCACCCGCTCGCCGATCAGGAACACGCGCACGAGCGTCGCGAGGGGCGAGGGATCGCGCTCCGCGAGCACGCGCCGTGCCGGGGCGAACACCCCGCGCGCACGGGCCGTGTCCGCGGCCTGCCCGAGCAGGGCCTCCACCGCGTCCGTCCGGTATTCGGCTGCGTCGAGGTCGGCGCGGAGCAGGTCGATCAGTCGTTCTTCCACGGCACCCAGGCTACCGGCGCGGCGAGGGATCCCGCTCACCGGAGATCCCTCGCCCGCGTCCGCTGCCCGGCTCGCTCAGTAGGCGACGGTGAAGCGCTCGCGACGGTGCGCAGGCTCCTCGATCTCGTCCACCACGGCGACGCCGAAGTCGGCTCCCGAGATCGCCGATTCGCCCGACTCGTCGACGAGCAGCACGTCGCCGCCCACCCGGTACTCCCCGCGGTACTCCCCCGCGACCCAGGGACCGAACGAGCCCGCCGGGCTGACGAAGAACCAGTCGAGAGCCTCGGGAGCCGCCCGCAGGTCGTCGAGCACCTCGCCCATCTCGCGCGCCTCGGCCTTGAACTCCTCGGGGAAGTCGGGGCCGTTCATGACGAGGTCGCCGCCCGGCTCCTGCAGCAGCGATCCCGCGCCGCCGATCACGCCGAGTCGCACGCCGGCCTCGGCCGCGTCCGCGGCGAGCGCGGCGATCGCCGGGCGCACCCGGCCCGCCATGTCACCGCGCGGCGATACGGCCGCGATCACGACGTCTGCTCCGTCGAGCGCCCGTGCCCGGTCGGCCGCGTCGAGCAGGGATCCCCTGAGGTATCGCACGCCGGCGACCTGCTCGGCGGTCTCTCCCCGGCTGAGGCTCGTGACCTCGAGGCCGCGCACGGCGGCCGCCTCCACGATGTGCGCTCCAGCGTAGCCGCTTCCGCCGATCACCGTCACCGCAGTCATATCCGTCTCCGTTCTCGTAGCGGACGCCCATCGGTCGGCGCCCCGCTCCTTCGAGAACGATATCCCGGCGCCGCCCATTCCCGTGCCGGTCGCCCGCCCTACGCGAAGGCGCGGTCGAACGCGGTGACCGGGCTCGGCAGCACGCTCTCCCCCGTGAGGTAGCGGTCGACGGAGGCCGCGACGGCGCGCCCCTCGGCGATGGCCCACACGATGAGCGACTGGCCGCGACCGGCGTCGCCCGCGACGAAGACGCCGGGCAGCTCGGTCGAGTAGTCCTTCTCCCTCGTGAAGGAGCCCCGGGTATCGCGCGGCAGGCGCTGAGCGGGGTCTTCGATCTCCTCGGGGCCGGTGAAACCCATGGCGATGAGCACGAGGTCGGCGTCGATGAGGTGCTCGGTGCCCGGGATCGGCACGCGGCCCTCCTCGGTGAAGCCGGTCTCGGCGACGCGCAGGCCGCGCACCGCACCGTCCTCCCCCACGAACTCGACGGTCGAGGCGAGGTAGCGCCGTTCGCCGCCCTCCTCGTGCGAGCTCGACACCTCGAAGAGCGTCGGATGCACCGGCCACGGCTGCGCATCGGTGCGCGTCTCGGAGGGGCGGCGGCCGATGGCGAGGTTCGTGACCGACTTGGCGCCCTGGCGGTGCGCGGTGCCGATGCAGTCGGCGCCCGTGTCGCCTCCGCCGATCACGACGACGTGCTTGCCCGCGGCGTCGAGCTCGCCGGGCAGCGGGAACTCCTCGGGCGAGTTCAGGCGCCGGTTGGCGGCCGTCAGATACTCCATGGCGTAGCGCACGCCGGTGAGCTCTCGGCCGGGCAGGGGCAGCTCGCGCGGCACGGTCGCGCCCGTGGCGACGACCACCGCATCGAAACGGCGGCGCAGCTCGGTCCACGACATGTCGCGGCCGATCTCGATGCCGCAGCGGAAGCGCGTGCCCTCGGCCTTCAGCTGCTCGATGCGACGCGTCACGAGCATCTTCTCGAGCTTGAAGTCGGGGATGCCGAAGCGCAGCAGGCCGCCGGGCTCCTCGTCGCGCTCGTAGACCGCGACGGTGTGCCCGGCCCTCGTGAGCTGCTGGGCCGCGGCGAGGCCGGCGGGGCCCGAGCCCACCACGGCGACCGTCTTCCCGGTGAGCCGCGACGGCGGCTGCGGCACGACCCAGCCGTTCATGAACGCCTGGTCGATGATGCTGTTCTCGATCTGCTTGATCGTGACGGCCGGCTGGTTGATGCCGAGCACGCAGGCCGATTCGCAGGGCGCGGGGCAGGCGCGGCCGGTGAACTCCGGGAAGTTGTTGGTCTCGTGCAGTCTGTCGATCGCCTCGCGCTCGCGCCCGCGGAACATGAGGTCGTTCCACTCCGGGATGAGATTGCCGAGCGGGCAGCCCTGATGGCAGAAGGCGACGCCGCAGTCCATGCAGCGCGACGCCTGCCGCACGACGAGCTTCGGGTCGGCGGGGTCGACGACCTCGCGCCAGTCCTTGAGCCGCAGCGCGACCGGCCGTTTGGGAGCGAGCTCGCGCTCGCGCACCTTCAGAAAGCCTTGGGGATCAGCCATGGGTCGCCTCCAGGATCTCGGACCAGACCCGTTCGTCATCGGGGTCGATGCCCTGTTCGTTCGCGCGGACTCGGATCTCGAGGACCCGCGAGTAGCCGCGAGGGATCAGCCGGGTGAAGCGGGCGAAGGCGCGCTCCGGGTCGGCTTCGATGTCGTCGAGCAGCGTCCGCGCGAGCTCGGATCCGGTCTGCTCCAGGTGCCGCCCCAGCAGCGCTCCGATCTTCTCGCGCAGCACCTGGTCGACGGGCTGCAGCATGAGTGCGCCGCTCGCGAGCTCGGCCGAGTTCACGTCGGACGCGTCGAGATCGAGGATCACGGCCTCGCCTCCCGACATGCCCGCGCCGATGTTGCGCCCCGTCTGCCCGAGGATCAGGGCGAAGCCGCCCGTGAAGTATTCGAGCGCGTGGTCGCCGGTTCCCTCGACGACGGCGGTCGCACCCGAGCCGCGCACCAGGAATCGCTCGCCCACCGTGCCGGCGATCCAGAGGCTGCCGCTCGTGGCGCCGTAGCCGATCGTGTTGCCCGCGATGACGTTGCCCGATGCCGCATGGGCGGCCTCCGGGTGGGGGCGGATCACGATCTCGCCGCCCGAGAGGCCCTTGCCGACATAGTCGTTGGCGTCTCCGATGAGCCGCAGCGTGATGCCCGCGGGGATGAAGGCGCCGAGCGATTGCCCGGCCGATCCCGTGAGCGTGATGTCGATCGTTTCGGGCGCGAGGCCCTGCGCGCCGTGGCGGCGCGTCACCTCGTGTCCGAGCATCGTGCCGACTGCGCGGTCGATGTTGCGGATGGGCAGGTCGATCACGACGGGTTCGCGTCGCTCGAGCGCATCGGCGGCCATCTCGATGAGACCGCTGTCGAAGTGCGCGCCGAGCTCGTGATCCTGCTCGCGTCCGTGCGACCGCGGCTCGTCGTCGGCGAAGACGGGGCCGCGCAGCACCGGGGTGAGGTCGAGGCCTTCGGCCTTCCAGTGGCGGATAGCGTCGTCGACGTCGAGGGCCGCGGTGTCGCCGACGGCCTCGGCGAGGGATCGGTAGCCGAGCGATGCGAGGATCTCGCGCACCTCCTCGGCGATGAAGCGGAAGAAGTTGACGACGTGCTCGGCCCGGCCCGTGAAGCGCTCGCGCAGCTCGGGGTTCTGCGTGGCGACGCCCACGGGGCAGGTGTCGAGGTGGCAGACGCGCATCATGATGCAGCCGGAGACGACGAGCGGGGCGGTCGCGAAGCCGAACTCCTCCGCGCCGAGCAGGGCGGCCACGACCACGTCGCGGCCGGTCTTGAGCTGGCCGTCGGCCTGCAGCACGACCCGCTCTCGCAGTCCGTTGAGCATGAGGGTCTGCTGCGCCTCGGCGAGGCCGAGCTCCCACGGCGATCCAGCGTGCTTGAGCGAGTTCATGGGGCTCGCGCCGGTGCCGCCGTCGTGCCCGGAGACGAGGATCACGTCGGACAGCGCCTTCGCGACGCCCGCCGCGACCGGGCCGATGCCCGATTGCGCGACGAGCTTGGTGGAGATGCGCGCAGAGGGGTTCGCCCGCTTGAGGTCGAAGATGAGCTGCTTCAGATCCTCGATCGAGTAGATGTCGTGGTGGGGAGGCGGCGAGATGAGGCCGACGCCCGGCGTCGCGTGGCGGGTGCGCGCGATCCACGGGTACATCTTCTGCGGGGGCAGCTGCCCGCCCTCGCCGGGCTTGGCGCCCTGGGCGAGCTTGATCTGGATCTCGTCGGCGTTCGTCAGGTACATGGAGGTGACGCCGAAGCGCCCCGAGGCCACCTGCTTGATGGCGCTGCGGCGCTCGGGGTCGAGGAGGCGGTCCTCCGCCTCGCCGCCCTCGCCGGTGTTCGACTTGCCGCCGAGCTTGTTCATCGCGATCGCGAGGGTCTCGTGCGCCTCGGGCGAGATGGATCCGTAGCTCATGGCCCCGGTCGCGAAGCGCTTCACGATCTCGCTCACCGGCTCGACCTCGGAGAGCGGCACCGGGGGCCGCTGCGGCGAGAACTTGAACAGCCCGCGCAGCGTCATGAGGCGCTCCTGCTGCTCGTTCACGCGCGCCGTGTACTCGGCGAAGATCTCGCGGCGGCCCGTGCGGGTGGCGTGCTGCAGCTTGTAGATGGTCTGCGGGTCGAAGAGGTGCGGCTCCTCCCCACGGCGCCAGCGGTACTCGCCGCCGGTCTCGAGCCGCTTGTGGGCGAGGGCGGCGGGGTCGTCGGGGTAGGCCGCGCGATGCCTGGCCGCGACCTCGGCGGCGATGACGTCGAGACCGACGCCCCCGAGTTTGGAGGCCGTGCCCGTGAAGTAGCGGTCGACGAGCTGCTGCGAGAGTCCGATGGCCTCGAAGGTCTGGGCGCCGCAGTATGACGCGACGGTCGAGATGCCCATCTTGCTCATGACCTTGAGCATGCCCTTGCCGAGGGCTTTGATGAGCCTGGCGACCGCCTCCTCCTCGGTGATTCCCGGGAGGGATCCCTCGCGCACGAGCAGCCCGACCGTCTCCATGGCGAGATACGGGTTGACCGCGCCCGCTCCATAGCCGATGAGCGCTGCGACATGGTGCACCTCGCGGACGTCCCCGGCCTCGACGATGAGGGAGACGCGCATGCGCTGGCCCTCGCGGATGAGGTGGTGGTGCACGGCGGACACTGCGAGCAGCGAGGGCACGGGGGCGAGGTCCTTGTTGGAGTCTCGGTCGGAGAGGATGATGAACTCGGCGCCCGCCTCGATCGCCGCGCTCGCCTCCCAGCACATGGCCTCGAGCCGATCGGCGAGGCCCTTGGCGTCGTAGTCGACGGCGTAGAGCCCGCGGATGGTGACGGCGCGCTCGCGCTCGGGGTCGTCTGCGAAGTGCTGGATGCGCGCGAGCGCCGCGTTGTCGATGACCGGGAAGTCGAGGATCACCTGGCGCGCGTGCTCGACCGACTGCGCGAGCAGGTTCTCCTGCGGGCCGATGCTGGTGACGAGGCTCGTGACGAGTTCCTCCCGCAGCGCGTCGAGCGGCGGGTTCGTGACCTGCGCGAACTGCTGCACGAAGTAGTCGAAGACGAGCCTGGGGCGCTCCGACAGCGCCGCGATGGGCGTGTCGGTTCCCATGGCGGCGATCGGCTCGATGCCGTCGCGCGCCATCGGGGTGAGCAGCAGGCGCAGCTCCTCCTCGGTGTAGCCGAAGGTGCGCTGGCGGCGGCTGATCGAGGCGGGCGGGTGCACGAGGTGCTCGCGCTCAGGCTGGTCGGAGAGGCGGATGCGGCCCTCCTCGAGCCACTCCCCCCAGGGCGCCAGCGCGGCGAGCTCGGCCTTCACCGCCTCGTCGTCGCGGATCTCGCCGCTCGCGAGGTCGACGGCGAGCATGCGGCCCGGCTGGAGGCGGCCGCGGCGCACGACCCGGTCGGGGGCGATGTCGAGCACACCCGTCTCGCTCGCGATCACCATCATGCCGTCTGCGGTGACGAGGTAGCGTCCGGGGCGCAGGCCGTTGCGGTCGAGCGTGGCGACGAGCTGCTTGCCGTCGGTCGCGATCATGGCGGCGGGGCCGTCCCACGGCTCCATGACGAGGGAGTGGTACTCGAGGAAGCTCACGAGGTCTGGGTGCAGCCCCGTCTCCGATTCCCAGGCCTCGGGCACCATCATGGCGAGGGCGTGGGGCAGGGATCGCCCGGCCCGCACCAGCAGTTCGAGCACTTCGTCGAAGCTCGCCGAGTCGCTGCCGCCCTCCGAGCAGATCGGGGTGAGCGGACGCAGGTCGCCGAGCACGTCGGAGGCGAGCTGCGCCTCGCGTGCCCGCATCCAGTTGCGGTTGCCCCGCACCGTGTTGATCTCGCCGTTGTGGGCCACCAGCCGCAGTGGCTGGGCGAGATGCCACGACGGGAAGGTGTTGGTGGAGTAGCGCGAGTGCACGATGGCGAAGCGGCTCGTGAAGCGCTCGTCCGAGAGCTCGGCGTAGAAGCCGGGCAGCTGCAGGGTCGTGACCATGCCCTTGTAGACGATCGTGCGCGAGGAGAGCGACGGCAGGTAGCAGCCCGTCTCGTGCTGGATGCGCTTGCGGGCTCGGTAGGCCCGGCGCTCGAGCTCGTCGGCGTCGATCGACCGAGACGCGGGCACGGCGCCGTAGCCGCTGAGGCCGGCGGGGTCGTCGGATCCCTGCCTGGGCACGAGGATCAGCTGCTCGATCGCCGGGCTCGCGAGGCGCGCGCTCTCGCCGAGCACCTCGGGACGCACGGGCACGCCGCGCCAGGCGAGCACCGACAGCCCCTCCTCCGAGGCGATGGCGCCGATGCGGTAGCGCGCCGCCTGGCGCTCCGTGGAGGCCGTCGGCAGGAAGACGAGGCCGGCTGCGTAGTCTCCCGGAGCCGGCAGCCGGAGCGAGGGATCCTGCTCGGCGAGCTCCTCCCTGATGAGCAGATCGGGGATGTCGCTGAGGATGCCTGCGCCGTCGCCCGTACCCGCGTCGGAGCCGACGGCGCCGCGGTGCTCGAGGTTCTCGAGCGCTTCCAGGGCGAGTGCGATGATCCGGTGGCTCGCCTCGCCGGTCAGCGAGACCACCGATGCGAGGCCGCAGGCGTCGCGCTCGTCTGCCGGGTCGTACAGCCCGACGGGCCCCGCGGGGGCGAGGCGGGGGCTCCGGTTGCTGGGTCGGTGAATCATGCGGCAAATTTACCACTCGGTAATTCGGCCGAAATGCGCCCTGAACGCACATTATTAACGCATATCCGATCGTTAGCCGCCATTACCGAATATTCTGCGCCACTGACTCCTTCGAGCCGCACGGAAGAAGACCGCGAAACACGACCGAAACACAGATGTCTTCGCACCGAAACGAGGGACGGAAAAACCGCCGTCCGATAGTCGGAAACACGCCGCGAAGCGTGTTCGATTATCGAACGACGGTTGGATCCCTGATAGCGCTCGCTACTCGCCGTTGAAGCTCGAGGTGTCGCCCACCAGGCGCGTGTGGTCGGCCGGAACCGGGTCGACGGCGGCCCGCGCGACCTCGGCTGCGAACTCCGCGACGTTGTAGAGCTTGCCCGCCTGCTCGCGGCGCTCCTCGATCGCGCCGGGGTTCAGCCGGTTGAGCAGCGTGGCCGTGACCGTGCCCTCGATCATGTCGCCCGATACGACGACGAAGCCGATCCCTCGCTCCTCGAGCTCCGGGATGCGCTCGCGCAGCGCGTCCTCGCCCGCACGCTTCGACTCAGCGACCGGCACGTACTCCGGCATGGTCGGCGTCGTGCGGATGAAGTGCGCCTGGTGACTCGTGACAAACACGACACGGGATCCCTCGCCCATGAGCGGCAGCGCGGCGTCGAGCACGGCGAGCTGCGCGTCGCGATTGAGCTTCAGGGCATAGTCCTCTGCCATTCCGCTCTCCATGCCGCCCGAGGCGTTGAGCACGAGAATGTCGAGCCCGCCGAACTCCTCGCGCACCGCCGCCATCATCGCGCCGACCGACTCGGGATCGGTGAGATCGGCTCCCTGCACGAGCGCGCGAACGCCGAGCTCGCGGAGCTGAGAGGCGAGCTTCTCCGCTCGCGGCGCCTTGTTGCGGAAGTTCACGACCACGTCGGCGCCGGCCTCCGCGAAGTAGCGCACGGTGTCTGCGCCGACGCCGCGGGAGGATCCCGTCACGAGTGCGCGGCGGCCCGCGAGACTGCCCGGTTCAAGAATCTGAGTCACGAATGCTCCTCGTCGTTTGGAATGGTGCCTCCAGCGTAATGGAACCGTCGCGCGAATCCGGCGATAGGGGTGTCGGCGCCCGGATGAACCCGCTACGCTGCCAAGTACGGCAGGGTCGTCCCGAACCGCGGGGCTTCCCGCACCGAACGTCACCGAAGATGGTGCCACCTACGAGGAGGTCCAGCATGGCCGATCGGACGTTACGAGGGACGCGCATCGGATCGACGAGTCTGCAGGGTGAGGCCGGGGTGGAGCTCTCGGCGCGGCGCACGGTCGAGTATCTGACGGATCGCGGCAACCGCTTCACGGTCACCTTCGATGCCGACGCCGAGCCGCCGGCCGAGTGGGTCGATCAGCGCAGCGGCGAGGTCGGCTTCCTCGACGACGAGGCAGGGCGCACCGCCCGCGCCGAGTTCGAGGAGAAGGAGTCGTCGCAGCGCACGCCGTGGGACATGCTGATCGAGCGGCGCACGCGCGAGGAGCTCGAGGAGTTGCTCGAGGAGCGTTTGCAGCTGCTGCGCTCGCGGCGCGGCGGGACGAATTCGTAGGCGGGCGTTCTCGAACACGCCGCCGCCGACCACGCCGCCGGTCGGGTCTGCGTCGTTCACGCGGCCTCAGGCCCTCGTCGTTCACGCGGCCTCAGGTCTGAAGCGAACCTCGCCCGGCGGGTAGTCTTGATACACCCGACCCGTCGGGGAACGCCACACGAGCACCCCGCGTGATTCTTGCCGCACGGACCATCCGGTGTTGTGCTTCAGGGTGTGGTGTCCGCGACACAGGTGGGAGAGGTTCGCCGTCGAGGTCGGGCCGCCCCACTGCGCGTCTCGGGTGTGGTCGATATCGCAGCGACTCGCGGGAGTGGTGCAGCCCGGGAAGCGGCAGCGCTGATCCCTCGCCCTCAGGAATCGCTTGATCGCCTCGCTCGGCCGATACCTGTCGACCGCGAGCACCGCGCCGGAGTCGGCTTCGACGCGCACGACCTCCCACGCGTCGGCGCGGCCGGCCATGCCGCACGCGGTAGCAGAGTCGACGGGCCCGTAGCCGACGAGCTCGGCGGCCTCGGGCTGCCGGACGACGAGCGTGGGACCGCTCGAGGGTTCGACGTCGTGAGAGTCGGGGGCCAGGAATCGCGGGAGCTGCTGCGGGGGCTGATCCGGAGGTGGCCGCAGAAGCAGCTCCGAGGGAGTGCCCGGAGGCTGCTCCGTGGGCCGATCGGGAGACTGACCGGGGGCCTCATGCGACGCCGCGTCCGCGAGCCGATCCGCGATGGCCCGCACCGGAACGATGACCTGCACGCTCGCCCGCGCATGGTCGAGAGGCTCGGAATCGACGCCCGGCAGGAAGGTGCCGAGCAGCGCCGCGCTGAGGAGGTCCGCCCGGATCTCGTCGCGCGAGCGTCGGGAGCCCGCACCGGCGGCGACCTCGAAACCCGAACGTTCCTGCTCCCCGCGCCGTTCCTGCTCCTGCGCTCGCTCACGCTCCGCGCGCCGTGCCGCGGCCGTGAGACGCCGATGGATCGCGTGCGCTTCGACGGCCGGGAGGTGCGCCACCAGGTCGCTCATCCCGTCATCGGCGTCGACGACGTAGACTCTGCGACGCCTGCGCGCCTCGGCGTGCCGCTCATCGAGCGAGACCTCCGCGAACTGCTCGGCGATCCTCTTCGCGATCGGCCGCAATCTGGCGGGAGTCTCGGCTTCCGCATAGGGCAGCACCGCCTCCTCGTAAGCGGCGCGGCGCGCGACCGCGTCGGCGTTGTCGCCTCCGCCGATCACCGTGCCCGCCTCCACGACCACCGAGGCGTGGGCCGCCGAGATCGCGCCCTCGCCGTGCGCGTCGCCCGTGCGGGGGTAGGAGACCGTCAGCTGCTGCGCGAGGTCGAGCCGACGCTCCACCGCGTACTCCGACAGGTGCAGCGCGGCGGCGATCTCGGCACGGACCGCGCGCAGCGCCAACTCCCCCGCCGCATCGACCGGCACGGAGCGCTCACCCTGCCGGGCGTTCTGCGCGGCCGCGATGTCGAACGCCTTCGCCAGCACCCGCAGTCGCTCGGCCTCGGTGGCGCGCAAGCGCCGCTCCACCTCTTCCAGCTCGCCGAGCACCGCCGAGAGCGCTGCAGCCTCGGGGGCGAGATAGGTCGGGGTGTTCATGCGCCTATTGCATCAGGCGCCTCAGACATTCACGGCGGCGGGGATCCCTCTCTCGATCCAAGGATTCATCGTTTTCTTTGGTGAGGCCGGGCCATTGACAGCGCGGCCGGATAGGTACCTACCGGCCGCTCCGCTCGCGCCGCGCCGCGCGCACGCCAACCGCGGCGAGCAGCCCGGCCCCGCCCAGCGCCATCCAGGCGCCGGCCACCGCGGCGCCGACCGCGAGCGCGGGTGTGCGCCCCTCGACGAGCGGGATCTCCGCGACCATCGACCCGGCCGTGTGCGGCTCGATCGCCGCGAGATCGCGCCCGCCCGGCGCGACGATCGCACTCGTGCCGACGGTGGAGATGTTCACGAGCGCGCGCCCGGTCTCCACGGCGCGGAGGCGCGCGATCGCGAGCTGCTGCGCGCTCTCGTCCGTGCGGCCGAAATCCGCGTTGTTGGTCTGCCCGAGGATCACCTGCGCGCCCCCGTCGACCATGGCGACGGCATGCTCGTCGAAGATGATGTCGAAGCAGATCGCGATACCCGAGCGCACGACGCCGGCGGGGGTGTCGATGTCGGTGGCGGCCGGCAGCCTGCCCTTCGAGTACTCGAGCTGCACCAGGTCGACGAGGTCGGGGGCGAGCGCATGGAAGAAGTCGCGGTTGGGCATGTACTCGGCGAACGGCACCGGGTAGCGCTTGTCGTAGCGCAGTTCGGTCAGCCCGTCGCCGTCGAAGACGAGCGAGCTGTTCGTGTAGCTGCCGTCCGGGTTCTCGAGGACCGTGCCGACGGCGATCGGGGCGCCCGCGCGCCTCGCGAGATTCTCGATGCGGCGCTCGGCGAGCCGGTTGCTGCGCACCTCGAACTCGGCGCTGTTCTCGGGCCAGACGATCAGGTCGACCCGCTCCCCCCGCGCCTCGAGCCCGTCGAGCAGGTCGAGGGTCGCGTCGACGTGGTCGTCGAGCACCTCGCCCGACTCGCGGTCGTCGAAGATCGCCGATTTCGAGTTGCCCTGCACGGCGGCCACACGCAGCGTACCCGTCTCAGGCAGCCGGAAGGCGGGCACGAGCGCCAGGATCACGATGAGGGCGAGGGATCCACCGAGCACGAGTCCGGTCTGCGGGGGGCGGGTAGGGGACGCCGACTCCATCCGGCTCGCTTCGCTCGCTGCCAGACCCGACCAGTCGCGTCGTCCCCTACCCGCCCCCCGCAGACCTCTGCCCCTGGATATGAAGGCGAACGCGACGGGCAGGGCGCAGGCGAAGACGACGAGGCCGGAGAGACCGGCGAAGCCCACCCAGGAGACGCTCTGCGCGAGCGGCGAGTCGGCGAGGACGTGGGCTACGCGCCCCCACGGGAAACCGTCGTAGGGCCACCATCCCTGCAACTGCTCGCGCAGCACCCAGAGCCCCGCCACCACAAGGGCCTGTGCGACGGTGCGGCCCTGACGACCCCGCCCGCCCCCGGCCCCGAGCGCGCGGGTCACGAACGCGGCCCCGGCGCCGAAGAGCACGTACCAGACGAGCATCATCCCGCAGAGCCCGAGCCAGGGCACGGGGCCGAGATAGAGCGTCAGCCATGAGATGTGCGGCATCCAGAAGGCGGCGCCCGCCACGAGGCCCGCGAGTGCCCCGAAGCGCGCGCGCTGATTCCACACGGACGCGCAGATCAGCGCGACGGCGGGGAACACGGCCGGCCACCAGGCGAGCCCGGGCGATGCGACGTCGAGCAGGAAGCCTCCTGCGGCCGCGGCGGGCAGCGCCGCCCACCAGGGCAGCGCTCGTCGGAATGCGGTCATGACGTGCTCGACGCCTCGACGATGCCCCGCCGCACGCCCCGCTTCGCCTCGCGCGCGAGCTTCGCGAGTACGCCCAAACGGTCCTCATCGAGCTCGGTCGCGACCGCGGCCTCGCAGGCCTGCGCGATCTGGTCGAGCAGATCGATCGTCTGCTTCGACCAGCGCACGAAATCGCCCGCTCCGATGCCGGCGGTCTCCAGCACGCGCTCGATGGGTGCGCCGTCGGCCCACGCGTGCATCGTCGCGGCAAGGCCCGCGTGCGGCATCTCCGTCCGCGGGAGCCGGTGGGCCTCGGCTAGGTCGTCGAGCTCCACCCAGGCGTCGACCACCCGGTCGAGGGCGGCCGCGAACGCGGCGCCGCCGGGCAGCCTCGGCTCGCCCTCGTCGTCGCGGCGGGGCTCGTAGCTCAGCACGCAGCACATCGCGGCGAGACCGGCGGCGTCGAGACCGCGGAAGAGATCGTGGCGGAGGCACTCGGCGACGAGCAGATCCCTCTCTCCGTAGATGCGGCGCAGCAGCTCGCCCCACGGGGTCACGGAGATCTCCGCGCCGCCCTCCAGATAGTCCAGTGCGAGCAGTTCCTCGACTACCCGGTCGAAGGTGCGCGCGATCGTGCCGGTGCGCGAGGCGATCTGCCTGCGGCCGCGCTCGATGCGGCGGCGCAGCTTCCGGGCGCGATCCTCCCAGCGCTTGCGGTCGGCTCCCTGCGAGCGCGCGGCCGCGGCGTCGTAGCCCGCGAGCGACTCCTGCTCGGCGCGGAGCTCGCGGGCCTGATCGACAACGGCGCGATCGGCCTGGAACTGCGCGAAGGAGAGCTCGAGCGTGTCGCGCGCGCGGTCTCTGTCCATGCGCTGCAGCAGGTTGACCGCCATGTTGGCGGTGGGTCGGAAGCTCGAGCGCACGGGGAACGAGCGGGCGCCGGCGAGATGGGCGAGCGCCTCGAGGTCGATGCCGTCGTGCCACACGACGACCGCGTGACCCTCGACGTCGATCCCTCGCCGCCCCGCGCGGCCCGTCAGCTGGGTGTACTCCCCCGAGGTCAGCGGCACGCGCTGCTCGCCGTTGAACTTGTCGAGCCTCTCGATGACCACGGCCCTCGCAGGCATGTTGATGCCGAGGGCGAGGGTCTCGGTGGCGAAGACCAGTTTCACGAGGCGACGCTGGAAGAGCCGTTCGACGACGGCCTTGAATGCGGGCAGCAGGCCGGCGTGGTGGGCGGCGATGCCGCGCTCGAGCCCGGCGATCCACTCGCGCACGCCCAGCACGCGGCGCTCCTCCTCGCTCATCCCACGGGTCTCGGCGAGCGCGACGCGCCTGATCTCCTCGCGCTCCTCCCGGTTCGTGAGCGAGATGCCCTCGAACAGGCACTGACGCACGGCCTGGTCGCAGCCGTTCCGGCTGAAGATGAAGACGATGGCGGGCAGCAGCCGCGTCTCGTCGAGGGCGCGGGCGATGTCACCCCGCGACACGCGCTTCGACCTGCGCACCGGAGCGCGGCCGCGAGACCGCTCGCGGGTCCCGCTCGTGTAGCCGTGGCTGCGGTCGGAGCGGCCCGACCGACCGCGACCGCCCCGGCCGGAGTGCCCGCCCCGTCCGGATCCCTCACGGTCGCGCCCGGATCCCTCGCCGTCATGATCGCCCCGCCGGCGCCCCCCGCCGGCGAGCATGCGCAGCTCGGGGTTCAGGCGCCCGCCGGAGGCGGCGGCGTCGCCGTCGCGGCCGACGTACAGCGGCAGGAGCTCGCGCGAGGTGAGCACGTGCTGGTAGAGCGGCACCGGGCGGTGCTCGGAGAGGATCACGTCGGTGTCGCCGCGCACGGCGTGCATCCAGTCGCCGAACTCCTCGGCGTTCGACACGGTCGCCGACAGCGAGACGAGGCGCACGGACGGCGGCAGGTGCAGGATGATCTCCTCCCACACCGCGCCCCGCCACCGGTCGCCGAGGTAGTGCACCTCGTCGAGCACCACGAAGGCCAGGCCGTCGAGCGCCGACGACTCGGCGTAGATCATGTTGCGCAGCACCTCGGTGGTCATCACCACGATCGGGGCGTCGCCGCGCACGTTCACGTCGCCCGTGAGCAGGCCGACCTCGTCCTCGCCGTACTCCTCGCAGAGCTCGCGGAACTTCTGATTGGAGAGCGCCTTGATCGGCGCCGTGTAGAAGATCCGCGCGTCGCGCTCGCGGCGGGCGAGGTAGACCGCGAACTCGGCGACGGTGGTCTTGCCCGAGCCCGTCGGGGCGGCGACGAGCACGCTCCGGCCCTCCTCGAGGCGCTCGCAGGCGGTGCGCTGGAACCCGTCGAGCGGGTAGTCGAGGCGGGCCTCGAAGGCCTCGAGCGCGCCCCGCGCAGGCGCCTGCGGCGGCGAGGGCTCCGGTGCGGCCCCCGAGGGATCGGGCGAGGAACCTGCTCCGGCGGTCATACGGCCTCCTCGGGGGTCTGGTCGAGGCCGTACTCGGAGAACTCCGCCGCGCGCCGCTTGTCGACCCGCCGGTCGTGCAGCAGCGCGATCGCCACGGCGATGAAGTAGAGCACGACCATCGGCACGGCCAGGATGAACATGCTCCACACGTCGGCTGCCGGGGTGGCGATC
This sequence comes from Leucobacter ruminantium, assembly GCF_017565705.1. Classification (GTDB taxonomy): domain Bacteria; phylum Actinomycetota; class Actinomycetes; order Actinomycetales; family Microbacteriaceae; genus Leucobacter; species Leucobacter ruminantium. The sequence goes on from NZ_JAGDYL010000027.1 coordinate 24,710, forward strand.
GCCGCGAACAGGATGATGACGAGGATCGCGACCCGCCACGCCTTCAGGATCGAGGCGCCTCGCAGCACCCCGATGAAGTTCAGCAGCACGAGCAGGACGGGCATGACGAAGCCGACGCCGACCGCGAGCAGCAGCCTGATGGTGAAATCGAGGTAGGTGCGCGGGTTCAGGTAGAAGGCGTCGTTCTCCGGCTGGAAGCTCGCGAGGAGCCGCACGATGTTCGGCAGCACGAGCCAGCCGGCGTAAGCGCCGCCGAGGAACAGCGGCACGGCGGCCGCCAGGAAGCCGACGCCGTAGAGCTTCTCGCGCCGCGTGAGCCCCGGCGCGAGGAACGCCCACAGCTGATAGAGCCACACCGGCGAGGCGATCAGCACCGCGATGAACAACGCGATCTGCATCCGCGTGTCGAAGCCGCTCGAGATATCGTTGTAGGCGAGGATCGCGTCGCGGCCGGTGTCGCCGATCTCGTCGATCGGCCGCCGCAGCATCGTCCACACCCACGGGGAGAGCACCCAGCCCGCGATCATCCCCAGGACGATCGCGATGGCCGAGATCATGAGGCGCTTCCGGAGTTCGACGAGGTGCTCTCCGAGACTCATCCGCCCCTCGGGATTGCGCCTCCTCCGACCCTGCGTCGCCATTCGGCCAGTGTATCCCAGCGCGGCTGGGCGGCTCACGCGTCGTAGGCCGCGAGCGCGCGCTCGGCCCACTCGCGCACGGCCTCGCGCGCCGCGGGAGGCGCTTCGATCTCGACCTCTCCGGGCGCCTGCTGCACGAGCCTGATCGCGGTACCGGGGTGCCAGGCCTCGATACGAACCCGCACGCGCCCCCGCCCGTCGTCGCCGATCGCCTCCGGCTCGAAGCCCTCGAAGCGGGCCAGCAGACGCTCGGGCAGCACGGCCACGAGTTCGAAGGCGCCGGGAGCGGAAGCGGCCTCCGGCCGGGGAGCCGGCTCCGCGATGGCCTCCGCCCCTCGCTCCCCCGCCCGCGGCGCGCAACTCAGCTCGAGCGGGCGGATCCCTCGCATCTGCTCGACGCGGAAGGTACGCTCGGCCTCTCGGTCCCGGCAGTGCGCGCGGAGGTACCAGGAGCCTGCCTCCTGCGCGAGCGACACCGGGTCGACCGTGCGGCGGCTCGTTCGCCCCGCCGCGTCCCGGTAGTCGAAGGCCAGCGCCCGGCCCTCCTCGATCGCGGCGATGAGCACGGGCAGCGAGGGATCGGCGGCGTCCGCCGTCACCGAGAGCGCGGGCGCCGCGCTCTCCTCGTTCAGGGCGGCGCCGAGCCGCGCCGCGGTCTGCCGCGCCAGCGCGGCGTCGTCCTCGGGCAGCACCGCGGTGAGCGCCTGCAACCCGGCGATGAGCGCCGCCGTCTCCGCCGGCGCGAAGCGGGGCGTGTCGTCGACCGCGACCGTGCGCGTGAGGCTCACGATGTCGTGCAGTTCGAGCGCGTCCCAGTCGATGTCGAAGAGGTCCTCGTGCTGATAGCTCATGGTCTCGCCCGGCACTCCCGCGGTGCCGAGAAAGCGGACGAGCCTGCGCAGCAGGGCGGGCTGCACGTCGAAGACCTCGGCGAGCTCGGACACCGGCGTGGGGCCGTTCTCGGTGAGGTAGGGCACGAGCGCGAGCAGCAGCGTCACGCGGTCGGCGCCCAGGAGCGTCCTATGCACGGCGGCCCCCGTGCTCCTCGGCGATGCCGTGCAGCCGTTCGATCACGAGCTCGCGCAGCGCGAGGGGCTCGCGCACCACGGCCTCCGCCCCGTATCCCGCGAGTTCCTCGGCGAGCGCATGCGGGTCGAGCGTGCGCACTGCGAGCAGGCGTGCGCCGTCTGCGGCGGCGGGCCCGTCCGCGCTCGCGGCGCCGGGCTCGGCGCGTGCGGCCAGCCGCGACTCGGCCACCGAGCCGAGCCGCACCTCGACGACAGCGCGGTGCCGCTCCCGCTGCGCGAGCAGTTCGGCGACGATGCCGTCGACCCGATCCCTCAGCGAGGGGTCGAAAGGCTCGGCCTGCACCGACACCGACGACCGGATGCGGGAGAGCAGGAACACACGGCTCGCATCGCGCTCGAGATCCCAGGCGATGAGGTGCCAGCGGCCGTCTGCGCGGTGCAGGCGCAGCGGCGCGACCCTGCGGCCGAGGGGCTCATCGCGCCCCGGAAGCGCGTAGTCGAAGCGCACGGTGCGGCCGTCGTCGATCGCGGACTGCAGGGCGGCGGCTGCCGGCTCGGGAATGCCGAGCATGGGCGCGACGCCGAGGTGCCGCACGTCGAGACCGGCCCCCAGCGACTCGAGCTTCATCGCGGCGCGCCGCGACTCGGCCGTGAGGCTCCCCTCGCTCCAGGCGAGCGCGGCGAGCCGCAGGAGCATCAACTCGCGACTCGAGAAGCGCAGATCGCCCGGGAACTGCAGGCGGTCCTTGGAGATCCGGTAGCGCGTGAGCTGGTTGTTGCCCGGCTCGAGCGGCGAATCGATCGTGTCGACCCTGATCCCGAGGGATCGCAGCTGCTCCTTGTCGCGCTCGAACTGGCGGTCGAGCGCCGCACTCGCCTCGCCGTGGCGGAAGCGGTCTGCGTAGCCGTAGACCGAGGAGAGCAGCTCGCGCTTCGTCGCGCCCTCGGGGCTCGCGACGAGCGCGAGCACCAGGCTGAAGATGCGCTGCTCGCTCGGCACCCTCGAGCGCGCCCCGGCCTCCGCCAAGGCGGGCCTCAGAAGGCGGCGAGGATGTCGACCACCAGCACGCGAGGCTCGGCGTCGCCCGCGTTCTCGATGATGACCACCTGCGATCCGACGGTCTGGCCGGTGAGCTCGGGACGGTAGGTGTTGCCGCTCTGCTGGATCTGGTCCTCGTTGCCCAGCAAGCTCGGTCCCTGCTCCCAGGAGTTGCTGATCTGCCTGCCGTCCCAGCCGACCTCGAGCACCTGGGCGACGATGTTGGAGTCGGACGAGACCTCGTCGCCGTCGCCCTCGATGCGCACCGCGGTCGAGGTGCCGGAGGGCGCCGAATTCGGCGGCAGCACGATGCCGGGGCGGCCCTCGTCGTTGGTGACGACTGCGGGGAAGCCCGCGGGAAGGCCGCGCGCGGCGCCCTTCGCAGAGAGCGGCGACACCGAGTCCACGTCGAAGATGCCGACGAGCGGAGCGTTCTCCGTGCCGCCCAGCTGCATGCTGATCGGTGCCGCGTCCTGCGGCGCGAAGCCGACCACGATGCGCTCGCCGGGAACCGCGCAGCGCACGGACTCCGTGAGCGGGTTCGCCTGCTCGTCGTCGATGATCATGAACTCCGATGCTCCGCTCTGGAAGCCGCCGCTCGCGTAGAGCTGCTTGCCGCTCGCCGCGTCGAAGAACGCCATCTTCACTCCGACGAGGGTGCCGTCCTCGGCGCGGCGCTCCGAGTCGTCGCCGTCGGCCTCGCTCACGACGGTGCGCTGCGAGCTCACGATGTCGACGTCGGAGGGCACCTTCACCTGCGGCAGCTCGCCGAACCCGCCGAGCACCGTGACGCTGTCGCTGAGCGCGCCGGGCTGCATGCCGGTCGCGCAGTCGCCGGCGGAGGCCTGCTGCGCGCCGCATGCGGTGAGTCCGGTGAGGAGCAGAGCTGCGGCCGCGGTGGCCGGAACGATGCGACGGAGCATGGAGGACCTCTCGGAAGTGCCGGTGCCGGCGTCGCCGGTGATGGCGGCGCCCGCGTTCGAAACGGAGTCGGAGCGAACCCGGCTATCCTATCGAACCCGGGCTGGGGATGAGACGGGTGGGCCGATCACCCATCCGCGGAGCCGCCTCGCTCCCGCTGCTCCGCGATGCGCCGCGCCTCGCGCGCCTTCTTGCGCAGCACCTTCTCGCTCTTGCCGCGCTCGCCGACCGCCTCGGGCTTCCACACCTCCGAGGCGTCGGCCCCACCGAGGTCGGGCAGCCAGCTGGCGAGGTCCGCGTCGGTGAAGTCGCTCTTGGAGGCGCGGCGCTTGAGGTCGGGCAGCACGGCGCCAGGGGCGAGCCTGCGCGCGGTCAGCAGGAAGCCCGTGTGCGCGACCATGCGGTGGTCGGGTCGCACCGCGAGCCCCTCGACGTGCCAGCCGCGCACCATCGTCTCAGAGGACTGCGGGTGGGTGTACGCGCCGCTGCGACGGATCTGCTCCGCGGTGCGCGAGAGCTGGGTGACGGTCGCGACGTAGCAGATGAGCACGCCCCCGGGCTTCAGCGCCTCGGCTGCAGCGTCGACGCACTCCCAGGGGGCGAGCATGTCGAGCACGACCCGGTCGACGCTGCCCGGCTCGCAGGCTGCGGGCAGCGTCTCCTGCAGGTCGCCGACCGTGACCGTCCAGTTGTCGGGAGTACTGCCCGAGAAGGCCGCGGCGTTCGCCCTGGCGATCTCGGCGAACTCCTCGCGGCGCTCGAACGAGAACAGCTCGCCCGCGGGGCCGATGGCGCGCAGCAGATGCAGCGACAGCGCGCCCGAGCCGACGCCGGCCTCCACCACGCGGGCCCCGGGGAAGATGTCGGCGAGCGAGACGATCTGCGCCGCGTCCTTCGGGTAGACGATGGCGGCGCCCCTCGGCATCGACATCACGAAGTCGGAGAGCAGCGGCCGCAGCGCGAGATACTCCTCGCCGCTGCTGTTCGCGACGACCGAGCCGTCGGGCAGCCCGACGATCTCGGCGTGGCGGATCATCCCGCGGTGGCTGTGGAACTCTCCGCCCTCGACGAGGGTGATCGTGTTGAGGCGGCCCTTGGGGCCGGTGAGCTGCACGCGGTCGCCGTATCCGAGGGGCCCGCTGAGGGCGGGAGCGGGCTCGGGGGCGTTCCGGGAAGCGGGCTCCGGGGCGTTCTCCGGCCCGGCTGCCGTCTCGGGCGAGGGATCCGCGGCGCGCGAGGGATCGGCGTGACGCGCGAACGCCTCGGCGATCTGCGCCGCGTCGACGCCTGCGAGCGTCGGCCAGAGCTCGTGCTTGGGTGCGTCCGAGAGATCCAGAAGGTTCGGCACGCCGACGGTCACCGCACCCGAGGCGAATGCGGAGTTCAGGCCGGTCACCGAATCCTCGATCGCCAGGCAGGCCTCGATGGGCACGCCGGCGAGCGCCGCACCGCGCAGGTAGGGATCGGGGTGGGGCTTCTCGTGCGCCACCTCGTCGCCCGCGATGACACCGGAGAACATCCCTTCGGGCAGCAGCCGCACGACGGTGTCGGCGATGCCGCGCACCGACATCGTGACGAGCACGCAGGGAACGCCCGCGTCGCGCAGCGACTGCAGCAGCTCCACAGCTCCCGGGCGCCAGTCGGGCCTCGTCGCGAGCAGGCCGGCGATCACGCTCGTCGCCCACTCGTCGATGATCTCGTCGACCGTCAGCCGCACGCCGAGGTCGCGGAAGAGCTGCGCCGAGGTGCGCAGGCCGGATCCCACGATCCGATCCCGCAGCTCCGTCGTCATCTCGATGCCGTAGCGGGCCAGCATCGCGACCTCGGCTTCCAGCCACAACGGTTCGGAATCGATCAGGGTGCCGTCCATGTCCCACAGCACGGCGGCGGGGGTGCGCTCAGTCGGGAGTGTGTTCACCATTCCCATACTACCGCCGCTCGATCCCTCGCCCGGCCTGCGGCCGCCCGTCCGAGGGCTAGTCTTGAGGCTGAACCCGAAAAGCCCCGGCACCCCGACCAGAAGGAGCACCGCCCAGTGAGCGACACCCCCGCCCGTTCGAGCCGCCCCCGCGTGCTCATCATGGCCTTCCAGGGCTGGAGCGACGCCGGTGACGCGACGACCGAGGTGCTGCAGCACCTCGCGGGGCTCACGGACGCCGAGGTGCTGCACGTGATCGCGGCCGAGGGCTACGTCGACTTCCAGGTGCACCGCCCCAAGCTGCTCTTCGACGCGGAGGGCAAGCGCGTGCTCGAGTGGCCCGACACGCGCCTCTACGGCATCGTGCAGCGCCCGGGCGAGGAGCCCGACCCCGACGCCGAGACGGTGCGCCTGCTCGACGGCTCCCCCGTCACCGACCTGTTCCTGCTCGCGGGCGTCGAGCCCGCCCGCGACTGGCAGACCTTCGCCGACGAGATCGTCGAGGTGATCGACGCCTGGAGCATCGACAGCGTCATCATCCTGGGGTCCATGTTCTCCGACGCGCCGCACTCGAGGCCGATCGTCACCTCGGTGTCGACCGAGAGCGCCGCGCTGCGCGCCGAAACGGGAGCCGTGCGCAGCAGCTACGAGGGGCCGGTGGGCATCGCGACGGTCATCGACCTGGCCCTCGCCGACGCGGGCATCGAGACGATCTCGCTGTGGGCCCAGGTGCCGCACTACGTGCACAGCACCCCGTCGCCGAAGGCGACCCTCGCGCTCCTCGACAAGCTGGAGGAGCTGCTCGACATCGTGATCCCCCGCGGCGAGCTGCTCGCGCAGGCGAACGAGTGGGAGGCGAACATCAACCGCATCGCGGCGGCCGACGAGGATATGTCGCGCTACATCCGCAGCCTCGAGGAGTCGCGCGACGAGGCGCTGGCCGCGGAGACGACGGGCGACGCGATCGCACTGGAGTTCGAAAAGTTCCTCGAGGGCGGCCGCGCGGAGAACGCCGAGCCCCCCTCCGACGAGGAGGAGTAGGCGGCGCGAATCCTCCGCGTTCTCCCTAGAGCTTGACGCCGAGCAGCGCGTCGACCGCGGCGGACAGCAGCTCCGCATCGTCCACGCCGCGATCGAGCGCGGCATCGAGCGTCGCGAGCATCACGGGGGTGTCGAGGTCGTTGGCGATCGCGGCGCGCAGCTGCTGCAGCACGCCGACCGAGGAGACGGGATCCGCGCTCTCGCGGGCGAGGCCGTCGCGCCAGGCCTCCAGCCGGCGCTCGGCGACGCCGAGGTCCTCGTCGCGCCACTCCCACTCCGAGCGGTAGTGGTGCGCCAGCAGGCCGAGGCGGATGGCCGAGGGATCGGCCGGGCGCCCGCACTGGCCCGGGTGCTCCCCGTCGAGCAGCTTCGACACGAAGACGAGGTTGCCGCGCGACTTCGACATCTTGTGCCCCTGGTACGAGATGAGACCGGCGTGGCAGTACGCGTGCGCGAGCGGAGTGCCGGAGAGCGCGGTCGCGTGCGCCGCGGTGAACTCGTGGTGCGGGAAGACGAGGTCGGATCCGCCGCCCTGCACCGTGAAGGCGCCGCCGAGGGCGCCCGTCGCGATGACCGAGCACTCCACATGCCAGCCGGGGCGCCCCTCGCCCACGGAGCTCTCCCAGCTCGGCTCGCCCGGGCGGGCGGAGCGCCACAGCAGCGGGTCGAGGGGGTCGCGCTTGCCCGGGCGCTCGGGATCGCCGCCGCGCTCGGCGCTCAGCCGCAGCATGAGCTCGCGATCGTAGGGCGCGACGTCGCCGAGCCGCCACTGGGATTCGCGCTCCGCGGCCCGGGTGTCGAAGTAGATGTCGTCGCCCGCGGCTCCCTCGGTGGGCACGGCGTAGGCGAAGCCGAGGTCCTGCAGCCCGCGCACCGCGGCGGCGATCTCGTCGATCTGCTCGGTGACCGCGATGTAGTGCTCGGGAGGGATCATGCCCATCCGGAACATGTCCGAGCGGAAGAGGCCGATCTGCTCGTCGGCGAGGGTGCGCCAGTCGACGCCCGTGGCGTCGGCGCGCTCGAGCAGCGGGTCGTCGACGTCCGTGATGTTCTGCGCGTAGACCGTCTCGATCCCGGCGTCGCGCCACGCGCGCTGCATGATGTCGAAGGCGAGGTAGGTGAAGGCGTGCCCGAGGTGGGTCGCGTCGTAGGGCGTGATGCCGCAGACGTAGAGCAGCGCACGGCCCTCGGGGATCGCGGGGTGCTCCATGCGACCCGTGGCCGTGTTGAAGAGCCGCGGCAGGGATCCCTCGCCCGGAAGCTCGGGCAGCTCGGGGGGCGTCCAGGTTCTCACAGCGCACCTCCGACGGACGCATCCGCGGCGCCGGCCGCGACGGCCGCCCCGCCCTCGGGAGACAGCACGCCCGTGACGAGCAGCACGATGATCGCGATGCCGAGCAGCAGCCGGTAGACGACGAAGGGCATGAAGCTGCGCTTCGAGATGTAGCCCATGAAGAACTTGATGACGAAGATCGCGATGACGAACGCGATGACCGTCGCGACGAGGGTCATCGACATCGGCGCGCCGCCGCTCGGATCCTTGATCTCCTTGAAGAGCTGGAAGAAGCCCGAGCCGAGCACCGCGGGGATCGCGAGCAGGAACGAGTAGCGGGCCGCGGCCTCGCGGCGGTATCCCATGAAGAGGCCCGCGGTGATCGTGCCGCCCGAGCGGGACACGCCGGGGATCAGCGCGAGCGCCTGGGCGAAGCCGTAGATGAGGCCGTGCTTCCAGGTGAGCTGCTCGAGGGGGCGCACCTTCGTGCCCACCCGGTCGGCGAGACCGAGCAGCAGGCCGAATGCGATGAGCATGGTCGCGGTGAACCACAGCGAGCGCAGCGTCGTCTCGATCGCGTCCTGGAAGACGAGGCCGAGCACCACGATGGGCACCGAGCCGAGGATGATCCACCAGCCCATGAGCGCGTCCGGGTCGTTGCGCGGCACGATGGCTCCCGACAGGGATCGGAACCAGCGGCCGATGATGCGCACGATGTCGCGCCAGAAGAAGACGATGACCGCTGCCTCGGTGCCGATCTGAGTGATCGCGGTGAAGGCGGCCCCCGCGTCGCCGATGCCCATGAGCTCGCTCGCGATGCGCAGGTGCGCGCTCGACGAGATCGGCAGGAACTCGGTGAGCCCCTGGAGGATGCCGAGGATGATCGCCTCGAAGATGTTCATCGTGTCCTTTCCTGGCGGCGCCGTGCAGCGCCGCCTCCGCCCGCGCTGCGGAGCGGGCGGCCGCGGGCCGCCGTCCAGAATAGCCCAGGGCGGGCGTCAGTAGCTGCGGAGCAGATCGACGAGCACGCGGTGGCCGAAGTCGAGCGCGTCGAGGGGCACGCGCTCGTCGACGCCGTGGAACATGCCGGGGAAGTCGAGATCGGCCGGGAGGCGCAGCGGCGCGAAACCGTAGCCCGCGATGCCGAGCCGCGCGAGCGACTTGTTGTCGGTGCCCCCGGAGAGCAGGTAGGGCAGCACGCGGGCCTCGGGGTCGTGGCGCCTGAGGCTCGCGACCATCGCGTCGACGAGCTCGCCGCCGAACGGCACCTCGAGCCCGATGTCGGAGTGCACGGACTCGATCTCGATGTCGTCGCCGACGGTCGCCCGGATCTCGGCGAGCACGTCGGCCTGGTCCACGGGCAGCGCGCGCACGTCGACGAGCGCCTCGGCGGTGTCGGGGATGACGTTGTGCTTGTAGCCCGCGGCGAGTCCGGTCGGGTTGCTCGTCGTGCGCAGGCTCGCCTGGATGAAGCCGCCGCCCTTGCCGAGGCGCAGCACGATCTCCTCGGGGTCGACCTGCTGCGGGTCCTCGTCGAGGATGCGCGCGAGCTCGGCGACGAGCTCGCGCGTCGTCTCGCACAGCCGCAACGGCCACTCGTGGCGCCCGAGCGCCGCGATGGCCTCGGCGAGGCGGGTCACGGCGTTGTCGTGCCACACGCGCGAGCCGTGCGCCGCGGTGCCGCGGGCGCGCAGGCGGATCCAGTCGAGCGACTTCTCACCGGTCTGGATCAGGTAGGCGCGCGTGCCTGCGACGTCGATGGAGTAGCCGCCGACCTCGCTGATGGCCGTCGCCGCCCCCGCGAACAGCTCGGGGTGGTGGTCGACCAGGTAGCTCGCGCCGTACACGCCGCCCGCCTCCTCGTCGGCGAAGAACGCCACGATCACGTCGCGGCGAGGCCGCTCGCCGGCTCGCAGCAGCTCCGCGACGGAGGTCAGGATCATCGCGTCCATGTCCTTCATGTCCACGGCGCCGCGCCCCCACAGCATCCCGTCCTTCACGACTCCCGCGAAGGGATCGACGCTCCAGTTCGCAGGGTCGGCGGGCACGACGTCGAGGTGGCCGTGCAGCACGAGCGCGGGCAGCTCCGGGTCGAGGCCCGCCACGCGCGCGACGACGCTCGCGCGACCGGGAGCCGACTCGATGATCCGCGGCTCGAGCCCGATCCCTCGCAGGTAGTCGGCCACGTAGTCGGCGGCCGGGCGCTCGGGGTTCGCGTCGCCGCCGCCGCGGTTCGAGGTGTCGATGCGGATGAGGTCGCGCGCGATCCTGGCGGTATCCGAGAGCGCCTGCTCGTTCGTCTCGATGGTCATGGTTCCAGGGTAGCCCGTGCCGCCGACACGCCAGCCCGGATCCGTAGCAGGCCCGTAACACGGTACGCTCGCTGGGGGCGACGGCGGAGGAGAGGAATCAGCGTGCGCACGACGGCTACGTCACGGCGGCTTCCGGTCGCCGGCTTCCTGCTCGCAGTCGCCTCGGCGGCGAGCTTCGCGCTCTCCGGCATCTTCGCGAGCGCGCTCATGGAGGCCGGTTGGTCTCCGGGCGCCACCACCACCGCTCGCCTCGTGCTGGCGGCGCTCGTACTGCTCGTGCCCACGCTCGTGTCGCTGCGCGGCCGGTGGATCCTCGTGCTGCGCGGGTGGCGACCCGTGCTGCTCTTCGGGCTGCTCGCGGTCGCGGGCTGCCAGCTCGCCTTCTTCATCTCGGTGCGGTTCATCCCGCCGAGCCTCGCGCTGCTGATCGAGTTCATGGGGCCCGTGCTGCTCGTGTTCTGGATGTGGGCGCGCACGCGCGTCGCCCCCTCGCCGCTGACGCTGCTCGGGGCGGCGCTCGCCGTGGGCGGCCTCGCCGCCATATCCGGCATCGGCGCGGGCGCGGCGCTGCATCCGCTCGGCATCCTCTTCGGGCTCGTCGCCGCGATCGGCAACGCCGTCTACTACGCGGCCGGATCGTCGAGCTCGCACGGGATCCCTCCCCTGCCCTTCGTCGGCCTCGGGCTCGGCGTCGCGGCGATCGTCATGAGCGCGGTCTCGCTGACCGGCCTGCTGCCGTTCACCGCCACGGCGGAGCCCGTCGTCATCGCGGGCACGAGTCTCTCCCCCGCCCTCGCCATCGCCGGCATGGTGCTCATCTCGACCGTCACCTCCTACGTGCTGGGCGTCGCGGCGTCCCGGCGGCTGGGCGCGACGCTCGCGAGCTTCACCGGGTACTCCGAGTCGCTCTTCGGCATCTTCTGGACGATCGTGCTGCTCGCGATCCTCCCGACCGGTCTGCAGTGGCTGGGCGCCGCGCTCATCATCGCGGGCGTCGTGACCGTGCGCATCGGCGAGCTCGTCGGCTCGCGGCGCGCGCGGGCGACGCGGGAGCCGGCACCGCAGGAGCCGTCGTGAGACGCTGCACGGCGCTCGTCACGGGCGCATCGACGGGGCTCGGCGCCGAGCTGGCCGCGCAGCTCGCGGCGGAGGGCGTCGATCTCGTGCTGGTCGCGCGCGACGGAGCGCGCCTCGAACGGCTCGCCGAGCGGCTGCGCGCGGAGCACGACTCGCGCATCGAGGTGCTCGTGGCCGACCTCACCGATCGCGACGGCCTGGAGCGGGTCGCCGCGCGCCTCGTCGAGCGCGGCTCCCCCGTCGACATCCTCGTGAACAACGCGGGCTTCGGCGTCTACGAGGGCTTCGAGTCGAGCGATATCGCCGACGAGCGCCGAATGCACGAGCTGCTCTCGTGGGTGCCGCTCCGCCTCGCCCACGCCGCCGTTCCCGGCATGCTCGAGCGCGGGGGCGGTTGGATCCTCAACGTCGCGAGCGTCGCTGCGTTCACCCCGAGCGGAACCTACGGCGCGGCGAAGGCGGCCGCGGTATCGCTGTCGCGATCCCTGGGCGCCCGCTACCGCCGCTCCGGAGTGCGCGTCACGGCGCTCTGCCCGGGGCTGCTCGACACCGAGTTCCACGCTCGCATGGGCGAGGACCACCTGCCGCGACTGCCGCGCATCGCGTGGGCCGACACCTCGCGCGTCGCCTCCGAGGGGCTGCGCGCGCTCCGCCGCGGGCGCGCGGTCGTCGTCTCGGACCGGCGCTACCGACTGCTGCGCCCCCTCATCGCGCTGCTCCCCGACCGGCTGCTCGAGCGCGCCACCACCACGGGCGAACCGCGTCGCGATCGCTGAGGGATCCCTCGTCTCACGCGCGGCGCAGGTAGTCGGCGAGCCGATCCCCCTCGATGCCGAGCGCCGCCATCGCGGCGACGTACTCTCGGGTCAGCGCGAGCGCCCGCTCGTGGGTCTCGGCCTCGCCGAGGTCGGGCGCGACGATCGTGCCGTTGCGCCCGCGGGTCTGCACGAAGCCGGAGGACTCGAGCTCGCGGTACGCCCGCGCCACGGTGTTGGCGGCGAGGCCGAGCTCCGCGGCGAGCGAGCGCACGGGCGGCAACTTCGCACCGGGAGCGAGTTCGCCGCTCACGATGAGGGCGACGACGCGATCCCTCAGCTGCTCGTACGGGGCGAGGGATACCGCCGGATCGATCTGCAGCTCGAACTGCGGCATGGTTCACGCTCCTCGGGTCGTCCGCCTCCCACTGTATCGCCGCGCGGGCTCACGAGCCCGGGGCCGGGAGCGCGACCTTGGGCTTCGCCCAGGACCGGCCCGCGGTGTCTTTGAGGATGTCGTACTCGACGTCGACGTGCGGCTCGATCGCACTGTACTTGTCGTTGGGCGCGCCGATGATCAGCTGGAAGCCGAGCCCGCGCCAGGCTCCGATCGCGCGCTTGGTGAAGTGGGCGTCGGCCTTGATGAGCGCCTCGTCGAGGAAGACGGGCGCGTAGCGCGGCCGCTCGGAGTCGGCGTCGCCGAGCTGGTAGCGCAGCGCGGCCCCGACGATGAACGCGATGAGCTCCTGCGATTCGCCGCCCGACTTCTCGCCGATGTGGTCGTACAGCGCGACGTGCTGTCCGCTTCCCGCGTGGATCTTCTCGGCGCTCACGCGCACGTGGTTGCGCACGTCGACGAGATCGGCGAAGTCGGGCGCGGTGCGGCGGATGCGGCCGATGAGCCGCGCCATGCGCTCGTACGCCTGCGCGCGGTCGGCGTCGGTCTCGGCCGCCCCGATGAGCGCGCGCACGTCGCGGAGCTCCTTGCGGAAGCGGCGGCGCGGCTCCGACTGGTTCTCGCGCGGGGTGATCTGCAGGCGGTGCTCGTCGTCGTAGAACGGCAGGTCCTGCATGATGCGGTTGATCGGCTCGATCCGCTCCCGGATTTCGCGCAACGAGCGGCTGAGCGTGGAGTCGAGGTTGGTGAGATCGTTGCCCGAGAGCTTCAGCAGGCTGTTGCGCCACTCGGCCTCGAGTTCGTGCAGCCCGCTGGTCTCGAGCTCCTCCAGGATGCGCTCGAAGTCGCGGAGCGAGGTGTCGGGATCGGCGCGCAGGGTCGGGTTGGGCCAGCTGTCGAGGAAACCCTCGAGCGTGCGTCGCAGGTGCTCCCGCTGCTCCTCGAGCGCCGCCTGCGCCGCGGCCTGGTCCTCGAGCAGCCGCTTCGAGGCCGTGCCGAGCGCGGCGTCGAAGCGCGCGAGCGCGTCCTCGCGGCTGCGCTCGCCACCGCTCGGCTCCCCGGCATCCGAGGGGTCGAAACGCTCGTCGAGGTAGGCCTGCTGCGCCTCCTCCAGTCGGAGCCCCGCATCCTCGGCCTCGTCGACCGCGAGCTGCGCGGCGTCGACCTCGTCGGTGATCCGCGCCCACCGCTCGGCGATCCGCTCCTGCTCGCTCTCCGCCCGGGCCGACTTCCTGCCGAGCTCGGCGATCCGCCCCTTCAACTCCACGATCTTCCGCTGCAGCTCCGCGATCCTCGGGTCGCCCTCGGTGAGCTCGGAGATCACCCGCTCCCAATTGCCGTGCTCCCGCTCGACCGACTCGACGTCGAGCCGGTCCCAGCTCAGATCCACGATCTTCGCGTAGGCGGTGTGCCGCTCGTCCATCGCGTCGAGCTCCTCGGACGCGCGCCGCTCCGCGGTCTCCGCCGCCTCAGCCTCCGCCTGCGCCGCGGCGAGCGCGGTCTCGAGCTCGGTCAGCCTGCGCCGACTCGAGAAGCCGAGCGCGTTCCCGCCCCCGTGACCGCCGTGCGCTCCGCGGTCGCCCTGCGACACCTGGCCCGTGATGGTCAGCGCCATCCGGTGCTCGGCGAGCGCGTCGGCGGAGTCGACGCAGACGAAGCCGAAGCGCCGCTCCAGGCGCTCCTGCAGCCAGCCCGTGAACGCGGTGTCGCGGTACTCGAGTCGGCCGGGCAGGCGGCTCGGGTCGAGGCGCTCGCTCGGGGCGAGGCCCGTGTGCACGCCCTCGTAGCGCATCCGCACCGGCGTGTGCACCGAGTCGATCGCCGCGCGGAAGCGCGGGAGGTGCGCGGCGTCGATGAGCAGGGTCGTCGCGAAGCCGCCGAGGGCGAGGTTGAAGGCCTCGCGCCAGGGCTCGAACTCGGTGCGCACCTCGATCAGCTCGCCGACGAAGGGCAGCTCGTCGCTCGAGAGCCCCGCGGCCCGGGCGAGCAGCTCCCGGGAGTCGTGCAGGCGTGACGAGATGTTGTGCGCGCGCCCCTCGGTGCGCGCCCGCTCCTCCTCGAGCTCCGCCAGCCGCCGCCGCGCCTCGGTCTTCGCGCTCCGCGCCTCCGCGTAGGCGGCGCGCGCGGTGGCCTTCGCGTCGGGGTCGTCGAGGATCGCCCTCGCCCGCGCCGACAGCTCGGCGAACGCCCGCTCGGTGGCGGCGTCCTCGCCCAGCCGCGCGGCGACGGCGTCGAAACGCTCACGGTGCTCCCGCACCTCTGCGAGGCGCCGATCGGTCCTCGCGAGCTCGCGCTCGGCGCGCTCGAGACGGTCGCCGCCGGAGTTCCGCAGCACCTCGACGAGCCCCTCGCGCTCGGACTCGGCCGCGGCGACGAGCGCCTGCTGCGCCCGCACCTCGGCGTCGGCCGCGCGCTTGCCGCGCTGCAGCTCGGACTCCACCTCGCGCAGCAGCTCCAGCCGGCGCGAGGCGCCCCAGAGCGCCGCGAGGGATCCGGGATCCGAGAAGCGCCCGATCTCGTCGATGAGGCGCAGGCGCTCGGCGGATCCCTCGATCCTCGCGCGCAGGTCCCTGATCGGGCGCAGCGCGCGCACCTGCCGCTGCGCGGTCACCATGCGCCCGCGCGTACTCTCCAGCTCGTCGAAGTGGGCGACCACCGCGTCGGCGGTCGCCAGTGTCTCGGGCTCCTCGAGCACCATGCGCTTGTAGAGCTCGTCCACGGTGGTGATCTGCTGCCCGGCCTGGATCCGGGCGAGCAGGCTCATGGCCTTCGCCCCGGCTCCCGCCGCGCCGATGCCCAGCACCGAGTGGATCCTGGCCGAGAACTCGCGGTCTGTCGCCAGCGTGTCGAGGCCGGCGGACCGCAACGACGCGTCGGAGAGTCGCTGAGCGGCCGCTTCCGCGAGGGATCCCAGGTCGAACGCACCCTCCGCGGTCGCGCGCACCCGCACGGTGTCGTCGAGCACGCGCGCGGCGGCGGGGATGTACCAGGCACGCACGGCGGTGAAACGCGAACCGTCGTGGTCGAGCCAGGTCATCGAGATGGCCGTCCAGGTGTCCTCGCCATCGCCGCGCAGCACGCGCAGCCTGGTGCCGTCCTCGGTGCGCGACTCGTCGAGCTTGCCGCGGCCGTAGGAGATGATGTTGCGCTGCTCCTCACCGCGGGGGCGCCCCGTCACACCTCCGTTGGAGGCGCCGTTGAACGGCGTCGTGTGCGGCATCATGAGCGCGATGTAGGCGTCCATGAGCGTCGACTTGCCCGAACCGGAGCCGCCGCACAGCAGCGTCGCCTCGGGCGAGAACCGCACGCGGTGCGCTCCGTCGTAGCCGCCCCAGTTGACGAGCTGCAGTTCCTCGGCGACCCACTGCTGGCCACGGGAGGCGGCGGGGATCAGGCCGAACAGGGTGTCGAGCATGGTCACGGTGCGATGTCTCCTCGCTGGTCGTTCTCGGCCGGTTCGGCCGGCGCCTCGCCGCCGGCGGGCTCGGCGTCGGGTGCGGATCCCTCGCCGTCCGCGACTTCGGATCCCTCGCCGCCCGCGGTCTCGGATCCCTCACCGCCCGACGCGCGGCTCGCGCGCGCCTGCTCGCGCAGCCAGTCGTCGAGCTCGCGCAGGCGCTCGGCGCTCAGCACGATCTCGACGAGCGGGCTGATGCGGTAGCGCCCTTCCGATTCCTCCTCGACGATGCCCTCCTGGCGCAGCCTGGCGAGTGCGGTGCCGATGGCCTTCTGCCTGCGAGCCGTGTTGCCATCGCCGTCGGCGAAGTAGCTGAGCACGGTCTGCTCGATCTCCTCGACGTCGACGCGCACCGACGGCTCCCCCGCGGTCGACTCGCGCTGATACACCGTGCGCAGGTAGACGAGGACGAGCGTCTCGGGGCGGGTGTAGGCGTCGTCGCGCAGCAGCACGGGCACCTCGAGCTCGTCCGACCTGATCTGCTGCTTGTAGGCGACCCCGCGGCCCTGATCCACCACGAGCCTGACGAAGAGGTCGTGCAGGCGCGACTCGACGATCTGCTGGTTCTCCAGCAGCACCGACCAATCCTCGGGATTGCGCTCGGCGAGCAGGAAGCGACGCTGCAGCAGGCGCACGAGCACGCGCCGCACCTCGGGATCGAGCACGCCGCGGTCGCCCGGGAAGCACTCCTCGGGGTCGTTCTCCATCGCGACGGTCTCGATGAACGCGGTGTCCCGGGGGTCGTCGGGCGCATGAGCCGTCGCCTGTTCCGTCGTCTGCTCCGTCGCTCCATCCTCGATCCGGTCAGTCATCGGTCACCTCTTCTTTCACGGTTCGCGCGGTCACCGCGCCGAAGGCGAAGCTGCGGACGGTGCCGTCCGGGCGCACGGCCTCCACGACGGAGACGGACTCCTCCTCGACCATGCCGTTGCGGTGGGCGATCTCGAGGAGCCCCAGCAGGTCGACCGGGCGGCGGGCGCCACCGGTTTCGATGGCCTCGAATGCCGCACCCAGGTCGAAGCGCTCGGTATCGAGACCCGAGACGTGCTCCTCGAGCTCGCGGTACAGGGGGCCGCCCCAGGCCCGCGTGTCGGCGTCCACGAACTCTGCCTGATCGGCCGCCTCGTGCAGCGGCGCGGGCGCGCTCGGCGGGCGGGGGTCGCTGACCGACTGCCGCAGGTGGCCGATGCCCGCGGTGGGGAACCTGCGCAGCGGCTCGACGCGATCCCTCGCCGATGACTCGGGCACCCAGCTCTGCAGCCCTGACATCACGCTGCGCAGCAGCTCGTCCACCTCGCGGTCGCGGGCCGGGTCGTGGGTGCGCACCTGCGTCGTGATCACGTGCGAGGCGCGACGCTGCGCGACGAGCACCTCCTGCACCCCCTGCTCCACGCGCTTCGCGATCGCACGCAGCTCGCCGCGCTCGTCTGTCGGCATGAGGCGCGCGAACGGCCGCGCGAGCAGGGCGCCGAGCTGCTCGGTGAGGCGGTCGATGTGCTCGGGATCCCCGATCAGATTGAGCGCGCCTGCGAAGGCGCGGCCCTCGGGAGTCGCCTCCATCACGTGCTCGCCGCGGTGCAGATACTCGCGGAGCACCTCGCCCGCCGGGCGCACGTCCCGCCGCAGCTCGGCGATGACGTCGCGCTGCATCGCGTTGATCGACTCCGCCACGCGGGTGAAATCGGCGGGCAGCTCCCGCGACAGGTGCAGCACGTTCTCGGCCTCCTCGAGCAGCTGGTCGTCGTCGACCGGCTCGAAGGGATCGTTCTCCAGGCTCGCGAGCTTCGCGTCGATGGCCGCGCGCTCGGCGAGCAGCCTGGCGCGGCGCTCGGCCGGATCGGTCTCGGCGCTCCGGGTCAGCTGGTCCACAGATTCGAGCAGGGTGCGCACCCGGGAGCGGGAGACCCGCGCGCGGCGGCCGCCTGCCCGGCCCGCGATCTCGAGAGCCCCGACCGCCTGGGCCGACAGCCGATACACCTCGGTGCCGTCATCGATCTGCAGCACCAGCCACCCGACGCGCACCCAGTACCGGCAGATGTCGCGCCCCGTGCCGGCCGGAAGCGCGCGCTCCCCCTCGTCGTAGCCCGCGGCCCTGAGCTCGTCGACCATCTCGGAAACCTCGACGTGGGCGTCGGAGACCGCGACCGACGGCCGATCCGCCGTGAAGATGATCGAGAGGGCCGCGACGACGAACGGCGCGTATCTGCCATGCAGCAGGTCGAGCGTCGGGTTGCGGAACGCCGCCGCTGCACGCAGATAGGCGGCTTCAGCACGCGAGTTCGTCACCGATCCAGGGTAGCGGCATCCGCGGTGCGAGGTCGCCGGCCGGAGGGATCGTGCCGCAGCGGCGCTCGCCGGTCACCGCGTCGCGCGTACCGCATCGTCGATGCGGCGCCCCGTCTCGACGCTGAGCGGTACGGGAGGCAGGTCGCCGCGCTCCTGCAGGTCGACGCGCCTCGTCCCGCACGCGCCGCAGCGCACGTAGAGCAGGGTTCCTGCGGATGTGGCGTGGCGGGATTCCACCTCCCACCCGTGTTCGTGGGCGTATTCCGTGGAAGCCCTCCGCCGCAGCGAATCATGTGCCGTCTCGGTCATGCCTCCCACTGTGCTGTAATGGTCTTATGCATCTCAACCCTTACGGTGAGTACGCGATCCTGCTCGCCGCGTCTCTCGCCAATGACTGGCCGAGGGATCGCGAAGGAATCATCGCGAGAACCCGCGAGTTCGGCATGACGGTCGCGTTTCCGGAGCAGCCGCACGATCACGCCCGCGTCCGCGGCGTCATCGACGAGTGGCTGACCGTCGTCGACGCGCGGGATCCGCACGAGCGTGCGCGCCTGCTCAACGCGCAGATGGCGGCGGCGACCGCCTACCCCCGCCTCACCGACCACGACGGCGAGGGCTGGCACCTGCACTACCGCGACGACGGTGCCGTCTCGCTCCCCCACGTCCTCTCGGCCGTCATCAGCGTCGGTACCGCGCTGCACCTCACCACCCGCGGCATGCATCGGCTCGGGCGCTGCGAGGCGGGCGCGACGCCCGGCGACCCCTGCTCGGCGGTGATCGTCGACGTGACCCGCAACGGTCGGCAGCGCTACTGCTCCGTGCGGTGCGCGAACCGCGCCGCCGTTCGCCGCCACCGGGCCCGGGGCGCCTAGGGGCAGGGGTAGCTCCCCCGGGACAGGTACCTGGCCGGGTAGCTCCATGCGCGGGCAGAATCCCCCGGGCAGGCACCCGTGGCCTGGAACGAGATGCGACACGCGCGGGATCGCCTTCGAGGCAGCTGGATTTGCGTTTCACCCGGCCTGGTGATGTAAAGTAGAAGAGTTGTCGGGGGAGCATTTCTCCGACTTCAACGGGTCCTTGGCGCAGCTGGTAGCGCACCTGCATGGCATGCAGGGGGTCACGGGTTCGAGTCCCGTAGGATCCACTCCGGTTTCAACATCCAAACCCTTGGCAGCTTGTTTGCTGTCGAGGGTTTCTTGTTGCTCCGAATCCCCCTACCGCTGGCACGGCAAGCGGCGCCCCCGACCGCTGGTTGAGCGAGCGGAGCGAGTAGAAACCAAGGTGCTGACTCGCACCGACACCGGCTGACTCGCGAGGCTCGATCCAGGGGCGAAACAATCGGGATCGTCGGATGCACTGCGGGCTAGATGTACCCGGTCAGGACGTTGGTAGCAGCGACGGGCTTGTGAAACAGGAGAACCTCCGGGCTTAGTGGAGATGTCTAACGTCTTCACCCATTCCCGGAGGTTCTCGTGACCCACCGTAACGCCCGTCTGACTCCTGCTGGTAGGCGATTGATCATTCAACGTCATCAGCAGGGCTGGAAACAATCCCATATCGCTGCCGCGATGGGTATCTCGCGC
>NZ_JAGDYL010000028.1 GCF_017565705.1 Leucobacter ruminantium
AGGTAGCGTTAAACACGAAGACCTCGTGAGAGAACGATGGACGTTGAACACCCTGATTCTCTTACGAGGTCTTCGTTCTACCCAGGCGTACTCACCGATCGGCCTACACTCTCAAATCCGAAGAGCCACTTTAGGTTCTCGTCCACAAAGACGAGCCCGTGCGCAAGTGCGTGGGCGAGGTAAAGCCGTTGAAGCTCCTCCAGCCGAATTGCGTAACCATCCGCGGGAATGCTCCACTGTGTCCACGGGTAAACAGCAAAGGCCTCCGCAAGGGTCAGAGCGGCTGCTTCAAGATCAGACCGTGTGGCCCTCCGAACCCGTATCTGATGAAGACGATCGTTTGTTCTGGCGCTACCACTCATCCCACCAGTTTATGGTTTCCTGACTAACGCAACTGCTGGCACTTCGGGCAGAAGTGCGAACCGCGATTCATGAAACTCTCGCGCACGATCGGGCGTCCGCAGCGCGGGCACGGCGCGCCCTGGCGGCCGTAGGCGTTGAGCGAGTGGGCGAAGTACCCCGCCTGCCCGTTGACGTTCACATACTGCGCATCGAAACTCGTGCCGCCTTCCGCCAGCGCCTGCGTGAAGACGTCGCGCAGCGCCGAGAGCAGCTCGCGCGCCTTGCGCGGCCCGATTGCGGTTCCCGGGGTCTCGGGATGAATCCTCGCTCGCCACAGCGCCTCATCGGCGTAGATGTTGCCGACGCCGCTCACCAGGGTCTGATCCAGCAGCAGCTTCTTCACCCCGACTCCACGCCGCCGCAGCGCGAGCAGAAATCCCGCATCGTCGAAGGCGGGGTCGAGCGGATCGCGGGCGATGTGCAGGGCCTGACCGGGAATCAGGTCGATACCGTCGGGTGCGGGGAGCAGGCGATCGAGGGCGAGGGATCCGAACAGCCGCTGATCCGCGAAGTCGAGCCGCAGTTCGCCGTGCGCGGGGTGTTCGATCCACAGGCGGATGCGCACGTGTCGATCATCGGGCGCGTCATGGGCGCGCAGCAGCATCTGACCGCTCATGCCGAGGTGCGCGAGGAGAGCGAGCTGATCGGGTTTCGACTCGTCGCGAGCTCCTCGCTCAACCAGCGGAATCGGAACCGAACCGGGCTGCGACTCGTCGCCGGCTCCCCGCTCGACGGGGATCCACATGAACTTGCCGCGGCGCCGAGGCGCGTCGAGCACGAGCCCGGTCACCCGCCGCTCGAAGTCCGCGGCACGCGCGACCCCGGCCTCGAACGGCAGCCTGACCCCGTGTCCGCCCAGCCCGTCATCGCCGGGAAGCCCGTCGGCTCCGAGCGGCAGATGGCGCTTGAGGGCGCGAGGATCCCTCACCTCGGCAGAGATGACGGTGGCACCCGTCACAGCCGGCGCGAGCCCGGCCCGCACCACCTCGACTTCGGGAAGCTCGGGCACGCCCGACTACCTCTTACGGCGCTTCGAACGCAGCCGCTCGACCGCATCGCGGGCGGCCGCGAGCTCGGCCACCTTCTTGCTGGTGCCCGAACCGGTGCCCGTCACGCCGTCGAGCGTGACATGGGAGGTGTACCGGCGATCGTGGTCGGGCCCCGACCCCGTGGTGTCGTAGGGCGGGTGCGGCAGGCCGCGCTCCGCCGCGAGCTTCTGCAGCGAGGTCTTCGGGTCGAGGGTGACCGTGAACCGCTCGGGGTCCGCGAGCAGCGGGGCGATGAGGTCGAGCACGAAGCGATCGGCCGTCGCGGGGTCGGTCGAGAGGAAGACGGCGCCGATGATCGCCTCGACGGTGTCGGCGAGGATCGAGTCCTTGTTGCGTCCGCCGGTCTGCTTCTCCCCCTTGCCGAGGCGCAGCAGGGCACCGAGGTCGAGGCCGCGCGCAATCTCCGCGAGCGCGACCGTCGACACGAGCGCCGCGCGGCGCTTCGCGAGCTCGCCCTCGCTCAGCTCGGGGTAGTCGCGATACAGCTTGACGGTGACGGCCTGGCCGAGGATCGAGTCGCCGAGAAACTCGAGCCGCTCGTTGTGCGGGGCACCCCCGTGCTCGTAGGCCCAGGAGCGGTGCGTGAGCGCGAGCTCGAGCAGTTCGGGGTCGACCGTCACACCGAAGGGCATGAGAAAGCCGCCGGGGTCGCCCTGCGGCGCACCCGACGGCTCTCGAGTCTGCGACTCCAACTCAGGCGTCGGCGACCTTGCGGCCCTTGTACTCGAGGAAGAGGGCGTTGCCCTGCGAGTCCTCGACCACGCGGGCGCGGTGCGGGAGGCTGTAGACGGTGCGGCCGTTCTCGACGGTCTTCACCAGCTTGGGAGCCTCGGCCTTCCACGCCGAACGGCGGTGACGGGTGTTCGAGCGCGACATCTTCCGCTTGGGAACAGCCATGATGTTCTCTTTCCTACTTGCTTACGGGCCCGGGAGTCTCACCCGCACCAGGTTCATCTTCAGCCGCGGCGGCATTCGTCTGAAAACCCGCCAGCGCCGCCCACCTCGGATCGATGTCCGCATCGGGCGACCCCTCAGCCTCGGCATCGCGCAGCTCACCGGACTCGGGATCGAGTCCCGGACAGTCCGGGCGACACACAGGCTGAAACGGCAGTGCAAGCACTACCGCATCTCGGAGCGGGGGTTCAAGATCCACGTGATCACCGTGAACCCCGTACTCGTCGGCCTCCGTAGGAGTATACGCGAAAAGCTCCTGAAATTCGATTTGCAACGGCGTGGCGAACTCATTCAGGCACCGACCGCACTCCGCGTGCATGGTCGTGCGCACCTCGGCCGACACCAGAATGCCCTCGTGCACCGACTCGAGACGCACATCGAGCGCCATCTCCTCACCCTCGCGCACCTCGGCGAGCGCCTCCCCGAGTTTCTCGGGAACGGCGAAGCTGCGCGAGCGCTCGCGCATCTCACCAGGTCGGTTGATGAGATCGCGGACGTTCTCCTGATAGACCTTGACGCCGGACATCAGGCGGGCCTCCGCTTGTCGAGGAAGCGCGCCACGGGGGCGGGCACGTACGGGGTGACGTCGCCGCCGAGCTCGGCGACCTGGCGCACGAGGGTGCTCGAGACGTGCGCGTGGGCGGGATCGGGCAGCATGAAGACCGTCTCGACGCCGGCGAGGCTGCGGTTCATGATGACCATCGGCGTCTCATAGGCGACGTCGATCTGCGAGCGGATGCCCTTGACGAGCACCGAGGCGCCGACCTCGGTGCAGTAGTCGACGAGCAGGCCGACCGACCACGATGCGACGGTGATGTTCTCGGGGGCGCCGGCCTCGTCGAGCGACTTCTGGATCAGCGCCACGCGCTCGGAGATCGGCAGCATCGCGTTCTTGCCGGGGTTGTGCACGACGAGCACGTGCACCTCGTCGAAGACTCCGGCGGCGCGCAGGATGACGTCCATGTGCCCCATCGTGACCGGATCGAAGGAACCGGGAACCACTGCGATTTTCGTCATGCCATCAGCCTACGGGGTGCTGCCCGCGAGAACGCTGCGTTCGAGGGGATAAGGGAGAGATCAGAGCCCGTGCTCCTTGGCGTAGATCACGGCGTGCACGCGGTCTCGCAGCTGCAGCTTGGCGAGCACGCGCCCGACGTGCGTCTTCACCGTCGACTCCGAGAGGAACAGCTCGCCGCCGATCTCGGAGTTGTTGCGGCCGGCCGCGATCAACCGCAGCACCTCCAGCTCGCGTTCGGTGAGCGCATCGAAGGCTGCGGCGTCGAAGCCGCTGGGCGCCTCGACGGAGGTTTCACCGGTGCCCGCGGCCCCGAGCCCCGTCTCCCCCTCGCGCAGCTGCGCGATCAGCCGCTTCGTCACGCTCGGCGCCATCGCTGCGTCGCCGTCGGCCACGCGCCGGATGGCGTCGATCAGCTCAGCGGGCCTCGCGTCTTTCAGCAGGAAGCCGCTGGCCCCCGCTCGAACGGCGCCCACCGCGTACTCGTCGAGGTCGAAGGTCGTGAGCACGAGCACCCGCGTGTCCGGGTGCTCGGCGACGATCCGCGCCGTCGCCTCGATGCCGTTCATGCCCGGCATGCGCACATCCATGAGCACGACGTCGCAGGCGCCGCCCGCCGCTTCGAGGGCCGCGAGCGCCTCGCCGCCGTCCGAGGCCTCGGCGACCACCTCGATGCCCGGTTCCGCCAGCAGCACCAGCCTGAATCCGGTGCGGATCAGCTCCTGGTCATCGACCAGCATCACCCTGATCGGCGCGTCGTTCATCGTGCCTCCTCGCTTTCCACGTTTCCCGATCCCTTCGGGGCGAGGGATCCCCCGCGCTCGCGCGCGTCTGCGTTGACCGGCAGCTCGGCCCGCAGCACCCAGCCCCCGCCCGCGGCGGCCGTCGGCCCCGCCCAGATCTCGCCGCCGAAGAAGCGGGCCCGCTCGCGGAGTCCCGCGATGCCGCGGCCGGATCCCAGCCCCGACTCGGGCGGGTGGGATCCCGCTGCCGGCCCGAAGTCGCGCACCTCGACGAGTGTGCGGTCGGGGGCTCTGCGCACGGACACCTCGGCGCGCGCACCGACGCCCGCGTATCGCAGCACGTTCGTGAGTCCCTCCTGCACAACGCGGTAGACCGCGAGATCCTGTCCGCGGTCCCCCGAGGCGTCACCGCTCACATCGAGGGCCACGCCGAGCCCGGCATCGCGGAAACCGCGGACGAGCTCGGGCAGGTCCTCGACGCCGGGTTGGGGCGCGAGCTCGGCCGCGTCCGACTCCTGCAGGGCGCCGAGCATGCGCCGCATCTCCGCGAGCGCGGTGCGGCCGGTCTCTGCGCTGCGCTCCATGGCCTCGGCCGCCGCATCGGGCGCGGCCGATACCGCGCGTGCGGCCCCCTCCGAGAGCGCGATCATCACCGAGACCGAGTGCGCGACGATGTCGTGCATCTCGCGGGCGATGCGCGAGCGCTCCTCGGCGACGGCAAGCTGCGCGAGCTGGTCCCTCTCTCTGGCGAGCTGATGGGCGCGCTCGATGACCGCTTCGAGATAGCGCCTCCGGTTGCCGAGGTTGATGCCGAGCAGCACCACCGCGAGGTACCACATCGCCGTCATCACCGACACCGCGATGAAATCGGCCGTGCCGAAGCCGTTGGCGTCGTTCTCCGCCAGCAGGGTGCCGCCCGGGCCGACGACCCCGGCCGACAGTTCGGACCCCTGGGAGACGAAGTAGCCGACGATCGCGCCCGCGAGGGCGATGCCGTACCCGACCCAACCGGCGGACACGCTGCGGTATACGGGCACCGCGTACAGCAGGAACAGGAGGGCCACGCCGTTCGGCAGCGTCTGCGCCGTCGGGTCGCCGAGCGTCAGCACCGTCACCGCGGTCAGGCCGATCAGGGGGAACCGGCGGCGGTAGAGCAGGGCCGCGGCGGTGACGAGCGCTCTCAGGAGAGCGAGCAGCCACCAGGCGCCGTGCAGGTAGTAGGGCTGTCCCCAGGCCGTGGCGACGCCGAACGCACCGGCGAGGTCGAGCAGCACGCCGAGGCCGCAGCCGATGAAGTACCAGACGACGATGAACACGTCGACGGCGAGCGGGTGCGCCGCGAGCGCGCGCCGCAGCACCCCTGGCGGGCGCGGGAGGCGCACCTCGGCGGCGATCGACGGTTCTGCGTTCACCCCTTCACCCTACTGACCGCCGCCCGTGCCGGGATCGGCCCCGGGTGCCGGGGCGTGGTACCGGGGTACCCCGCGATCCCTCATCACGACTTCGCGAGGTTGTCGAGCAGCCCCGCCTCGTGCTCGCGGGCGAGCAGGGCGGCGAGCCCGGGGGCCGACCCGAGCTCGGGGTCGCGGTCGAGCAGCGCGCCCGCGACCTCGCGTGCGTGCTCGATGAGCTCGCCGTGCTCGGCCACGCGCAGCAGCCGCAGCGTCGAGCGGCCGCCCGACTGCGCGGTGCCGAGGATGTCGCCCTCCCTGCGCAGCTCGAGGTCGACCTCGGCGAGTGCGAAGCCGTCGGAGGTCGCGGCGATCGCGTCGATACGCTCGCGGGCGACGCTCCCCTGCTCGGCGGCGGTCATCAGCAGGCAGAGACCGGCGTGGCTGCCGCGGCCCACCCTGCCGCGCAACTGATGCAGCTGGGAGATGCCGAAGCGGTCGGCGTCGCGCACGATCATGATGGTCGCGTTGGGCACGTTCACGCCGACCTCGATCACGGTGGTCGCAACGAGCACGGCGATCTCCCCCGCCGCGAAGGCCCGCATCACGCGATCCTTCTCAGGGCCGGGCATGGCGCCGTGCAGCCCCTCGATGGCGACTCCCGCGAAGTCGGGCCTGCCGCGCAGCTCGGCGACGGTGCCCTCGACCGTCGCGAGGGGACGCGACGGGCTGTCGCCGCCCTCGGTGTCCGGGGCGGCCTCGGGCTCCTCGTCTCCGGCTTCCCGCACCCCGGCCGAGATCGCGGGGCAGACCACGTAGACCTGGCGTCCGGCCGCGATGTCCTCGCGGGCGCGCGCCCAGACGCGCGCCGCGCGGTTTGGCATCTCGAGTTCGGGCACGGCGAAGGTCTCGATGCCGAGTCTGCCGGGCGGAAGCTCGCGGATCGTGGTCACCTCGAGGTCGCCGAACGCGGTCAGGGCGACGGTGCGAGGGATCGGCGTCGCGGTCATCGCGAGCACGTGCGGTGCGGATCCCTTGCGGCGCAGCGTCTCGCGCTGCTCGACGCCGAAGCGGTGCTGCTCGTCGACCACGATGAGACCGAGGTCGTAGAAGGAGACGTTCTCGCCGAGCAGCGCGTGCGTGCCGACCGCGATCCGAGCGTTGCCCGAGGCGATCGAGAGCAGGGCGCGCTTGCGCTCGGCCGCCGGCATGCGTCCCGTCAGCAGCACCGGGTTCAACTCGGCGGCGAGATCGGGCCCCAGCGCCTCGACGACGGAGCGGAAGTGCTGCGCCGCGAGCACCTCGGTCGGTGCGAGCAGGGCGCTCTGCCCGTCGCCGCCCGCGACCTGCAGCATCGCCCTGAGCGCCACGAGCGTCTTGCCCGAGCCGACCTCGCCCTGCAGCAACCGGTGCATGGGATGCGGGCGTGCGAGTTCTGCGGCGATCGTCTCGCCCGCGCGGCGCTGATCCCCCGTGAGTTCGAAGGGCAGTGCCGCGTCGAAGCGCGCGAGCGGCCCGCCGCCGTCCGCCGGGATCGGGCGCGGCGTGCTGGCCTCACCCTCGGCCCGCCTGCGCCGGTCGAGCAGTGCGAGCTGCAGTTCGAAGGCCTCCCGGAAGAGCAGGCTGCGCCTCGCCTCGCGGTAGTCGGCCTCGTGCTGCGGCCGGTGCACGAATTCGAGCGCCCGCCCGAGCGGCGCGATCCCTTCCGAGCGCAACACGTCGGCCGGCAAAGGATCGGGCACCTCTCCGAGCGCGTCGAGCACGAGACCGATCGACTTCTGCACCGTCCAGCTCGGCATCTGCGCGGTCGCCGGGTAGATCGGCACCGGCGTCTCGGCCCACGCCTTCGCCGCGGCCTCGTCGAGCTTCTCGCCGCCCGGCGCGTCGTCGCGGTCGTCGAAGAGCTCGTACTCCGGGTGCTGCAATTGCAGCTGCCCGCGGTAGTCGCTCACCTTGCCCGCGAAGATGCCGCGCCTGCCGGGCACGAGCTCGCGGATGCGCCACGACTGGTTGAAGAAGGTGAGGGTCAGCGATCCCTCGCCGTCGGTGATGCGCGCCTCCAGAATGCTGCCGCGCCTGCGCTGCATCTGCCGCTCCCGCACGTCGAGCACCTGGGCGACGACCGTGATCTGCTCGCCCGATGGCAGCCCCCGCAGCGGCGTGAGCTCACCGCGGCGCGAGTAGCGGCGCGGCAGGTGCATGAGCAGTTCGCCGACGGTGTGCACGTCGAAGGCGCGCGCGAGCGGCTTCGCGGTGCGCGCGCCGACGACGCCGTCGAGGCGGCTGTCGAGCGTGACGCGGGTCATGCCTCCAGGCTAGTGCCGACCGCCGACACGCCGCCGCACGGTTCCCCACGGCGCCTCCCGCCCGTTTCCCGGCCCTCCGCGCACGCGCTACCCTCGTGGGGTGACCAGAATCATCGCGGGCGCCGCCGGATCCCTCCGCCTCGAGGTGCCGAAGGCCGGCACCCGGCCCACGAGCGACCGGGTGCGCGAGGCGATCTTCTCGGCCCTCGAATCCTGGGGCCTCGTCGACGGCGCGCGCGTGCTCGACCTCTACGCCGGTTCGGGTGCGCTCGGCCTCGAAGCGGCGAGCCGCGGCGCCTCGGCGGTGACGCTCGTGGAGCGCCACGCGCAGGCGGCGCAGGTGGCCGGCCGCAACGCACGAACGGTGCTGGGAGCCTTCGGCCGCGGTAGCGGGAAGGGCGGCAGAGGCAGCGAGGGATCGGCCCCCGAGATCGTGGTCGTGAAGCAGTCCGTGCAGACCTTCCTCGAGTCGACGCCCCCAGGTGGCTCGTCCTTGGCGGGCGACGGGGATCCCTCGCTCTGGGATGTCGCGCTGCTCGACCCGCCCTACGACCTCGAGGAGACCGAGCTCGCGGGGAACCTCGCCGCGCTCGTGCCGCTGCTCTCGGCGGACGCGGTCGTGCTGGTCGAGCGGTCGAGCCGATCCCCCGAGCCGTCCTGGCCCGCCGGTCTGAGGCCGCTCCGCGACCGCCGCTACGGCGAGACCGCGCTGTGGTGGGCGGAGCCGACGCTTCCCGCCGCTTGAGCGAAGCGGGTCGAACCAGCCCTGCGCCCCACGGCCCGCGCCGAGGAGATCGGAGACTCTTCCGGTCGCTTCAACGCCTGAAAACGACCGCAAGCGCCCCCGATTTCTGCCGATATCCCCATCGGCTCAGATGTACCAGGCGTCGAAGGTGCGCACGCCGTACGTCGGGGCGACCGCGCGGTTCCAGCGTGCGGCGAAGCGCTCCTTCGGTGCATCCGAGGCCGCCGCGGCCGCCTGGCCCGAGGCCGATAGCGACGCGCACCCGCTCGCATTCGCCGCTTCGGCCCAGGCCACGTACTCCACGTTGGCGGAGTGCGACACGCGGATCGCCTCCGTGAGGTCGTCGAGCAGCGCCTCGCCCTCCGGGATCTTGTCGACCGGCATCGAGGCCAGTGCTTCCAGCAGCTCGGCGCGGTTGTCGCGCACGGCCTTCATCGCGGCGACCGTGTCGGTGTAACCGCCGGCCGACGCCGTGCAGTACTGCAGTTTCGGCAGCGCGTCCTTCACCAGCGCACGTCCGTCGTAGGCCTTCTCCAGCACCTGGATCATGTACCGGATCTGATCCTCGGCGGTGTCCTTCGGCTTCTGCACCGAGAAGGTGCCCTCGCCCTCGGAGCTGTCGTCGACCGTGCGGATCCGCTCGCCGAGCGGCACGAAGATGTAGCGCACCGTGCGCTGCTGCTCGACCGTCTTCACATCGGCCTCGTCGCGCACCGTCAGTGTGCCGAGGTCGTAATCCAGGGTCAGCTTGTTCCCTCCCAAAAGCTCGGCCGTGTAGCGCTTCGTCTTCGCGTCCCAGTTCACCGAGGCCTTGGCGTCGGCACCGGTCGGCTGCTTCGCCCCGTTCGAGAACACGACCTTGGCCTTCGCAGACGGCTGATAGGCCACGAAGGTCGGCTCGTCGAGCGTCACGCCGCACACGAGCACCCAGCCATCGGGCAGTTCGGCCCAGGCCAACAGGATCGTATCGGCGGGGCAGTTGTAGGGAATGCTGTCGGGAATCGTGACGCTCGCGGCCTGCGCAGTCTCGGCGTCCGCGGTATCCACCGGCCCGAGGAAGGTGTAGCTGTCGATGACGTGCGAACCTTCGGCAGTGGTGCAATCGGTGCACAGACTATGCCCGATGATCGCGCCCAGGGGACCTCCGGTGATCTCGGCCACGTTCCCGATCTCGGGGAACTCCCCCGAGAACAGTTCGGCGCCGCTCTCGCCGTCGAACACCTCGACGCGGGAGATCGAGTTGCGACTGCCATCGCTCGCCCGATCCCCGTCGAAGATCAACACCTGGTCCGCCGCGACGACCCCGACGGGGTGGTTGCCCGAGTGATCGATCTCGGTGACCTCCCCCGATTCGATGCCGATCAGCGAATACCGGTAGTTCTGCCCCTCCGACTGCGCGATGAGCAGCCGGTCCTCGCCGTCCCCGCGAACCACCTGCGGGTCCTGGAACCACCCGGGCAGCGCACCCTCGACCTCCCACAGCAGCTCACGGGTGGCCGGATCATAAGCGCTAACGCGCTGCATGTCGTCGATGAGCAGCACCGGGTCTTCATCTCCGACGACGCTCCAGTTGAACGCGTCCGCATCGGTGATGATCTCGGAGGTCGGCGCATCGCAGCCGGGCCCCGCATACGACAAGGTTCCGGCCCCGTAGAGCCACACGCAGTCGGGCGTCCTCGCGTTCCCCACGGTGCCCGCGAAGACGCCGCTCACCGGGGTGACGTCTCCCTGCCGTCCCTCGAGATCGAACTCGGCGATCTGCTCCTCGCTCAGCAAACGGAGCGCGTCGTCCTCGAACAGCACCGAGCCGTGCTCCGCTTCCGCGTCGAAGACGATCCCGTTCTCGTCGAACCCGATCAGCTGAGACTCGCCCACGAAAGCGCTGTTGCACACGGCCTCCGTACCGGCATCGTCGGTCGCGCAGAAACTCGGTGAGCCCCGGCCTTCCTCCTGCCACTTCGGTTCGCCGCTCTCGGGGTCGAGCAGGGCCCATCGCGCCGGTACATCGCCCGGTGCCTGCTCCCAGTAGTGCATGAGCACGCCCGACGCGAGTTGGATGGGCTGGTCTGCCCGGTTCGCCTGGTTGATCGGCCCCATCATGCGCGGCAGGTGGCCTCGCAGCTGCGCGCCCCCGTCGAGGTCGGCACCCAGATCGTCGCCGGTGACGGTCCACTTCTCCTCGACCCCGTTCTCGAACGTGATCTTCTCGACCTCGGCCGCGGTCTGCGCGTCGCTCCCTCCCGAGTCGCCGAGCGGACCGTCCTCGCCGAACGGCCAGGTGCCGGTCAGCGCGAGAGCGCCTGCTCCCCCGCCGAGCGCCAGGGCGACGGCGACGGCTCCCGCGATCATCGCCAGTCGTTTACGCGGGGCGCGGGGCGCACGGACGGCGCCGATGCCGTCGGCAGTGTCGGTCGCAGCGCCGACGGCCCCGAACGCCACGGCTCCAACCGACGCTTCGGGCGCGACGAATCCGGCCGGTGCCACCGGCGCCGCGAGCGCCTCGGGAGCGGCTGGCAGGCGCGGAGGCGGCGGGGCCTGCGACTCGGCCCTTCGATCGGCGATCCACTGCCGCAGATCGGGGTAGACGCT
Source organism: Leucobacter ruminantium (assembly GCF_017565705.1). GTDB lineage: Bacteria > Actinomycetota > Actinomycetes > Actinomycetales > Microbacteriaceae > Leucobacter > Leucobacter ruminantium. Next base: position 11,195 of record NZ_JAGDYL010000028.1, read on the forward strand.
GGGGTGCGACTCGATCAGGTCCCACAGGTCCGGCCGATCGGCCGCGAGATGCGCCAACTGCTCCGGCGTCAGGTCCGGTGACAGGCCGCCCTCGAAGGCCGCATCCGAAGCGTGCTCGTCCATGTGACCGTCCTCGTCCGCCCGGGCCGGGCTGCCACCCCGAGCGCGTGCCGCAGGGGTAGTAACGATTCTACGACAACTGCGGACGGTGTACGAAAAAGGACGTGGGCGAGATTTTCGCGAGGGATCCCTGTCGGAAAGGGGCCGCCCGCTCCCTCGGAACGGCCTCAGCCCGACGATGCACCCGACGGCCGCGCACGCCGGCGCGCGGCGCTGCGCATCACTCGGCCGACTGGTAGGCCTCCATCACGGCCTTCGGAATGCGGCCCGTGTTGGACACCTCGTAGCCGGCCGACTGGGCCCACTTGCGGATCGCGTCGAGCGTCTCGGCCCGAGCGGCCTGCGAGACGCCCGTGCGCTTCGCCCGCGTCTGCTTGACGCGACGCCCCGCCTCGACGTATCGGGCGAGGAACTGCCGCAGCTCCGCGGCGTGCTCCTCGTTCAGGTCGATCTCGTATTGCACGCCGTCGAGGCCGAAGCGCACGGGTTTCGAATCGGATTCGATCACCGTGCCGTCGAGATCATCGACGAGCTGCTGCACATGCCGGATAGCCATGAATCCACCGTATCGCACGCACCGGCCCCGCGACATGGAAAGAGGTCGGCGCGACTCCCCCGATTCTCCCGGGAGAATCGTTGGAATCGCGCCGACCCAGACAGCGGTCCCGAACTCAGCGCGGGATCAGCGTGTACTTGGTGCTCAGGAACTCGTGGATGCCGTCGAAGCCGCCCTCACGACCGATGCCCGACTGCTTCACGCCGCCGAACGGAGCCGCAGCGTTCGACACGAGGCCCGTGTTGAGGCCCATCATGCCCGTCTCGAGCTTCTCGATCATGCGGTGACCGCGGCCGATGTTCTCGGTGAACACGTAGCTCACGAGACCGTACTCGGTGTTGTTCGCGATCTCGACGGCCTCGTCCTCGGTGGAGAAGCGCACGATGCCGAGCACCGGGCCGAAGATCTCCTCGCGCATGATCGCGGCCTGCGGGCCGATGTGATCGATCACGGTGGGCTGGAAGAAGAACCCGGGGCCGTCGATCGCCTCGCCGCCGGTCACGACGGTGCCGCCGGTCTCGACAGCGTCGGCCACGAGGCGCGCCGTGTTCGCCACGGCCTTCTCCTCGACCAGCGCGCCGATGTCGTTGCCCTCGTCGGCGCCGCGGCCGATCTTCATCGCCGCGACCTTCTCGCCCACGCGGCGCGCGAACTCATCGGCGACCGACTCGTGCACGATGATGCGGTTCGCAGCGGTGCAGGCCTGGCCGATGTTGCGGAACTTCGCGAGCATCGCACCCTCGACGGCCTTATCGAGATCGGCGTCCTCGAACACCACGAACGGCGCGTTGCCGCCGAGCTCCATCGAGGTGCGCAGCACGTTCTGCGCCGCGGCCTCGAGCAGCTTCACGCCCACCGGGGTCGAGCCGGTGAACGAGAGCTTGCGCAGGCGGGGATCGCTGAGCAGCGCGCTCGACTGCGCCGACGACTTCGAGGTCGGCACCACGTTCACGACGCCGGCGGGCAGGCCCGCCTCCTCGAGCAGCTGCACGAAGTAGATCGTGGTCAGCGGGGTGAGCGCCGCCGGCTTGATCACCGAGGTGCAGCCCGCGGCCAGCGCCGGAGCGATCTTGCGGGTCGCCATGGCCAGCGGGAAGTTCCACGGCGTGATGAAGTAGCACGGGCCGACCGGGATGTGCGAGACCACCATGTTGCCGGTACCCTCGGGGTTCTGACGGTAGTCGCCCTGCACGCGCACGGCCTCCTCCGAGAACCAGCGCAGGAACTCGCCGCCGTACACGACCTCGCCGCGGGCCTCGGCGATGGGCTTGCCCATCTCCATCGCCATCAGCAGCGCGAACTCCTCCTTGCGCTCCATCAGCAGATCGAACGCGCGGCGCAGGATGTTCGAGCGCACCCGGCTCGGTGTGTTGCCCCACTCCTCCTGCGCCTCCACCGCTGCGTCGAGGGCGCGCACCGCGTCCTCGACCGTCGCGTCGGCGATCGTCTTGATGACCTCGCCGGTCGCCGGGTCGGTCACGTCGAACGTCGCGCCCGACGTCGACGCCTCCCACTTGCCGCCGATACCGAGACCGCTCTCGATGCGGTCGAGCAGCTCCTGCTCATTGGGCTTCAGTGCCATGATGTCTACTTTCTGTTCGTCGTTCTGCGGCTGCGCGGCAGGGCGCAGAATCTACCTTCGTACGGGATCCTGCGACGGAGCACAGGACCGGGCGTCTCGTCAGTTGGCGGCGATGGCGTCCACCACGACCTGCAGGCCGTCGCGCAGCAACTCCTCGGAGATGGTCAGCGCGGGCAGGAAGCGGATCACATTGCCGTAGGTGCCGCATGTGAGCACGAGCACACCCTGATCCGCGGCGGCCTTCGCGACCGCCGAGGTGAGTGTGGCGTTGGGCTTCTTCGAGCCCGACTCGACGAGCTCGATCGCCATCATGGCACCGCGGCCGCGGATATCGCCGATGCGATCGTCGGACTGCTGCAGGGCGCCGAAGACCTCCTCGATGATCTCCTGGATACGCGCGGCCCTGGCGAGCAGGTTGTCGGCCTGGTAGGTCTCGATCGTCGCGAGAGCGGCGGCGCAGGCGATGGGGCTGCCCGTGTAGGTGCCGCCGAGACCGCCCGCGTGCGCGGAGTCCATGATCTCGGCGCGACCGGTGACGGCGGAGAGTGGCAGGCCGCCGGCGATGCCCTTGGCGGTCGTGACCAGGTCGGGGGTGACGCCCTCGTGCTCGGCCGCGAACATCTGGCCGGTGCGGGCGAAGCCGGACTGCACCTCGTCGAGGATGAAGACGACGCCGTTGGCGGTCGCCCACTCCTGCAGCGCGGGCAGGAAGCCCTCGGCCGGGGCGATGAAGCCGCCCTCGCCCTGGATGGGCTCGATGATGATCGCGGCGAGGTTCGACGCGCCGACCTGCTTTTCGATCTGGGTCAGAGCGACCTCGGCGGCCTCGGCGCCGGTCAGGCCGTCGCGGAACGGGTACGAGGTGGGCACGCGGTAGACCTCGGGAGCGAACGGGCCGAAGCCGTCCTTGTAGGGGATGTTCTTCGCGGTCATACCCATGGTGAGGTTGGTGCGGCCGTGGTAGGCGTGGTCGAACACGACCACGCCGTTCTTCTTGGTGTAGTGGCGCGCGATCTTGATCGCGTTCTCGACGGCCTCGGCGCCCGAGTTGAAGAGCGCCGAGCGCTTCTCGAAATCGCCGGGCGTGAGCTCGTTGAGCTTCTCCGCGACCGCGATGTAGCCCTCGTACGGGGTCACCGTGAAGCAGGTGTGGGTGAACTGCGCGACCTGCTTCTGCACGGCCTCGACGACGCGGGGAGCCGAGTTGCCGACGCCCGTCACCGCGATGCCCGAGCCGAGGTCGATGAGCGAGTTGCCGTCGACATCGACGAGCACGCCGTCGCCACCCGCGACGACCGAGATGGGAAGCGCGGCGCCGACGCCCGCGGCGACCGCGGCGTTCTTGCGGGCGATGATCTCCTGCGACTTCGGGCCGGGGATGCTGGTGACGAGCTTGCGCTCCTGCGGGAGCGAGGGACCGCCGATGACATCGACCATGGTGATTCTCCTTGTTGCCGGGCTCCCGGAGGGAGCGGTCTCGAAGCGACCCGGGGGCTGCACCCGAGGGCCGGCGTGATTCTGGATCAGGATAGCTCCGCCCTCTCCCAGCCTGCGGTGCCACAATGTAGGAAATCAGTTGCGAGATTCACCAGATTGGCAGAATAGATTCGAGAGGGATCCATGGCAGACGTTTCGCGCGAGGAATCGCCTCGCGTCCCGATCCCTCACCCCGCACCTCACCACCCCGTGATCGAGCTCGGCGAGCTGCTGCGGCAGTACCAGCTCGGCCTGGTGCTCGTAGCGGGGATACGCGAACAAGGCGCGCCCGCGCCGAGCGACGAGCGGCAGGGCCACGAGGAGGACGACGATGCCACCGCCACGGCGCGCGTGCTCGCACGCCCCGTGCAGTGGGTACACGTGAGCGAGCTCGGCGATCCCACCCCCTTCCTCACCCCTCGCACCGTGCTGCTCACCACCGGCGCCCGATTCGCGGCGATACGCGACGGCGCCGCAGCCGACGCCTACGTGTCCAGGCTCGTCGAGGCCGGCGTCACCGCCCTGGGCGTGGCGATCGGCCTGCACTGGGACCGCATCCCGGCCCCCATCGTCTCGGCCTGCGATCGTTTCGGGCTGCCGCTGTTCCGGGTCCCCTACGCGACCGCGTTCATCACGATCGTGCAGACCGCCGCCCGCCTGCTCGAAGCGGGCGCGCGCGAGCGGGATCAGTGGGCGCTCGAGTCGCAGCGCGCCGTCGCGAACGCCTCGCTGCACCGCGACGGGCTGGCCGCCGCCGTGCGCGAGGCCGCGGCACGCCTCGACCGCTGGGTGTGTGTGACCGACCGCTCGGGCCGGGTCATCGAGTTCGCCCCGCAGACGGCTCACGGCCGTGTGCAGGCCGAGTGGATCCGCCGCGAGACGCGCCGCCTCATCGATCGCGGAGTGAGCGCCGGCCGCATCGGCAGCGACACGGGGGGCATGCAGCTCCAGACCCTGGGACGTCACGGACAGGTGCTCGGTGTGCTCGTCGTCGAGGATCACGGCGCGCCCGACAACGCGGAGCGCACACTGATCGGCCTCGTGGCGGCGCTCGCCACCGTGCAGCTCGAGCACCGCGCGGGCATCGACGCCGCGCAGGTCTCGCTCCGCGAGGCGATCGTGCAGCTGCTGCTCGCGGGCAGCACCGACCTCGCCGAGAAGCTCGCCCACAGCGCGGTCGTCCGCTTCCCGCGCGGGTCGGTCACAGTCGCGAGGCACGCGCCGTTCGAGCAGCTCGACCCCACGCTCGTGGAGGAGCTGCACTCGCTCGACGCTGCTACGCCGGGCCTCTTCTGCGCCAGCCACGACGGGTCCCCGCTGATCATCGCGGAGACCAGGCACATGCCTGCGCTGCGACGCGCCTTCCTCGCGCACCGCACCGCGGCCGGCTTCTCCGAGCGCGGCGACCTCGGCGAACTCGGCGAACTGATCGACCAGGCGGAACGCGCCTTCGCCTACGCGCGCTCGTCCGACGCCGAGGCGCCGCTCGACTACCTGCCCGCCCTGCACGAGGGCGTGCTGCGCCTGCTCGACGCCCGGCCCGAGGCCCGCAAGCGGGCCGAGAGCATGCTCGCCCCGATCAGACGCCACGACCGCAAGCACGACGATGTCATCGAGACGAGCCTCACCGCCTGGCTCAGACACCACGGCCAGACCAGCGCGGCCGCGACCGAGCTAGGAGTACATCGCCACACCCTCACCGGGCGCGTGCGCGCCGCCGCGGAACTGCTGCAGGTCGACCTCGACTCGCCGGATGTCCGGGCCGACCTCTGGGCGGCGCTGCGCCTCGTCGGATCGGCGGGCGCCGACTCCGCCGCTTGAGCGAGCGCGCGGATAGTGAGAAATCGCTGTCGCGATTTCTTCTTCAAGATCCGCGCGCTCGCTCAATCAGCGGGGACGGCGCGCTCGCTCAGCGGGGCACCGATAGCGCAGCCGTTTCATTCCTCGTTCGAGATGTCGCCCGACTTCAGGTTCTTCTCGATCAGTTCCGGCAGTCGGTCGAGCAGCGCGCTGCGGTCGGTGACGACGTTCTTCATGACCCCGTCGATGTTCGACTCGTCCACCGGCGGCATGACATAGACCCACTCCTTCTCGACGTCCTGCTTCTCGGCGATCCGGTAGGCGACGGCGAGGCCGGTGGCGAGCTCCACGGTGCCGTGCTGCAGCGAGGTTCCCAGGAAGTCGCCGTCGGCGACGGCCTGGAGGCCGTCCTGGATGCCATCGATGCCGACGATGGGGATGTCGAGCCCCGCCTCCCGGATCGCCTGCAGTGCACCGAGCCCCATGTCATCGTTCTGTGCGACGATCCCCTGGATCTGATCGCCGTATGCGGTGAGCCAGTTCCGCATCTTGTTCACGGCCTCGTCGCGCGTGTTGTTGCCCGTGTCCATGGCGAGAACCTCGATGCCGGGGTTCTCGTCCAGCACGTTCTGATTGCCCTGCGTGCGGTCGATCTCGTAGGAGGCGCCGAGCTTCGTCTGCAGGATCACGATCTTGCCCTCGCCTCCGAGGTGATCGACCATCTGCTGCATCTGCTGCTCACCGGCCGCGACGTCGTCGGGCAGCACGGTGGCCGCGAGCTTCGAGCTGTCTGAGAGGGCCGCGTTGACGGCGAGCACGGGGATGCCGGCGCTCTCCGCCTTCTCGAGCTGCGGGCCGAGGGAATCGGCCTGCACCGGGACGATGATGATCGCGTCGACCTTCTGCTGGATGTACTGATCCACCTGGTTGGCCTGCGTGCTGACGTCGCTGCTCGCGGAGTTCCAGACCAGATCGATGCCGTTGGCCTCGGCGATCCGTTCCATCCCCTCCTTGCCCTCGGTGATGAAGGAGCTCATGTCGTACACGGTGACGCCGACCGTCACCTGGTCCTCGCCGCCCGCGTTCGGGTCCCCCGCACCGCAGGAGGTGAGGGATACGGCGCCGAGCGCCACGGCCGCTCCGACCGCGCCGAGACGGGCGAGGCCGCGCATCGTCGGTCGATTCGCACGGATGTTCTTCATGGGATTCTCTTTCTCTTGTCGGTTCGTGACGGCCTGCCGGGCGACGGCGGCAGGCGAAGGTGTGAGATGGGCTTCGCCGCTCAGACGATGCGGTCGCTGCCCCCGTCGACGGGGATCTGCGCTCCGGTCGTCGCGGCGTAGTGGCCGTGGAAGAGATCCCTCACCACATGCGCCACCTGCCGACTCGTGACCTCGGTGCGCAGCAGGTTGCGCCGCTTGTACTCGTCGATGCTGAGTCCGTACTTCGCCGCGCGCTCGGCGAGCAGCTCGGGCGTCCAGAGACCGGTATCGAACACCGCATCGGGGTTCACCATGTTCACCCGGATGCCGACCTCGGCCCACTCGAGCGCCGCCACCCTGGCCAGCTGCGTCGCCGCGGCCTTCGACGCGGAGTACGCCGCGGCGCCCGGGCCCGGAGCGGGGACGTTCTTCGAGGCGATGAGCACCACGCGCCCGCCGTTGGGAGCCAGGGCGAGATAGGGCTTCGCCGCGCGGAACAGGGAGAACAGCCCGTCCACGTTCACGGACATGCTGAGTCTCCACGCGGCCTCGTCGAGGTCGGTGATCGGTGCGCTCGCGGCGAAGACCCCGGCGGCCGGCACCAGCATGTCGAGTCCGCCGAAGCGGCGCACACCATCCTCGACCGCCCCACGCACGGCCTTCGGGTCGGTGACATCGCAGACGATCCCGTGCCAACGCGCGTCGGCGACGGTATCGAGCACGGCCTCCGCCCGGTCGAGCGCCACGACGGCCGCGCCGGCTTCGTGCAGCGCGATCGCGCAGGCCCGACCGATACCCGAGGCCGCTCCCGTGACGAGCGCCACCTCGCCTTGGAAGGGGGGCATTGCCTTGCCGCTGCGCAGCTTCGCCTGTTCCAGCTCCCAGTACTCGATGTCGAAGAGCGCGTCCTCGTTCAACGTCCGATAGCCGCCGAGCCCCTCGGCGTCCTGGATCACCTGCGCCGTGTGCTCGTAGATGTCGGCGGAGATCGCGGCGGCGGCGACGGTCTCCCCCACGCCGATCAGTCCGATCTCCGCATCGAGGATGACGCGGGGTGCCGGATCGAGCGGCGTGACCCGCTCACCGGTGCGGGCGCTCTGGCGTTCGACGTATGCGCGGTATTCATCCGCGTACCGTTCGACGTCGTCCCCGACGCAGGGAAGCCGCTTCGTGCGGATCACGTGGTCAGGGGTGATGGTGCCGCGCAGCGCGAGGTCGGGATAGGCCGGGTGGGCCATCAGAGCCGCCACCGAGTGGCTGGGTCGGTGCTCGAGGATCATCGCGCGACCCGCAACGGCGCTGACCCGCGAGCGGAGCTCCGCGTGCCTGATCGGCTCGGGCGGGCCCGAGAGCGCTGCGCGATCCTCGTCGGAGGGCACCCGGGCCCGCACGTAGGCCTGCGCACGTTCGACGAGCTCGAGGTGACGCGCCAGCGCCTCCTCAGCGCTGTCGGCGAAGGTGAAGAGCCCGTGGTTCAGCAGTACGAGACCGGCCACGGAGTCGGGATCCTCAAGGCGCGCCCACGCCTCCGCCACCGCTCGGGCGAGCACGAACCCGGGCTTCACGTAGTCGAGGATCAGCAGGTTCTCGCCCAGCGCCTGCTCCACGGTCCGGCGCCCTTGGGGCAGATCGGTGAGGGTGACGATCGCATCGGCGTGCGTGTGCAGCACGTACTTGGAAGGGATCACGGCGTGCAGGATCGCCTCGATCGAAGCAGCCGGTGCGTCGGAGCGGAGGGAGGCTTGGCGCAGCTCGTTGACGAGAGTGGTGTCGTCGAGCTCGGGGAGTCGCGACAGCTCGAGCAGACGCTCGCGACGCAGCGGAGTGAAGCCCGCCGGCTCGATCGAACCGAGATCCCAGCCGCTTCCCTTCACGTGCACGATGTCGACGAGCTCGCCAGTCACATCGTGCACCTTCTCCTTCGCGGATGTGTTGCCTCCGCCATGGAGCACGAGGTCGACGTTCTGCCCGAGCGTGCGGGAGACGGCGACGCACTGCTCCAGCGGCGAGCGGGTATCGGGGGCGGGGGTCTGAGCGCTCAATGAACTGCCTTTCTTGATGCCTGGATCCCAGGCCGGAGTGAGGGGTGGAGCGGGGGCGGGTCTCCGCCCGCCCCCGCTCGTCTTCTGCTGCTCGACTACTTCTCGTTCGAGAGGTCGCCGGACTCGAGGTTGGCCGCGATGAGATCAGGCAGACGCTCCAGGAAGGCGTCGGAGTCGCTGACGACGTTCGCGTAGAACTCGTCGACGTTGTCGGGCGTGACGGCGGGCATCACGTAGGTGTAGAGCTCATCGACCTCATCGCCCGCCGCCGCCTTCGCCGCGACGGCGAGACCCGTGGCGAGCTCGACGCGCCCGTGCTGCAGGCTGGTGCCGATGAAGCTGCCGTCCTTGACGGCGTTGAGGCCGTCCTCGATGCCGTCGATGCCGACCACGGGGATGTCCATGTTGGCCTCGCGGAGCGCCTGCAGCGCGCCGAGCCCCATATCGTCGTTCTCCGCCACAACACCGGTGATGTCGTCGCCGAAGGCCGAGATCCAGTTCTTCATCTTGTTGACGGCCTCGTCGCGCTTCCAGTTCGCGGTGTCCTTCGCCAGCACCTCGATGCCCGTGTTCTCCGCGAGCACGTTCTCGATGCCGGTGGTGCGGTCGAGCTCGGCCGACTGGCCGAGCGGTCCCTGCAGCACGACGATCTTGCCCTTGCCGCCGAGCGCTTCGACCATCATCTCCATCTCCTGCTCGCCCGCGGCGATGTCGTCGGGAAGCACCGACGATGCGAGGTTGGTGGTGTCGTCGAGCGCTGCGTTCACCGCAACCACCGGGATGTCGGCGGCGGCTGCGGCTTCGAGCTGCGGGCCGAGGGAGTCGGCCTGCACCGGCACCACGACGATCGCGTCGACCTTCTGGTCGACGTACTGCTGCAGCTGCGTCGCCTGCTTCGAGACGTCGAGATCGGCGGAGTTCCAGACCAGGTCGATGCCGTTGGCGTCGGCGTAGGCCTCCATGCCCTCTTGGCCCTGCGTGATGAACGAGCTCATGTCATACACCGACACGCCGATCGTCAGCGCCTGCTCTCCGTCGGCGCCCTTGCTTGCCGGATCGCCTGCTCCGCAGCCCGTCAGCGCGAGCGCTCCGACCGCGAGGACCGCTGGAACCGCGTAGCGCAATCTGCGTGTGAACTTCATAGTGTTCTCCTTCGAGGATGGGACGGTTCCACCGATGCGGAACCGTTCCGTTGTTGGATGTGTGGGATGTGCGAGTCGAGGATGCGAGCGTCTATCTGCGCGCTCGTCTGGTCGCCCAGACGTCGATGCCGACGGCCGCGACGATGAGGGCTCCCTTGATGACGGACTGCCAGTAGGCGGGCACGACGAGGATGTCGAGGCCGTTGTTGAGCGTCTGGATGAGCAGCAGGCCGAGGAGCGTGCCCCAGACCGTGCCGCGGCCGCCGAAGAGGCTCGCCCCGCCGATGACGACGGCGGCGATCGCGTCGAGCTCGTAGCCCGCACCGAGTGTGGGCGCGCCCGAGATCACGCGAGACGAGATCATCAGACCCGAGACCCCCGCGAGCAGACCGCTCGCGACGTAGACCCAGATGAGCGTGCGCTTGGTGCGAACGCCCGCGAGCGAGGCGGCGGTGGCGTTACCGCCGACCGCGTAGACGCGGAGACCGAACGTGGTGCGCGTCAGCATGAACCAGAACAGGAGGAAGCCGAGGATCATCAGGATCACCGGGATGGTCAGCCCGAAGAACGCCGTGTTCGCGAACGCCCCGTAGCCGCCGGGAAGGCCGTTGATCGGGGCCCCCTTGCCGATGACGTAGGCGAAACCGGAGGCCGCCGTCATGGTGCCGAGCGTCGCGACGAACGGCGGCACGTTGAAGAGGCTGACGATGAGTCCGTTGATCAGGCCGAACACTATGCCGACGCCCGCGGCGACGACCGGGGCGAGCCAGAGCGAGTCGGGCATGTTCACGGCGACCCAGGCGCCCGACATCGCGCTGACCGCGATCACCGATCCGACGGACAGGTCGATGCCACCGGTGAGGATCACGAGCGTCTGGCCGAGGGCGACGAGCGCGAACGGCGCCGCCGCCACGAGAATGGTGACGACATTGTCGGGGGTGGCGAAGCGGGCGCTTCGATAGCTGAAGTAGGCGATCACCAGTAGCAGCACGATCACCATCGCGTTGCGCACCAGCAGTCTGCCGATGGTCTCCTTGGTGAATCGGGAGCGGAACCCGCCGATCGCGGTGGTTGCGGAACTCATCGTGTAGCTCTCTTCGTCGAAGGAATGGTCGGGACAGCGGCGGTCAGCGCGGCCTCCTCGCCGCTCGCCAGGTGGAAGATGCGGTTCTGCGCCTCGGGCGAATCCAGCTCCTCGCGGGTGAGCTCGCCGGTGATCTCGCCGCGTCGCATGACGCAGACACGATGGCTCATGCCGATGAGCTCGGGCATGTCGGAGCTGACCAGGATGACGGCCATCCCGGATGCCGCGAGGTCCGAGATGATGCGGTAGATCTCGCCTCGTGCACCGACGTCGACGCCGCGCGTGGGCTCGTCGAGCAGCAGCACCGAGGGCGTTCGCCCGAGCCAGCGCGAGATGACGATCTTCTGCTGGTTGCCCCCGGACAGCGTCTCGACGAGCTGGCCGAGGGATCGGGACCTGAGACGCACGCGCTCGCCCAGCTCCTTGGCCGTGCGTCTGCGGGAGGGCTGCTTGAGCACGCCGAGCACGGCGTGGTCCTGGAGATAGGGCAGGGTGAGATTGTCGAGAACCGATCGGCTCAGTATGAGGCCCGCCGCTTTGCGATCCTCCGGGACGAAGGCGACGCCCGCCGCGATGGAGTCACGGACCCTCGGCCTGTCGAGACGGCGGTCTCCCACTGCGACCGTTCCCTCCACTGCGCGTCGTGCGCCGAAGAGGGCTGCGAGGGTTGCTGAGCGCCCGGCGCCCACGAGGCCGCCGATCCCGAGGATCTCTCCGCGCCGCACCTCGAGGTCGATCGTCGGAACGCCTTCACGGCGACGCAGGCCGGATACCGAGATCGCCGTCGTCTCCCCCGGCGGCTCGATCTGCGGGAACAGCTGCCCGAGATCGCGTCCGATCATCGCCGTGACGATCTGCTCGGGAGCCACGCTCCCGGCCTCTTCGTCGAGCACCAGCGCGCCGTCGCGCAGCACGACGACGCGATCGGCGATCGCCTCGATCTCCGCCATGCGGTGCGTCGTGTAGATCATCGCCACGCCCTGTGCGCGGAGCCTGTCGATCACGGCGTAGAGTCGGGCCACCTCCGCCGCGGGGATCGAGGAGGTCGGCTCGTCGAGCAGCAGCACGCGCGCTCCCGAGGTGGTCGCCTTCACGATCTCGATGATCTGGGTGTACGCGACGGAGAGCGAGCTCATCGGCCTCGACGGATCGATCGAGACGCCGAACTCCTCGAGCATCGAGCGGGCCCGGGCCACCATCTCCCGACGCTTGAGCACGAACCCGAAGCGCTTGGGCTCGTGTCCCACGAACAGGTTCTCGGCGACGCTGAGGTCTTCGTAGGGCGCCAGCTCCTGGGGAACGATGCCGACGCCGAGCGCGCGGGCGGCGTGAGGATTGACGCTGTCGAGCCGAGATCCCTCGATCTCCACTGTGCCGTCGTCGGGCGCGAGCTGACCGCTGATGATCTTGAAGAGCGTGGATTTGCCCGCGCCGTTCTCGCCCGCGAGAACGGTGACGCTGCCCGGAGCCACATCGAAGCTCATGTCCCGCAGCACGGGTACGCCGCCGAAGGACTTCTTGAGCCCGGTTACCGAGAGTGCGTGGACCATCCGAGACCGCTCCTTTGCCGTTCGAACATCGCCACTCCGCGATGTCACGTGATTAATTCACCATAGTTGCGAGAATATAAAGTGTCAATATCGACATTAGCAATATTTTTCTGTTACATTCACTTGCAGGTCGCCCCGACCGAGAGAAGAGGATCCACCATGAGAGCCGCGATTTTCCGAGGGCCAGGTCAGCTCGCAATCGAAGAAGTCGATCCGGTTCCGCCCGGACCGGGCGAGGTCGCCGTGGAGGTGCGCGCCGCAGCGACCTGCGGCACGGACCTCAAGTCGTACCGACGCGGTCACCCGAAGCTGTTCCCCGTGCTTCCCGCACGTTTCGGGCACGAGTTCGCGGGCGTCGTCACCTCCGTCGGAGAAGGGGTCACGCGATTCCGCCCAGGCATGCGCGTCGTAGCGGCGAACACTGCCCCCTGCGGCGCCTGCTGGGCCTGCACCATCAACCGCGAGAGCCTCTGCGAGAACCTCCAGTTCCTGAACGGCGCCTTCGCCGAAGAGGTCACCATTCCCGCCGCCATCGTCGCCCGCAACACGTACGAGATCCCCGAATCCCTCGCCTTCGAGGCCGCGGCCCCTCTCGAGCCCCTGGCGACCGTGGTGCACGGCATCGACGAATCGGGAATCCGCCTCGGCGACACCGTCGTCGTGCACGGAGCGGGCCCGATCGGCCTCATGTTCGTGAGGCTCGCGACTCTGCGCGGCGCCAACGTGGTCAGCGTCGACCAGAGCGCGTTCCGCCTCGGCGAGGCCGAACGCGCGGGGGCGAAGCAGACCGTCGACATCACCGGCCTCGACGCCGACGACGTGCTCGAAGCCATCCGCTCGACGACGCCCGGCGGCCGCGGGGCCGACGTGAGCATCGAAGCCGTCGGGCTCCCACAGGTGTGGGAGCAGGCGGTGCGCGCGCTGCGCCCGGGCGGCACGGCAGTGCTCTTCGGCGGCACCCCTAAGGGTGCGATGTTCGGGGTCGACTCCTCCGCCATGCACTACGAGGAGTACACGCTGAAGGGCGTATTCCATCACACTCCGAAGTACGTGCAGACCGCGGTCAACCTGCTCATCAGCGGTCAGGTCGACGGCATGTCGCTCATCAGCGAGGTGCGGCCCCTCGACGCACTCGTCGAGAGCCTCGAAGACATGGCTGCAGGTCGCGGCAGCAAGTACGCGCTGGTGCCGTGATGGGAGAGATCACGATTCTCGGGGCAGGAGCGATGGGCTCGGCCCTCGCCACCCCGCTCAGCCGCAACGGACATCGCGTGCGCCTCTGGGGCACGCACCTCGACGACGCCCGGCTCGACGCGCTCAGCTCGGGCGCACCGCACCCCGGCACCGGCGTCCGCTCACCCGAGGGCGTCAGCTGGTTCAGAGACACCGAGCTGGAAGCGGCGCTCGACGGAACCGACGCCGTGATCATCGCGGTCTCATCGCCCGGCGTCCACGACACCGCGGCCCGCGCGGCCGCGCGCATCGGAGACATCCCGATCATGCTCGCGAGCAAGGGGTTCCATCGCCGAGCCGACGGAACGATCACGCTCATGCCGGAGGCCGTCAGGGAAGCACTCGGACAGCCCGAACGGCGCATCGTCGCGATCGGAGGCCCCTGCAAGGCGGACGAGGTCGCAGCGGGCCGGATCACCTCGACGCTCTACGCGTCGCACGACCGCGAGGAGGCCGTCCGCGCGGCGGCGCTTCTCGCAACCGACGACTACCGCGTCGAGGTTTCGGACGACGAGACCGGGTTGGAGATCTGCGCGCCGTTGAAGAACGTCTACGCGATCGCGCTGGGCTACGCCGACGGCTTACAGCAGCGCACCGGGCAGCCGTGGCACAACCTCAAATCGGCTCTGTTCGCCCGAGCGGTCGGCGAGATGTCCGTGCTCTCCGAACTGACCGGCGGGCGCACCGAGACCGCATTCGGACTCGCGGGCGTCGGCGACCTCGAGGTCACCGGGCTCTCGGGCAGGAACAAGGTCTTCGGCAGCCGTCTCGGCACCGGCGAGACGGTTCCCCAGGCGCGGGCCGCGATGGACGCGGCCGGTCTCACGGTCGAGGGGATCGCCGCCTGCGGGTTGGGAGCGGAATTCGCGGATCAGGCCGGCGCGAGCCCGAACCGCGTGCCGCTGCTGCACGCCATCCGCCGCGTCCTCGACGATGCGGGATCAGACCCGCACACGGAGTTCAGCACGGCTCTGACACCCTGAGAACGATTCCTCACCCCTGTTCGAAGGAGAACACCCATGGAAGTCGTCATCGCCGTCGACTCATCGACCACGGCGAGCAAGGCCGTCGCCTTCTCGCTCGACGGAGCCGTGCGCGCCATCGGCCGAGCACCGATCTCGCTCTCCGCGCCGCGAACCGGCTGGCGAGAGCAGGATCCGACGGAGTGGTGGAGCACGACCGCCGCCGCGCTACGGGAGGTGTCGACCCGCCTGCGGGAGCGGGGAGACGAGACGCTGGCCGTCGGCATCACGCATCAGCGGGAGAGCTTCGCGTGCCTGGATGAGGAGAACGACCCCGTGCGGCCGGCGATACTCTGGCTCGACGGCCGACCGGGGGAACAGGTCCGCTCGCTCGGCACCCCCGAGGTGCACGATCTCTCGGGCAAACCGCCCTCGACGACCCCGAGCTTCTACAAACTCGCCTGGCTGGCCGAGAACGAGCCAGAAGCGCTCGATCGGACGGCCCGGATCGCGGACGTGCACGCCTACCTCTCCCTCGCGATGACCGGTCGATTCGCCACGAGTTCCGCGTCCGCCGACCCGACCGGCCTCGTCGATCACCGATCCGGCCGGTGGTCGGAGCGGCTGCTCGAACTCGCCTCCGTCCGTATCGAACAGTTGCCCGAGATCGTGTCTCCCGGAAGCCCGATCGGCGGACTCCTGCCCGAGACGGCCGAGCTCACGGGCCTGCCCGTGGGGTTGCCCATCATCGCAGGAGGTGGCGACGGGCAGTGCGCCGGCCTCGGCTCCGGCATCGTCGCCCCGGGACAGGCCTATCTCAGCCTCGGCACCTCGATCGCGCTCGGCACCCACAGCGAGCGCGTCGATCCCTCCCCCAGCTATCGGGTCATGGCGAGCCCGCTGGGGCACGGCCACACGCTCGACGCGTTCATCGCCAGCGGCTCGTACTCGGTCTCGTGGTTCCGCAAGAGCTTCGCGCTGCCCGCCGATGACACCGCCGGGCACCGCGACGAAGATCCGTTCGAGCTCGCGGTGGAGCGATCCGAGGGCCGCATGCAGTCGCTGATGTTCGTGCCCCACCTCTCG
Organism: Leucobacter ruminantium; assembly: GCF_017565705.1. GTDB lineage: Bacteria > Actinomycetota > Actinomycetes > Actinomycetales > Microbacteriaceae > Leucobacter > Leucobacter ruminantium. The sequence goes on from NZ_JAGDYL010000028.1 coordinate 27,030, forward strand.
GGTGGAGCCACCCCGTACTGGGACGACCGGATGAGAGGCGCGTTCGTCGGCATCAGCGACGACCACACCGCGGCGGAGTTCTACCGCGCCGTGCTCGAGGGGCTCGCGTTCGAGATACGTCTGCTGTGCGACGGCTTCGAGCACGCAGGCAGCCCCATCGAAGGCATCGCCGTCACGGGCGGGGGCACCGCCTCCGACCGGTGGCTCCAGATCATCTCCGACGTCACGGGTCGACCGCTCGAACTCGCGTGCACCACCGAGGCCACCGCCCTCGGCGCCGCGATCCTCGCGGCGGCCGCCACCCGCTTCGACGGAGACATCGAAGCTGCCGCCGCGGCCATGACCCGACCCGAACGAAGGGTCGAGCCCCACCCGGACCGCGCCGAGCGCTACGCGGAGATCTTCCCCCTGTACGCCACGGTGGCCCCTGCCCTGGCGTCCTTCGACTCCGGTGCCGCCGCGCTCGGACTCACCAGCTAGCACCAACTTCCGAAACGAGGACACCATGCACACCCCGCTCAGCATCGTCATCGGATCCGACGAGGCCGGCCACGACTACAAAGAGGCGCTGAAACGCGATCTGCAGGACAGCGACCTTGTCTCCTCCGTCGAGGACATCGGCGTCGATGCCGACGGTCGCACCCCCTACCCGACCGTCGCCATCGAGGCGGCCGAGCGGGTCGCCCGAGGCGAGGCCGACCGGGCGCTGCTCATCTGCGGCACCGGCCTCGGCGTCGCGATCGCGGCCAACAAGGTGCCCGGCATCCGCGCGGTGACGGCGCACGACAGCTTCTCGGTCGAACGCGCCATCCTCAGCAACGACGCCCAGGTGCTCACGATGGGCCAGCGCGTCATCGGGCTCGAACTCGCCAGGCGCCTCGTGCGCGAATGGCTGGAATACCGCTTCGACACCTCGAGCGCGAGCGCCGAGAAGGTCGCGCTCATCGACGCATACGAGCATCCGGAGAGCGCGGCCTGAACGGCGGATCACCCCCGACGACCCCTGCTAGCCTCGGAGAACACACGGAAAGTCGAAAGTCGTGACCGGAGGCGCACATGGCCAGTAGATCCGACGTAGACCAGCGCCGGAGCGAGATCTCCACCCTCGTCTCCGAGCAGGGCTTCGTGCGGGTGGCGGAACTCGCGAACCGCTTCGGCGTGACCGCGATGACGATCCACCGCGACCTCGACGCCCTCGACGCCCGAGGCGCCCTGACGAAGGTCCGCTCCGGCGCGCGCGCCACACCCTTCGAAGAGCAGGAGCGGAACGTGGCGTTCCGCGAACATCACATGGTGCCGCAGAAGGCCGCGATCGCTGCGGCCGCGAGCGACTGGCTCGACACGCAGGAGGACGTGCGGGTCGTAGCACTCGATGACAGCACCACTGCCCTCGCACTCGTGCCCGCCCTCCTGGAGCGGGCGGGCCTGACGATCGTCACCAACTCCCACATCATCATCGACAGGGTCTCCGCCGTACCGAAGAGCCGGCTGATCGCGATCGGCGGCAGCTACTCGCACGAGTTCATGTCGTTCAACGGCTCGGCGGCGATCGATGGGATCCGCGCGCTCCAAATCGACGTCGCATTCATCTCGGCGACCGCCGTCGGCAACCACGCCACCTTCCATCCGGCGGAGGTGCCCCTGCTCACCAAGCGGGCGCTCATGAACCAGTCCGAGCAAACGGTTCTGCTCGTCGACCACACGAAGTTCGAGCGGCGCGCGCTGCATCGGCAGGCCCGCCTCGATGAATTCGCCGCGGTAGTCGTCGACGACGGCATCGACGAGAAGCACCTCGAGCGCCTGCGGGAGCAGGTCGAGACGGTCATCGTCGCCCCCGTCGCCTGAGCGGTGCGGTTGTTCAGGAGCCCGGCGGCACGACCGTGTAGGGATCCCAGCCGCTCGGACGGCAGGCGGCTCCGTCGAGGGTGAGCGATCCCTCGCCCTCCGGGACGACTCGCCCGATCGCACGGAACCCCTCGGGCAGCGCGGCGTCGGGCGCGAAGGTCGCCAGGAGGCCGTGATCCTCGCCGCCCGTGAGCATCGCGACGAGCGGCACCGCCTGCCCCCGCTGCACACCGAAACCCGACTCGAGCGCGGCCGTCGAGAGATCGATCGCGACTCCGCTCGCGCCTGCGAGGCGCGCCGCGTCGAGCGAGAGCGAGTCCGAGACGTCCATCATCGCGGTCGCCCCCGCCTCGGCCGCGACGGCGCCGAGCCCGATCGGGGGCGTAGGCGCGAGCTGCGCCGCGAGCGCGGCGGCGTGCCGTTTCCGCAGCCCGGGCAGGGCGCGCCCATGCGCCGTACCGTCGGCCTCGGCCGACTCCGCGAAGAGCAGCGACAGGCCGAGGCCGGCGAGCCCGAGATCGCCGGCGTAGGCCACCGTATCGCCCGGCCTGGCGCCCGTCCGCGTCACGGCGGGCCGTCCGTCGAGCTCGCCGAGTGCCGTCACCGCGGCGACCAGCACCGGGGCGCGCCCCAGGTCGCCGCCGATCACGCCGCAGCCGGGCGCGAGGGCCCGGCAGGCCGCATCGAGCCCGCGCGCGATCTCCTCGAGCAGTGACACCGGCGTGTCCCCCGGCACGGCGAGCGAGACCGTGAGCGCGGTGGGACGCGCGCCCATTCCCGCGACGTCGGAGAGGTTCGTCGCGGCCAGCTTCCAGCCGAGTTCGTATCCCGAGTGCCAGGCGGAGCGGAAGTCGGGGCCCTCGATCATCGTGTCGCTCGTCACCACGAGCTCGCCCCGCACCCGCATGACGGCGCAGTCGTCGCCCGGCCCGAGGCTCGCCGCGTCCGCCGCACCGAGCTGCGCGAGCACGCGCGCGAGCACGCCGCTCTCGCCAAGCTCGCCGACGGTCTGGGCGGATCCCTCGCTTCTGATCACACCTCCACGCTAGCGCCTCGGGGCTCCGCGGGATCGCACGGCCGCGCAGCGGTAGGCTGGCAGGGTGACCTCCCGCAGCACCCGCCTCGCCGCCGCAGCTGCGGCCCTCGTCGCCACCGCCTCCCTGCTCACCGGGTGCGCGGGCGATGTGCCGATGGACGCCGCGCCCGACGCCAATGACCCGGCCTGCGCCGACGTCATCGTGCGTCTGCCGCAGACCGTCGCCGAGCTCGACAAGCGCACCACCAACGCGCAGGCGACCGGCGCCTGGGGCGATCCCGCCGGCGTGCTGCTCTACTGCGGCATCGAGCCGAGCGGGCCCACCACGCAGGAGTGCGTCAACGTGAACGGCGTCGACTGGATCGTCGACGACTCGCGCGCCCCGCTCTACCGCTTCGAGGCCTACGGCCGCTCCCCCGGTCTCGAGGTGATCGTCGACTCCGAGAAGGCGAGCGGCACCGCCGCGGTACTCGATCTCGGGGCAGTCGTGAAGGAGCTGCCGCAGGTGCGGCAGTGCACGAGCGTCGACGACACCTTCGACCTCGGCCCGGGCGCGTAGGCTGCGCGGCGCCGACGGAAGCCCGCGCGCCGCCGTCGGTTTCTCCGCCGCCTCTCCGCGCGGCGCGGCACCCCTTCATTCGGATCTGGCAGCTCATTCGGACCGAATCCGGCGTTCTGACCCGAATGAGCTGCCCCATCCGCGCGAGGAGCCGAGGCGGAGAGGCGCGAGGGATCCGGCCGACCCCGCGAGGGATCCGGGCGCCGCCGTCCCCGCGAGCCTAGTACGCCGGGCGCTTCGCGAGCGCGAGTTCGACGAGCTCGGTGATGAGCTCCGTGTAGCCGAGCCCCGATTCCTCCCACAGCCGCGGGTACATCGAGATCGGCGTGAAGCCGGGCATCGTGTTGATCTCGTTGAGCACGGGGCCGTCGTCGGTCAGGAAGAAGTCGATCCTCGCGAGCCCGTCGCACTGCGCCACCTCGAAGGCCCGCACCGCGGCGTCGCCGATCGCCGCGAGCTCGGCCTCGGTCACCGAGGCGGGCAGTTCGAGCTCCACTCCGGCCGCGCCGAGATACTTCGCCTCGAAGTCGTAGAACTCGCGCCCCGTGAACACGATCTCGCCGACCACGGTGCTCGCCCGCGGAGCACCCCCGTCGCGGCCGCCGAGCACGGCGATCTCGATCTCACGACCGACGACGCCGGACTCGACGAGCACCATGCGGTCCTCCGCGAAGGCGAGTTCGAGGGCCGCGGGAAGCCCCTCCGGCCCGGTGACCCGGCTCACGCCGACGCTGGATCCCGCGCGCGCCGGCTTCACGAAGAGCGGGTAGCTCAGCCCTTCGTCGAGCGATGAGATGAGCGAGGGATCCCTGTCGAGCTCACCCTGGGTGATCATGCGCCACGGAGCCACCGGGATGCCGGCCTCGGACAGCACCGTCTTCACGGCGTGCTTGTCCATGCACAGCGCCGAGCCGAGCACGCCGCTGCCCACGTAGGGCAGATCTACGAGGTCGAAGAGGCCCTGGATCGTGCCGTCCTCGCCGTAGGGGCCGTGCAGCATCGGCAGCACTGCGTCCACGTGGCCGAGGGAGCGGATATCGCCGTCGGAGTGGATCACGGTGAGCGATCGTGTCTCGGTCGAGGCGGGCCAGAGCACCCGCGTACCGTTGTCGAGGACCTCGGGCAGCGCCGCGGCGTCGAGCCGGTAGCCGTCGAGCTCGTCCTCGCGCATCAGCACCGTCGCGCCGTGCTTGGTGATGCCGACGGGGATCACGTCGAACAGCTCGCGATCGATGGCGTGCAGCACGCCGGCCGCGGTGACGCAGCTGATGCCGTGCTCGCTCGAGCGGCCGCCGAACAGCAGCACGAGGGTGCGCTTCGCCCGCACGGCGGCCTCCGGGCCGAATTCGTTCTCGGTCATTCGGCGTGTCCCCTCATCCGGTCGAGCAGCCGCCGCCATCGGCCCGGCTTCGTCGCGTTCAGGCTCAGCTCGGGCTGCGGCACGTCGTCCTCGGTGGCGAGGTGCGGGCCCAGATCCTTCGGCGCCATGCGGCCTTCGAGCACCATCTGCACCTGTTCGACGATGGGCATGACGATACCGCGTTCGCGGGCGATCTCGAGCACGGGAGCCACCGAGGTGATGCCCTCGGCGACCTGCTGCATCTGCTCGCGCGTCTCCTCCTGCGTGTACCCCTGTCCGATGAGCCGGCCGGCGGTGTTGTTGCGCGAGAGCGGCGACTGGCAGGTGGTGATGAGGTCGCCGAGGCCCGCAAGGCCCGAGAGCGTCGTCGGGTCGGCTCCCTGCGCCACCGCGAACTCCGTCATCTCGGCGAGACCGCGGGTGATGATCGCCGCCTTCGTGTTCTCGCCGTATCCGACGCCGTCGACGATGCCGATCGCGAGCGCGATCAGATTCTTGAGCACGCCGCCCAGTTCGGTGCCCACCACGTCGGTGTTGACGTAAGTGCGGAAGTAGGGCGCGGAGGCCGCCGTGGCGATCTCCTGCGCGACTTCGAGCGACGCGCACGAGGCGACGGCGCCGGTCGGCTGCTCCTTCGCAATCTCGAGGGCGATGTTGGGCCCCGAGATGACCCCGATGCGCTCGGGCTCGAGGTCGAGGGTATCGGCGATCACCTCCGACATCCGCATCGTCGTGGTCTTCTCGACGCCCTTCACGAGACTGACGAGCACGCTGCGGCGGTCGAGGTAGGGCTCGATATCGAGCAGGTTCTGGCGCAGCGTCTGGCTCGGCACCGCCAGGAAGACGAGCCGCGCGCCCTTCAGCGCAGCGGCGAGATCACTCGTCGCCTGCAGCTGCTTCGGCAGGTTGATGCCCGGCAGGTACTGCGAGTTGCGCTTCGCGACCTGGATCTCGCTCGCCACCTCGGGGCGCCGGGCCCAGATGCGCACGTCGCAGCCGGCGTCGCAGAGGACCTTCGCGACGGTCGTGCCCCAGCTGCCCGCTCCGATGACGGCGACTTTGCGGCCGCGGTTGCGGCGCTCTCCCGCCGCGACGATGGGAATCGGTCGTGTGTTCAAAAGCGTCCCGTCTCGCTCTGCTGGTGCTTGCTCGGATCCCACAGCTCAGCGGGCGGCTGCTCGCCGCGCAGTTCGGCGAGCAGCGCGGTGATCGCGTCCATCAGATCCTTCGTCGCCTCCGACACGACCCGCTGGTCGAGGCCCCGGTCGCGGTAGCGGCTGAGGTCGAGGGGCTCACCCACGGCGACCTCGATCGTCTTCCGGGGGAAGGGGTGGATCCGCTTGCCGTAGCGCGGCATCAACCGCTGCGTGCCCCAGTGGGCGACGGGTATCAGCGGGATGCCCGATGCGAGGGCGAGGCGCACCGCTCCGCTCTTACCGCGCATCGGCCACAGCTCGGGATCCCTCGTCAGTGTTCCCTCGGGATACACGATCACGCCCGCCTGCCGCTCGATCAACTGGTTCGCAGCGCCCATCGGACTGTTGCCGGAGCGGCTGGATCCCTCGCGCTCCACAGGGATCTGCCCCGACGCCCGCAGCACCCATCCGAGCACCGGAACCTTGAAGAGACTCGCCTTCGCCATGAAGCGCGGCAGACGCCCGAGGTGCCACACCGCGGCGCCCATGGCGATCGGGTCGATCTCGCTGTAGTGATTGGGGGCGAGGATGAACGGGCCGGAGGGGAGCTTCGAGGTCGGGGTGAAGCGGTAGCGCACCATGAGGGACCACAGTGGAAGAATCATCCCGGCGAGCAACCAGAACATCGAGGGTCGGCGTTTCTCTGCCGACGGCCGGCTCCGCAGCTGCACCGTGTGAGTCATGCTTCGATTATCCCGGACGCCGCGGCCTCCCGACGGCATATCCGCCGGGAGGCCGCGGAATCCGGGCGCAGAATCACCGCCGCGCCCGGAGTGTCGGAGATCTCAGCTCTCGAAGATGAAATCGGCGCCCAGCTGGCGCAGCTTCTCGATGAAGTTCTCGTAGCCGCGCGAGATGATCCCGAGGTTCGTGACCTTCGTCTGCCCCTCGGCCGTGAGCCCGGCGATGAGGTAGCTGAAGCCGCCGCGCAGATCGGGCACCTCGATCTCGGCGCCCGAGAGCGGGGTGGGGCCGGTGATCACCGCGGCCTGTTCGAACTCGCGACGCAGCACGCGACGCGTCTCGTCGTGCAGCCCGTCCTTGTAGACGCGGATGTCGGCGCCCATCTTGTTGAGCGCGTCGGTGAAACCGAAGCGGTTCTCGTAGACGGTCTCATGGATGGTCGACACGCCCTCCGCCTGCGTGAGCGCCACGACGAGCGGCTGCTGCCAGTCGGTCATGAAGCCGGGGTGCACGTCGGTCTCGATCGTGACCGGCTTGAGCGGGCCGCCCGGATGCCAGAAGCGGATGCCGTCGTCGTGCACGTCGAAGTCCCCGCCGACCTTGCGGAAGACGTTCAGGAAGGTCATCATCTCCTCCTGCTTCGCCCCGCCGACGAACACGTCGCCCCCGGTCGCGAGAGCGGCCGAGGCCCAGCTCGCGGCCTCGTTGCGGTCGAAGATGGCGCGGTGGTCGTAGCCGCGCAGCTCCTTCACGCCCTCGATGAAGATGACGCGGTTGGGTTCGACCGTGATGATCGCGCCCATCTTCTGCAGGATGCAGATGAGGTCGATGATCTCGGGCTCGATGGCCGCGTTGCGCAGCTCGGTCTGCCCCTCGGCGAGCACGCTCGTGAGCAGCACCTGCTCGGTCGCCCCGACCGACGGGTAGGGCAGCTCGATGTTCGCTCCCTTGAGCCCGTTCGGCGCGGTGAGGCTGATGCCGCTCGGCAGCTTCTCGACGACGGCGCCGAACTTGCGCAGCGCGTCGAGGTGGAAGTCGATCGGGCGGTCGCCGATGCGGCAGCCGCCGAGATCGGGGATGAAGGCCTCGCCGAGGCGGTGCAGCAGCGGGCCGCAGAACAGGATCGGGATGCGCGAGGAACCCGCGTGCGCGTCGATGTCGGCGTGGTGCGCCTGCTCGACGTTCGAGGGATCCAGGCGCCACTCGCCCGGATCGTCGCCCTTCGTGATCAGCACGCCGTGCAGGGCGAGCAGACCGGCGACCACGCGGATGTCGGAGACGTTCGGCACGTTGCGCAGGATGCTCGGGGTCTGGCCCAGGAGGGCCGCAACCATCGCCTTCGGCGCGAGGTTCTTCGCGCCGCGCACCTCGATACGGCCCTTCAGCGGCCGTCCGCCGTTGATGATGATCTCGTCGGAGGTCAGGCCGACGCGTGCGCCCGCCTGCTGCGCATCGTGCTTGAGACCCCCGTCGGGGGTCGCCTCAGGGGTCTGGTCGTTGTCGCTCACTCGGCTCCTCAAGACAGGGTGGTCGTCGGCATCCAGCTGGGACGCGTCGCCTCGAAATCGGAGATGGCCTGCTCGTCGCGCAGGGTCAACGAGATATCGTCGAGCCCCTCGCGCAGCCGCCACCGGGTGTACTCATCAATCTGGAACGGCACCGTCGTATTCCCGACCGACACCGTGCAGTCCTCGAGGCTCACCGTGAGCTCGACGCCGGGATCGGCGTCGATCGCGGCCCACAGCCGCTCGACGTCGGCCTCCTCGACCTGGGCGGCGAGCAGCCCCTGCTTGCCCGAGTTGCCCCGGAAGATGTCGGCGAAGCGCGCCGAGATCACGACCTTGAAGCCGTAATCGCGCAGCGCCCAGACGGCGTGCTCGCGCGACGACCCGGTGCCGAAGTCGGGGCCCGCGACGAGGATCTGCGCGTTCGCGAAGACCGGCTGGTTGAGCACGAACTCGGGATCCTGCCGCCAGTGGTGGAAGAGCGCGTCGTCGAAGCCCGTCTTGGTGACGCGCTTCAGGAAGACGGCCGGGATGATCTGGTCGGTATCGACGTTGGAGCGCTTCAGGGGAGCCGCGACGGCGGTCAGCGTGGTGAACTTGTCCATGGCTCAGGCCTCGACCTTCTCGTCTGCGCCGATCTCTGCGACGGGGGTGATGGTGAGACGGCGGCGGATCTTCGCGGCCTGCTCCTCGGTCAGCGGCGGGGCGTCGTGCGTGATCCCTCTCGCCGCGTCCTCCTGCAGGTCCCAGGGGCTCGAGAGCGTTCCGCGGATCGCAGTGGCCGCCGCAACGAGCGGCGACACCAGGTGCGTGCGCCCGCCCTTGCCCTGGCGCCCCTCGAAGTTGCGGTTCGAGGTGGAGGCGCAGCGCTCCCCCGGCGCCAGCTGGTCGGGGTTCATGCCGAGGCACATCGAGCAGCCGGCGAAGCGCCACTCGCCGCCGAACTCCTCGACGATCCGGTCGATGCCCTCGGCCTCGGCCTCGAGGCGCACGCGGGCCGAGCCCGGCACCACCATGAGGCGAACGCCGTCGGCCTTCTTCTTGCCCTTGATGAGCTCGGCGAAGGTGCGCAGGTCGTCGAGGCGGCTGTTCGTGCACGAACCCATGAACACCGCGTCGACCGCGATCTCCTTCATGGGCGTGCCCGCCTCGAGGTCCATGTACTCGAGCGCGCGCTCGGCGGCTGCGCGCTCGTTCGGATCGACGATCTCGGCGGGGTTCGGCACGCGGTCGCTCAGCAGCACCCCCTGGCCGGGGTTGGTGCCCCACGTCACGAACGGCTCGAGCTCGTTCGCGTCGATGAACACCTCCCTGTCGAAGACGGCGCCCTCGTCGGTGGGCAGCGTCTTCCAATAGGCGACCGCCGCGTCCCAGTCGGCGCCCTTCGGCGCGTGATCGCGGCCCTTCACGTACTCGAAGGTCGTCTCGTCGGGCGCGACCATGCCCGCGCGGGCGCCGGCCTCGATCGACATGTTGCAGATCGTCATGCGGCCGTCCATGCTCAGCGAGCGGATCGCCGAGCCGCGGTATTCGAGCACGTAGCCCTGCCCGCCGCCCGTGCCGATCTTCGCGATCACGGCGAGGATGATGTCCTTCGCGGTGACCCCGGGGCGCAGCTCGCCCTCGACGTTGATCGCCATGGTCTTCAACGGCTTCAGCGGCAGCGTCTGGGTCGCCATGACGTGCTCCACCTCGCTCGTGCCGATGCCGAATGCGAGCGCGCCGAATGCGCCGTGGGTCGAGGTGTGGCTGTCACCGCAGACGACCGTGATGCCGGGCATCGTGAGGCCGAGCTGCGGGCCGACGACGTGCACGATGCCCTGTTCCTTATCGCCGAGCGGGTGCGCGCGCACGCCGAACTCCGCGACGTTCTTGCGCAGCGTCTCGATCTGGACCCGGCTCGTCGGATCCTCGATCTCCTTGGTGATGTTGACCGTCGGCGTGTTGTGATCCTCGGTCGCGATCATGAGGTCGACGCGGCGCAGCGGGCGGCCCGCCATGCGAAGGCCGTCGAACGCCTGCGGGCTCGTCACCTCGTGGATGAGGTGGAGGTCGATGTAGATCAGGTCGGGATTGCCGTCCTCGCCCTTCACCACGGTGTGGGCGTCCCACAGCTTCTCGGCGAGGGTGCGGGGACGCGGAGCGGTCGCGGGTTCTGACGCGTGCTGATCAGTCATGATTCTGTGTGCTTCTCTTCTCGGAAATTCTGCGCTGCACGAACACATGCTCGGCTCCGTGCGCGGTGGATCGGCCATGCGAGAACTCCGCGACGGGTGGGCCGATGGGCTAGACCCCGTCGCGGCGTCGAAGAAGAAGCTGCCGCATACGCATGAGCAAGAGTCTATCACCGGGCCGGGCCGGGAGTCGCAGCGCACGGGCTCTCATGATTCCGCGAGGGATCCCTGCGGCGGGATCCCTCGCGAAGATCGTGAGACGCGATCAGTCCTCGGGGGTATCGGCAGCGCCGAGGTGCAGCCTCTCGCCATGGGCCTTCGCCTCGCGCTGCATCTTCACGACGCTCGCGATCGTGGCGACGGCCATTGCGGCGACGATGAAGCCGAGGGACATCCAGATGTTGATCTCGGGAACCGGCACGTGATGGCCGCCGTTGATGAACGGCAGCTCGTTCTCGTGCAGGGCGTGCAGGATCAGTTTCACACCGATGAACGCCAGGATCGCGGCGATGCCGTACTTGAGGTACTCGAGCTTGTCGAGCAGGCCGCCCAGCAGGAAGTAGAGCTGGCGCAGGCCCATGAGCGCGAACACGTTGGCGGTGAACACGATGAACGGGCTCTGCGTGATACCGAAGATCGCGGGGATCGAGTCGAGCGCGAAGAGCAGGTCGGTGGCTCCGAGCGAGATGAGCACGAGCATGAACGGGGTCCACATGCGCTTGCCGTCGATCGTCGTGCGCAGCTTGCCACCGTCGTAGTGGTCGCTGAACGGCATGACCTTCTTCACCTGGCGGATGATCCAGCTGTCTCCCTCGTCGTCGTGCCCGCCCGGCTTCACCTGCTGCCACGCGGTCCAGATGAGCCAGGCGCCGAAGAGGAAGAAGACCGCGATGAAGCGCTCGATGATCGCGGCACCCGCGAGGATGAAGAGGCCGCGGAAGATGAGTGCGAGGATGATGCCGATCATGAGCGCGCGCTGCTGATACGCGTGCGGCACCTTGAAGCTCGCGAGGATCAGCACGAACACGAACAGGTTATCGATCGAGAGGCTGTACTCCGTGAGCCAGCCCGCCAGGAACTCCGTACCGTGCTGCACATCGCCGAGCAGGAAGATCGCACCGGCGAACACGAGCGCGAGCAGCACGTAGAAACCGACCCAGAGGCTGGCCTCGCGCATGCTCGGCACGTGAGGGCGCTTGATGATGAGCAGCAGGTCGAGCACGAGGATCGCGACCAGGGCGATCATCGAGCCGACTTCGAACCAGAGCGGGAGAACTGACGTCACGTGGACTCTTTCCTTCGGCGGGCGCAAGGGTGCGCGAACGACCGAAGGTCTCTCCCCGGCAGCGCTCTCGCGTTGCCGCCCGCACCGGCAGCGCCACGGAGCGCTGCGTATTGACGATGCCAGGTGTTCGGGATACTCCCCCTCGCGGCGACCAGTATACCCGCGTTCAGCTTCCGCGCGGCACCCCTGCGCTAGCATGATCACCCGTTCGTGCCGAGACGACCTGAGGGGATCCCGTGATCGACCGTTCCGCGCCGCCGATCGAGCGCAGCGCCGAGAGGGGCCCGGGCCCAGCCTCGCGCACCCTCGCCGGCTTCATCTTCGCGAGCCGCTGGCTGCAGGCGCCGCTCTACCTCGGCCTCATCATCGCCCAAGCCGTCTACGTGGTGCTCTTCTTCGTCGAGCTCTGGCACCTCGTCGAGAACGCGATCATCGCGGGCCACATCAGCGAGACCGAGGTCATGCTCAGCGTGCTCGCGCTCATCGACATCGTGATGATCGCGAACCTGCTGATCATGGTGATCATCGGCGGCTACGAGACCTTCGTGTCGAAGATCCGCGTCGAGGGGCACCATGACGAGCCCGATTGGCTGTCGCACGTCAACGCCAACCTGCTCAAGGTCAAGCTCGCGATCTCGATCATCTCGATCTCGTCGATCCACCTGCTCAAGACGTTCATCGAGGTCGGTCGTATGGAAGACGGCGTCGTGCGGAACGCCGACGGCTCGGTGCTCTACTCCTGGGACGGGGTGCTGTGGGAGGTCGTGATCCACCTCGCCTTCATCGTCTCGGCTCTCGCGCTCGCCTGGATCGACCGCATGAGCCACCACTCCCCCGCGGCTTCGGCGCAGCCGATCACCGCCGGGCGGATCGAGGCGGGGCTGCGCGGCGCCGACACGGCGGCGTCTGCCTGGTCGGGTGCGGCCGATCCCGATGGGTTCATCACCGTACGGGTGCCGGTCGGCAGCCCGCTCCCGGAGGGCGCTCGAACCGTCGACGAGCGCTAAGCTGAGACGGCGCCCGCGGGCGCTTCGCGCGAGTGGCGGAATTGGCAGACGCGCTGGATTTAGGTTCCAGTGTCCTCGGACGTGGGGGTTCAAGTCCCCCCTCGCGCACGCGAATGAGACGGCCTCCGGCCCGGGAACTCGCGCCCCGGGGCGGGGGGCCGTTCGCGTCGGGGGCGGTGGGCGTATCTGGCCCGTCCGGATTCCCGAGTTCGTCCATCTCGTGGGGCCTCTCGGATAGAGTCGCACCGGAGACCTTCGAGGAGAGGACGGGGAGCGATGGGCGACGCAGCGACGAGCATCGACGAGTATCTGGCCCGCGTCGATCCCGCATTCCGCGCGGAGCTCGAACGCATACGCCGGCTCGTGACGCGACTGGTGCCCGAGGTCGAAGAGGCGATCACGTACCGCATGCCGACGCTGAAGTACGGGGATCGCGCGCTGGTGTACTTCACCGCCTCCAAGAAGCACATGAGCTTCTACCCCTCGTCGTGGGCCATCGAGGCGCTGAGAGATTCACTCTCGGGGTACAAGACCACCGAGCACGCGATCCAGTTCACCCTCGATAACCCGCTTCCCGATGAGCTGATCGAGGAGCTGGTGCGATTCCACGTTCGGGAGATCGATGGGTCGAACGATGGCCGTTGAGACGACGAAGAGCAAGATCGTGGGTGCCATCGCGCAATCCTGAGCTGCGCCGTCGAGTTCCGCGCGACGAAGCCCGTTTTGCCCTGAGTCCGAAGATGATCGCTTCGTCCAGGAATACCCCTTAGGGGTATAGCGTTGGATTGTCGTACCGGCTGAACCGGGAGAGGACTGCAGCTCTCCGGCCGCGAGCCGCGCAGGAAGGCAGGAGATCATGAGCAGCGATCACTCGACAGGACACCACGACCACGTGGAGCATGCGCATCAGCACGCGTCGGACGGCCGGGCCGGGCACGACGATCACGGTTACGCGACTTACTCGCACCACGACCACGGCCATGCAGACCGCGGGCGCACCGGTCATGCCGGCCACCACGATCACGGCGACCACGTCGGGCAGTTCCGCCGCCTGTTCTGGATCATGCTCGTGCTCGCCGTGCCGGTAGTGGCCTTCAACGACATGTTCGCCCACCTCGTCGGCTATCAGCTGCCCGAGGCCGCGTGGGTGGCGTGGGTGTCGCCGATCCTGGGCACGGTCGTCTACCTCTGGGGCGGCAGGCCGTTCCTCTCGGGCGGGCTGAGCGAGATCCGCTCCCGCAAGCCGGGCATGATGCTGCTCATCGCACTGGCGATCACCGTCGCATTCCTCGCCTCCTGGGGTGCGAGCCTCGGCATGCTGCACCACGAGCTGAACTTCTGGTGGGAGCTGGCACTGCTGGTGGTCATCATGCTGCTGGGACACTGGATCGAGATGCGCTCGCTCGCGCAGACCACCTCCGCCCTCGACTCGCTCGCCGCGCTGCTCCCCGACGAGGCCGAGAGGGTTGACGGCGACGACGTGGTCAGGGTCGCTCCGGCCGAGCTGGCGGTCGGCGACGTGGTGATCGTGCGCCCGGGATCCTCGGTTCCCGCCGACGGCAGGATCGTCGACGGGTCGGCGTCGATGGACGAGTCGATGATCACCGGCGAGTCTAAGACTGTGCGCCGCGAGGTCGGGGATCAGGTGGTCGCCGGCACCGTCGCCACCGACTCCGGCCTGCGGGTCGAGGTCACCGCGACCGGGGACGACACCGCGCTCGCGGGCATCCGGAAGCTCGTCGCAGACGCTCAGGCGTCCTCGTCCCGGGCGCAGCGGATCGCCGACACCGCGGCGGCGTGGCTGTTCTGGTTCGCGCTGGGTGCGGCGCTCGTCACCGCCGCTGTCTGGACGCTCGCCGGGCTGCCCGACGCCGCCGTGGTGCGCACGATCACCGTGCTCGTGATCGCCTGCCCGCACGCGCTCGGCCTGGCGATCCCGCTGGTGGTGTCCATCGCGACCGAGCGGGCCGCCCGGGGCGGCGTGCTCGTCAAGGATCGCCTCGCGCTGGAGTCCATGCGCACTGTGGACGCGGTCCTGTTCGACAAGACCGGCACTCTCACGAAGGGCGAACCCACCGTCACGGGCGTCGAGTCCGTCGGGGGCCGTACCGAGGCCGAGGTGCTGGTGCTGGCCGCCGCCGCGGAGGCCGATAGCGAGCACCCGCTCGCCCGCGCCATCGTCGGCGCGGCTCGCGCCCGCGAGCTCGACGTACCCGCCGCCACGGAGTTCTCGTCCTCGCCGGCCGTGGGCGTCAGGGCCGTCGTAGGCGGAACCGTGGTCGAGGTCGGCGGCCCCTATCTGCTCGAGCAGCACGGCGCCGGCGAACTCGCCGTCGCCGACGCCTGGCGCGAGGAGGGCGCGATCATCCTGCACGTGATCGCCGAGGGCGAGGTCATCGGCGCCCTGCGGCTGGCCGACGAGATCAGGTCGGAGTCCCGCGAGGCCGTCGACGCGCTGCATGCCGCCGGTGCGCAGGTCGTGATGATCACGGGCGACGCGCGGGCCGTCGCCGAGACAGTTGCGCGGGATCTCGGCATCGATCGTGTGTTCGCGGGGGTGCGCCCCGAGGACAAGGCCGCCAAGGTCGCCGAGCTGCAGCACGAGGGCCGCAGAGTCGCGATGGTCGGCGACGGCGTGAACGACGCCCCCGCGCTCGCCCAGGCAGACGTCGGCATCGCGATCGGGGCGGGCACCGACGTGGCGATCGGCTCGGCGGGTGTGATCCTGGCCTCCTCCGATCCCCGGTCGGTGCTGTCGGTCATCGAGCTCTCCCGGGCGGCGTACCGGAAGATGAAGCAGAACCTGTGGTGGGCGGCCGGCTACAATCTCGTCTCCGTGCCGCTGGCCGCGGGCGTCCTCGCACCGATCGGCTTCGTGCTGCCGATGAGCATCGGGGCGATCCTCATGTCCGTCTCGACCGTCGTCGTCGCCCTCAACGCGCAGCTGCTGCGCCGCCTCGACCTCGCCCCGCAGGCCAGCACCGCCCGGATCCTGGATCGCTCGGCCTGATCCCTGTCTAGGGCGTGTCTCCTATATGAGTCGGTGAAGTTCGGGCAGGCTGAGGATCGGCGGATTCAACCGGTGGTCGCAACGAGTTCCGTGAACTTCTCCGATGGTGTCAGATATCCGAGCGTCTTGCGTGGTCGGCCGTTGAGCGAGTCCTGAATCGCGGTCAGGTCCGCGCGGCTAACGA
>NZ_JAGDYL010000029.1 GCF_017565705.1 Leucobacter ruminantium
CGGGCGCGAGCCCGGGCCTCCGCCGTGTCCGCCGCGAACTTGCCGGTAGTTGAGACCCGAGTGTAGCTACCAGCGCGGGGTCCAGGATCACGGCTCCTCATGCGAGCCGCAGAACAACGAATCCCGCGTGATGCCAGCATAGAGCTAACCGCTGTCAATCGAGAATGGCCCCGACCCTCACCCAAGGATCAGGGCCTTTCTCGTGCTAGCGAGCTGAGTCAGGAACGCCCACGGCTCCCTCCACTAAGAAGCCGATAGAATTGGGTCGGTCTGGTAGCTCTCGGGAACTCGGTGGCGTGAGCCTGCGGGCCGTGAGCGGCGCGCAGCACATTGTGTGCCTCATCGAATCTGTACCCGGTTGACCTCTTCGCGTAGTGCGGGTCGGTCCCGCCGAAGTACGCCCCGCCCGTGTACCGCGCTGGCGCTGAAGGGCGGGCGGACGGCGCCTGTTCGGTGCCTATCGCGTGCTCTGACGAAGTGCGCTGGCCCGGTCCTCGACGTGGGGGACTGTCCGACTAGCGGTGAATTTGGTCAGGCCTGACCAAAAGGAAAGGCGATGCCGCTGCCCAGTGCAAGGTGACCGGCTGACAGTCCCAGCGAACTCTGCTCAACGCATGGGCTACCCCAGATCTATTTCGCCTGATGGTAACCACATTTCTTTGTCACGATGTGTGACCAGGATTACCGTTGACGGGCGAGCTGACAAAGCCTCGGCGATATAACGCTCCGTGGCGATATCCAATGCGGATGTTGCTTCGTCGAGGATGAGAATGGGTGAATCTCTGAGGAGCGCACGCGCGATCGCCACACGTTGCCGTTCGCCTCCGGAGAGAGCGTTGCCGCGGTGTCCGACCTGTTGTTGGATACCTTCGGGATCCTGAGCAATGACGGGCTCTAGCGCAGCTTGGCGTGCCGCTTCGATTACCTCTATATCGCTGGCTTCAGGGTTACCGATTCTGATGTTATCGGCGAGTGTTCCGGAGAACACGTCGGGGTTTTGAGGGACGTAGGCAATCTGTGCAGCGATCTGGTCGTAGTGAAGGTCCCTGAGATCGGCACCACCGATCGTAATGCTGCCCATGTCTGGATCGTCGAAGCGCATAAGCAGGCTCAGGAGGGTACTCTTCCCGCTCCCTGTCGGGCCTTGGACGTTGACGGTTGACCCTTCGGGAATACTCACGGAGACGTTCTGCAAGGATGGAGCGTGAGTGACGTTCCGGATCTCAATGCTGTGCCCGTTGATGTCCCCAGCGCTTGCCGGTTCGGGGAGTACCGGCACCTCCCTGACGGCGCGGATCTGGTCTGCTGCGTTGCGGAGATCGTTGATGGCGAGTCCGGCGATCGCGAGCGCTTCAAGTGGGGCGGCCGCCCGAAGAGTCAGCATGATGATCGCGAGCATCATGGGCGCATCGTAGGTTTCTGTCAGAACAAGCAATAGCAATACGCCTACGGTGGGGACGGCACCGATCAGCGTGGACAGCAGCATGGCTTGCGCCGTGGCGCGGTTCGTGTGGCGGAGAGCAGCTCGCTGTCCCTCCCAATGTTGGGCGGTACGGCTGACTGCATCTGCAGAGCCGAGAGCGGTGCGAAGTAGCTCCAGATGGTCAAGGAACTCGTATGAGGCGTCGTTCGCGGATGCCTCTTCTCTCGCTCGTCCTGCATCAGCATCGGCAAGTGTGCGCTGGGCGAAGAACTGTATGACGAAGGAAACGACAAGCAGGAGAGCGACCCCACCGGCGATACCGATGTCCGCAATGATCCACATTCCGACAACGACAAAAAGTGGGAGCAGCGGTGCGACGATCAAGGTTTGGAGCTGATGAGCTGGCACACTCATGAGGAACGGGATGGTGCTGCCAGCGACGGTGCCGATGAAGGCACGGTTGGTCTCGGTGAACCACGCCAGCTTCGCCCGTGCGAACGCTTCGCCGAGCATTTGGTAGAGCTGGACTGCGAGCCCTGCTCCAGTGAGGTAGCCACTGCGGGATACGAGAACTGTAACCGTGATCGCGACCGCTGCGGCAGCGATAACCGCCAGCGGAGGCTGACGGTTGGCAATTGAGAACCCGAGCACGGTGTACGCGAGCGCCTCGATCAAAGCGACCAGTGCCCAGCCTCCCGATATGATCGTGAGTGTTCTCCGTGCTGAGGGGGCGAAGCCTTGCAGCATCTGAGCGAGAGAGATGCTCATTGACTCACTCCTGTCTTCTCGCGGCTCAGGCTGTCTAGTGAGAGCCGCACATCGGCCATCTCTGCGATACGTGGATCGTGGGTGACGATGACCATGGCACATCCTTGCTGTTTGGTCATCGTGCGCAGCTCGTGAAGGACTCGATTGCTGGTCGTGTCGTCGAGCGCGCTGGTTGGTTCGTCCAGCAGAATCGTCGGTGCGGAGCTCAGGAAGGCTCTCGCTATTCCTAAGCGCTGGCGTTCCCCTCCGGAGAGGAATTCAGTCGGGGTATTGAGCGGGAGTTCGAGCTGTGCCCGCCGAAGCGCTTCCAGGAGGGACTCGTCATCGGTCTTGGACGAGCCGAGGCTGACTGTGGCTCTGATAGTGCCGGGAAGGAGATCGCCGCCCTGCGGAATGAGCAATACCTGTCGGTGTGGCGCAGATTCTGCGTCGCTGCCGCCCAGTCGGA
This sequence comes from Leucobacter ruminantium, assembly GCF_017565705.1. GTDB lineage: Bacteria > Actinomycetota > Actinomycetes > Actinomycetales > Microbacteriaceae > Leucobacter > Leucobacter ruminantium. The sequence continues at coordinate 2,640 of NZ_JAGDYL010000029.1, forward strand.
TTTCTCCTTCGTGCGCCATATCGAGTCCGGCGACGAACCGCAGGAGCGTCGACTTCCCTGAGCCGCTTGGTCCAGTGATTGTGGTCACGGTGCCAGGCTCGAAGGTATGCGTGAGGCTGCGCACGAGCGGGCGATCATCCTGCATAAGCGTGAGTCCCGACAGTCGCAGCCCCTGGGCCACACCGTTCTTGATACTTCGCGTTACGGGAAGCGTTGGTCCTGCAAGGAACTTTGTGATGCGCTGTGCCGCCACTCGGCCGCTTCGGATGTAATCGATGCCGTGACCCAACCGCATGGCTGGTGTGACGATCGCGAGTCCAAAGAACAGCATCGCCGCAAGCACCTCTGGCTGCTGGTCATACCCGACCGCGTAAGCGATCGCGTAGGTGGCGACAGCTTGCAGGAATGCCGTTGCGACAGCGGAGAACGTGGAGACCTTTCGGACGTAGCCGACGAATCCCTCAGTGAAGCTGCAGGTGGCTCGCGCATAGTCGGAAGCCGCACCACTGGTCACCCCGTAGATGCGGCAGGTGCGCATGCCTGCGGCGTAGTCATCGACCGCCGTAAGGATCTCTCCCATGACCCTCGTGGTCTGCTCACCGTACCGGGCAGACATGCGCGGCACAACAACCAAGAAGTGTACGGTCGCAAGTGCCCCCGGAATCAGGACAAGAAGGCCGATCGGACCAGCGTATGCGAGCAGCAGCGCAATCGAGGTAAGCGGCACGATCACGAGCGTGGCAATCTCCGACGGGAAGTGCGCGACCATATGGTGCAGCGCAGCCACGTCATCTCCGATCAGCCGTCTGAGGTCGTTGCCGCTGTACTTCGAGATCTCGCGCATGGGCATCTCCGCAAGGTGTTCAGCGGTTCGGCGCCGAAGGCTTGAGGCGAATCTGGCCTCTCCTTCGTGAGCGAGCCAGGAAGAAGACGCTGAAAGCGCTGCCCCGAGTACCCACGCCGTACACGCCCACAACACGGAGTCGAGACCAGGTTCTGCAATGAGCCGCACGACGCACCACAGTGCCCCGAGCATGGCGAGGCCGCTCCCGGCAGCGGTGAGCACAGCGAAATTGAGCTGCCAACGCCCTGTTTTCAGTGCCCGACGCAGCGGTGTTCTCAGCCCGGCGGCATCCTTCGTTCCTTGGACGCTCATCGTGCGTCTCCACTTCTCGTGCTTGACCACGCACGCTGATCACGCGTTCTGCCGAGCGGTACGACCTGCGGTGTGCCTGCCACGGGATCCGGCACGACACGGCATGGTAGATTGAAGACCCGCTCGATCATCTCCTCAGTGATGACCTTTTGGGGGTCTCCTTCCGCGACGATGGTCCCATCACGCATCACGATGAGATGCGTTGCGTAGCGTGCGGCCTGGTTGAGGTCGTGCAGCACGGCCACCAGGGTGCGCCCCGAGTGGTGAAGGTCGGTGAATAGCTCGAGCAGCTCGATCTGGTGAGTGAGATCGAGATACGTGGTGGGCTCGTCGAGCAGCAGAATGTCGGTCTGCTGAGCGAGCGCCATGGCGACCCAGACCCGTTGACGTTGCCCACCCGAGAGTTCATCCACAAGGCGGCCAGAGAGGTTGCGCACACCGGTCGCGTCCATCGCCTCGGAAACGGCGGCCTCGTCGGTTTCGGTCCATTGCTTGATGAGGTTCTGGTAGGGGTATCTGCCTCGCGAGATCAGGTCGGCGACGCGGATGCCATCGGGGGCGGTGGAAGACTGCGGGAGTAGACCGAGGCGACGCGCAACTTCTTTGATGGGGTACTCGTGAATGCTGCGCCCATCGAGCACGACCTGGCCTGCTTCGGGTTTCAGGAGGCGGGAGAGACCTCGGAGCATCGTGGACTTGCCGCAGGCGTTAGGGCCGATGATCACCGTGAACGAACCGTCGGGGATCGTGACGGAGAGATCCCGGGAGATCGAGCGCTTATCGTATGCGAGAGCCAGATGCACGGCGCGTAAACGTGACTCAGTGCTCGTAGGTGTGTGGTCTCTCGTAAAGGTGAGAGGTTCCGTTCGAGTCATATGGACTTTCTCGTTTCTCGAATAAGGAGCCAGATCAGGTAGAGGCCACCGAGACAGACGGTGATCAAACCAACCGGTATCGGCCTGTATGCTTCGGCGATGAGGAGCGAGAGGGTGTGGGCGCCGGCGAGGAGTGCTGCTCCCATGCAGGCCGCAGAGCCTACGGTGACGCCAGGGGTTCGGGCGAGACGCCTGGCAAGTTGCGGGGCCGAGAGCGCTACGAACCCGATGGGGCCTGCAGCTGCGGTCACGAGTGCCGTTGCAGCGACTCCGATGATGAGAAGTACTGGACGGGCATGGTTCGCATTGACTCCCTGGGCGAGCGCGGCATCATCCCCCAGCTCAAGCTGTCTGAGCGACGGCGAGAGCATCACGACCAGAATGAAGATGATGAGTCCCCCGATAGAAGCGGGGATCAGGCCCTCCCAACTGACCCGGCTCAAGGAACCCGCCGCCCAGAAGCCGACGCTCATCGCATCGGTGATGTCTGCTCGGGTGACGAGGTAGATGTTGACGGCTCCGAGCATGGCCGAGACCGCGATGCCGACGATGATCAGCCGGAAGCCCTGCACCCCGCGTCGATATGCCAGGAGGTAGACGACCGCTGCCGTGGCGAGCCCACCGATCAGCGCTGCACTAGCGATACCCCAGTAGTGCTTCGTTCCGATCATCAGTACGGTGACCACGACTGCGGTGTATGCGCCGGCGTCGAAACCGATCACGTCGGGAGAGCCCAGGGGGTTGCGGGTGAGCGATTGGAAGATCGCGCCGCCGATGCCAAGCAGCGCACCGAAGAGCACAGCAGCGATAGCCACTGGGAGTCGCCACTCTGTCACGATCATCCGCTGGAACTCGGCTCCATGCCCTGTGAGTGCTGTCACGACTTCGAGCGGGTTGAGCGGGTAGTCTCCGAAGCCCAGTGCGAGCACCGCCACGGCCAGGGCGATGAGGAGGAGAATGGTGTTGACCGTTGCGCTTCGCGCGCTCCATCGAAGCGCGGCGATCCCGCCGACGCGCACTTGACTATCCCGATACCCGAAATCGATGTGCGAATCGGGTTTGATCTGCATACTCATAGACCGGAGGCCTTTCTGCGCCGCACAAGTGTGATCAGCACCGGAGCGCCGATCACAGCGGTCATGACCCCTGCCTCGATCTCTCCAGGACGTGCGATCACGCGGCCGAGCACGTCGGCACCGAGCACCAGTACCGGGGAAGCAATCACTGTGTAGGCGATGATCCACCGCTGATCGGGGCCTGTGAGCCACCGAACGAGATGAGGCACGGCGAGCCCGACGAATGCGATCCCACCGGTGAGTGCGTTAGCGCCTCCCGCGAGGAGCGTCACCGCGATGAGCCCGATCGTGCGAGTACGCTTGACGTTCGCCCCAAGAGAGGCGGCTTGATCGTCGCCAAGCGCTACGGCGTTGAGTGAGCCCGAGATGATCAATGCCAGCAGCAGCCCCATTACGGTCAACGGCAGCACCGTGAGCGTGTCCGAGACCGGGACTCGTGCGAGTGATCCGAGACTCCAGTTGCGGAACGACCGGAACGTCTCCTCGTCAATGAGCTGCAGGAAGGTCGAGAACGCCGTCAATACAGCGGCAAGCGCGATACCTGCGAGCACGAGCGTAACCGGTGAGACCGCACCGCGTCCGCCTGCACCGATGAGATAGACGAGCACTGTCGCGGAGACCGCGCCGATGAAAGAGAACCAGACGTAGCCGGCGATCCCTGTCACCCCAAATACCCCGACCCCGACCGTGATGGCAAACCCGGCGCCCGCGTTAACGCCTAGGATGCCGGGATCAGCAAGCGGGTTGCGAGTGATGGCTTGAATGAGTGCACCTGCGACACCAAAGGCTGCGCCCGCGACGATACCGACGAGCGTGCGCGGCACGCGCAGCGTCCACACGATCGAAGATGCTTCAGTGCCGTCCGGGGTGAAGACAGTGCGCCAGACCTCAGTGATAGGAAGCGGGTTCGCGCCGTAGGTGATACTAAGCACGAGCACTGCTCCTAGTGCGGAGATGAGCACCACGATCCCGAGGAGCCGACGCCGAACCATCGGATCACCGGTTGCTGGTAGTCGTGTCGTCGTCTGAGCATTCGCAAGGGAGACCATCTCTGTTCCTGACTAGTGGTTGTGAGAGGGCGCGGTGCCGGAGTGCGACGCCGCGCCCCCGGATCGATTGCGCTGTTAGAACTTCTCTGCAATCATCGGCGCGACCTGCTCAGCGGCCCAGGCGTTCCCGATTGGGCCACCGCTGGTGATTGCCCAGAGAAGATCGCCGCCGTCCTCGGCCTTTGGCGGGAACTGGATGAACTTGCCAGACTTCACTGCTCCAAGGTTCATGAAGAGTTCCGTACCGGTCACATGCTGTTCCATTTCTTCAGGGGTCGTCGCTTCGCTCTGGCCTAGCAGCAGTACGTCGGCGTCGATTTTTGCGATCAACTCATCGCTAACCATGGTGTCCTGAGCGAACTCGGCGGCGTTCGGGTTGGGGGAGAAGCCGAGATCGGTGAGGAATAGCTCAGGGGCTGATCCGTTTTGTGAGAAATACTGAAGCCCGTTCGCCGGGCCATAGTAGATCGCCCAGGTCGCCGTCTTCCCGGCGAACTCGGGGTGCTCTGCACGGATCCCCGAGAACAACTCGTCGTGCTCGGCGATCACTGCCTCTGCCGCGTCGCTCAGATCAAGCGTCTCACCGAGGATGCGGATCGAGTCCTGCCACGGGATCATCCGCTGGTCGGGAGCAGGGCTGGTCACAACCGGAGCGATTTTGGCGAGTCGATCGTAGATGTCCTTGACTTCGCCAAACCCCGGTACCCAGCCCACGGTCACGATGAGATCAGGCTTGGCCGCGGCGATCGCTTCCACTGGCACATCCTCACCACGGACGAACTCGTAGGTTTCGAGTTTCGACGCTCCGTGCGCTTCGAGGTAGCCGCCCTCGCTGATCATGCTCGAGTTCAGCACCGGAGTTACACCGAGTGAGAGAAGCAGCTCCGTGTCAACGCCATTCGGCACGATTGCCGCGATTCGCTCGGGACGTTCTTCGAGCACTGTCTCTCCGTAGGGAGACTCAAGAGCCAACGGGTACTCTGTCTTACCTTCGGCTGCCGGAAGCAGGCTCGACGTTTCCGTACTAGCGCCGGAATCGTGTGCGGGAGCATCCGATGCGCAGCCGGAGAACAACAGGACGGCGGTGAGTGCCGCGCCGACCAGTGCGCTCTTTCGTAAACGTGTGCTGAGGGACATGAATGCCTTTCGTTAGTGGATTGAATCGGAACGGTCCGCCTGCTCTGGTGTAGGCAAACCGCAGTGTCCACGCCTCCAGTAGCCGGTGAAACTGACCGCCTGGCGAGGAATGCCGCGTTCGTTGACGAGATATCGTCGGGTCGCCTGGACTTCTGACTGCTCACCGGCCACCCAGACGAAGAGGTTCTCAGCCGGAAGGTCGCGATCCTGCAGCGCCGCACAGAGCGTCCGTTCCGTCTTTTCCTTGCTGGGTTCTGCGACCAGCCAGTGCACTTCGAATAGATCTGGGCTCGTGAGGGGGTAGATGTAGTCGCCGTTCGGGACGGTAATGAACGCTTCACCTTCACTGTTCGGCGCGAGTTCCTCGAGGAATCTCGCAATCGCGGGGATTGCTGTGTCGTCCCCGAGTAACACTGACCGGTTGACGTCCTTCGGCAGCGGGAGCGTCTTACCCGGCCCGACGACCGGGATGGGGTCCCCGATGGCAACCGTCTTCGCCCAGGTCGAGGCGTAACCATCACCATGCAGGATGATGTCGAGGTCTAGCTCTCCAGCACCGGAATCGAACCTTCGCACGGTATAGGCCCGCGCGATCGGCCTGCGCCCCGGCGCAAAGGTGACTCGCCCGTTTTCAATCACGGGCAGCACTGGAGTGTCCTCGCCAGGGTAAGGGAAGAGCAGCCGGACATCGTCGTCGAAGTTTGGGCTGAGGAACTCCGCAGTGAAGTTGCCATTGGAGCCGGTGAACTCCTTGAGCTCGGCGCCTGTCAGCGTGATGCGCCGCATCACTGGTGTCACGTCGGCAAGCCTTGCAACCTCTAGTGAGCGGATCCCCACTGGCATGAGGCAGACGGGTCGGGCAGCAGCAGGCAAGAGTGCCTCCTTCGAAACAGAACAGGACATGAAAACAGGCACCGGGCAGCACCGAACTAATGAGTAAGGCTACCCTTGCTATGATCAGATGATTTATCCTGAAGTGCATGATTCGCATACCCAGATGGGGGTCTGAAACGCATGAATCGGTTGCTGGTGTTGCCACGCGAGATCCCCGCAGTTGCCGCCTCGCAGATCCGGAACGCTCGGGAACCTTCACTCATCTGGGTGCATTCGGGCGAAGCGAAGGTGTCCGTCGGTAGTGAGGATCACTTGCTTCAGGAGGGCGATGCGATCTGGGTTCCTGCTGGTCTGACCTACGGTATTCATGCCGCTCCTGGAACAGTTGCTTTCCCAATATTTCCCGCGGCGAGGCGCGTTCGCTTTCAGATCGACGCCCCCACAAGGACTCACTTCCCGTCGGAATGGAACGATTGGCTGATCTACCAGTTCGCTCGGAGTATCGGGTACTTACGAGGAATCGCTGCCTCGAAAGGACTCGCGAGTATCGTCGTGGAATCCCCAGGATCGACCCCGAGTGGAACACCTATCCCGGCCCCACCCATCGCGCTACCTTCTGAACCCACCTCAGACGCAGCGGCAAGGGTCGCGCGCCGCCTGATCGAAGACCCCGGCGACCCTGCAACAATCCCCGAACTGGCAGCCAGTGTGAACGTCTCTGTTCGAACACTGCAAAAGCAGTTCGTTGACGAGACCGGAGTCAGTATTGCGACTTGGAGAACCAGCGTTCGAATTGCAGCCTCGGCCACCTTCATCGATCTGGGACACGACATTGGGTGGGTAGTGCAGCAGGTCGGATTCATGACTCCCGCCGGACTAACAAGAGCGTTTCAGAGACACACCAGTATGACCCCACGTGATTTTGCGAAACGACGGGCCGGTCGCCGAGCTCTATCAGACTCCTCGTCCGATCTTCCGCTTCCAAACCGATCCGACTCAACTCAAGGGGTCGAGAAAGTCGAGACCCTACTCCCACCGCTGGTAGCACCGAGCAAAACCTGGAACCGGATAAATGACTTTCATGTTCTCGTTTGGGTCTACCGAGGCACCGCGCGCGTAGAGATCGGAGAGAGAACGTTTGACCTCAGCCAAGGGGATGCTGCTTGGCTGCCTGCTAACGAATCGAATACTGTGGATTTGAAAGAAGGCTCGATTCTTCTCCCGCTCGGCTCACGAGATATGAAGCGACAGGCCAAAGGCCCGAGTGTGTTCGTGCAATCGTTCGCGCAGGAGGATGAAGCATTCTTGTTGCATACCTTTGTCGCGAATTACAGCCAGCTCAGGCCGGAGCCGCATGATTCGCATTTCATTACACGTCTTTTTCTAGAGAATGCGTGCAGCTCGACTCAAGACGCGCGCCCAGGTGCAAACGATGTATCGATTCAAGCAAGCACGGTCCTTCAGAGAGTGAGAGCGACCCCCGCCGACAGCAGGCCGCTCTCCGCCTGGGCTGCCGAACTCGGAGTTGCTGTTGAAGACCTCGCTCAAGAGGTGAGGTCCGCGGTCGGTATTCCATTCGCGCGCTGGAGAAGCCAACTCAGGATGACACTCGCGAGACACTACCTCGAGGACGGTTTGAGCGTAGCCCAGACCTCCAAAAGACTCGGCTACGCTCATCCTTCAAGCTTCACCAAGGTCTTTACCGAACAGCACCAGATGTCACCAAGCGCATACTGGCGCTTCGGGTGGCACCAGACCAAGGAGTCCTTAATCGTGCCTTAGCCTCGATGCACCGATTCGCCTGAGCGTGGTGGGGTTGGCATGATCGGTGCGGGGTGACGGGCCGCGGGTGGGGCGTCACTTGATTGGGCGGAGTGCGTGGTTGTTGCCATCGAGGCGTACGCAGCGGAGAAAGCCGAGTGTTTCGGCGCAGCGGAAGGCGTCTTCTGTGCAAGTCACGCCGATTCTGTGCGAGTCACGCCGAGCTTGCGATAGATCGCCCTCACATGCGCGCGCACGGTGTGAATCGACGTGATCTCTTTCTCTGCGATTTCACGGGGGAGGATGGCCCTGTGGTGAGGCCGCGAGAGCCAGGTCGTTGTTCATGATGGTCTCGAAGTCGATCGGAGTCAAGCAGCCCAGACCGGCCTGACTGCGCCTTCGGTGGTAGCTCCGCTTGCTCCTGGAACATTCGCCGGATATGCCCTCCAAGGCTTATGCGCGGTCCAGCAGAGGAGGCGAGGCGCCGGTGGCTTCACCTATCCCTAGACTCATGCCGAATGCGGCTTCAAACTACCGCATATTTCACGAAGCATGTTGCAGTACGTGCTGCGCTCGCTCGTCTGAGCGGTAACGCGGAAGGCCGGATCCGGCCCCTTCCGATTGCGTCGGCGGGAGTTCCGCGCCCGACGTCCGGCGAGCGGCGACGGGGGCGGAGCGGGCTAGACTGGCGTGATGCTCGACGACATCTCCGGACCGCGCGATCTCGATGCTCTGACGCCGGAGGAGCTGCGGATGCTCGCCGCCGAGATCCGCGAGTTCCTGATCGCCGAGGTCGCGAAGACGGGCGGTCATCTGGGGCCGAACCTCGGCGTGGTCGAGCTCACCATCGCGCTGCACCGGGTCTTCGATTCGCCGCGGGATCCGATCGTGTTCGACACGGGGCACCAGAGCTACGTGCACAAGATGCTCACCGGGCGCAAGGATTTCTCGCGGCTCAGGCAGCGCGGCGGCATCGCCGGCTACCCCCAGCGCTCCGAGTCGGAGCACGACATCGTCGAGAGCTCGCACGCGTCGAGCTCCCTGAGCTGGGCCGACGGCATCTCCCGCGCCTTCGCGCGCAGGGCGCAGGCCGACCCCTCGCAGCGGGACCGTCACGTGGTCGCCGTCGTGGGCGACGGCGCGCTCACGGGCGGCATGACCTGGGAGGCGCTCAACAACATCACCGACGACAACGACCGCAACCTCGTGATCGTCGTGAACGACAACGGCCGCTCGTACGCCCCGACGATCGGCGGCATGGCCCGCTTCCTGAACTCCGTGCGCACGACCTCGAGCTACCGCGACCTGCAGGAGAGCAGCGAGAAGCTGTTCTCGGCCTTCGGCGCACCCGGTCGCACCGTGTACAGCGCCGCACGGGGTGCCATGCGCGGCATCGCGAGTCGCGCCTCGGGCAACCAGGACCTCTACTCGAACCTCGACATCAAGTACCTCGGCCCGATCGACGGGCACGACCTCGTGGCGGTGGAGACGGCGCTGCGCCAGGCGAGGTCCTACGGTCGCCCGACGCTCGTGCACGTGATCACCGAGAAGGGTCGCGGCTACGCGCCCGCGCTGAACGACACGGCCGACCAGTTCCACGCGATCGGGAGGATCCACCCGGGCAGCGGGGAGCCTGTGCAGTCGGCGGAGGGCCGCAGCTGGACCGGCGTGTTCCGGGACCGGCTGGTGGAGCTCGCCGAGAGCGACGAGCGGATCGTCGGGATCACGGCCGCGATGCTGGCGCCCACCGGTCTCGACGGGCTCGCCGAACGGTTTCCCGATCGCGTCTACGACGTCGGCATCGCGGAGCAGCACGCGGTGACGAGCGCGGCCGGCCTCGCCTACGGCGGCCTGCACCCCGTGGTGGCGATCTACGCCACCTTCATGAACCGTGCGCTCGACCAGCTGCTCATGGACGTCGCCCTGCACCGCGCAGGCGTCACCTTCGTGCTCGACCGGGCCGGGCTCACGGGGCCCGACGGGCCGAGCCACAACGGCGTGTGGGATCTCGCGATGCTGCAGATCGTGCCCGGCATCCGCATCGCGGCGCCGCGCGACGCGGCGAGTCTCGGGCAGCTGCTCGCCGAGGCCGTGCGGGTGGAGGACGCGCCCACGGTGATCCGGTACCCGAAGGGACCGGTCGGAGACGACATCCCGGCGCTGCGCCGCACCGACGATGGCGTCGACGTGCTCCGGGAACGGGGCGATGGATCCGACGAGGAACCCGATGAGGGACCCGGCGACGTCCTCTTCGTCACGGTCGGCCCGATGGCGCGGATCGCGCTGGACGCAGCGGAACTGCTCGAACGGGACGGCATCTCCTCGACCGTCGTGGATCCGCGCTGGGTGATCCCCGTGGCCGGTTCGGTCGTCGAACTCGCGCGCGGACACCGCCTCGTCGTCAGTATCGAGGACGGCATCCGCGTCGGCGGCATCGGCACGCGCATCCGCCAGGCGCTGCGCGACGCGGGCGTCGACACCGCGGTGAGCGAGCTCGGCACGCCCGACGAGTTCCCCGAGCACGCCTCCCGAGACGAGCTGCTCGAGCAGGCCGGGCTGACCGCCGAGCGGATCGCGGCGGACGTCGCGCCCCGCGTGCGCGACGTATAGCCTCGCGCGCGGCATATACTAGACCGGGTTCATCAACAGCTTTCAGGGGGACGGATGCCGATCACCTCGACCGTGCTGCGAGTCGCGGAGAGCGACCCCGGTCGCCCCGCGATCGTCGGCGGGGCCGCGGACGGCTCGGGACCGGCCCCGCGCCTCGACTACGCGGGCCTGGTCGAGGATTCGCGCCGCATGTTCGCCGCGGTCGACGCACTGCACGCGCGGCAGCCCGATCCGCCTGCGCCGGCGGCCGAGACCGGCGGCATCCCGATCACGGCGGTGAGCGTCGATTCCGCCTTCCACACCGCGCGCATCGTCGCGGGCCTCGCCGGCTACCGCGCGGTCTCCGCGACGATCGACCCCCGCTGGCCGCTCGCGCACCGGGTCGGAGTGATCATCGCCACGGGCATCGGCGTGGTCATCAGCGACGATGCCGAGCTGGCGGGCGCTCTCGCGGAGCGCGACTGGGGCGGGACCATCGCGGGGCTCGACGAGTTCCGCCGTCTGGAGGCCGCAGCCCAACCGGCACAGGCTCCCACGGTGCGCGACGGCGATGAGGCGTTCCTGCTGCTCTTCTCCTCGGGCACCACGAGCGATCCCAAGGCCTTCCTCAAGACACGGCGGCAGTACCGCGACAATGTCGCGGTCTCGAGTGCGCACCTCGAACCGCTGCCCGGCGTGGCGACGCTCGCGCCGGGGCCGCTCTCGTACAGTCTCACCCTCTACGCGCTCATCGAGTGCCTCGCCACCGGGGGAGAGGCCCACCTCGCCGACGTCTTCGACCCCGTCGCGATGGCCGCGAGGGTGGCGGAGGAGCGCATCACGCGCGTCGTCGCGGTGCCGGCCGTCGTGCAGACGCTCACGGACGCGGCGCGCCGCGATCCCTCGCGGTTCGAGACCCTCGATCTCGTGGTCACCGGGGGCGCCAACCTGCCCGAGTCGCTGCGCCTCGGGCTCGCCGAGGTGCTGCCGGGCACGCGGCTCGTCAGCTACTACGGCGCGGCCGAGATCGGCTTCATCGGCGACAGCAGGGGCGGCGACGGCACCCTCATCGATGTGTACCCGGGCATCGGGGCGAGCGTGCGCGACGCAGAGGGAGAGGAGGTCGCGGACGGCGAGCCCGGAACGCTCTGGATCAGCGCCGCTGCGTGCTCGGACGGCTACGTCGCGGGCACGACCGACGCCGTGCTGCGAGGGGCCGATGGCTGGGCGACGGTGGGAGACCAGGCGCGCATGGTGGACGGGCGGCTGCAGCTGCTCGGACGCTCGGGCGACATCGCGGTGACCGGAGGGCACAAGGTCGCGCTCCCCGAGGTGGAGCGCGCCTTCGACGGCATGCCCGGCCTCGGAGCGGTGTGCGCCGTCGCGCTGCCGCACCGGAGGCTCGGCTCCGTCGTCGCGCTCGTGCTCGAGGCGGCCGGCGAAGAGGGCGAGGGATCCGCAGCCCCGCCGAGCAAGGCCGAGCTGCAGCGGCGCGCGCGCGAACGACTCGCGCCCCAGTTCGTACCCCGGCGCTGGTATCTGATCGAGCGCCTGCCGCGCACCGTCGGAGGCAAGATCCGGCGGCCGGCGACGACCGAGGCCGTCGAGGCCGGTTCGGCGGTGCGGCTGTGAGCGCGTCGCGTCGAGCGGTGATCACGGGCGTCGGTGCTATCACGCCGAGCGGCCTGAGCGCCGACGCCGCGTGGGCGGCGGTGCGCGACGGGCGCAGCGCGATCGGGGTGCTCGAAGGTGACGAGTTCGACCCGCTCGCCGTGCACATCGGGGGGCGCGTGCGGGGCTTCGACGTCTCCTCGGTGCTGCCGACGGGCCTCGCCAGGAGGCTGAGCCCGGTGCAGCACTGGGCCATCGCCGCAGCGGACGAGGCGCTCGCCCAGGCCGGGGCGGCGCCGCCCGGCGGGGAGACACCGGGCGCGGGGGCGACCGCTGCAGCGAGGCTTCCCTGGGACCCTCACCGCACCGCCGTCATCGCGGCGAGCGGTTCTGGTCCGGTCGACGCGCAGCAGCGGTCCACCCGCGCGCTCGACGCCCGGGGGCCCCGTGCTGTGCCCATCGGCCTCGCCGTCTACGGCGCGCCCGACGCCGCAGCTGCGCTGCTCAGTCAGCGCTACGGCGTCACCGGTCCGGCTCAGGGCGTCTCGGCCACCTGCGCGAGCGGGGCCGTGGGCCTGGGGGAGGCACTGCGACGCGTGCGCCACGGCTACGCCGACGCGGTGATCGTCGTCGGCATGGAGGATTGCCTGAACGCGGTGAACCTCGCCTCGAACGCGAACCTGCGATCCCTCGCGGCCGGCTACGAGAGCGACCCGACCGCGGCCTGCCGCCCATTCGACCGCCGCCGCTCGGGCTTCGTGATGTCGCAGGGCGCCGCGGCCCTCGTCGTCGAGTCTGAGGAGAGCGCGAGGGATCGCGGCGCGACCGCGCTCGCCGAGCTCGCCGGCTTCGGCGCCTCGAGCGATGCGCATCACGCCACGGCGCCCCACCCCGAGGGGCGCGGGGCCGCACGTGCCGTGCGCGACTGCCTCGAGGACGCGGGCACGACGCCGGCAGACGTCGACCACGTCAACGCGCACGGCACCGGAACCCCCGCGGGCGACGCCGCCGAGCTGCTGGCGCTCGAGGCCGCCCTCGGCGAACGCGCCCGCCGGATCCCGATCACCGCGACGAAGTCGAGCACAGGGCACCTGCTCGGAGCCGCGGGCGCTCTCGAGGCGATCGTCTCGATCATGACGCTGCGCACGGGGCTGCTGCCGCCCACGCTGAACCTCGAGGATCCCGAGTTCGACGGCTGGGACTTCGTGACCGGCGCGGCGCGCGAGCGGCCCGTCGACGCCGTGCTGTCGACCTCCTTCGGCTTCGGCGGGCACAACGGCGCCCTGCTGCTGCGCAGGGCCTCCGAGGACACTCCGACGACGACACCTCCACGACGAAGGAGCGACGATGACCGACCGTGAGACCAGGCACGCCGAGCTGGCGGCGCGCTACCTGCCCGATGAGCTGATCGAGCGCATTCGCGGGCGCGCGGCCGACTACGACCGCGAGAATCGGTTCTTCGAGGAAGACCTCGCCGAACTGCGCGCACAGGGCTATCTCACGGTGTTCGTGCCGCAGGAGTTCGGCGGGCCGGGCCTCACGCTCAACGAGGTCTCCCGGCTGCAGCAGCGGCTCGCCGGGGCGGCGCCCGCAACCGCCCTCGCGATCAACATGCACCTCATGTGCGTCGGCGTGGCGAGCGCCATGCTCGCCCGCGGCGACCGATCCCTCGCCCACGTGTTCGACGACGCGATGGCGGGCGAGATCTTCGCCTTCGGCATCAGCGAACCGGCCAACGACTGGGTGCTGCAGGGATCGAACACCGAGGCGGTTCCGCAGCCCGACGGCGGCTACCTGCTGTCGGGCGTCAAGATCTTCACCTCGCTGTCGCCCGTCTGGACGCGCCTCATCGTGCACGGGCTCGACGAATCGGACCCGGAGGAGCCGCGGCTCGTCTACGGCTTCCTCGACCGCGACGCAGACGGCGTCGTCGTCTCCGACGACTGGGATGTGCTGGGCATGCGCGCTTCGCACAGCCGGGCGACGATTCTGCGCGAGGCGTGGATGCGGCCCGAGCGGGTGGCCAGGCGAATCGCGCCCGGCCGCACGCCAGACCTGCTCACCTTCGCGATCACGAGCAACTTCCAGCTCCTCGTCGCCTCGGTCTACGCCGGTCTCGCCGCCCGCGCCCTCGAGGTCGCGGCCGAGGGTCTTCGCAGGCGGCGCTCGGCGAAGGCGGGTGCGCCGCTCTCGGAGGTGCCGGAGTTCCGCGCGAGGCTCGCCGACGCCCACCTCGACTATCTCGCGGTGCCGGCCCAGCTCGAGGCCCACACCCGCGACTTCGACGAGCTCGTCGACCACGGCGCGGGGTGGCCGGTGCGCCTCGTGAGCGCCAGGCTGAACGCCGGGGCCGCTGCGCGCGGCTCGGCGGAGGTCGCGCTCGTCTGCGCGGGAGGTGCCGGATTCAACGTCGAGCACGAGGCCGGCCGCCTGCACCGCGATGCGGCCGCCTCGCTGTTCCACCCGCCGAGCGCCGACGCCGCGCGCCCGATGTTCGCGGCCGCGCTGCTCGACGACTGACGAGTAGCGCGGCCGCGGGCGAAAGCCGGGCCGGGCGGCGGCCGGCCCGGCGCCGGACTAGCGCGCCCCGGCGATCGCGGGGTCGTGGAACTTCGCGCCCACGGCCCGCTCGCTCGCACCGGAGCGATCGAGGTAGGGGGTGATGCCGCCCGCCTGGAAGGGCCAGCCGGCCCCCAGGATCATGCAGAGGTCGATGTCCTCGGCCGCCGCGACCACGCCCTCATCGAGCATGATGCGGATCTCCTCGGCCATCGTGTCCTCGGCGCGGCGCAGGATCTCCTCCTCGGTCACCGCGGTCTTGCCGACGGTGACGGCCTTCCGCCCGGCCTTCGACAGGTCCTCGACCTTGCCCGCCTTGTTCTTCGCGAGGGGGCCATCGACCTCCGCGAGGCGGTGCAGGTTCTCGGACGCGTAGAAGCGGTCGGGGAAGTGGCGCACCATCGTGTCCTGCACGTGGGCCGCGACCTTCCAACCGACCAGGTCGATCAGCTCGAACGGGCCCATCGGCAGGCCGATCGGCGCGAAGGCGCGCTCGACCACGGGCAGCGGGGTACCCTCGTCGAGTGCGCGGGCGGCCTCGCCCATGAACTTCGCGAGCAGGCGGTTGACCACGAAACCCGGGCGGTCGGCCGTGATGACGGCGCTCTTGCCGAGCTTCTTCGCGACCTGCATCGCGGTCGCGAGCGACGCGTCATCGGTCGCGGGAGTCTTCACGACCTCGATCAGGGGCATGATCGCCACCGGGTTGAAGAAGTGGAAGCCCACGAGCCGCTCCGGGTGGGCGAGCTTCGCGCCGATCTCCTCGACCGAGAGCGAGGAGGTGTTGGTCGCGATGACCGCGTCCTCCGCGATGATCGGCTCGATCTCGGCGAAGACCTGCTGCTTCACAGCCGTCTCCTCGAACACGGCCTCGATCACCCAGTCGCAGTCGGCGTAGAGCGCCTTGTCGGTCGTGCCGCTGACGAGCGCCCGCACCTGGTTCGCGTCGTCGGCCGAGAGCCGGCCCTTCTCCTGCATCTTGTCGATCTCGCCGTTGATGTAGGCGAGGCCCTTGTCGACCCGGGCCTGGTCGAGGTCGGTGATGATCACGGGAACGCGCAGCTTGCGCGCGAAGAGCAGGGCGAACTGGCCGGCCATGAGCCCGGCTCCGATCACGCCGACCTTGCGGACGGGCTTCGCGAGGTCCCTGTCGGGAGCGCCGGCCGGGCGCTTGGCGCGCTTCTGCACGAGATCGAAGGCGTAGATCGACGCCGCGAACTGGTCGCCCGGGATGAGCTGGGCGAGCGCCTCGTCCTCGCGTTCGAAGCCGCGCTCGATGTCGCCGTCCTTCGCCGCCGACAGCAGGTCGAGGGCGACGTAAGGGGCCTTCGCCGCGGAGCCGATGCGCTCGCGCAGCTGATCGCGGGCGATCTTGATGGCGACCGGCCACTTGGTGAGGCGCTCGAGCTTGCCCGGCACGTGGGGGCGCTCGACCTTGACGGCTCCGGTGAGCACGCCGTCCGCCCAGGCCACCGACTGCTCCAGGAAGCTCGCGGAGCCGAACATCGCGTCGAAGAGGCCGAGCTCGTAGGCCTGCTTCGGCTTCAGCATGCGGTTGTTCTTGAGCGGGTTCGAGACGATGATCTCGAGCGCCTTCTCGATGCCGATGAGATTCGGCACGATCGTGGCGCCGCCCCAGCCCGGGATGATGCCGAGGAACACCTCGGGGAAGGCGAGCGCCGCGGCCGAGGCGTCGAGCGTGCGGTAGTCGCTGTTCAGCGCGATCTCCATCGCTCCGCCGAGGGCGAGGCCGTTGACGAAGGCGAACGAGGGCACGCCGAGCTTGCCCAGCTTGCCGAGCACGTAGTGGCCGTACTGGGCCATGAGCCGGGCGTTCTCCTCGCTCGCGAGGGTGGAGACCTTGGAGAGGTCGGCGCCCGCGGCGAAGATGAAGGGCTTGCCCGTGATGCCGACGGCGCGGATCTCTCCCGCTGCGGCGCGCGCCCGCTGCGCGTCGAGCACGTCGCTCAGCGCTTGCAGGGTGCGCGGGCCGAGCGTGTTGGGCCGCGTGTGGTCCCGCCCGTTGTCGAGGGTGATGAGGGCGAGGGATCCTCCGGACGGCAGGGCGACATCGCGGACGAACGACTCGGTGACGACCTCGTCGGCCGACGCCTCGATCAGGGGGGAGAAGTCGATGGTGCTGTAGTCGGTCATGGCTCTACTTCCTGCGCTTCTTGCCGTCGAAGTGGGGGTTCTCCCAGATCATGGTGCCGCCCTGTCCGAGGCCGACGCACATGGCCGTGACGCCGTAACGCACGTCCGGCCGCTGCTCGAACTGGCGGGCGAGCTGGATCATGAGGCGCACGCCCGACGCCGCGAGCGGGTGCCCGAAGGCGATGGCGCCGCCCCAGGGGTTGACCCTGGGATCCTCGTCGTCGATGCCGAAGTGGTCGGTGAACGAGAGCACCTGCACGGCGAAGGCCTCGTTGAGCTCGAAGAGGCCGATATCGGAGATGTCGAGGCCCGCCCGCTGCAACGCCTTCTCGGTTGAGGGCACGGGGCCGAGGCCCATGACCTCGGGTGCCACGCCCGCGAAGGCGAACGACACGAGCTTCATCTTGGCGCTCAGTCCGAGCTCGGCCGCTGTGTCGGCGCCCGCGAGCAGCGACATGGTCGCCCCGTCGGTGAGCGGCGAGGCGTTGCCCGCGGTGACTCGGCCGTGCGGGCGGAATGGCGTTTTGAGCTCCGCCAACGCCTCCATCGTGGTCTGCGGCCGGCGGCCCTCGTCCTCGGTCGCGAGGCCCCAGCCCTGCGCAGAGCGTGTGGCGACGGGCACCAGGTCGGGCTGGATGTCGCCGCGGTCGTAGGCGGCCTGCACCTTGTGCTGGCTGAGCATGCCGAAGCGGTCGGCGCGCTCCTTCGTGAGCTGCGGGAAGCGGTCGTGCAGGCGCTCGGCCGTGATGCCCATGTTGAGCGCGTCGGGGCTCACGAGCTTCTCCGCCACGAAGCGGGGATTGGGATCGGCGTCGAGGCCGATGGGGTGGCGCCCCATGTGCTCGACGCCGCCCGCGATCGCGAGATCATACTGGCCCGCGCCGATGGCAGCGCCCATGAACGACGCGGTCGTCATGGCTCCGGCGCACATGCGGTCGAGGGCGAAGCCGGGCACGGTCACCGGCAGGCCCGCGAGGATCGCGACCGTGCGGCCGAGAGTGAGCCCCTGATCTCCCTGCTGCGTGGTGGCCGCGATGCCGACGTCGTCGACGCGATCGTGCGGCAGCGCCGGGTTGCGCTCGAGCAGGCCCTGCAGCGCCTTCACCGCCAGGTCGTCGGCGCGGGTGCCCGCGTACATCCCCTTGTCTCCCGCGCGCCCGAACGGGGTGCGCACCCCGTCGACGAACACGACCTCTCTCATTGCCATCACTGCGCCTCCATCAGCTCTGCGAACGTGCATCCACTCAATTCTAGAAACTGAGTCTCAGCGCTGGCTACCCCGATGAGGATTCCGCGGAATTCCGGCGACTCGGTCCGAGATGCTTATGAGTGATCTACAAAAACTGGTGCGAGTATTGGTGCCGTAAGTGCAATCTGCCACTCGCGTGCACCGGACTCCCTGAGACGGAGTGCGATCGCATCGGTCGTGGGCGGCTGCGGGGGCTGCCAGGCCAGGCGGCGCAGGTGGTCCGGGGTGAGCAGGTTCTCGACGGGCATGCGCCGGCGTTCGGCCTCCGCTTCGACGACGGCGCGGGCCGCGGCGAGCCGCTCGGCCGCCTCGGGGTGGCGCTGCGCCCAGCCTCGGTGGTGAGGGATCGCATCGGGGTCGCGCCGCTGCGGGCCGGGCAGGTCCTCGGTGGTCTTGCCGCGCAGGATCGCCTTCCACCAGCGGTTCAGCTCGCTGCGGCTCGCGCGCCCCTTGAAGGTCTGCAGCCGGGCCAGTTCGCCGGCGGAGCGGGGGTTCGCGGCGACCGCGGCGATGACGGAGGCGTCGGGGATCAGCCTGCCCGGCGCCACGTCGCGCTCCCGTGCGAGCTCGTCGCGGGCGGTCCAGAGCTCTCTGAGCATCGCGAGCTGCCTGGGCGAGCGGATCCTGTTGCCCGCGAGCTTGCGCCACGGCTCCGCGATCGGCGGCTTCGGGAGGCGATCCCTCACTGCGGCGAACTCCTGCTCGGCGATCTCGAGCTTCTGCTGCGCCTCGAGCTCGGCGTGCACGGCGTCGCGCAGATCGGGGAGCAGCGCGACGTCGAGCGCCGCATACTCGAGCCAGGGCTCGGGCAGCGGGCGCTGCGACCAGTCGGCGGCGGAGTGCGCCTTCTCGAGGCGAATGCCGAGGAGGGCCTCTACGATCGCGCCGAGACCCACGCGCTCGAACCCGAGCAGACGCGCCGCGAGCTCGGTGTCGAAGATCCGCTCAGGGCGCAGGCCGATCTCGTCGAGGCACGGCAGGTCCTGGCTCGCCGCGTGCAGGATCCACTCCTCGCCGGCGAGCGCGTCGGCGAGCGGTGAGAAATCGGTGATGCCGACGGGGTCGAAGAGCAGCGCCTCGCCACCGCGGCGATAGGCCTGCACGAGATAGGCCTCCGAGCCGTAGCGGAAGCCGGAGGCGCGCTCGGCGTCGATGCCGACCGGTCCCTCGCCCGCGGCCAGCAGCTCGGCCGCGCGGCGCACGCCGGCATCGTCGGTGATCATGGTCCAGCTGGTGCTCAGCTCGGATTGCTCGCGCAGATCGGTCTGCTCGCGCACATCGGTTCGCTCCGGCGCAGCAGTCTGCTCCGGCGCAGCGGTTCTCTCCGACACAGCCTCACACCCCCGTCAGCGGGTGCCTGGCGCGGCGGGCCGCGAGCGAGTCGAGCCCCTCGGTCGGCAGGCCGGCGAGCAGGCAGAGCAGCTCCGACCAGGCCTCGGCGTGCGACGCGAAGTCGTCGCCGTGCGGGGTCCAGGAGGCGCGCAGCTCGATCTGCGCGGCGTCGCCGCGCGATGCCAGGCCGCCGAAGCCGCTGGAGAGCGTCTTGGTCACGGTTCCGGAGAGCGCGTCGTAGTCGGCCGCCCTGGCGTCGAGCGCGTCGACGAGCCAGGATCGGGTGACCTCGGTGATGAAGGGGTCGACGCCGATCTCCATCTCGAGGGGGGCCTGCGCGAAGCACACGATGCGGAAGGGGCCGCCCCACTCCTCCGCCGAGGCGGGGTCGTGCATCAGCACGAAGCGGCCGGCCCCGTAGGGGGAGTCGATCGCGTCGTCGTCGCTATCGCCGTGCCTGGTGATGCCGGCGGCGAGCGCGATCGAGTGCGGCGAGATACGTTCGGGTGCCGGGATCTCCCTGGCGGTCAGCTCGCTTCTCAGCCGCGCGCCGCGGATCTGCTCCGCCGCGGCGATGAACTCCGCGGGCGCCCCATCTGTGGTGTCCCTCACACCAGGGAACACTAGAGTTTGCTGTATGACATGCCCGGGAGGCACGCCGGGGAACACCGATCTGGGAGGCGCTGGTGGCTGAACGGGGCAGGCGGATCGCGGGAGCGCTCGCGCTGGGTGCGGTGACGGCGGCGACCGCGGCGGCGGTCGCCGGGGGAGCGATCGCGGTCGGCACCGCGCTCGCCCGGCTGGCGGTGACCCCGGCCCGCCGCCCGGCAGAGGGCGTGGTGGTCGAGCGCGTCGAACACCGCGACGGAGCCGTCGCGGTGCGCCTGCGCGGGGAGGATGCGGAGCTGCCGGGACGCTACTCCTTCCTGTTCGACGAGGGAGCGGGCCACGCTCGCCTCGGCGACGTGATCGAGGCGAGGGCCGGCGCCGTCGTGCGTCCGGTCGTCGCCGTCGACCGGGGCGAGCTGCGCCCCGGGGCCAGGGGGCGCATCACGGGATGGTGGTACACGGACCCCGCGGAACTCGGACTCGACTGCGAGACGATCGTCTACCCGACGGAGCTCGGCGATGCGCGTGCGTGGCTGGTGCGGCCCGCGCGTGCGAAGAAACGCCGCTGGGCGGTGCACGTGCACGGGCGCGGCGCACTGCCGGAGGAGGCGATCCGGGGCGCGGCTCCGCTCGCGAGGGCGGGCATCACGAGCCTCATCATCAGCTACCGCAACGACCCGGGGGCGCCCGCCGGCCAGCACGGGCGCTACGGCGTCGGCCTCTCCGAGAGCCGCGACGTCGACGCGGCCGTCGCCGAGGCGCTGCGCCGGGGCGCCGAGCGGGTCACGCTCGTCGGCTGGTCGATGGGCGGCACGGCCTGCCTCGTGTCGGCCGCGCGCGGCGCGCACGCGAAGTCGATCGACGGGGTGATCCTCGACTCGCCCGCCGTCGACTGGCGGTCGCTGCTGCGGCACCAGGCCGGCGGCAGGCGGATGCCGATGCCCGTCGCCGACATCGGCATCCGCCTGCTCGACCGCGGGCTGGTGCGCGCGGGGGAGCCGGGAGGGATCCCGTTCGAATCCCTGACGCCCGAGGCCTTCGCCCACGAACTGATGGTGCCGGTGCTCATCCACGCGAGCACGGCCGATACCTTCGTGCCGAGCGGGCCCGCCGAGCGGCTCGCGGAGCTGCGGCCCGATCTGGTGCAGCTGCGCCTGCGCGACGCGGGCGAGCACGTGAAGCTCTGGAACGTCGACCCCGAGCGCTGGGAGCGCGTCACCGAGGCCTTCGCGCGAGCGCTGCCGCGGCCCGCCTGGCGCGGCTAGAATGTCTCCGATGCCCGCAGACTCCTCAGCCCAGCACAGCTCTTCGCGTCTCGTCGACCGCCGCCCCGACATCTCGGGTGCCGAGCTCGTCGCCTCGCTCGTCCCGCCGCCGCAGTTCGACCACGCGTCGTTCGACTCGTACCGGCCCGATCCCGAGTACCCGTCGCAGGCCGCGGCGCGCGATCTGCTGCGGTCGTTCGGGCAGCCGCAGCAGCAGGCGTCGCGCGGCGGCTTCTTCGGCTTCGGCCGGAAGAAGCAGATGGCCGACGAACCGTCGGTCGGCACGACGAAGCCGGGCGTCTACCTCGACGGCGGCTTCGGCGTCGGCAAGACCCACCTGCTGGCCGCGACCTGGCACGCGACGCCGGGGCGCAAGTACTTCGGCACCTTCATCCAGTTCACCGCCCTCGTCGGGGCCCTCGGCTACACGGGCGCGGTGAATGTGCTGCAGGGCGCCAAGCTCATCTGCATCGACGAGTTCGAGCTCGACGATCCGGGCGACACCATGCTCATGACGCGACTGATCGGCGACCTCACGGCCACGGGATCCCGGTTCGTCGCGACATCGAACACCCCGCCGAACGCGCTCGGCGAGGGGCGATTCGCCGCCGCCGACTTCATGCGCGAGATCCAGGCGATGGCCGACCGCTTCGAGACGGTGCGCATCGACGGCGTCGACTATCGGCAGCGCGACATCACGGGCGAGGCGGTCGTGCTCTCGGACGACGCCTACCGATTCGCGCTCGCCGATGTCGCGGCCTCGGGGGCGCGCATGACCGACGACGACTTCTCGCAGCTCATCGCGCACCTCGCAACCGTGCACCCCTCGAGCTACATCGGCCTGCTCTCCGGGGTCGGCTGCATCGGCCTGCGCGAGGTGCACGAGCTCACCGACCAGTCCGCCGCCCTGCGCTTCGTCGCGTTCATCGACCGGGTCTACGACGCGCAGATCCCGATCCGGTCGACGGGCGTTCCGCTCACCTCGGTCTTCGGCGGGGGCATGCTCGACGGCGGCTATCGCAAGAAGTACCTGCGCTGCATGTCGCGTCTCAACGCGCTGACCTCCAGCGAGATCGTCGAGTAGCCGTGGCGGAGAGCATCTGGTACGGGCTGGGGCGCGCGCTCAGGCGGGCGCTGCTCGGGGGGACGAGTGACAAGCGGGGCGCGCGAACCGATACCGCGGTCGAGAGCCCCGGACGATCGGGCTCGGATGCGACCACCGACCTGCCGCGGGCCGATCTCGCACGCATCCGCATCTCCTACGCCCCGCAGCCGGACGGCGCCCCCGACCCGGGCGAGGTCGTGTGGACCTGGGTGCCCTACGCCGAGAACGACGGCCGCGGCAAGGACCGCCCCGTGCTCATCATCGGCAGGCTCGACGCCGTCACGGTGGTCGGCTGCTACCTCAGCACGAAGCCGCACCCCGGCTTCGTCTCCGTCGGCAGTGGCGGGTGGGACGGCCAGGGCCGCGAGAGCTTCCTGTCGCCCGAGCGCCTGCTACGGGTCACCGACGCCGGAATGCGGCGCGAGGGCCACGTGCTCCCGCGCGATCGCTTCGAGCGCGCCGTCGCGGCCGTCGTGGCCGAGCACCGCATCCCGGGCTGAGCGGGATCCCTCGCCCTCCCTCCTCCTCTTCCGGGTTGCGCCGAAAGCCGCCATAATTGCGGTGAGACCGGCCCTTTCCGGCTCAGAAGGAGAGACACCATGGGACTCGAAGATCTCGGCAAGAAGGCGTCGGAGTTCGCGAAGGAGAACGCCGACAAGGTCGATGAGGCGCTGAAGAGCGAGCAGGCCGAGCAGATCAGCGATAAGATCCTCGACGGCGTCGCGGGTTTCGCCGACAAGGTCACCGGCGGCAAGCACTCGGACAAGATCGCGGAGGCCCGCGACGGCCTCGACGGCAAGATCGGCAACGAGTAGCCGCCCCCTCCGGCTCTTCCGCGAGCGGGGGAGCCGGAGCGGCCCGGCGGTCTTGCACGGAGCCCGGAAGTCTTGCACAGAGCGGGCGCTCGGGGCAAGCCCCTGGAAGTGGTCGCCGCGCACTGGAAGAGTGGTGGGCGACAACACGAAGGAGGCTCCACATGAGTGCATCGGACAAGCTGTCGGCCGGAATGGACAAGGCGAAGGGCAAGGCCAAGGAAGCCCTCGGCAAGGTCACCGGCGATGACGAGAAGGTGGCCGAGGGCAAGGCTGATCAGGTGAAGGGCGACCTCAAGAACGCCGCAGAGAATGCGAAGGACGCCGCGAAGGACGTCTTCGACCGGTAGCCCCGGGGAAGCGGCGGTGGCGAGCCGCGGGAGCGTCGGCGTGCTCGTCGTCGCCGACCCGGGGCTCCCGATGCGCCGGTGCCGAGGAATCCGCGATCGACTCGAGGCGACTCTCGCCGATGTCCTCGGCGCTCCCGTGCGCGTCCATCTCCGCACGGAGCTCATCAGGATCGACCCCGACGACACGCTCGACGTCTCGGACGTCAAGCGCCTCTCGGTCGAGTACGAGGACGTTCAGATCATCCTCATGGTGACCGAGATCCCTCGGCACGGGCACGGCAGGCCGCTCGTCGCGGAGGTGCTGGTCTCCGACGGAGTGGGGATCGTCTCTCTCCCCACTCTCGGAGCGGGCGCCACGGCCCGCCGCCTCCTCCGCGTGCTGACCGCGTGCGCGCTGCAGATGCGGGGGCAGCGGTGCGGCCCGAGGACGGGCGAGGGATCGTTGCGCTGGGCGCGCTGGGCCGATGCGCCCGAGAACTCTAACCGGCTGCTCCGAGCGCGGCGCGTGGCGGGGGGAGCGCGCACCGTGCTCGGCATGGTGCTCACGAACGATCCCTGGCGGATGGTCCCCAAGCTGTCGAGCGCGCTCGCCGCAGCTGCGGCGGCAGGCGCGTTCGGCGTGTTCTACAACTCGATCTGGCAGATGTCTGCCGCGCTGAGCCCGTTCCGGCTGGCGGTCATCAGCACGCTTGCGATCTGCGTGATCGTGGCGTGGCTGCTGATCGGGAACCGGCTCTGGGACCGACCCGCCCACGCGAGCCTCGCAGAGGTGATCCTGCTCTACAATCTCTCGACCGTGCTCACGCTCGTGCTGTGCGTGGTGGCGCTCTACGTCTCGCTCACGGTGATCATCCTGCTGAGCGCCCTCATCGTGATCGACCCCGACTTCATGAGCGAGGTGCTCGGATTCCCCGCCGAGTTCTCGAACTACGTCGACATCGCCGTGCTGAGCGCGGCGTTGGGCACGGTCGCCGGCGCCCTCGGCTCGAGCTTCGACCGCGACGCGGATATCCGCAGGCTCACGCACGGCCGACGCGAGCGGCAACGCATCAATGCGGCGGACGGCGAGGGGTCGGCGGAGGAGCGCGGGCGCTGACGGAGCGGCGGAGGAGCGCGGGCGCTGAAGAGTCCGCGCCGACCCCGCTAGGATCCCTACAGATGAGGGATCAGGGGATCGATGGCACGGCTCCCGTTCGGCGCGCTCTCGGGGACGGTCGCGGCGTTCGCCTTCGTCGAGTTCACGAGCGGGTGGCTCCAAGGATACTACGCGCCGATGGCCACCGACATCGCCCGCTACCTGGGCATCGCCGACGCCGACCTGAACTGGCTCGAAGGGGCTCAGCTCATGCTCTCCGCCCTCGTCGTGCCGCTGCTCGCCAGGCTCGGCGACCTGTTCGGCCACCGCCGCATGCTGCTCGTCTCGGCGGCGATCACCGCGGCGGCGACGCTCGCCCTGCCGCTCGCCGAGACGTTCCCGGTCTTCCTGCTCGCGTGGGCGCTGCAGGGGGTCTATGTCGTCTGGCTGCCGCTCGCGATCGCCCTGATCTGGGTGCGCGTGCGCGGCAGGGCCGACTCGTCGCGCATCACGGCGCGCGCGGCCGGAGTGCTCATCGTCTCGCTCCAGGCCGGGGCGCTGCTCGGCGCGCTGCTCGGCGGTGCACTCGCCGACATGATGCCGATCCGCATCGTGCTGCTCGTACCCGGCCTGCTCGTGCTGGCGAGCTGCGCGGTCATCCACTTCGGGGTGGGGAGGGCGGCGTCCGCGAGCGGCGGGCCGGTCGATCTTCCGGGCTTCGGACTCCTGGTGTTCGTGCTGCTGCCGGTTCTCGGGGGCCTGTCGCTGTTGCGTGTGAACGGGGCGGCCGATCCCCGGCCCTGGGTGTGCATCGCGGCGGGTGCTGCGGCGATCGTTCCGTTCCTGCTCTGGGAGTCGCGGCGCGAGAACCCCTTCGTCGACGTGCGGCTGTTCGGCAGGCGGGCGCTCGGGCCCGTATTCCTCTGCACGGCGCTGTTCGGCGTGAGCGTACTCGGAGCGCAGGTGCCGCTCACCACCTTCGTTCGTTCCGACCCCGCGCTCTCGGGCTACGGGCTCGGGGCGACCGGATCCTCCGCCTCCATCATCATCGCGCTGTATCTCGCGTCGATGATGATCGGCGCCTTCGCCTACTCGAGAAGGGCGACGCGCTTCTCGCCCTCCGTGCTGCTGCCGACGGCGGCGTGTCTCGTCGCGCTGGGATACCTGCTGCTGGTGCCGTTCCACAGCGGCTACGGACAGGTCATCACGAGCATGATGATCGCGGGTGCGGGGTCGGGGGCGCTGCTGGCCGCGCTGCCGGCCCTCGCCGTCGAGCGCTCTCCCGAGCGGGGCAGCGGCATCACGGCGGGGCTCTCGAACTCGTCCAAGATGCTGGGCGGTGCCGCGGCCTCCGCGGTCTTCGGCCTCGTGCTCATCCACGGCACCGGGGCATGGGCCGGCCCCGCGGGGGCGGCTTCGGCCGGTACGGCGGACCCGGCGGCGCATGCCGCACCGCTGTCGGGCTACATCGCCGTCTGGGTCATCTGCGGCTGCACCGCGCTCGTGGCCGCCGTGCTGCTGAGGTCGACGGTGGGGCGCGCTCCTCGTCGTGGGGCAGGTTCTTCCACGGAATAACGCGCCCCGACGTCGCTATGCCGCCCCGCCGCGCCGCTGGGCGCTGCTCGGCCGCCCCTCAGACGGAGGTGATGAGCGCGGTCACGAGCGACACCGTCATCGCGACCACCAGCGCGTTGAAGGCGAACGCGATGAAGGTGTGGGTGCGCACCGCGGCGAGTCCGGCGCGGGTGCGCGGGTGCCCGGCGGAGAGCGCCCCGACCGACGAGACCATCACCGACATCGAGACGAAGTCGATGAACCTGGGCTCGCCCTCCGTCTCCGGGTCGAGGTCGAACTCGATGCACTCGCCGGCAGAATGCAGGCGGAAATAGCGCAGGGCGAAGGCGTAGACCATCGTCGCCCACGAGGAGGCCGCGGTGGCGAGCACCAGGACGGGCAGCCAGAGCCCTCCGGATCTGGCGCCGATCGCAGCCGCCGCGATCGCGACCACGAGTGCCGTCGCCGCCGCGGTCAGAGCCCAGTTGCCCTCGTCGCCGAAGCCGAGCAGGCGCGAGATGCGGCTCGGGCCCTGCAGATACTGCTTTCCTGCGATGCGCTTCGCCTCCTCAGGGGAGGCCCCCGTGAACACGCGGTGCGTCCAGATCACGAAGATGAACGAGAAACCCGCGAGCCCGAGACAGGCGCCGGTCATGAACCAGGGGAGATCCCGCAGGGCGCCGAGGTCGGTGAGCGCGACCGCGAGGGCGACGATCAGCAGCACCAGGAACGACGCCACCATGGCGATGGCCCCGCGGAAGCCATCGTCGTAGCGCAGAGGAATCGTCCTGGGGGAGCGGCGACGGATCATCTCTGCGATCCTACTACCGGTGGTGAGCGGGGCGACCACCACCGCCACAGGCAGCAGTCGGGTCGGGCGCGCGAAGCTCGGGGTCTCGCCGGGCGTCTACAGGAGTTCGCGGGAGAGCCTGCGGGTCATCCGCTCCATGTATGTCTCGATCTCGATGACGGAGGGCTCGTGCTCGTCGATACAGGCGTTGGTGACCGCCGACCTGTACGAGTCGGTGATCCGGAAGCCCTGCGGGCCGTGCGCCCCCTTCGCCGAGGTGAATATCTGATGATCCGGCGTCAGCTCGCCCATTAGCCGGTAGCCGTACTCCGAGATGCTGCGCCTAAACAGCGGATTCCGCTCGAGCTTTGTCGGTCTTGCGACGTAGAGCGTCCCGCCGAAGAAGGTGAACGAGAGGGACCCATCGCCTCCCACCACGACCTCGCGGGCGTCCCAATCGGCTACGTAGCCCCGGCTTTCCGGAGTGGCGGTAATGCCTCGAGGCTCGGCGCCGCGATCTCGCGCCCACTCCACCGCGTCTGCGACGAACGTGATGAACTCGGCGGCCTGCTGCCGCAGACGCACCCGAGCCTGGTCGAGTTCATCGTCGTCCGAATTGCGGGCGTTCTCGAGGCCCCGCATCCGTTCGGAGAAGTCCATGCGAGGATTCTAAGGGCCATGGGAGGGCGGACGGAATCGCCGATGATGAATGTGAGGCGGGCACTCGCCCGACAAAACAAAAATCCCCGGCGTGACCGGGGATTTTCTCTCTGTGCGCGATACTGGGATCGAACCAGTGACCTCTTCCGTGTCAGGGAAGCGCGCTACCGCTGCGCCAATCGCGCCTGTTCAGGCTATTCAATTGTGAGGCGAGGTGGCGACGGGATTCGAACCCGTGTATACGGCTTTGCAGGCCGCTGCCTCGCCTCTCGGCCACGCCACCGGAGTGGTTGACACCACAAGCGGCCGAGACTGGCTCGGCCACTGGAGCGGATGACGAGACTCGAACTCGCGACCCTCACCTTGGCAAGGTGATGCGCTACCAACTGCGCTACATCCGCATATCACCCTGACCGCGTTTTCCGCTGCCGTGGCGACCTGAATAACTATAGAGGGGTGCCCTGGTGAGTGCAAATCGCGGCCGGAAGCCCGGGCGCGCCGCACCCGCATAGTTTGTTCTGATCTGCGATTTGTACTCAATTTTGCGCGCAAGTCTGATGTTTCGTCGCGGAGCGAGACAGCGCACGGATACTGTGGTCTCATGGGGACGCGCGTGAGGAAGGCCTTCGGCCGGGTGCTGGCGGGCCTGCTCACCCTGGCCCTGCTCGCGGCCCTCGCTCTCGGCCTGATGCACCGTCAGGAGATCAGCGACTACTTCCAGGCGCGCGGCTTCGATCCCTCGCCGCGCGTCGCCGAGATCCTCGATGAGCTCGATCTCACCCCCGGCGGCGAGCGGATCTTCCTCGCGTCTCGCCCGACGGTGGACGGCAGCCAGCACTTCAACACCCAGTGCGCCGAAGTCGACCACTCGGAGGAGGGGCACGTGCTCGGCTGCTACACGAAGGAGCGCATCAGGCTCTTCGACGTGACCGACGAGCGCGTGAGCGACATCGTGGAGGTGACCGCCGCGCATGAGCTGCTGCACGCGGTGTTCGCGAGGCTGGGCGAGGGTGAACGGACCCGCCTCTCGCGCGAACTGCGAGACGCGTACGACGAGTTGAGCGCGCAGGATCCCTCGCTGAAGGAGCGGATGGATGTCTACGAGCATCTGTCTCCCTCGGCGTTCGCCAACGAGCTCCACTCGGTGCTCGGAACCGAGGTGAGGGATCTGCCCCAGTCGCTCGAGCAGCACTACGCCCGCTGGTTCGCGGATCGGGAGACGCTGCTCGATCGCTTCGACGCCTTCCATGCCGTGTTCAGCGATCTGCAGCAGCAGGCCGAATCGCTCGAGGCGGAGATGACCGCGCTGCGCGCCGACGTCGAGCGGCGAAACGCGGAATACGATGCGCTCGTCGAGCAGTTCAACCTCGACGCCGCCGACTTCCGGGCGCGCAACGATCGCTACGAGTTCTCGGGGAAAGCCGATGAGTTCAATCGCATCCAGGCGGAACTCGCGGCACGCAGGGACGGTCTCCAGGCGACGCTCGAGGGGCTGCAGGCCGACATCGACCGTTACAACGCGAAGAGGGATCAGCTGCGCGAGCTCGGCCAGGTCAGCAGCGAGCTCGATCAGCAGCTGAACAGCTCTCTCGCGCCCGTCGGGTGAGCCCCGCTGTGGGCGACACGCCCGACCGCGAAGCCGGGGGAGCGGCGGGAACACGCGGAACCTCCGGGAGTGCGCATGCATCGCACGCTCAGCGTGTATGATCGTTCAGGTTGGTACGGTGACGTGCCCACGGGCGATTGGCGCAGTTGGTAGCGCGCTTCCTTCACACGGAAGAGGTCATCAGTTCGAGTCTGGTATCGCCCACTGTGAGAGAACCCCCGGCCCGGCCGGGGGTTCTCTCGTTTGCCCCGGGCGAGGACGGGGGCGAGGCCGCCTCCGGGGGATCGTCGTCCCGAGGGCGACGCCCGTCACCACGAGTGCGGCGCCCAGGAGCTCGCCCGGCCGGACTCCCTCGCCGAATGCGAGCCACGCCGCGGGCATGCCGAACACCGGTACCAGAAGCGAGAACGGCGCGACGAGGGCCGCTGGGTGCCGGGACATGAGCCAGGTCCAGATCCCGGAGGCGACGACCGTCGCCACGGCGACCGTGAACAGGAGCCCCAGGTTCGGCAGGAGACCCGCCGGGGTGACGGCCGCACGTATCGCGGCCGCTATTCGCTCGGGGCCCTCGAGCAACAGGCTCAGCAGCAGTATGGGCACCGGCGGGACCACGGTCATCCAGAGCATGAGGCGGAACGGCTCGGTCGTTTGCGCCTGACGGTTGCAGATGTTCCCGATCGCCCACCCGAGCGCGCCGGCGAGGGTCAGGAGGAACGGCAGGATCGCCGATTGCTCGGCGCGCTGCCAGCCCACGATCGACAGGCCCGCGATCGCGACCGCGATGCCGATCACCCGGATCGGAGTGACGCGCTCCCTGAAGAGCACGGATCCCAGCAGCACCGTGAACGGGGCGGAGGCCTGCAGCACCAGTGAGGCGAGACCCGACGGCATGCCCGCTGCCATGCCCCAGTACAGGAACCCGAACTGGAGGATCCCGAATCCGGTGCCGTAGCCGATGATCCACCGCCACTCGACCTGCGGCCGGGGCACGAACATGGCCGTCGGGATCGCGAGCAGGCCGAAGCGGAGCGCGATCAGGAGCAGGGGAGGGTAGGTGTCGAGCGAGACATCGATGGCTACGAAGTTGACTCCCCAGAGCGCGGCGACGAGGACGGCGAGGGCGATGTGGCGCGGTGGCATGCCTCCATCGTCGCGAGCGGATCGTATTAGGACAACTGAAACTATTTGAGCAATGGATGTAGGTTGTCTATATGGAAGTGCGACATCTCCAACTCCTTCGAGAGCTCGCCGATCGCGGCAGCATCACGGCCGTCGCGGAGGCGACGCATCGCACGGCCTCCGCCGTCTCGCAGCAGCTCCGCACCGCCCAACGGGACGCGGGAATGCAACTGGTCGAGCCCGACGGGCGCGGCGTTCGACTCACGGAGGCCGGGCGCGTCCTCGCAGCGGGCGGCGTCGAGGTGGAGACGGTGCTGGCTGCGGTGCGGGCCAGGTGGGACGCATACCGGAACGAGCCGGGCGGTTCCGTCTCCGTCGTCGCGTTCCCCAGTGCGGCGGCGCTGTTCTATCCGAGGGTCATGGAATCCGCCGCGCGCGCAGGGATCGAGCTTCGCGTCGCCGACCTCGACCCGGCCGAGCACGAGTTCGCCGAACTCGCCGCGGACTTCGACGTCGTCATCGCGCACAGCCTCGACGGCCCCGTGCCGAGCGGGGCCTCCGGACTGGTGGTCCGCGAGTTGATGGTCGAACCGTTGGACATCGCCATGTCGGCCGCGCATCCGCTCGCGAACCATCGCGATCTAAGGGCGGAGGACGTCGCGGATGCGACCTGGATCGGCGTGCCCGTGGGGTATCCGTTCGATGCCGTCCTCTCTTCGATCGAGGCCCGAGCGGGGAGGCCCCTGACCATCGCACAGCGGCTCCGCGACAATCGCGTGATCGAGGCGCTCGTGGCGTCGAGCGAGCACCTCGCGGTTCTGCCTCGGTTCACGACGCCCGGCGACGACGAACTGAGGCTGGTGCCTCTCGCGGATGTGCCCGCTCGGCGCTACGTGTCCGCCCTGATACGACCGGATAAGGCGCAGCGCAGGGCGGTCGGATCGGTCCTGGAGGCGATCGGCGAGGTCGCGCGTGCGGCGAGCCGGGGCGAGGGCGGCCCTCCGGCGCCAGAAGAGCCTACGCGAGGCCGGGCCCTCGGCGCCAGGCCCTGACGCGTTTCCCTTGCGGGGCCGATACTGATCGCACTGAACGAGCGAAGGAGCCCCGCAGTGACACCTGAAGAGAACACCACGACCCGCAGCCCGTGGGCGGTGCCGAACCCCGTCGATTCCACCCAGCAGATTCGAGAAGCGGACCTTCTGGAAGACACCATCCCGCTGCCCGCCTACCGCCCGGAACGGCTCGTCTAGCTGTACCCGGTCAGGACGTTGGTTCCAGTCGGCTGATCGGTGGGAAGCCTCTCAGGGCTGAGTGGCAGCGTCCAGTGTTGTAGAACTCGAGCCAGGGTGCAAGCGCCCTCGTGCGTTCCGTGTTCGTG
>NZ_JAGDYL010000030.1 GCF_017565705.1 Leucobacter ruminantium
CATCTCGTCGTCAACAACGACAGTGGTCGTGTCAGCCACGGCCATCTCCTTTCGGATCAGGCCGGACCCTCACACACCATTATTCAGACAGTCCCGCGATCGCGGTTCGCGGTGGCTCGAAGCTGCTTCACGACCGGCAAGAGGCACTGCACTTTGTGATTCGCCCTGGGTTTCGTTCCTATCGGGCGGTTTGGGAGACGGGTGTTCCCAAGGGTGTGTCGAGGCCAGCGTAGTAGTCGGCTTCGACCTCGGCGGGGGTGCGCATGTCCAGCTCTCCGTGGAGGCGCTGGTTGTTCCACCACCACACGTACTCGAGTGTCGCGAGTTCGACCTGCTCGACCGTGCGCCACGGGCCGCGGCGGCGGATCAGTTCGGTCTTGTAGAGCCCGTTGACGGCCTCAGCCATCGCGTTGTCGAAACTGTCGCCGACGGTTCCCGTCGAGGGGGTCGCGCCGAGTTCCTCGATCCGATCGGTGTAGACCACGGCGAGGTAGTTCGATCCGTGGTCAGCGTGATGGACGAGCCCGTTGAGGTTCCCGTCCGCCGCCCACGCGGCCATGTTCAGTGCCTGGAGCGGGAGGATGTCCGCTTTGAGCGTCGAGGCGACGTTCCACCCGACGATGCGGCGAGAGAACACGTCGGTGACGAATGCGACATAGGCGAACCCGGACCACGTCGCGACATACGTCACGTCTGCGACCCAGAGCCTGCGGGGAGCGTCCGCAGTGAACCGTCGCTGCACGAGATCCTTCGGCTTCTCGTTCGCCGAGTCGGGCTTCGTGGTGAAGACCTTCTTCGATCGCTTCACGCCGCGAACCCCAGCGAGTCGCATGAGCCGGCCGGTCTGGTCGCGACCGATTGCCCAGCCCTGCCGCCGCAGCAGCGCGTGCATCTTCCGGACCCCATAGACGCCATAGTTCTCCGCATGCAGCCGGGTGATCTCCGGGATCAGCAGCTCGTCTCTCAGCTGCCGGGCTGACGCCGGACGCGCTTTCGCGGCCCGGTATCCGCGGGCGGTGAGGAATCCCACCTCGGCCTGCCGCATCACACGGCACACGAGCTCGACCCCGAAACGATCACGCATCTTGTCGATGAACGCGATCATCTCGTCGAGGGGCGGCCGAGCTCGGTCGCGAAAAACACGCTCGCAGACGGGAGGATCTCGTTCGCCTTCTCCAACTCGGCGATCTGCTTCTTCAACCGCTTGATCTCGGCCTGCGCCTCGCTCGAGGTCCCCGACTGCCGGCCCTCGTCGACGTCGAGGCGCTTCTTCCACAGTCGAAGCGTCTCGGGGTTGACGCCGAGCATGGCGGCGACGTGCTTGATCGCAGCGTGATCGGTCTTGTGATCAGGGCGAGCCTCGCTCAGCATCCGCAGCGCGCGCTGGCGGAACTCATCCGGATACGGTCCTGGCATAACTCCATCCTCCAAAAGGAAAGGACGGAACGAAACTCAGCGCGAATCATCCTGACCGCGCACGCGGGCAGCGGCGGGGACCGGTGACGCTATCGGGGCACCTATTGCTGTGGGAGGGTGAGGATCTCGGCGCCATGGTCGGTGATCGCGATGGTGTGCTCGGTGTGGGCAGTGCGGCATCCGGTTGCGCTGCGCAGCGTCCACCCGTCGTCCGGGTCGGTGATGAGCCGGTCGGTATCGGCCATCACCCACGGCTCCAAGGCCAGCAGCAGCCCGGGCCGCAGCCGGTATCCTCGCCCGGGTCGTCCCTTGTTGGACACGTGCGGGTCCTGGTGCATCGTCGATCCGATGCCGTGACCACCGAACTCGGTATTGATCAGGTAGCCGGCGCCCGACAGCACCTGCTCGATCGCGTGCGAGAGGTCCCCCAGCCGCAACCCCGGCGCGGCAACATGAATCGCGGCCACCAGCGCCCGTTCGGTGGCGTCGATCATCGCGACGTCCTGCGGGTTGTGGGTGTCGCCGACGATGAAGCTGATCGCGGCGTCCGCCGCGATCCCGTCCTTGATGACCGCGAGGTCGAGGGTGAGCAGGTCCCCATCCGCGAGGCGGTAGTCGCGTGGCATGCCGTGCAGCACGGCGTCGTTGACGGCGGTGCAGATGTAGTGCCCAAAGGGACCGCGCCCGAACGAGGGCGCATAGTCGACGTAGCATGAGGTCGCACCGGCAGCATCGATCATCTCCCGCGCCCACTGGTCAACCTGGAGCAGGTTCGTCCCGACCCGGCAGCGGGCCTTGAGGCGCTGGAGAACGTCGCCGACGATGCGGCCGGTGACCCGCGCCCGGTCCAGCTCGCTCGGAGTGAGGATCTCGATCATCCGGCACCTTCCCGCCAGGTCTCCAATACTTATACCGGTACGACTATACCGTGATTAGTATTGGTGGCATGGTCAGATTGCCGCTCACTCGCGAGGACGTCAAACGCGGGCAGCGGCTCGGAGAACTACTCCGTGTCGCGCGCGGTCCACGTTCGATCCTTGACGTCGCGATCGAGGCGGGGATCTCCCCCGAGACGTTGCGCAAGATCGAGACCGGCAGGGTCGCCACACCAGCGTTTCCCACCGTTGCCGCGGTCGCCATCGTGCTCGGCCTGTCCCTCGACGACCTCTGGGCCCAGATCAGCACACCCCACGGATCACCTCCGGAGGCGCTGCCGTCAGCGGCGGTGTTGGCTTCGCGCTAACGACACCGCGCGCGGACCTGCTCATCCGCGGTGTTCACCGGGTCGCCTCGTCGTTGTCGTATGGCGGACGGCCGGAGAATGTTGCGCGGTATTCGCTGGGAGAGACTCGGGTGGCGCGGCGGAACTGGTCGCGGAAGGCGCTGGGGCTGCTGAAGCCGACCTGTCGGGCGATGCGCTCGATGCTGTGGTCGGTGGTCTCCAGCAGCTCCTGCGCGTGCCGGATGCGCACACCGGTGACCCATTCCATGGGAGCCTGCCCGGTCTCCTGGTGAAAACGTCGGGTCAGAGTACGGATGCTCGTGTGGGCTGCTGTTGCGATGTCGGCGAGCGTGAGCGGACGGTGGGCGTTCTCCTCGATCCACACGAGCACGTCCTCCAGCGTGGCGGTGCGGTAGGTGGGCGGATTCCGGACGATGAACTGCGCCTGCCCTCCTGTGCGGTGCAGCGGCGCGACCGCCAACCGTGACGCGTGGGCGGCGACCGCTGCACCGAAGTCCCGACGGATCATGTGCAGGCACAGGTCCAGCCCTGCGGCCGCACCCGCCGAAGTGAGCACCTGCCCATTGTCGGTGTAGAGCACATCCGGCTCCACGATCACCCGCGGGAACCGTCGTGCGAGCAGATCGGTGGCGAGCCAGTGGGTCGTCGCGCGCTGCCCATCGAGGAGCCCTGCGTCTGCGAGCACGAACGCCCCCACGCAGATCGAAGCGATGCGCGTCCCCGCCGCCGCTGCCGCACGGAGCGCGTCCGCGACGCCGTCCGGGAGCGGCGCGGCCGCGTCGTTGCGCCCTGGAACCATGATCGTGTCCGCCCGCTCCAGCGCTTCGAGACCCACGCTCGTGGCGATCTGGAGGGGGCCCGCGTCGACCGTGGGCGCCGTCCCGGCGACGATCACCCGATACGCCAGGCGCCCGTCCGGGAGCGTCACACGACCAAACGTCTCCACTGCGGTGGCCAGATCGAACGCGATCACATCAGGAAGAGCGAGCGCGACGACGGTGTACATACCGTGCATCCTACAGATATTCAAGCGCGAGATTGACGTTCAGAACGCGTGGCCAGATTCCGGCGATCATTGGCCATCGGGCCGATTGTGCCCGATCGGAACAGGCCGGAGACTCGATAGCGTCGCCGCCGTTTCCGCCAACGCAAGGGAGTTCCCGTGTCGATGTCCGTGCAGATCGTGCTGTTCGACGGGTTTGATCCGCTCGATGTGATCGCGCCGTTCGAGGTGTTCGTCGCAGGCAGCGAGTACTTCCTCGACAACGCACTCGACATCACTCTGGTCAGCGCCGAAGGGGCGCGCGATGTCGTCTCCGGCTCGCAAGGCCTCAGGCTCCGCGCGACGGCGGCGCTCGATCCCCACCGGCCGGGGATCGTGCTCGTGCCCGGTGCATCCGGGCCGGTTGACGGCGACCCCGACGAGGGCGCCGAGACGATCCCGGTCCTTTTGGCACGGTTCGCGGCGACCGGGGCGATCCCGCTCATCGCCAACGCGATGCGCGACCCCGACGTCCTGGTCACGGCAGTGTGCGGCGGCTCGCTCGCGCTAGCGATGGGCGGACTCTGCGAGGGCCGCAACGTCGTCACCCACACCCTCGGAATGCCACTGCTGGAGGCGACCGGCGCGACAGCGGTCAACGCCCGCGTCGTCGACGACGGCGACCTCGTCACCGCCGGCGGCGTCACCTCCGGGCTCGACCTGGCGCTCTACCTCCTAGAACGGCACTTCGGACCCCGGATCGCCCACGCTGTCGAGGAACTCTTCGAGTACGAGCGACGCGGCACCGTCTGGCGCGCCGCCGGCAAGGCCCCTGCCACGGTGCCCGAAGCCCCCACGCCGTGAGCATCCGGACCTGAGAACGAAAGGAACACCAAAGCGAATGAACCCCATCTGCGGTGACTGGCGACTGAGGATGAAAACTCCCATCGGGACCATCGAAGCCGACTACCACTTCGAAGAACATGACGGTTCGGTCACCGGGACGGCGCACGGCGCGGGCGAAGCAGTCCCCCTGACCGACCTTGTGACCGAAGACACCCCGGATGGCCAGCACGCCACGTGGAGACAGCAGATCACCAAGCCCCTCCGGCTCAACCTCGAATACGACGTCACCATCACCGGCGACAGCCTCACCGGGGTATCCCGAGCCGGACGGTTGCCGCAAACCCACGTCACCGGAGAGCGGGTCACCCGATGAGCGCCTTCCTGCTGTCTGTCCACGTCCTCGCCGCAATCCTCACCATCGGGCCCGTCGCGATCGCCGCGAGCATGTTCCCCCGGTTCGCCCGGCTCGCACTGGCATCCCCGGACGATCCCCGAAAGGCCGCGGTGGCACGCATCCTGCACCGCGTCACCCGCGTCTACAGCGTGATCGCCGTCCTGGTGCCCGTGTTCGGGCTGGCCACAGCGGCGAGCATCGGCGTCCTCGGCGACGCGTGGCTGATCGCGTCGATGATCCTCACCGCGATCGCCGCGGTCCTGCTCATCGCCTTCATCCTGCCCAGACAGTCACGCCTCGTCCGCGCTCTCGACCCCGACGCAGCCGATCCGGCCCAGCCCTCGCTCGACCGGATCCCGGGGAGCCTGAGCATGGTCACCGGGATCTTCAACGTGGTGTGGGCCATCGTCGTCGTCCTCATGATCTACCGGCCGGGATCGACCACGGGAGTCGGGCTATGAGTCCACGCCGCATGCTCCAGATCGCGGGGACGGCCGAACTGGTCACCCTCATCCTCATGCTCGCCAACATGCTCACCGTGCATGCACCCGCGATCTCGCAGATTCTGGGGCCGCTGCACGGCCTGGCGTACATGGCCACCGTCATCATCGCGATCCTCGTCCGCGGTGACCGACACATCGTCTGGGTGCTCTCCCTCATCCCCGGCATCGGCGGACTCCTCGCCGCCCGCTCCGCCTCCCCCCAGCAACTCGATCGGCACATCCTCGACGAGGACGTGTAGCTCGGCCTGCGCCGGGGGCGGGATCAGCCGGTCGACGGCATGGTCACGACGGGCGCGCGCCGTACGAGAGGCATCAGACGGCCGCGACGTATCAGTCAGCTCGTCGAATCCTCTACGAAGGCTGGGGATCTGGCTCGCTCAACGCAACGACCAGATCAACGCAGTCACTGTCACCTTGTGGTGGGGATCGCCCCCTCAACGCCGAAAACCTCCTCGGCGAACCTCTCCCCGAGAAGCCGGTGGGTGGCCGCATCAGGGTGGAGGTCGTCTGGGAGTGGATGTGACTGTGCATCGCTCGCCCCGTAGAGGGCCATTCCGTCGAGTTGGAAAAGGTTCGGGTCGGACGCGGAACGGTCGTGAACTACCCGGTCGATGTCAGCGCGGATCGTGGCGAGATCAAGCTTTCCACTTCGGACCTCCGCTGGGTCGCCGGCAGCGACGAATCTCGTCTCTCCCCGGGAGAGCGCGTCAGGGTCGAACGCTCCGGGCCCGGGTGTGTGTTCGAAGATCGGGCTCCACAGCGGGGTGACCAGCAGCAAAGGCGTGTCGGGGTGACCGTCCCGGATCACGTCGAGGAAGCCATGGAGTGCCGGGGCGAAAGCGCGACGGCGCATGAGATCCGCGTTGACGATGTTGATCCCCACTTTCACGGAGATCAAGTCGGCGGGCAGATCCCGTATCGTTCGTGCGACGAACGGGTCCAGTAGGGCACTGCCACCGAAGCCCAGGTTCGTGAGTTCTACGCCTCCGAGACGCGCGGCAACCGCCGTCCAGATGGTGGCCGCGCTGGCTGCGTTAGATCCCTGGCTGATCGAGGACCCGTAATGAACCCATGTTGGAGCTGGCCGGTGCGCCGGAGCGAGCGGCTCGTCTGCGTCAATGGAGATCAGTTCGACTGACTCCGAATACGGCAGCCATATCTCGACCATACGTTCCACGCCACCGGACACGCCGAGCTCAAAGGTCAGCTCTTCCGGCTCGGCCTCTGAGCGGGTGATCTCGCCAGTGGTGAGGTCACGAAGGATCTGAACCGCGCTCGAAAGCGAGGCCGAGGCGACGAGTTCCCCGTCGACGAGTACATCGAACACGCCCGGCGCACGCAGCGGAACGCCGACGTAACCGAAACGTTCAGCGCGAGCCGCAAGTGTCACGCGTGTCGCGGCAGATCGAAAACCGATTCGTACTCCCGCGGGCTGCGCTTCGACCAGCTCGAGTTGCGCGTCTGCTTGACGTCGAGCCCATTCAGGCAGACGATGCGGACGAACCCCGGTCTCGGTGCGCTCGATCTCGACAGCACCACGAACAAGTTCAGCTGTGATCTCCATCAGATCCTCCTTCACGTTCATCTAGATGTGTTGGCCAGTGACTCAGTAGCTGGTGCAACGCGTCGATGCAGCGTTGCCAGCTGACCTCAGGGTCGGGCTGCGAGTGCGCGAACGCACCCGATCGCTGCAGGTCGATGTATCCGTGGATAGTTGCACCGATGAACCGGACGGCATGCACCTGCTCCTCTTCCGGAACCTCGTATCCCCTCAGTACCGCCGCAGTCAGCTGCACATGCCGCGGGCCATCACTCGAACGCGCAGTCGGCGAATCCAACCGCAGGTGCGCAGCCTCATACCGTCCAGGATGATCCGCCGCATATGACCGATACGAGGCTGCCAAGGCCGTCAACGCGTCACGCCCCGACCGGCCCGACAGCGCCACGGACAACCGGTCAGAAAGCTCAGAAAGCGCCTGCAGTGTCATGCGCGTCTGCAGATCCCGCAAACTGCGAACGTGCGTGTACAGACTCGCGGTCTGCACCCCGGTCCGTCGGGCAAGAGCAGACATTGTGACGCGCTCCAGTCCCTGCTCATCCGCAAGACGACACGCGTCCTCCACGAGGCGCTCCGCCGTGAGTCGCACACGATTCACTTCATCACCTTCCTTTGTTAGGATTTAACCTAACATGTTTAGGCTACTGGTCGGCATCGACGCGAAGAGCGGAGGCTATCGCCATCAGCCGATGAACCGCCTCACCGCCCCCTCCAGCGCCCAGGGCACGAGAGGTTTCATCGGCTCCTGTGGAGTGAACCTGCGTCAACGAATGGACGTTCGAGCGTTGCCCGATGCGACATTACGTAGCGTCACGTTCCGTGTCGGGTCTCTCACGTGCTTGGCGCCGCCGTAGAACGGTTTCGGTGCGCAGGCGACACTCCCGCGAAGACGAGAGCCAGGTGAGGCCCGCCGCCCTCGTTCAGGATCGCCGGTGCTGGGAATGAGTCGCCCGGTGACCCATCGTGGGTGATGTCTGAGAGTAGCGTCCCTGGCGTCGAAGAGCTTGTAGATCGGGACAGCGCCGTGGACGAGGACGAAGCTGTGGAACCGGGCATGCGATGAGATAGCGGAGCTGACTGGCGATCTACCTTGCCTCGTTCCGGAGGTCGGTCAGGGCCGCGAGCACATTGCTAATCGCATTCGACATCAGCACGCGCCTCGTCACCATGAAACTCCGACGAGCAGACTCATGACCCGACAGTCGTGCAGCGCTGGTGTCCGTCTAGTTGAATCGCCGGGACGTCCGTCCGCTTCGCTGACGACTCGGCGGACCAAGCGAACGTGACGACTTCTTCACGTCATGCAGCACCCTCCGATACTATGATCGTCGAAAGATTCGTCAGTCGAAGGAGGCTGGGGTGGGCTCGTCGCGAGAAGAGGCCGCGGAGGCTTTCGGCGTCGCTGTTCAGCAGTATCAACGGGTGGTGCAAGCCTTCGATGACGCGGTCGGTCGCACATTGGGTCTTGGGGCGACGGAGCTGCGGTGTCTGGACTGGCTGACGGACGGCGCAATGTCCTCGGGCGAGTTGGCGAAGGCTGTTGGGCTGCTGCCTGCGGGGACGACCACGCTGGTCGATCGCCTGTCCCGTCGCGGTTTCGTGCGTCGTGGGCCGGCACCGGCGGACCGTCGGAAGGTCTTGGTCGAGTTGACTCCGGAGGGGCAGGAGGTCCTCTGGAGGATGTACGGACCCCTCGTGCAGGATGGGCACCGGCTTCTGGAGGAGTTCGACGCCGAGCAGATCCTCGCCTTCGAACGGCTCCTGTCCGCGATGGCGAACAATGCAGAAGAACACACTCGGCGAATGGCAGCGGACCCCGGGACGCTAGCCCGTGAGATGACAGCCCCGCCGCATCGAAGACGTCGCGCGGGGCGAGGACAAGTAGAGGAGAAGTAAATGCCGGATATGCAGGCGCTTGTAGCGTTCGCCGTGATGTCCTTGGTGCTGATCGTGGTGCCGGGGCCGAGCGTGCTGTTCGTCATCGGCCGTTCCCTGGCGCTGGGCCGGCGGGGCGGACTGTTGAGTGTGCTCGGCAACGAGCTCGGCGGTTTGCCTCTTGTACTCCTGGTGTCGGTGGGGCTTGGTGCAGTTGTCGCGCAGTCCGCGGTGGTGTTCCTGGTGGTCAAGCTGCTGGGGGCGGGCTATCTCGTGTATCTGGGAGTGCAGGCGATCCGGCATCGGCGCGTGGACACCGGCGCGATGACCGCTTCCAGGCAGGGCGCGTCGTCGTGGAGCGTGCTGCGGGAGGGATTCATCGTCGGTGTGACGAATCCGAAGACAATCGTGTTCTTCGTGGCGGTGCTGCCGCAGTTCGTCAGTCCGGAAAACGGGCCCGTCGCGGTGCAGATGGCGATCCTGGGGCTCGTGTTCACGGCGATC
Organism: Leucobacter ruminantium; assembly: GCF_017565705.1. GTDB lineage: Bacteria > Actinomycetota > Actinomycetes > Actinomycetales > Microbacteriaceae > Leucobacter > Leucobacter ruminantium. The sequence continues at coordinate 9,322 of NZ_JAGDYL010000030.1, forward strand.
GCATTCGCCTGCGATGCGTGCTGGGCCCTGGTGGCCTCCGCGGCGCGTCAGTGGTTCGCGACCTCGCCGCGCCGGCTGTCGACGATGCGCGCGACCGGCGGCGGGATGCTCGTCGGCATGGGCGCGACCCTCGCCCTCGCCCCCGCCAAGAGCTGACCGGCGTGCACGAAAAGCGTAGAGCGGTGGCGGATCACCAGGATGAGCACCTGCTGGAGCGGGCGAGGCGGCTCGACCAGGAGGCATGGGCGATGTGTGAGCGCCTTGGCCTGTGGCGCCGGCTGGAGAGCGTCGGCGCTCCGGTCGTGGTCGGCGCCGCCGGCCTGGGCGTGATCGATCGGCGGGACATCGACATCACCACCTCATGCGTGGCGCTGAACGAGGAGACCATCGGACGCATCACCTCTCTGGGGGCGGAACTCGCCTCGCACGAAGACGTGCGGCAGGTCGTGATCCGGGACGACACCGGCCGATGGAACACCGACCCGCGATACCCGGACGGCTACTACCTGGGGCTGGAGATCATGTCGCCGCGCGAGAAGCTGTGGACCGCGGATCTGTGGTTCGTCGGCGAGCCCGAACGCCAACCCGACCTCGAGCACCTCCGCCGCTTCGCACCACTCGTAACCGACGAATCCCGCGGGGCCATCCTGGCCCTGAAGCGCTCGGTCCGAACGCGTGGCACAGGCGATGACCCCGTCCCCGGATACCTGGTCTATGAAGCCGTCATCCAGGACGCCGTCCGCTCGGAGACGGAGTTTCAGGAGTGGTTGAACCGCCGGAGAACCGAATTCGCGGCCCACGACGAAGGGCCCAACGCATCATGAACGACAGACTCTCCGCGCTCGGGCGAGTCAACGCGCTGCTCGTCGCGCCGCACGCGACGAGGCCGGAGCTCGCGCTCGGATACGGTGCTGCCCTGATGGGAGCTGCGGCTGCGACAACGGGCGGAATCGTCTCCGGATACGGGGCCGCGCACGTGCTCGTCCTCGCCGTGCTCGGATTCGACATCGCCGGCGGTGTCGTCGTCAACGCCACACGGGCAGCGGCACGACGCTTCCATCACGGCCCGCACTGGCGACGGCGCTCCGTGCTGTTCGTCGCAGCGCACGTGCACCCGTTCGTCGTCGCGCTGCTCTTCCCCGCACAGTCCTGGTCGGCAAGCGCCATCCTCTACGTGGGCCTGGTCGTATCTGCGCTGCTGATCACCTCGACGCCGCTCGCGCTCCGTCGGCCAGTGGCTTTCGCCTGCGCCGCCGCGTTGATCACGTGGACCGTCGTGACCGCGCCGACGGAGGACGCGCTGGCCTGGATCGCGCCGCTGCTCGTCATCAAACTGCTGCTCGCGCACCTGCTCACCGACAGCATCCCGACACCAGAAGCCACATGAGCATGGGCGTGTCCACGATGTCTGATATCTCATCCGGATCAGCGGCGGCTAGCGGAGCATTCCGAGCGACGACCTCATTGAGAGAGCGAACCTCGGCCTGGCGCGGCTCGATGCCCTCGCTCTGTGGCTAAGTGACACCGCGAAGGACATCCCTTAGGCGCTTCTGAGCCTGCAGTGGCCTGTTGGTCACCCCAAAGCTCGCTGCAGAAAGTCATCAACGCCGTCAGTCAAGGCTGAGCAGCGTAGTGAATCGAACCGGTCCAAGGTGTGGTGCCCCCCGGGTAGCTCGACGTAGACGACCTGATCGGCCGAGGCATCGCGCAACTGCTCGGCCATCGTCCGCGCCATTGCCGGGGCGACCATGGGATCGCGGTCGCCGTGAACGATCAGGGTCGGCGGTATGTCGACTGACGAGGTTCTTCCGGTTGCCTCGCTGAGGTAGTCTTCGGGCGCGGAGGGAAGTCCGCGTGTTGGCGCGGGACCGTAGTACCCGTACAACCCGATGACGGCCGACACTCTCGTATCGGCGTCTTCGAACCCCGGCTGGAACCGTGGGTCGCCCGCAGTAAGAGCGCAGATCGTCGCGATATGAGCACCGGCGGACCCTCCGACGAGAACGACGGTCTCAGGATCAGCCCCGTAGTCTCTGGCGTGCTCCCGTGTCCAGGCAAGCACCCGTTTCGCGTCGACTACCTGGTCGGGGAACACCGCGGGTTCGAGGCGATAGTCGGCGCTGATGCCGATCCAGCCCGCTGCTGCCAGTTGTTCCATCAACAGGCGCGCCTCTTTGCTTCGGCGGCCGCTAAAGAAGCCCCCGCCATGGAAGTGGATGACGAAGCCCTTGGCGGCTTTCAGATCACGTGCACGATAGAGATCGAGGAGGTGTGCTGCCCGGTCGGGGCCATAGCGGATGGCGCTAGTCCGTTCCACGCTGCGCCGACGGAGGCGTGCCGGGGCCAGCGCGGCGCGCAGCCAATGCCGCCAACCCGGTGATCGTGACAGACCGACGTCGCCATAAGCGGCAGCCAATGAGTCAGAGATGGCGGATCGTCCACGGCTCGCCAAGACGATCACGGCGACCTGCCCGATCGCGGCCAGCGACGAAAGCGCCAGTGCCACGCCCCCGACGATCGAGAAGGGCGCGCCCTCCGCAATTGCCAACGTTGTTGACGTGGCATTCAGGAGGAGGAAGATGTGCGGCAGTTCACTGCCCGCCATGGCGAGTACTGACGTCGGTGTAGCTCGCGGTCCGTTGGTCGGTCGGGGCCACAACGATAGATACGTGATTGCGGCGGTGACTACGCTGCCTATCAGGTATCCGATGGGGGCGTGAGGCAATATGTTCCTCCGATCAGCAATGCGACCAATAAGAGCGCGCTAAGGCCTGACAGGTTTCAGGTCGCGTCCTCCGCATACCCTGCCTAGGAGTGGGTGCGTCGAACGGAGCCAGGTTTCGTGAAATGCGACGGCGTCGGCTATCGCGATCCAGTCCGGGGCGACTGTAGCGACGTCAGGGTGGTGTGACGCCAGCGGGGAGGGTGGCGCGGTGGTCGGTTATCCAGGCCTGCGTGTCTCGTGTGGCGATGCGCTGGAAGACGATGCGCAGGATGGCGTCTTGGACGATGCGTTGCATGGAGCCGGCTGTCTTGGAGCTGCTTGAGCGTGCTCCTTCGGCGACGATGCGTTCGACCCGGCGGCGCCGCTGCTCTTCGAAGGTGGTGAATGCACGCTCGGGCGTGGTCTCCGTGTGGAGACAGGAGGCGAGGACGACGGCATCTTCCAGTGCCATCGAGGCGCCTTGGCCTGAGCTCGGGGCGGGCGCGTGGATCGCGTCACCGACGAGTCCGAGGCGTCCTCGGTGCCAGGTGGGGACGTGGGGCAGGTCGTAGGTATTGTCGCCGGCGAGTTCGAGTCGGCCGGTGGTGATGAGGTCGTGGAACGGGCCGGGATCCGCGGCGGCGAGGTCGGCGAGCAACGCCTGCCACACCGCTGGGGGAGTGGTGGCCCGCTCCTGGCGTGAGACGGGCTGTCGTGGGACATTGGCGAACCATACGACGTCGCCCGCTGGGGTCGGCAGTGCGCCGAAGAACGCGCGCCTGCCGAAGACCAGTCGCCACGCGCCTGGTTCCAGGCTTGCCGCGAGCGCGGTGCTCTCCGTGATCCCGCCAAAGTTGGCCAGCCCCATGTAACGCCTCGTCGGCGCTTGTGGGTCGATCGCGGAACGTACCACCGAGTTGATCCCATCGGCCCCGATCACGAGGTCCCCGGCGATCGTCTCACCTGATTCCAATGTCACGCTGGCTCCGCGATCGTCCGTGGATGCGCTAGTCACGCGGGACTGCGAGCGCACCTCAATGCCCCGTTGCCGTGCCAGATCCGTCAAAGCTGCGGCCAGTCGGGTTCGCTTGAACGACAGCGCCACTGTGCCGTCCTCGCGTGCGGCTCCGAGGGGGATGACACCGAGGGTGCGTCCCGATGCGCTCACCATGACGTTCCGATCGGTGGGGACCCCGAGCCCGCGAACCTGCTCCAGCGCCCCGATCGCGTCGAGTGCGGCGACACCGTTGGCCGCGATGGTAAGCCACGACCCGACCTCGCCCCTGTCGGCCGGGTTCGCATCCAGCAGAAGGGGTTCGATCCCCACAGCCTGCAACGCCATCGCCGTCGCCGGCCCCGCGATACCTCCGCCCACGACCACCGCACGCATCCCACACCTCACTTATTCGATCAATAGATAATTCGACAATCGAAAGGATTCCACGAGGTTCACCTCTGAGTCAACCCGCACCGGGGGCCGGACATCGCCCTCGTCCGATGACTGATGACCACGCTCGCCCATGCCGCTGGCGCGCGCCGTGGCGTATCAGATGATCGCCGGACTCCGCGGCATGCAGCCGACGATGAGCACGCAGTCATCCGGGCAGCGCGACCGGACCTGGCGCTGACGTCCTTCGTCGTGAAAAAGCGCGATGATCTCAGCCGACTCCCAAGAGGTTCGTGATGGCATGCTGGCCGCCGACGTCTGTCCGAGCCCGCGGGCGGTCTTCCCCTCGCTGTTGGATTGCGTCCAATGCGGCGACCGCGAGGTCGGCTCCGAGACCGGTTGGGGAACGGGGCGGTCGCGCGGCTGATGGCCCGGTACCTCTCCGTCGCCTTAACGGGGTGCGCACGAGAGGCGTTGTCGTCCCTCGACGCCCTCTTCGCCGCAGTCTCGGGCTAGGTCCGCGCTGGGCCAGGCCATTCGACGGGAGGTCGAGATCTCGCCACTCATTCCCGAGCTGAAGCAGCTCGGGTCACCACCCGAGCCATCCCCGTTCGCCGATCACCGACGCGCGGATGGAGTCGGCGGTGGCGATGACGAGGAGGCCTTGCTGATCCGCATTGGGGACCGTCATCACGACGTATCCGGCCGCGTCGACCGTGACGGTGTCGATCCCCGCGCCGGACGGGACATCGAGCCGCGCCTGCGCCGTTCGGGTCTCGAGGTCGGCGACCTGGTAGGTGTACCTGCCGCCCTCGTGCGCCTCGGACACCGCGAACCCCTGGTCGGAGCCGGCTGCGTATCCGGTGCTCGGGTCGAGCACGATGTTCGCGGTCCAGGCGTCGTCGGGCGCCCAGGAGGCGTGCAGCATGTTGGTGTCGGGCACGATGCCGGTCAGCGGGTCCGGCTCCGGCTCCGGTCCCGGCAGCCGAGCCTTGTGGTTCGTGGCGTCTTCCATCGTCTGCGAGTACAGGAACGGATCGGGCTCGGTGACGGTGAGCTCGCCCTCCCAGCGGAGCGAGACGTCCGGCGGTGCAGGCTTCGCGGTGACGGAGCCGACGGGGATACCGAGCACGGCGTCGTCGCGGTCGCGCAGCACGACCTGCCGGGACGGTGCGTCATAGGCGTAGGACGTGCGTGAGGCGACGTAGTCGTCCTCCAGCCCCGGCACCTGCTCGTCGCGGACCTCGACGCCGCCCGTCGCGGCGTCGAGGATCACCAGCCCGTCGTCGGTGCGGACGTAGGCGTAGTCGCCGCCCACGGCGAGGGCCTCGGCCCCGATCGACGGGAAGTCGTTGGAGAGCATCGTGTCCCACAGGCGCTCTCCGGTGTCGAGATCGAACGCGGTGGCCTGCACGCTGTAGCCGATCGAGTCGATGCGGAACAGGTCGACGTGCGGGAAGGTGTCGGTCTCGTACGCGAGCACCGCGACGTGACGACCTCCGGTGATCTCTCCGGTGGCGATCGCATTCGACGGCCGCGTCTCGGCCGGGCTGGTCGTCGTCTCGATGAGGGTGACGACGCCGGCGATCGCGAGCAACGGCACTACGACCCAGACAGCGGGCATCAGCCACCGACGGCGCTTCCTGCCGTCACGCGGATGCTCGCCGCCTGCAGGCGAGCGGGTCCGCTTCGTCCGATCCATCCCGCTCCTTTCCTGTGACTGGGATTCTCCCACTGGCGCGGGAAAACCCCGCTGCCGAGACGGCCGGATGGGTCCCCTCACCGTGCATGGGCCGCGGCAAGCGATCCTCGACCTCGCTGTAAGCCCCACGAAGGAGCGTAACCGCGCCCGAGGACCGCAATATCGGTTAGCGCCGTCCCGTGAGCACGGTGCCGGCCCGGTCCTGTCGCCTGTCCTCTGCCGTGGCGACGCCCCATGTTCTTGCCAGGAGCTGTTCTTGTGGAAGCAAGGAAGGCTGTGATACTTGGGCTTGAACAAACGCCGCGTGGACATGTCGCAGCCCCCTACGCTCCTCCAGACGCTTCTCCGGCTTTTGGGTGCGCTTTTGGGTGCGCCGCGAGGCCCCCGTTTGCGTATCGATGCTGGGGTCGCATTTGTCCGTAATCCGCTTCGGGAACGCCGCATCGGCTGTGGGTATTCTCGGCCTTCAGCTCTATCGCACTCCTTCGTGAGCTTGAACGGTGGTGTCCGGCGTGGCGGTGGGCGGGGTGGCTGTGGTCGCCTTCGGCATCGCCGGGGTGAGGGCGAGTCCGACAGCGAGGAGCGCGGCGGCTGCGAGAAGGCTGTATGCGGTGGCGGTCGCGGAGCCCTGGCCGACCGCGGTGAAGTAGAGGGTGCCGAAGAGGGCGATGCCGGTTGCGGTGCCGAGCTGGACGGTCGTGTTCATGATGCCTGAGGCTGATCCTGCTTGTTCGGGGATGGTGTGGGCCATGTACGAGGCGAACAGGGAGTTCAGGGCTGTGCCCATGCCTGCCCCGAACGTGAGCGCGGGGACGAGTATGGTCCATCCGTTCAGGTCCCGTCCGAGCAGGAGTGCGAGAACGGCGATCACGGTGAGGCTGGCGAGGGTGCACGTCACGGCGGCCGCGGTGAGGACTCTCCCGAGCCGGGCGGTGAACCGGAATGCGAGGACGTTCCCGGCGACGATGCCGGCGGTTGCCGGCACGAACGTGAGGGCTGCCTGCAGGGGGGTGTATCCAAGGGTCTCCTGGAGGTGGAGCGTGAGGACGAAGAACACCGCGACCGACGCGTTGACGACGAACAACACCGCCTGGACGGCGAGCAGGCTGGTCGAACGGAGCAGAGCGGGGTCGATCAGAGGCTCTGCTCCGCGTCTTGCGGATGAGCGCTGGGCGGTGAGGAAGAGCGCGAACAGGGGGATGCTTGAATTGGCCTGGTTTCAGTTCCGACCGGTTTTCCTGTCAGCCGGTCAGTGACAGAAGCGTCTCGGTTCCAGCGTAGTACGCCTGCTCGACCTCGGTTGGTGTGCGCATGTCGAGTTCTCCGTGGAGGCGTTCGTGGTTCCACCACCACACATATTCGAGCGTCGCGAGCTCGACCTGCTCAACCGTCCGCCACGGCCCTTGCTGACGAATGAGCTCGGTCTTGTAGAGGTTGTTGACCGCCTCAGCCATCGCGTTATCGAAACTGTCGCCGACAGTTCCGGTCGAGGGCACCGCTCCGAGTTCCGCGATGCGATCCGTGTAGACCATGGCGGTGTAGTTCGACCCGTGATCGGCGTGATGGATGAGCCCATCGAGCCGGCCGCCTGACTGCCAAGCCGCCATATCGAGCGCCTGCATCGGCAGGACCTCAGACTTCAGCGTCGCAGCAACGTTCCAGCCCACGATCCTGCGCGAGTACACGTCGGTGACGAACGCGACATACGCGAACCCAGACCAGGTAGCGACGTAGGTCACGTCGCACACCCAGAGCTTGCGCGGCCCATCCGCGACGAATCTCCGGTTGACTAGATCGGCAGGCAGTGCCGCCGCTTTGTCGGAGCGCGTGGTGAACACTCGCTTTGATTTCCGCACCCCGCGCACGCCCGCGAACCGCATCAGACGCTCGGTCTGGTCGCGGCCGATCTTCCACCCCTCACGCTTCAGCAGCGCGTGCATTTTCCGGCGTCCGTACACGCCATAATGCTTGGCGTGGAGCTGCTGGATCTCCGGCACGAGGAGTTCATCGCGCAGCTGTCTCGCTGACGCGGGCCGCTGTTTCGCGGCCCGGTACCCGCGGGAGGTAAGGAACCCACGAACTGCCGCACGCAGCGTACGACAGAGGAACTCGACCCCGAAACGATCACGATACTCGTCAACGAATCTGATCATTTCGTTCGTGGTCGGTCGAGTTCCTTCGCGAAAAACACGCTCGCAGCTTTAAGAACTTCGTTGGCCTTCTTCAGTTCGGCGTTCTCGCGTCGCAGGCGTCGGTTCTCTTCGGCCATATCGCTCGTGACGCCGGGCGTCACACCGGTATCGATGTCGTAGCGGCGCTGCCACACGCGCAGCGTCTCCGGACTCACTCCAAGGAGGCCACCGACGTGACGGCAAGCCGCGGTCAGAGACCCGTGCTCGGGGCGGGCCTCAGCGAGCATCCGGAGTGCACGCTGACGAAGTTCAGGGTCGTATGTGCTTGGCATCGTAGTTCCATCCTTGTATAAAGATCGGAACTCAACCCAGGCCAATTCACTGACCGGCTGACAGGAAAACCGGTCGGAACTGAAACCAGGCCAATTCAGTACGAGGATACCCGTGGGTGCACGACGCGGGCCTGCGCATGAGAGACCAAGGACAAGCGTTCCACGCCGAAGTGTTCCTTGTCCCTGTCGAGGGCCTGAACCCAGAACTGGAGGTCCTGGACGCAGCAGGGAGAGAGCTGCGCGCGATCGACTGGAAGCTCCAGGACGTCGTGCTGATCCCGGCACTCGAGATCCCTGAGGAAGCGCACCGTTCGCCCAGTCCTTCGTGAACCGCTCGCGCCATGAGAGGAGGCGGTCTCGATGCGCGGGACGAGCGCTGGCGACCGCTACAAGTATCTGTTGCGCTCAGTGGGCGCAGACGATAGTGACTGGAGCTTTTCGGCCCCGCTGGCTCGCTGCTTCGCCGAGGCCGGTCTCTTCCGCCCGCCGAGTCGGTTCCAACCCCACCCAGCTTGATGGAGGCCGCTCATCGTGGGAGCGCAGAGCCGAACGGGCTGTGAAACGTCACGGTCACGGTCTGCTGGGTTCAGTGGTCTTCTCCGCTCAGCCGACGGCTACGCCGAAGAGCAAGCCGATGAGGTACGTCGCAATCATCGTCGCTGAGCCCATAACCACATTTCGGAGGATCGCGCGTCCGCGCGGGGCACCGCCGAGCGCTGCGCTGATCCAGCCTGTCAGGAACAAACCGATCGCCACCGAGACCGCAGCGATCCAGACACGGTTCTCGCCGAACGGCAGGAGGATCATGACGAGCGGTATCAGCGCTCCCAGCGCGAACGAGACGAATGACGAGACCGCCGCCACCCAGGGGTTGGTGAACTCATCGGGGTCAATGCCGAGTTCGACCTCCGCGTGGGCCGCGAGAGCGTCTTTCGCGGTGAGCTCGATCGCAACTTGACGCGCGAGATCGTCCGAGAGCCCTCGCTGACGGTAAAAGCCAGCGAGTTCTTCAAGTTCTTGTTCGGGTATGGTCGCGAGTTCCCACTTTTCTTTGGCGATCAGCGCCTTCTCGGTGTCGCGCTGGGTGCTCACCGAGACGTACTCGCCTCCGGCCATAGAGAACGCCCCCGCGACCAAGGCGGCGATGCCCGCCGTGGCGATCACGAGAACGTTGCTCGGTGTCGCCGCTGCGACACCGATTACGACGCCTGCGGTTGAGACGATGCCATCATTGGCCCCCAGTACGCCGGCGCGCAGCCAGTTGAGGCGCTGGCCCGTGCCACGCTCGTGAGGTTCGCCGGGATGGGCCTGGGCTGCTGTTTCTCTATCCATAAGTCTCGCTGCTTTCAGATCTCAGTGCGTTCACCGTACGCGCTGCCGGTCAATGGGTGAGCCGCGCCGACTGCGCCGGTGGGCGGTCGTTTGAGCGTCCGTTCGGAGCGTGGCCCGACGGCGCGCAGAGCGCCGAGGATCGCGACGAGATCGACGACCTCTTGGAGCCAGGCACCGATCAGCGCGGGGAGGAATCCGAATGCTGCGACGAGCATGAGGGCCACGCTGATGATGATGCCGAGCCAGATGCTCTGCAGCGCGATCCGCACTGTGTCCTTCCCAACTCGCACGGCAAGCGGAAGGGAAGCGAGGGTGTCGTACCGGTTCACGATGTCGGCGGACTCGCTCGCAGCGGTCGCGCCCCGGGCCCCCATCGCGAAGCCGATGTCGGCGGCGGCGAGCACCGGGGCGTCGTTGAGGCCGTCGCCGACCATGATGAGTGGTCTGGGCTGCACGGCGCTCACGATGCGCACCTTATCGTCGGGCCGGCACTCGGCATACACCTCATCGATACTGAGGTCCGCCGCGATCGGCTCGGCCGTGGCCGCCACGTCTCCGGTGACCATGAGCGTGCGCTCGATCCCGAGCCGTTGCAAGTCGCTGAGCGCCTGCGTAGCTTCGTTGCGGACCTGGTCGCGCATCACGATCGCGCCCGCGAAGCGGTCGTCGACGGCGACGTAGATCGCGAGCTCCCCGGGCATGAGCACAGCCAGTTCGAGGGACGGGGCGAACTCACGGAGCCAGGAGGGTTTACCCACCCGCACCGTGACCACCTCGCCTGTGCTTTCGGATGCGAACTCCGCGGCGACGCCGTTGGTGGCGACCTCTTCGGCTCCGAGCGCATCCAGCAATGGGTAGCCGTGCCGCTTGGCCGCTGCGACGACCGACGCTGCGAGCACGTGGGACGAGTACACCTCGGCCGATGCGGCGAATCGGAGCACGCTCATCTCGTCGAAACCGGAGCCGGTGAGGATGCGTTCGAGTACCGGCCGCCCGGTCGTGATAGTGCCGGTCTTGTCGAACGCCGCGGAGCGTGCACGCGAGAGCTGTTCGAGAGTGCCGCCGCCCTTCACGATAAGCCCGAAGCGCGCAGCCCGGCTCATGCCGCCGAGAAACGCGACCGGTGCGGCGATCAGCAGCGGGCACGGGGTCGCGACCACCAGCACCTCGGCGAACCTGACTGCCTCGCCGCTGACCGCCCACGCGATGCCCGCGATGACGAGCGAGAGCACCGTGAACGGCACCGCGTAGCGGTCAGCGAGGCGCACCACCTTCGCCTTGCTACCCGCGGCCTGCTCGACCAGGCGCACGATCTGCTGGTACTCACTGTCCGAGGCCAGCGCGACAGCCCGCATCGTAACCGCTGTCGCACCGTTCACCGCTCCGCTCGAGACGCGCTCGCCCGCGACCCGCTCGACCGGCAGGCTCTCACCCGTGAGCGAGGACTCGTCGAGCACGGCGTGCGCCGACACGAGCACCGCGTCCACGGGCACGAGCGCACCGGGCCGCACGAGCAGCAGATCGCCCACTTCGACCGCTTCGACAGGCACATCCTCGGTGGACGCTTCGGCAGTCGAGCCGCCCGCTGGGACGATCTCGTCTCGCAGCAGCCGGGTTGCCTGCTGCGGGGCTTTGCGCAGCAGCGCGGTGAGCTCGCGCTTCGAGCGGTTCGCGGCATAATCCTCGAGCGCCGCGCCACCGGTGAGCATCAGCACGACCACGAGCGCGGCCCACGGTTCACCGACGAGCACCGCCGCCGAGATCGCGGTGACCGCGAGGATGTCGAGCCCGGCGTGGCCTCTGATGAGCTGGCGGATCATGCCGACCGCCTCCCAGCCCGCGATCGCCAGCGCGTACGCGCCGACGAGCCAGGGGGCGGTATCTCGCGCAGGGGTCGCGAGCAGGATCAGGCCGACCATCGCGATCAGCAGGGTCGCGAACACCAGCGGATACGCCTTGGCTGCGGCAGAAACTCGTCTCACGCTGCAAGCTTCCCAGATCGCGGGCGTCGGCGCATCGCAGGCGAGCCTTGCCTCAGCATGCTTCGGTCTCGGCCGAGGGCGTGGTTCACAGCAGCAGCGCCCCCAGCCCAGCAGCTCCCAGCACCACCGCCCAGGCGGGAGCCTTCCACGCGGTCAGTGCGACGAATGCCACTGCGACGATTACGAGAGAGTGCGGTCCGGTGACGCCCTCGGTGAACACCGGATCGTACAGGGCCGCCGCGAGCAAGCCAACGACACCGGCATTCACCCCCATCAAGGCTCGTTGCACGCGGAGGGCTCGGCGCAGACGATCCCAGAACGGCAACACTCCGATGACGAGGAGGGCCGAAGGGAGGAACACTGCGACGAGAGCGATCGATGCTCCGAGCCCTCCCGAGGGGCCGCTCGTCGTGACCGCGCCGAGGAAAGCGGAGAACGTGAACAACGGACCAGGCACCGCCTGCGCGGCTCCGTACCCGGCCAGGAACGCGCCGGGCTCTACGAGCCCAGTCTGCACCGTCTCCGCCTGCAGGAGCGGCAGCACGACATGGCCGCCTCCGAACACGAACGAGCCCGCACGGTAGAAGAGGTCGAACAGCCTGAGCTCCGCATCTCCTGTCGCTGTTGCGAGGAGCGGGAGGCCCACTAGAAGCAGGACGAACGCGATCAGGCAGCCGATCGAGACGCTCCGGTGCAGGCGCACCGGAAACCGATCCTCAGTCCTGACGGATGCCCCGGTGTGCGCGGTGCGCGCAAGGAACAGCAACCCGCCGATGCCCGCGGCGATCATGGCACCAATCATCGCGAGCGGACCCGGCACGAGCAGCACGAACACCATGACCGCGACCGCGATCGTCGCGCGACGAGCATCGGGGGTGAGCGATCTCGCCATAGCGAGCACGGCATGGGCGACTACCGCGACCGCAGCCGCCTTCAACCCGAGTACCCAGCCCGCCTGCGAGAGATCCCCGATCGCACCGACGCCGAGCGCGAAAGCGAAAAGCAGAATAGCCGAAGGGAGCGTGAAGCCGGCCCAGGCGGCGAGCAAGCCCGCGATGCCGGCGCGCTGCAGGCCGATCGCCATGCCGACCTGACTCGACGCCGGGCCAGGCAGGAACTGGCACAGCGCGACGAGATCCGCGTAGGCGCGGTCGCTGAGCCATCCTCGCCGCTCGACGAACTCGGTGCGGAAATAGCCGAGGTGAGCGACCGGCCCACCAAACGACGTCAAACCGAGCCGCAGGAACACGAGGAAGACCCGCCCCGATGAACCCGGGAGCGGGCGAGACGCAACTGAATCGGGGGCTCCCATCCCATCAAGTCTGCCGCTGAAACCGCGCCTTGGAAAGCCACTCGCCAGCTGACACCTAACGTTCATATTGGTTCGCATGACTCCGAAACGCATTTGCCTATTTGCTGCCGGATCTACCCCGCTTCCCACCAGTGCTCTCGGCAACAAGATGGAAGCCGTCTGGCGCTCAGGGCTTGACCCAAGCCTTGGATTCCTACCTACCGGATGTGACGGTTTCGATGCGCGTGATGAGCGCCGGTGACGGCTACAAGTATCTGCTGCGCTCCGTCGTCGCTGGCGACGGAGACCGGAGCCTTTCAACGCCGCTGACTCGCTATTACGCCGAGGCCGGGAACCCTCCCGGCCGCTGGCTCGGCTCCGGCCTCACCCAGCTCGGCGAAGGCCGCATCACTCCCGGCGAAGAGGTATCGGAGCAGCAGCTCCAGCTCCTCATCGGCATGGGCTGCGACCCGGTGACAGGCGACCCGCTCGGCCGCGCCTACCCGGTGTACCAGACCCCCGCTGAGCGCATCGCGGAGCGTATCGAAGTCCTCGACGCTAACCTCGGTCCGGCCTCGCGCGCGGAAGCGATCGCCGAGATCGAAGCCGAGGAACACGCACGCGGTACCAGAAAAGCCGTCGCCGGATACGACTACACCTTCTCGCTCCCGAAGTCAGCGTCAGTGCTGTGGGCGGTCGCCGATGCCGGTACCCAAGCGCTCATCGCCGACGCGCACCATGCAGCGATCGCCGAAGTGATCGACTTCATGGAACGAGAAGTCGCCGCCACCCGTGTCGGCATGACCGGCGCCGACGGCGGCGCGGTCGCCCAAGTCGATACCTTCGGACTCACCGCAACCGCCTACGACCACTACGACTCCCGCAGCTCCGACCCGCACCTTCACACGCACGTCGTCGTGTCCAACAAAGTGAAGACCACGCTCGACGGGCGATGGCGGTCCTTGGATGGGCGGCCGATGCACGCCGCGACCGTCGCGCTCTCCGAGTTGCACGAGGCGATCATCGCCGACCACCTCACCCGGCTGCTCGGCGTGGAATGGGAGGCGCGGGATCGCGGCCGCGACCGCAACCCGGCCTGGGCGATCAGGACGGTGCCGGAAGAACTCGTGCTCGAGTTCTCCACCCGCGCACGCCAGATCGACGCCGAGAAAGACCGCCTCATCACGGAATACGTCGAGAAGCACGGCCGGCAGCCCTCGGCCGCGGCGATCATCAAGCTCCGCGCGCAAGCCACGCTGTCCACGAGGCCCGAGAAGCAGGTGCGATCCCTCGCCGATCTCACGCTCGAGTGGCGCAAGCGCGCCACGACGCCGCTGGGGCGGGAGGCATCGGAATGGGTGCGAGAGGCGATCCCGGCAGCACCTGCAAGGGTCCTGCGCGCCGATGACCTTCCCTTGGATGAGATCGAGAAGATCGGCCGCGCCGTGATGGAGGTCGTGGGTGAGAAGCGGTCGACCTGGCACCGCTGGAACCTGACCGCCGAGGCCGCACGGCAGACGATGGAGTACCGCTTCGCGACGGCGCGGGATCGGGAGGCCGTCACCGGAATGGTCGTCGATGCCGCCGAGCGTGCCTCGTTGCGGCTGACGCCGCCGGAACTCGCGGCGACGCCGGCCCGGTTCCAGCGGCCGGATGGGTCGAGCGCGTTCCGTCCCCGCCACGGCACCTTGTACTCGTCCGAGGCGCTGCTCGATGCGGAGAAGCGGCTTCTCGAACGCTCCCGCACCTTGACCGGCCCCGAGCTCCCGCTCGCCCTGATCGAACGAGTCATCAGGCGGCCGGATCGGGAGGGGCGGATGCTCGGCCCTGACCAGGCCGACGCGCTCACCCGGATCGCGGTCTCCGGCCGTCAGCTCGATCTCCTCGTCGGCCCGGCCGGCACCGGGAAGACGACCGCGATGCTCGCGCTCCGCACGGCCTGGGAACAGCAGTATGGTGCCGGGTCTGTCGTCGGACTCGCCCCGTCAGCGGTCGCTGCGGAAGTGCTCGCCGGAGATCTCGGGATCAAGACCGAGAACACCGCACGGTGGTGGACGCTGCACATCATGACCGGCAGGACATTTCGGGCGGGTCAGCTTGTGATCGTGGATGAGGCGAGCCTCGCCGGTACCCTCGCACTCGACCGCATCACCGGAGCTGCGGCGAAGGCGGGTGCGAAGATTCTGCTCGTCGGCGACTACGGTCAGCTCCAATCCCCGGCAGCGGCCGGCGCGTTCGGGCTCCTCGCCGGCGACCGCCACGACACCCCCGAGCTCTCCACGATCCACCGCTTCACGCACGAATGGGAGAAGACCGCATCGCTACGGCTCCGCCTCGGAGAACCCGACGTGATCGGCGTCTACGAGGACGCCGACCGGATCATCGGCGGCACCACCGACGACATGACCGCAAGAGCCTACGAGGCATGGAGGGCGGACCGTGAAGCCGGGATCGCGTCGATCCTTGTCTCTGACTCCGGCGAATCGGTTGCGGCGCTGAATCTGCGCGCCCGCACCGAGCTCATCCTCGCCGATGTCGTGAACCCGCTCCGAGGCGAAGTTACCCTGGACGGCGGCGCCCGGGCTTCTGTCGGTGACACGGTGATCACGCGGAAGAACGAGCGGAAGCTGCGCGCTCGGTTCTCGTGGGTGCAGAACGGGAACAGGTGGACGATCACGAAAGTGCGCCGCGATGGATCAGTGACCGTGCGCCCCGCTGGCCCAGGCCGTGGCGAGTCGATCGTGCTCCCCGCCGATTACGTCGCGCAGCACGTTGACCTTGGTTAGCCGAGGTTCTGTAAACGCACCTACCTCTCACACGAGTAGGAAGGTGGGCCGAGAGATGGGCCACGAACAGCAGGAACAGGCCACGGTGCCGTTGCGGGCGGTGGTGTACGTCAGGATCAGTGACGACCCCGAGGGCACCGAACGAGGCGTGGATCGGCAGGAGGCCGATTGCCGCGCCTACGCCGAAGCTCACGGGTGGGAAGTCGCAGAAGTGTTTCGTGAGAACGACACGTCGGCGTTCAAGCAGCGCACGATCACGCTCCCGTCGGGTGAGCGGGTGAGGCGAGTAATCCGCCCGCAGTTCCGCGCCATGCTGAAACACCTCAGCGACGGGCAGGCGCAGGTGATGATCGCGTACGACCTGGACCGGGCCGTGCGCGACCCCAGAGACTTGGAAGACCTCATCGACGCGAAAGTGCTCGGCGGGTTCACCGTCCGCTCCGTGACCGGCTCGCTCCGACTGGACACGGATTCTGATGTGGCGATGGCCAGGGTGCTGGTCGCGATGGCGAACAAGTCCTCCGCCGACACTGCGCGGCGTGTCGCTCGGGCGGCGAAGCAGCAGGCCATCGAGGGTGCCTGGCACGGCGGCAGGGTGCCATTCGGGTACCGGGCAGAGGCCGGTGCGCTCGTGATCGATCCGGTGACGGGGCCGCTGGTCGTCGAGATGTACCAGCGGGTGCTCGCCGGTGACTCGCTGTATCGGATTCGGAAGGACTGGAATGCGCGCGGCATCCTCACCACTCATGGGTGTGCGTGGTCGGATCGGACGCTCAAAATGGTGCTCTACAACCCCTCCAACAAGGGCGTACGCGAGTACCGCCCGGTCATGCCAGACGGGAGCCGCGCGAAGACCTCGAAGATGCAGGTGAAAGCGGCGTGGCCCGCGATCGTGGACGAAGACACCTGGCAGCAAGTCTCCGACGTACTCGACGCGAGGAAGAAGGCCCGGAACTTCCACCAACCTGGCAGCGGTGCCGCGGTGCGGATGTATCCGTTCTCGGGGCTGATCCGCTGCTCACTGTGCGGCACGGCGATGATCCATCGGGGTGGCGTGTACCAGTGCTTACAGCCGACCCCGGGCGGCTGCACCCGGTCGATTCGCTCTGCTGAAATCGAGAGGCTCGTCGAGGAAGCAGTGCTCGCGACGTTCGAGCAGATCACCCTCCATCCCACGAAACACCGAACCTCTGGCAGTGACCTTGCGGCACGGGTCGGGCTCGCCGCGACGCTCGACGCAGACAGGGAACGCTTGGCGCGGCTCGATGATGACTACTATGACGGGCTGATCGACAAGGCCATGTGGGTGCGGCAACGCGCGAGGATCGCGGAACGGATCGAGGCGACCCGCCGCGAGCACACCGCGACCACACCCGAACACGCCGGGTTGAGCATCGACGTGACGACGGTTGCTGCTGAGTGGGAGGGGCGTACCCCGATGTGGCAGTACCAAGCGGCGAGCCTGATCCTGCAAGCGGTGCTCGTCCATGCTCATCCCGCGGACATGATGACCGCTGTGCCCAAGCGCCGTAACGAGAGCACCGAGGAGTTTCATGTGCGCCGCGACGCGCACCGTGCGGCAGTGCTCGCACGCCGGGTCGAGTTCGTCTGGCGCGCATAGAGCGGATCGTGCGTGATCGGCCCCGCGTTCCTGACTCGCAAAGCACGTCAGGGTGCGGGGCCTTCGCGTTTCTCGGCGACGGGCGCGCGCATGGGGCGTGGCGCGGTGCAGAGTCCGCGCAGCCGAGTCAGCACGGCAGGGTCATCTACGACGGTGGTGAAGCCCTGCGCGCGCCGCGAGGCAGCGGCGAGTCGAGCGCCGAGCGTCGAAGCCGACGGGCGCGCAGGAGGAATCGGTGCGGTGGACGTAGCAGCTGGAGTGACGGCGTGGGTGCTCATACCGTTAGGTGCGAAGCCCTACCCCCAAATCACGGCGCGGCGTACTTGTCGGGGTTCGCGGCACGGATCATCTTCACCAGAGCCGCGTCGTCGCGCAGAGCGTCCAGCGTTTCGCCGCTCAGTAGCCGCAGCAGCACACCATCACCCACCGGCGTACCCGCGTGCTTTGGATCGGGGTGCCCGAGGATGATCCGCAACAAGGCCGACCACGACCGGGGCGGTAGCCCGAGCAGCATCGGGATCGTACGGTCACGGCGCAGCACCTCGACCCCACGCTGCCGAGAGGACAGATCGGCAAGCCGGTAGGCCACATGCTCGACACACTCGGCGATGAGCGCAGCATCCCAGCCCGCCGAGACGAATAGCGCGACCGTGGCAGACAGCAGAGCGAACACCCGCGCCTCGTGCTCGTTCTCGTCCGCGTCGCCGTCATCATGATGCGTGAACGCGGGATGGTAGTCGGCCAGCCGTTCCCGCTCGGCGAACCGCACAGCATCGTGAAACCCGGCGATTCGAGAGGTGTGGCGTACTTTGCTGGCTGAGGTCAGTATCCCAGCGGCACGGGTCTCCGCGTGGCAGGTGATCTGCACGGCGCGGGTGACGACGGCCCAAGGATTACCCGCGTTCCGGGTCGAGGGAGCGAGCATCACCTCGAACGCGGCAGACGCCACCGCCCAGGCATCCAAGCCGTGCTTACGCGCGAGGGGACGGTATTTGCTCGCGGTGTAGCGCATCAGTTCCGCGGCTTCACGGTCACCCCGCCACGCGCCCGGTCCGGCGGCGTGCAGCCGGGCGAGTAGGGCACGTAACCCTTCTGACCTCTCGAACTCGTGACAGACCGAGTTCGCTGAGGCCGCGGCATCGTCGCTCGCGGCGGGTGTGATGTACTCGTCCACGGTGACGCCTCCCGGAAGAGAGGTGCGACACCGGGACCCCCTACCGGGCTTCCAAGCCCGCCGCGATCAAACAGGTGGCATCCTGGCTGGCGATAAATGTGCGACCGTGATCTGCGGACTCGTGCTCTCTGTGCCGGAGAGGGGCCGAGCTGCCTAGAGCAGATGACGTTCCGCGCCGTGCGTGTGCCCGCGGTGTGCCTCGTGATTAACCGAGTTGTGCTGTGAGCATCGGGTAGAGCGTCGCCAGGAGCAGGATTGCCATGAGCACGTTGAAGACGCGCCTGTTCCGAGGCTTACGCAGCCATCGTCGTACAGCAGTTCCGAATAGTGCCCACAATGCAACGCTTGGGGCGTTGACCAGTGCGTATATCAGCGCGACGATGGCGACTTGTGCGATGTGTGCTTCCGCTGGGAGGTAGTTGGCGGACGCTCCTACAGCCATCACCCATGCTTTCGGGTTCACCCATTGGAATGCGGCCGCGCCGAAGAACCCGAGGGGCCGCCCCCGCGTCCCACCGTCGGACGGGGCGGGTGCTGTTGCGATCTGCCAGGCGAGCCAGATGAGGTACAGCGCGCCAACGACGCGCACCACGGTGTAGAGAGGCGGGAACGCGGTGAACAGTTCTGCGAAACCGAGGCCGACTCCGAACACCATCACTCCGAACCCGATGCTGATCCCGGCGAGGTGGGGCAGTGTCCTCGTAAAGCCGAAGTTGACTCCGGATGCGAGAAGCATGAGGTTGTTCGGTCCAGGAGTGACCGACGTGACGAGAGCGTAGAAGGCCAGCACGAGGAGGATGTCGTTGCTCATGCTGGCTGGACTGATCGGAGTAGCGTGACACGCTCAGTTGTTCGGCACATACTATGAGTGTGACACTATCCTCGAAATCGAGTAGGTGTCCTAGTACACTAAGGAAGCTCAGATGAGTACACGATCTGCCTGGGAGCCGTGGATCGAGGATCGCGGCACCGCACCCCTGCATGAGCGACTCGCGGGGGCACTTGAGAGTGACATTCTTCAGGGCACGCTCGCTCCCGGCGAGCGCCTCCCGGCGCACCGTGAACTCGCCCAACACTTGAGTGTGTCGGTGGGTACGGTGACTCGCGCCTACATGAACCTCGAGCGTCGTGGTCTGGTCCGGGGCGAACACGGGAGGGGGACATTCGTCGCTGCGCCAGATCGCGCGCGCGACGCGGTTGAATTGATAGACCTCTCCGTCAACGTTCCGCCGCCGATGCTTGCTGCGCAAAAACTGGCAAGCTCTCTCGCGGCGCTGCCTCAGTCCGTATCAGCGGCAGAATTGGCGACATACGCTGATCCGCTCGGGCTGCCACATCACCGACGGGCGATCGCCACTTGGCTGGACAGACAGAGCATGCCGGTTGCGCCTGAACGAGTACTCATCACCCATGGCGCTCAACATGCTCTCGCTGTGGCCTTCGCTGCTGCAACAGCACCCGGAGGGATCGTGCTCACTGAAGCGCACACCTATCCTGGAGCTCTTGAAGCCGCTCGCCAATCCGGACAGCAGCTCCGCGCAGTACATACTGACGTCCAGGGAGTGATCCCCGACGCCTTAGCGGACGAGTTGGCGACGATCCAGGGGGCCGCATCGCGGACCGTCTATCTGACGCCGACCTTGCATAATCCATACGGATACACCATGAGTCAAAGGCGTCGGAGGGATATCGTCGATGTCTGCCGAGAGCACCATGCGACCGTCATCGAAGACGATGTCTACTCGGTCTTCCGAGACTCGCGGACAACACCGTTGGCAAGACTGGCTCCGGAGAGAACCTGGTACATCAACGGCTTTTCCAAGAGCCTGAGCCCTGGAATACGGGTCGGTACATTAGTCGCTCCCGAGGCGAACCAGAGCCAGGCGCGGGCGATCCTCCAAGCAACGACACTCGGTGTAAGCCCACTGATGGCAGAACTCGTCGCGCAATTGGTTTCCGATGGTACCGCAGCACATGTCGCTACCGCGTTGCGCGCCGAATCCGAAGAACGGCTCAGTCTTGCCGCTTCCATGCTCGCCGAGCACATCTCCTTCCTCCCGGCTGGCGGCTTTCACCTTTGGCTCCCGATGCCCCGGAGCCAAGCCGAGGAAGTCGCACATTTGGCAGCGCGCGAAGGCGTCCTCGTCACGCCCCCAACGACAACGAGCACTGACCCGTTGAGTGAAGCATCAGGCCTCCGCGTCTGCATTGGACGCCCCGATCCTCGGCAACTCGAACGTGGGCTTGCTCGGCTCAGGAAGGTTATTCAGAAGATGCCCTGAGCACTAAAGTCGCTGAAGCAAGCAAGGATGAGGTTTCTGAGTTCTCGATGGCCGGAACAGCATCGAGTGTGAGTCAGAGGCGTGATCAATTTTCCAGCCACATAACTCAGTGAGGCATCACGTGCGACCACAGCTGATCAGCGGCTCAATGCGAGTCGCCTTCCGATGGATACTGCAATCTCCTGGCACCGGGGCCTTCGGCGGAAAGCTGGTCGTCGGGGTTGAGAACGCGGCATGTGTTGAGCGAGAGACACCCACAACCGATGCAACCCACGAGTTCTTCTTCAAGGCGTTCCAGTTCTCGCCGTCTGACTTCGAGCCGTTCATGCCAGCGTTTAGAGATTCTGCGCCAGTCGGCCTTTCCGGGCATCCGATTCTCAGGGAGTGAGTCGAACACTTGGGAAACCTCGGCCAGCGGAATACCGAAACGACGGGCAGCGCTGATGATTCCGATCCGGCGGAGAACATATCGCGGATACCTGCGCTGGTTCCCGGCCGTACGAACGGAAGAAATCAGCCCCTGGTCTTCATAGAACCTGACCGCGCTGGTGGCGATCCCGGCGCGCCGAGCGACCTCGCCAACAGTGAGTAAATCGGTCGGTGCGTAGGCCATTCTCGTCGCTCCTTGACTTCAAGTTAACTTGAAGTTCTAGCGTAGCAGGCGTGACCTCATCGACACCAGAACATCAGCAACAGTCCGCATCCAGCAGCCCTCCAACACCCGAATCTGGATGGGGCGCTCTCTTTTCGAAGCCGCACCTATCGGCGGTCATCATCATGGCCAGCGGGGTCGGCCTGTACGCGATGAACCTGTACTTCACCGCAGCCCTTATGCCAACCGTCGTCGCGGAGATCGGTGGCGAGCAATACTATGCCTGGGCGTCAACCGGGTATCTGATCACCGCAGTGATCGCGACGATGTTCGTGAGCCGCATGCTCACCACTCAGGGCGCTGCCCGCGCCTACGTCACCGCGTACCTGCTCTTCGCTGCCGGGACCCTCATCAGCGCAGCAAGCCCGACGATGGAACTGTTCGTGACCGGGCGAGCAGTGCAAGGCTTTGGGGCAGGCCTACTCACCGGTCTTGGGTACGCTGTGATCCGAAGCGTGCTGCCTCAGGCGCTGTGGACTCGTGGCACCGGAGTGGTGTCCGCGATGTTCGGCGTCGGCACCCTCGTGGGGCCTGCACTTGGCGGTGTGTTCGCCGAGGTCGGCGCATGGCGGGCAGCGTTCGGAGTGCTCGCTGCACTTGCGGTCGTCCTGTCGCTCGTGACGCTGCGTGCCCTGCCACGACAGAAGCCTGCGAAGTCGCCCCGGTCGCGTGTCCCGATTCCGTCGATCATTGCACTCGCCCTGACCTCAGCAACGCTCAGCCTCAGCTCGACCCTCTCAACCTTCTGGGTGCCGGTCATGATCGGCGCAGGGCTGCTCCTTCTCATCGTGTTTCTCGCCGTCGACGCCCGCGACGCCAACGGCGTACTCCCCAGGCTCACCTATGTCCGCGGAAACCGGGTCAAATGGGTGTATCTCACAGTGGCGGCGCTATGCGCGGGCGTCATGACCGAGAACTTCATCCCCCTGTTCGGCCAGCAACTCGCAAACCTCTCCCCGCTGCTGGCGGGACTCCTCGGCGCGGTTCTGTCGTTGGGGTGGGTCGTTGCCCAGCTCTTCAGCGCGAACGCCACAGGCAAGGTCGCTCGCAGACTCACTCGTACCGGTCCAGTGCTCCTCACCCTGGGCCTGGCAACCTACGGAGCACTGCAAGCCACGCACGCCTCGGCGTTCACCGTCGTGTTGTGGGTGGTCATGCTGTTGATCGCCGGTATCGGAATCGGGCTCGCATTCCCGCATCTCTCAGTCGCAGCAATGAGCAGCAGCGACGACGAAACCGAAGGCGCGAAAGCGGCAGCCGCCGTCAGCACGACCCAACTGATCGCGTTCACCCTGACCTCCGCGATCGCAGGAAACCTGCTCGCCCTCGGGAGCGCAAGCGAACTCGCCGCCGCCCGCTGGCTCATACTAGGAATCGCCGCTCTCACCGTCATCGGCATCGTTACCGCACTCCTCGTCACTGCGACGCCTCGGAAGTCCAGCAACTGACCCGTCCCAACGTAGCGAACTGTCAACTGGCTACACCAGCGGCACAGGGACTGTCTGAATAATGGTGTGTGAGGGTCCGGCCTGATCCGAAAGGAGATGGCCGTGGCTGACACGACCACTGTCGTTGTTGACGACGAGATG
>NZ_JAGDYL010000031.1 GCF_017565705.1 Leucobacter ruminantium
TGGAGCGGGCCTTCAATTTGATGAAGCAGTGGCGAGGGCTCGCTACGCGCTATGACAAACTCGCGGTGACCTATCGAGCCGGGGTTGTGATCGCAGCGATCCTGACCTGGCTACGCATATAGGAGACGCGCCCTAGCGCAGATCCCCTACTGCCGATCTGACAAGCGAGGCCCTCCGCCGGGTGAGCGGGGCCGGGCTCCGTCGGCCGAAGCGGGTACGAAGTCTCCGAAGAAGGCGGGCTCGATCTCCGCCTGCTCGAGCAGTTCCCGGGTGCGCTTCTGCCTGGTGCGCGGTATGACCGTGAGCACGAGCCCGTCTCCTCCCGCGCGCCCGGTACGGCCGGCCCGGTGCAGATAGGTCTTGTAGTCGTCGGGCGGGTCCGCCTGCAGCACGAGATCGACGTCGTCGACGTGGATTCCTCGCGCCGCGACATCGGTGGCGACGAGCACCCGGGCCTTGCCCGATGCGAAGCGGGCGAGATTGCGCTCGCGCTTCGCCTGGCTCAGATCGCCGTGCAGGGCAGTCGCGTCGATCCCCTCCTCGGAGAAGAAATCGGCGATGCGCTCGGCATAGGCCCGAGTGCGGCAGAACACCATGATCCGTTCGGGCACCGATGCGGCGCCCGGCGGAGGGTGCTCGACCGAGACGAGTTCGAGGAGCGCCGCGTCCTTGTCCTCGCGCAGCACGATCAGCACGCGATGCTCGGTCTCGCCCGCGGCGGCCTCCTCCGCCTCGTGCGACGCCGGGTCCTTCAAGAACTCCGCGATCAACTCGGAGACGCCGCTGTCGAGCGTGGCGGAGAACAGCAGCCGCTGCCCGCCCCGCACCGTCTGGCGCAGCACGCGCTGCACCGGTTCGAGGAAGCCGAGCTCGCACATGTGGTCGGCCTCGTCGATCACCGATACGAGCACCTCGCGCAGGTCGAGCCTGCGACGGTTCACCAGGTCTTGCACGCGCCCCGGGGTGCCGATCACGATGTCGACGCCGCGTTCGAGCGCGTGCACCTGCGGGTCGAGGGGCACGCCGCCCACGAGTTGAGCCGTGTAGAAGCCGACGGATCGGGCGATCGGCTGCACCGTGCGGTCGATCTGCAGAGCGAGCTCGCGCGTCGGCGCCAGGATGAGCGCCTTGGGCTTGCGTACGGCGCGTTTGGGGGCACGATCCTGGCGCTCACCCCGTCGCGTTTTCCGCTTCGCGGGCGAGGGATCGCCGGCGAATGCACCCTCGGCCTTGAGTTTCAGGAGCCGTTCGACGAGCGCCGCGCCGAAGGCGATCGTCTTGCCCGAGCCGGTGCGTGCTCGGCCCAGCACGTCGCGGCCCGAGATCGCGTCGGGGATGGTCGCGGCCTGGATCGGGAAGGGGCGCTCGGCCCCGAGCTCGCCGAGCGTACGCACGATGTTGCCGCCGAGTCCGAGGTCGGCGAAGGTGAGCCCCCGCACATCCTCGGCGGTGGTGCGGGTCGCGTCGATGCGGGCGAGCACGGCCTCGGCGGGCTCATGAGGCCCACGGGACACGACGGGCTTGCGAAGTTCAGCGGGTGGAGCGCTGTCGGGCTTCCCCGTTTCGGGCGCCGCGCCGCGCCCCGCGCGCCGTCGGCCCTCGGCGTCGAAGGCGTAGACGCGTGCGCCGCCGTCGCGGGTGTCGGAGCGGTCCGCGCCGCGGTGCCCGCGGGCCTCCTGCCGACGCGGACTGCCGCTGGCACTCCCCCTACGGAGCGTCGGCCGCGCGCCCGACTCGGGGGTGTCTCCCTTCGGACGGCCGGTCCGTTCCTCGACGGACCGCTCCTCGGAGCGCTGCACGGAACGCGCCCCCGGACGTTTCTTGCCGCCCTTGCCCGCGCCCCGGCGCGGATCATAGTCGGCCGGAGGCTTGAAGCCGCGCTTCTTCTTCTGCGCCACGGTCAACGGCCTCCGCGCTCATCGTCGGTGTCCTCGGCCTCGATGCCCTCGGCGTCAGCGGCTGCCTCCGCGGCTTCTGCCGCTTCCGCGTCGTGCATCGCCCGGCGCAGCAGTTCGTCCCAGCCGATGAAGTCGTCATCGGCGTCGGAGCCGGCGGTCTCGGCGCTGTCGGCGTCGTCGACCTCGGCGCTGTCGGCCTCGTCGACCTCGGTGCTGTCGGTGTCGGTGCTGTCGGTGTCGGTGCTGTCGACCTCGGTGTCGCCGGTGTCGGTGCTGTCGACCTCGGCCTCATCGGCCTCGATGTCATCAGTGCGGGATCCGCCTGCGTGTTCGGCGACCTCGTCACGCTCATCGCGAAGCGGGTCGTGCTCGCCGACGAAGCCGAGCTCGCCGAGCGCGAGCGCCATCTGCTCCGTCGCCGGTCCGAGGTCCCCGTCGGGTTCGTCGCCCTGCGGGTGCCCGCCAGCACCAGCACCGGCGCCCGTTTCGTCGGTGTCATCGGCGGCGACGCGATCATCGGCGGCGCGGCCGAGGTCGGTCTGGGAGCCCCCGGAAGAGCGCCTGAGCTCGGGCGCCGCCAGCCCGGCGCGCATGAGGTTTTCGAGGATGCGCTGCCGGGTCTCGGCGTCGGCGGGTTCGAGGTGGAGCGCGGGCCGCGGAGCGAGCTCGGCGTCCACGGTGCCCTCGGCGTCCACGATGCCTTCAGCCGATGAGGCGCCCTCGACGGGTGCGGCGCCGGAGTCGGGCTCTGCGTCAACTGCGGAATCGCTATCGGCGGGCGGGGGCGTTTCACCGCCTCCGGATCCCTCGCCCTCCGTCGCCGAGACAGCGTCCCTCTCGTCACGCACCGCTGCGTCTCGCTCGTCACGCGTCGCCGAGGCGGAATGCGGCCCGGCCGAGACCGCAGCGGGGGCCGCAGCGTTGGGGGCCGCTGCGACGGGAACCGCTGCGCCGGCGAAGGCCGGTGCGACAGCGGGTAGCCCGTGCGCGGGGGTCGGAACACCACCGGCGTGCAGCTTGCCCGGCTGCTGCTGCCCGGTCTCGGCGCCGAGCCGCTCTCCCGACCGCCTGCGCGCCCGCCGCTCGCGGCCGCGCTCGCGGGCCCGCTCGACGATGTAGTAGAGCGTCGGCAGCACGATGAGCGTGAGCACCGTGGACGAGAGCAGGCCGCCGATCACGACGACGGCGAGCGGCTGCGAGATGAATCCGCCCTTGCCGGTGATGCCGAGGCCCATGGGTGTCAGCGCGAGGATCGTCGCAAGCGCGGTCATGACGATGGGGCGCAGACGCTGCATCGACCCGTGCAGCACCGCGTCGCGCAGCGCGTCGCCGCGCGCCCGGTACTGGTTCACGAGGTCGACCAGCACGATCGCGTTCGTCACGACGATGCCGATGAGCATGAGCACGCCGATGAGCGAGGCGACGCCGAGCGGGATGCCTGTTGCGATGAGCAGCAGCAGCGCGCCGGTCGCCGCGAAGGGCACCGATATGAGCAGCAGCAACGGCTGCAGCAGGCTGCGGAAGGTCGCGACCATCACCACGTAGACGATGAGGATCGCGACGAGCAGCGCCAGGCCGAGCTGCCCGAAGGCCTCGCTCTGCTGCGACATGACGCCGCCGATGCTCGCGCTCGCGCCCGCGGGCAGCTTCACCGATTCGAGAGCGGCGTCGACCTCCAGGCCCGCGGTGCCGAGGTCGTCGCCCTTCGGCAGCGCCGAGACGGTGACCATGCGCGCGCCGTCCTCCGTGCGCACGGTCACGGGCCCGTCGGCGACCTCGACGAGGGCCAGTTCGCCGAGGGGCACCGGGCCGAGCGCCGTCTGGATGGGGAGCGCGGCGACGCCGGCCTGATCGACCGGCGGCGTGCCCACCGCCAAGTAGACGGCGACGGTCGACGCGTCCATCGTGATCTGACCGATCTGCTGCGGCTGCATCTGCTGCGCGAGCTGGGCCGCGACCGCGGTCTCGCCGAGGCCCACGGCCGCTGCCGCGGCGCGGTCGACGGCGACGCGGAGATAGGGGCGCGACTGCGCGAGGTCGCTCTCCACCTGCTCGAGCCCGTCCTGCTTCTGCAGCTCGGCGAGCACGAGGTCGCTGGCCTGCGCGAGCGTCTGCTGGTCGGGCGCCGTCACCGACACCTCGATCGCGCTCGACGTGGTCACGCCGCCGCCCGAGCGGCCGAGCGAGAACTCCCCCGCATCGTCGAGCGCGTCGACCGCCTCGCGGATGCGCTCCTTCACCTCGGCCTGGTTCGCGTCGGGATCGGTGGTGAGCGAGTAGCTGATGGCGCCGTCGCCCCCTCCACCGAAGATGGCCGACATGCCATCGCCCGCGCTGCCGATCGTCACCTGCACGGTGTCGACGCCTTCGACTCCGTCGAGCGCATCCTCCACCCGCTGCACCTGCGCGAGCTGGGCGTCGAGGCTCGTTCCGGGCGCGAGGGTCTGCACGAGGCCGACCGAGTTCTGCTCGTCCTCGCCCATGTAGTTCGTCTTCATGAGCGGAGTCGCGGCCATGGTGCCGATGAACACGACCGCAGCGAGGCCCAGTGTGATCGCGGGGCCGGCCCCGCGCAGCGTCCACTCGATGATGGGGCGGTAACCGCGCTGCAGGCGGGTGGGCTTTGCCTGCTCCCCCTCCGAGACCGCCGCGGCGTGCGGGTGGCGGCGGGCTGATTCGGACGAGGGATCCCTGTCGCCCGCCTTCGCCCGGTCCGGCCGCAGGAACCAGTAGGCGAGCACCGGCACGATCGTGAGCGATACGAGCAGCGATGCGGCGAGCGCGATGGTGACGGTGAAGGCGAAGGGACGGAAGAGCTCGCCCACCATGCCGTCCACGAACGCCATCGGCAAGAACACCGCCACGGTCGTGACCGTGGAGGCGGTGATCGCGCCGGCGACCTCGCGTACGGCCTCGATGATGGTGGCGGCGCGGTCGCCGCCCGCAGCGAGGTGCCGCTTGATGTTCTCGATCACGACGATCGAATCGTCGACCACGCGACCGATCGAGATCGTGAGTGCGCCGAGGGTGAGCATGTTGAGCGTGTACTCGGCGAAGTTGAGTCCGATGAAGGTGAGCAGCACCGAGGTCGGGATCGAGATCGCGGTCACGAACGTCGCGCGGACCGACATCAGGAAGACGAGGATCACGAGCACCGCGAAGAGCAGGCCGAGCAGACCCTCGGTGGTGAGCGTATGGATGGACTGCTCCACATAGGGGGCCTGGTCGAAGATGATGCTGAGCTTCGCCCCGCCGAGCTGGTCGGAGAGCTCGTCGAGCTTCTCCTGCACCGCGTGCGACACGTCGACCGTGTTCGCCGCCGACATCTTGGTGACCGCGATCGTGAGCGCTGGAGCCCCGTTCACCCGCGAGATGCTCTGCTCGGGCCCGGGCTCGAGCCGCACGTCGGCGACGGAGCCGATCGTGGCCGTCGACCCGACGATCGGCAGCGCCGCGACGTCTTCGGGCGTGCCCACCTCAGAGCCGGCCTGGACCGCGAGCGTGCGGTCGCCCTCGGTGACCGTGCCCGCAGCCATGAGCGCACCGCTCTGCTGCAGCGTGTCGCCGATCGCCTGCGGGGCGAGCCCCTGGGCTGCGAGCGCCTCGAGGTCGGGCTCGATCGTGATCCGGTTCTCCCGCGCCCCCGTGAGCTGCGCCTCGCGCACGCCGTCGAGGTCGCTGAGTTCGGAGATCGCGACGCGCTCGACGGTCTCGGCCGCCTGTTCCGGCGTCTCGCCCTCGGCGGGAGTGACGGCGATCTGGATCACCGGGAAGTCATCGATGCTGCCCGACAGCACCTGCGGGTCGGCGGTGCTCGGCAGGAAGTCGGAGATGCGGCTGATCGCCCGCTCGACCTTCTGCTCAGTAGCCGCGATGTCGATGCCGTAGGAGAACTGCGCAACCACCATCGACGCGCCCGTGCTCGAGGTCGCCGTCGAGCTCTCGAGCTGCGGCACCCCCCTCAGGGCGGTTTCGATCGGCCCCGACACGTCTTTGTTCACGACCTCGGGCGAGGCGCCGGGATAGTTCGTGACGACCGCGATCGCCGGGAACTCCACCGACGGCATGAGCTCCTGCTTGAGAGATCCGACGCTCAGCAGCCCGAACACCGCAGCTACGATCGTGACGAGCGCGATGAGGGCGCGATTCTTCAGGCTGAGCGCCGTGAGCTGCTGCATGGCTCGATTATTCCACGGGCCTCGGACACGGCAGGGCGCGTGCAGGGCCGGGGTGGATAATGCTGGAATGCCGACACGCTCACGCCGCCGCACCCTGGGCGCGGTCTCGCCCGCCGATTTCGAGCGCCTCGCCGCCCTCCGCCGCATGCAGGGAGTCGCGGTCGCGCTCCTCCTCGGCATGGCCGTCGTCTTCGTCGTCTCCTTCGCGCTGCAGGAACGGGTGCCCTGGCTCGGCTACGTCCGCGCCGCGAGCGAGGGCGGCATGGTCGGCGCGCTCGCCGACTGGTTCGCCGTGACCGCGCTCTTCCGGCATCCGCTGGGGATCAAGATCCCTCACACCAATCTCATCGCGAGCCGCAAGGACGATATCGGCGAAGGCCTCGGCGGCTTCATCGAGGAGAACTTCCTCGCCGACGACGTCGTGCACGCCAAGCTCTCGGAGATCAGCGGGGCGCGCATGGCGGGCGAGTGGCTGGAGGATCCCTCGCACGCCGCTCGCGTCGGCGGGATGGCCGCCGACGCGATGCTCGGCGCGCTGACCGTGCTCGACGATCGCGACGTGCAGGATCTCGTAGAATCGCTCGTCAGGAAGCACGTGGTCGACCCGGAGTGGGGCCCGCTGCTCGGCCGCGCGACGGCCTCGTTCGTCGGCGGCGGCCATCATGAGGCGCTCATCGACATCGCCGCCACCCGTCTCGAGGAGTGGCTCGCCTCCCACCCCGACGCCTTCGACAGCGTGCTCTCTTCACGTCTGCCGACGTGGGTGCCGAGCATCGTCGACCGCTTCCTCGACCAGCGCCTCCACTCGGAGGCGGTGCGCTTCGCGCAGAACGTCGCGGCCGACCGCGAGCACCCCGCTCGCCTGGCGATCGGGCGCTTCCTCACCGACCTCGCACGCGACCTGCAGCACCAGGAGAAGCTGCAGCAGCAGCTCGAGGCGTTCAAGCACGAGATCTTCGACAGCCCGCGTATCCGCTCGCTCGCCGCGGCGACCTGGGACACGGTGCGGGCCGCGCTCGTCGATATGCTGAGGGACCCCGACAGCGAGCTGCGCACCCGCATGACGACCGCGCTCGTCGACTTCGGACAGCGCCTGCGCGAGGATCCCACGCTGCAGTACAAGATCGACGTCTGGGTGATGAACGTCGTCGAGCACCTGGTGCAGCGCTACCGCCATGATCTTGCGAACGTGGTCACCGAGACGGTGCAGCGCTGGGATGCCGGGGAGGCCGCGGAGAAGATCGAGCTGCAGATCGGCAAGGACCTGCAGTTCATCCGCATCAACGGCACCGTGATCGGATCGCTCGCGGGACTCGCGATCTATACGATCGCGACGCTCGTGATCGCGCCGCTCGCGCACTGAGCCGCGCCGCGCTCCGCGGCGGTCGAGCGGGCGCGGCGCTCCGCTCGAGCGAGCGCGGTCTACTCCGCGGGTCGAGCGAGCGCGGTCTACTCCGCGGGTTGAGCGAGCGAAGCGAGTCGAAACCGGCTCTTCGTCGTCGAGAGTGCAGGAGAGGCCTGTACCCGCCTGCTTCGAGTCCGTCGTGCGGTGCGAGACATCGGTCCGCACGATCGGGGTCACAGCGACTCGCAGCAGCAGAGGACCTCATGCCCGGATTGCGAAAAGCCCGCAATGCTGCAGTACACGGGGTAGGCCAGCGCTTCGGACCCCCGCTACTGCACAATCGCGAGCTTCGCACGGAAGGTGCGAGCCCCGCAGCGCAGGCTCATTCACGATGAGCCCCGAAGCCCGGGCAAGAACCCTCGATTTCGACTCGCTTCGCTCGCTCAATCGGCGGGAGGGGCTCTGCGCTGGCTCAATCAGCGGGAGGGGCTCTGCGCTCGCCCGATCAGCGGGATTTCGCGAAGCCCACGGGCAGCAGCATATCCTGCACGCGGTCGGCCGAGGCCGTGTGGTCGGCGCGCGTCGCGATCGCGCAGCGCGATTCCCGGCAGTCGAGCCCGTCGATGACGGGATCGGGCACGGTGAGCACGACCTCGAAGGTACCCGCATCGGCATCCTGGTATCCGTGCGTGGCGAAAGCGCGCCACGCCCAGTCGTCGGTCACCCAGGCGCTCGCGAGCGCGGCGCGGTCGGCGTGCCCCTCCTCGGCCCCCTCGGGAATGCCGCCGAGGCAGGGTCCCGGCTTCTCCGTCGCGCTCTCCGGGATCCCGCACACCGCAACGTATATGCCGATACCGGCATCGAAGCCGCTGCCCTGCACCACGAGTTCCTCGCCGGGCACCAGCTCGCCGAGGTCTGCGGCCGAACCGTCGGGCAGCTCGACCGACAGCATGCGGGTGCGCCCGTCGTCTCCGACGGCGCTCGTCTCCGAGACGAACTCCTCGGGCAGCTGCTGCCCCGATCCCCCCGCGCTCTGATGCGTGAGCATGGGCAGCAGCACCGCGAGCGCGGCTCCGAGCGCCAGCACGGCGATCACGAGAACCGTGATGAGCACTATCCTGAGCGGGCGCCGCGAAGTCATGCCTTCATCGTAATGGCCGCGCTCCTCGGGGGACCCGCTCATGCTAGAATCTGCTCCATACGTCTATTGAATTGGTACTGCCTCGCGGTTCACAACCGCGGGGCCTGAATGTGTAAGGGGGTCACGCATGGGGCGCGGCCGTCAGAAGGCAAAGCACACCAAGGTTGCACGGGAGTTGAAGTACAACGCTCCCAGCACCGATCTCTCCCAGCTCGAACGCGAACTCGCAGCGCAGGCCGCTCGTCGCGCCGAGGAAGACCCCTGGGCGGAGTACGCGAGCAAGTACAACGACGAAGAGGACGAAGACTAGACCTCTCCCGTCGCATCACGCGAAAGGCCCCCTCCGAGAAGGGGGCCTTTCGCGTGCTCGGGTTCAGCCCTGCTTGCCCTGCGCGGCGACCGCCGCGGCTCCCGCGGCTGCGGCCTCGGGATCGAGGTAGCGCCCCTTCTCGACGGCGGCGCCGTTCTCGTCGATCTCGTAGACGAGCGGCATGCCGGTCGGGATATTGAGGCCCGCGATGTCTTCGTCGGAGATGCCCTCGAGGTGCTTGACGAGGGCGCGCAGCGAGTTGCCGTGCGCGGTCACCAGAACGGTCTTGCCCGCGTTCAGATCGGGCACGATGGCGTTCTCCCAGTACGGGATCATGCGCTCGATGACATCTTTCAGGCACTCGGTGCGGGGGATCTCGCCATCGATGCCGACGTAGCGCGGATCGTTCGCCTGCGACCACTCGCTCGAGTCGTCGAGCGGCGGCGGAGGCGTGTCGAAGGAGCGGCGCCACTCCATGAACTGCTCCTCGCCGTACTTCTGCAGGGTCTCGGCCTTGTCGAGCCCCTGCAGGGCACCGTAGTGGCGCTCGTTGAGACGCCAGGAGCGCCGCACCGGGATCCAGAGGCGGTCGGCGCTGTCGAGCGCGAGGTTCGCGGTCTGGATCGCGCGGCTCAGCACGGAGGTGTGCAGCACGTCGGGCAGCACACCGGACTCGGCGAGCAGCTCGCCGGCCCGCGCCGCCTCGCTGCGTCCCTGCTCGGTGAGTCGCACGTCGACCCATCCGGTGAAGAGGTTCTTCTCGTTCCAGTCGCTCTGCCCGTGGCGCAGGAGGATCAGCGTGTTCGTCATGTGCACCAGTCTATTGGCGAGGGATCCCTCACGCACCCGCGCAGCCCGCCGCGCCCGTGATCTCAGAGGCGCTTGAGGCGCGGGATGTCGCGCGTCGCTCCGGCGTCAGCCGGCACGATGACCTCCTGCGTCGCGGCGATGACCTCGCCGACGGCACCCCCCGGGTCGGCGCCCTCCGGCCCGCCGCGCACCTCCAGCGCGGCATCCGCGGGAACGGAGCGCTTGAGCAGCGCCAGCGCGATCCCTCCCCACTCGTAGTGCAGGGCGGCGCGCGTCACGCGCCCCACCGGCCGCGCCTCGGGGTCGGCCGCCTGCCCCTCCCGGAACACGAGCGCCCCGGCGACCGGCAGCTCGCCGGCGGAACCGTCGAGGTGCAGCATCGCGAGCCTCCGCGGAGGGTGCCCCAGGTTGTGCACCTTCGCGACGGTCTCCTGTCCGCGGTAGCAGCCCTTGTTCAGGTGCACGGCGGTGCGCAGCCAGTCGAATTCGTGAGGGATCGCGCGCTCGTCGACATCGGCGTGCTGCGCCGGCCGCCAGGCGCGCACCTCGAGCGCTTCGAGGGCGAGCAGCCCCGAAACGCGCACCGCTCGCGATTCCACGAGCGAGGCGAGCCCCGCGAGTTCGGAGCGCGGAAAGACGAACTGCACCGCCGCCCACTCGGCACCGGCGTGCTCGCCCCGCGCATACTGCACGCCTCCGGGGGCGACCGCCGACCAGGGATCCCTCCATTCGGCGACGGGCCCGGCCGCGCGCATGGCGTCCGCGGCGCCGCCGGCTCCAGCGGCATCGAAAGCGAGCACGGCGGCGTAGTCGCCCGAGAGGTCGCGCACCTCGACGCGCAGCGCGAAGCGCATCCGGTTCAGGAAGGCGGCGAGCGGTTCGGCCGATCCCTCATCGACCAGCAGCCAGCTCGTCTCGCCATCGTCGACCAGCCTGATGGCGCGCTCGATGCGCCCGTTCGGGTCGAGCAGCATGGTCTCGACGCTCTCGCCCGCGGCGAGGCCGGTGAGCCGCTGACTCGTCATCGAGTGCAGCCAGCTGAGGCGGTCGACGCCCGTGACCGCGACGATGCCGCGGTGCGACAGGTCGACGATCGCCTCGCCCGATTCGAGCGTTCGCTGCTCGGGCAGCGGGGATCCGTAGTGCGCGGCGACGCCCAGGTCTTCGGCCTCTACCGCTCCGGGGAGCGCGAGGAAGGGGTTCACCGTGTACACCGCGCAGGCTCGAGCGGCGTCTCCGCCCGCGGGGCGAGCAGCGGCGCCGCCTTCATCGGGTCGCTCAGCGCTGGCCCTTGAAGAGCTTGTAGATGACCGTGCCCGAGACCCACGCGATCGCGATGGAGGCGAGGCCGAGCAGCCCGAGGAAGAAGAGTTCAAGCGCGAGAAGCATGCTTCGATCCTATCAGCACGGTCAGACGGCGGGCAGGAGCAGAGCGACGATATCGATCACGCAGATCACCACGACGGAACCCGCGACGCTGAAGGCGGTGCGGGTGATGAACCCTTCGCGCTGCGCCGTGCCGAGCTGCAGCGCGAACGTCACGAGCGTCGAGGCCCCGATCGCGAACGCGAGCCACGAGAAGCGCCCCTCGTCGGGCACGAGCACCGTGACGAGCACCCCGATCACGGCCGCCACCGCCCAGGCGATGATGAGCCTCGGCACGTGCCACGAGTGCGCGTCGGGCATCTCGGGCGCCTCGTCGGGGGTGGTCTCGCTCATCCCCTCATCTTCGCACATCGGCGAGGGATCCCGCCGAGCGTCGCCCCGCACCGCGCGCACCGCCCGCTCCCCCGCC
Source organism: Leucobacter ruminantium (assembly GCF_017565705.1). GTDB lineage: Bacteria > Actinomycetota > Actinomycetes > Actinomycetales > Microbacteriaceae > Leucobacter > Leucobacter ruminantium. The sequence goes on from NZ_JAGDYL010000031.1 coordinate 11,478, forward strand.
GCCCGCACTCAGAACGCGGCGATGCCCGTCAGCTCGCGTCCGATCACGAGCTGGTGCACCTCGTCGGTGCCCTCGTAGGTGCGCACCGACTCGAGGTTCGCCATGTGCCGCATCACCGGGAACTCCGAGGTGATGCCGTCGCCGCCGAGGATGGAGCGGCAGGTCGACGCGATCTTGATCGCCTCGCGCACGTTGTTGAGCTTGCCCACCGAGATCTGGCCGTAGGTGAGGCGCCCCGCGTCCTTGAGGCGGCCGAGGTGCAGCGCGAGCAGCAGTCCCTTCTCGTACTCGACGAACATGTCGGCGAGCTTCGCCTGGATGATCTGCTTCGAGCCGATCGGTGCGCCGAAGACCTCGCGCGACTGCGAGCGCGATACCGCGGCCTCGAGGCACGAGCGCGCAGCGCCCATGACGCCCCAGGCGATCCCGTAGCGCGCCTCGTTCAGGCACTTGAAGGGCGAGGAGAGCCCCTTCGAGCCGGGCAGGATCGCGTCCGCGGGGAGGCGCACGTCGGTGAGTTCGATCTCGCACTGCAGCGAGGCGCGCATCGAGAGCTTGTTCTCGATCGCGCGGGCCTCGAAGCCGGGGGTGTCGGTCGGCACGATGAAGCCGCGCACCACGCCCTCCTCGTCCTTCGCCCAGATCACGCCGAGCTGCGCGACGGTCGCGAGGCCGATCCACCGCTTCCTCCCGTTGAGCACCCACTCGTCGCCCTCGCGACGCGCGGTCGTGAGCATGGTGTTGGGGTCGGAGCCGCCCTGCGGCTCGGTCAGCCCGAAGAAGCCGATGGCCTCGCCCCGGCCCATCGGCGGCAGCCAGCGCTGCTTCTGCTCCTCGCTGCCGAACTTGTAGATGGCTCCCATGGCGAGCGATCCCTGCACCGACAGCGCGGTGCGGAAGCCGGAGTCGACCGCCTCGAACTCCATCGCGACGAGCCCGTAGGCCACGGACGACGCGCCCTTCAGGCCGTAGCCGTCGAGGTACATGCCGAAGGCGCCGAACTCGCCGACCTCGGGCAGCAGCTCGGCGGGCAGTCGGCGCTGTTCGAAGGCCTCGTCGATGATGGGCGCGATGCGGGTCTGCGCGAACTCGCGGGCGCGGAGCTGCCAGTCGCGCTCCTCCTCGGTGACGAAGTCGGAGACGTCGAAGAGGCGGTCGATAGTGGTCGTCATGGTCGGGTCCTCCGGTTCGGGTGAGGGGTCGGGCGGCGTTCTGGTCGCGGGAGGCGAGGGATCGGGCCGCGTCAGCGGGTCAGCCAGTCGGCGCCCTCGTGCTCGCCGAGGGCGGGCGGCGGTGCCGAGTAGCGGGCGGGCGTGGCCGAGAGGGAGATGGGCGTGGCGATCGAGCGCAGCGCGCGGGATTCTCCGTCGGGGCCGGTCGCCTCGGTCTCGGCGACGGGGTCGAGGCCGAGCGAGGCCGCGAGCTCGATCGCCTGGGAGACGGTGTTGACCCGGCCCGCGGGAACGTTCGCGGCCGTGAGCGCGTCGATCCACTCCGCCGCGGGGCGCGAGACGAGGCGGGCCTCGATGCGGGCCCTGAGCTCGGCGCGGTGCGCTACGCGCGAGGGATTGTCGGCGAAGCGCGGATCGGCTGCGAGCCCAGGCTCCCCCAGTACTTCGCAGAGCCGCGCGAACTGACCGTCGGTGCCGACGGCGAGCGCGATCGCCTGGTCGGCCGCGGCGAAGGTCTCGTAGGGTGCGATCGAGGGGTGGGCGTTGCCCATGCGTCCCGGTGAGACGCCGGTCTCCAGGGTCGACGAGGCCTGATTGGCGAGTGCCGAGAGCAGGGATCCGAGCAGCGTCACCCTGACGTGCTGCCCGCGCCCCGCGGTCGGAGAGTCGGCCGAGTCCCTCGCGCGCAGGGCGGCCTGGATGCCGATCACGGCGTTGAGTCCCGTCAGGATGTCGACGAGCGCGACCCCGACCTTGGTGGGTTCGCCGCCGTCGGCGTCGGCGCCGCCGGTGATGCTCATGAGCCCGCCGACCGCCTGCACGAGCAGGTCGTAGCCGGGCAGGTCTCTGCCCGCGGTATCGCCGAAGCCGGAGATCGAGCAGTAGACGACGCCGGGGTTCTCCTCCGCGATCGCCTCGTAGCCGAGGCCGAACCGCTCCATCGTGCCCGGCTTGAAGTTCTCGATGACCACGTCGGCGGTAGCGGCGAGTCGCTGCGCTCGGGCGCGGTCGTCTGCATCGCGGAGGTCGCAGACGACCGAGCGCTTGCCGCGGTTCACCCCGGCGAAGTAGGTGCTCTGTCCCACGGCGTTGACGGGCGGTCGCCACTGCCGGGTGCCGTCGCCCTCGGGGCTCTCGATCTTGATGACGTCGGCACCGAGGTCGGCGAGGATCATGGTCGCGTGCGGCCCCGCGAGCACGCGCGAGAAGTCCGCGACGCGGATGCCGGCGAGCGCGCCCCGGTTCGTACTGTCGCTCATGCCCTCAGACTATGGGTTCCGCGAGGGATCCCTCGCGGCCGTTCTGCACCGCGAGTGCACCGCGCACTGTGCAAGAATCTCAGCGTGACCACGCTCTCCGAACTGCTCGCCCTGCCAGACCTCGGACTGCGCCTCGTGCAGGCCGGGCCCGACGATCCCGAGCTCAGCTGGGTCTCGATCACGGAGTTGCTCGACCTCGGCGCGTACCTCGACGGCGGCGAGGTGATCCTCACGACCGGGCTCGCGCTCGGCTTCGACGACGAGCGCTGGCACGATTTCGTCGCAGGCCTCGGCCGCGCGCGCATCGCCGCGATCGGCTTCGGCGTCGGCATCAACCACGACCGCATCCCACCTCCCCTCGTGCGGGCGGCGAGCGCCTACCGGGTCGCGCTCTTCGAGATCCCGCTGCCCACCCCCTTCATCGCCGTGAGCAAGGCGGCTGCGGCCCTCCTGCGCGCCGACGAGCTGCGCGCGGCCCGCGCCGCGCTCAGCGCGGGGCAGCGCATCCTCGACTCGGCGAGGGGCGAGCGGGAGCCGGCCGAGATCCTCGCGAGCATCGCGCAGGCGACCGGCAAGCAGCTCGGCCTCACCGGCACCGACGGCTCGCTGCTGGCGAGCACCGGTGGCTTCGGACGCAGCCGCGACGCCGAGACCGAGCGCATCGCCCTCGACCCCGAGGGCGCGCTGCACCTCGTCGTGGCGGGCGACGCACCGCTCACACCCGAGGGCCGCTCGGTGATCGCGGCAGGTGCGATGGTGCTCGGGCTCGGGCTGCGCGGCGATCGCGCCGACGAGGCCCGCGAGCGGGAGCGCTGGGAGCGCCTCGCGGACGGGATCCTGTCGGGAAGACTCGCGCCGCGGTCCCTCGAGATCCTCGCACCTGGCCTTGCCCCTCCCCAGCGAGTGCGCGCACTCGCCCTGCAGGGCGCGGCCGAGGACGTCGCCGACTGGCGCCGCCGCCCGCGCACGGGCCTCGACCGTCTCGTGTCGCCCGAGCAGGACAGGCCAGGCGAAGCGAGCGCACTGCGGCTCGCGTGGCAGCTCTGCCCCGACGCGGAGGATGCCCTCGCGCGCGCCCTCGAGGCCGCGGCGGCGCATGGCCTCGACGCCGTCGTCGGCCGCTCCGCCCGCATCGAGGACGCAGCGCTCAGCCGGCGCTCGGCGCGACTGCGGCTGCGATCCCTGTCGCCGACGGCCCCGCTCTACGCTTCACCGCGCGAGCCCTCCGTGGTCTGGGCCGACCGCGATGCTCCGCTGCTCGAGGCGCTGCTCGCCGGTGTCGGGGGCGGCGGCGCGGGCGAGGGATCCGGCAGCGGGGAACCGGGCGGCGAGGCGCTGAGCGCGAGCGTGCTGGGGCCGCTGTCACGGTGGAGCGAGGCGCGGGAGGCGGCCATCGACGCCGACGGCGGTTCGAGCGGGGACGGCGGGGCGGATCCCTCGCCCTCCGCATCGGAGCGGGAAGCGCTCCGAGCCACCCTGCGCGCGGTGTTCCTCTCGGACGGACAACGGGGGCCGGCCGCGAGTGCGCTCGGCATTCACCGCAACACGCTGCGCGACCGTCTCGTCCGCATCGAGCGGTTGACCGGCCGTTCGCTCGCGGACGCCGACGACCGCGCCGAGCTGTGGTTCGCACTGCGGCTCGAAGACCTCGCGGGCTGAGCGCAGCGCTATTCAGCTGCTGCCTGTTTGATCTCCCGGTGCGGCTCGTGCAGATCCTCGAGGGCATCGTCGATCTTGTCGTGCAAGAAGTCGTCGACGAGCTTGTCGACACTGACCGCCTCATCGGTGCCCGGGATGATCTCCATGCGGATGCCGGTTTCCGAAGCCTTCTTCTTCTCCATGGCATCACCATATCCCTGTTCCCGCGGCTGAGCGAAGCGCGCACCGCGAATCGTCGACGGAAGAGGGATCGGCTCCGCCCGGGCATCACCTATGCGGCCCGGGCGAGCCGGGCCGCACCCGTGCGACGGCAATCGCCTGGGCATCGCGTGAGTATCCGCGCATATGCAGCGGCCCGCAGGGCGCACCCGGTAGCGTGAAGGGCAGCGAACGGCGACCGCCCTTGGCTTCACCGAGCCGCCCGGGCGACTCAGACAGAGACCAGGTGCCGCGCATGCCGACCAGTCGCCCTTCACCGCCGACCGCCCTCGCGGGGGCAGGACCGCTGCGGCCGACGCGCGCCCGCCGCGAGGACTTCCCGCCGATCGCGAAGGCCTACACCAGGGTATCCGAGGTGGTGCGCGAATCGGGGCTGCTGCGACGCGCACCGTGGTTCTACGCCTCGGTGGCGGCTGTGCTCGTGCTGGCGCTCGGCGGAGCGACAACCGGTTTCGTGCTGCTCGGCGCCAGCTGGTTCCAACTGCTCATCGCCGCAGCACTCGGCATCGTCTTCACGCAGATCGCCTTCCTCGCCCACGAGGCGGCGCACCGTCAGATCCTCTCGCTCGGCCCCGCGAACGATCGGCTCGCGCGGGTGCTGGCCGGCACGATCGGCATGAGTTACTCGTGGTGGGACTCCAAGCACTCGCGCCACCACTCCAACCCGAACCGTGTGGGGAAGGATCCGGATATCGAGGTCGACACCATCTCGTTCCTCGAGGAGGACGCGGCTTCGGCCAGAGGGCTGCGGCGGGCGATCACGAGGCGCCAGGGGTGGCTCTTCTTCCCGCTGCTGACGCTCGAAGGGCTCAACCTCCATTACCAGAGCTTCAAGCACCTGTTCGGTCGCGGCCCGGTGAAGGGGCGCTGGATCGAGCTGGGGATCATCGCGGCGCGCTTCGCAGTGCTGCTCGTCCCCGTGTTCCTGCTGCTGCCGACCGGCATGGCCTTCGCGTTCGTCGGAGTGCAGCTCGCCGTCTTCGGCGTCTACATGGGCGCCTCCTTCGCGCCGAACCATAAGGGCATGCCGGTCATCGCGCACGACGCGAAGCTCGACTTCTTCACCAAGCAGGTGCGCACCTCGCGCAACATCCGCGGAGGATGGTGGGCGACCTGGCTCATGGGCGGCCTCAACTACCAGGTCGAGCATCACCTCTTCCCGAGCATGGCGCGGCCCCACCTCGCGAAGGCGCGCCAGATCGTGCGCGAGCACTGTCGCACGCTGGGCGTGCCCTACACGGAGACGTCGCTGTGGCGCTCCTACGCGATCGTCGTCGCCTATCTCAACCGCGTGGGGCTCGCCGCGCGCGATCCCTTCGAGTGCCCGATCGCGGCACGGTACGGCCGCTGAGACCGGAGCGAGGCGCATTTTGCGTATGAGCATGAGTATCCGGGGGTGCGCTGCGGCGGCATGACGACCACTATTCTGGTGCCGATCCCACACCTTGCACCTCGGAGGAATCAATGAAGATCATGACTCGAATCGCTGCCGGTGCGCTGGCCATCGGCTGCATCGCCGGGGCCGGTGTCGCGACCAGCGCGGCTCCCGCCGAGGCCCTCACCACGAAGGCGTACAGCATCAGCCGCTCGACGGGCTCGGCCTGCTCCGACGCGCTGAACAGCGCGATGCGGGTCAAGCGCGTGATGGGGTTCCGCGTGCACGACGTGAAGGGCTGCACGCAGTGGCCGGGCGGGGGCTACTGGAACGCCTCCTTCCTCTACTCCTGGTAGTCGCAGAGCCGCGGTGCGGCGCCTCCGGTCGCGTCTGACCAGAGCCGATCTTCCCTGATCAGTTCAGGATGAACTGGACCGTGTCGGTGCTCGTCGCACCGCCGGCCGCTACGGCGAGGTGGTAGGACGCGCCGCCCGCGGCGACGGGCTCGCGCGGCACCTCGCAGGTGTCGGGCGTCGAGCGCGTGCGGTCCCACTGCACCGTGTCCGTGGTGAGGGGCTTGCCCGGATCGAGGATGACGGCCTGGTTCGTCGGATCCTTCTGGCAGTCGACGGACCGCCACACCTGGTCTTCGCCGCTCGTGATCGTGAAGGTCATGCCAGCCGTACCGAGATCGGCCGTGCAGGCGTCTGCGCCCGTGTTCTCGACGCTCAGCGAGAGCAGCGGCAACTCGCCCTCGGCGTAGGCCGTCTTGTCGGTGATCGGCGTGACGGTGATCTGCTCGGCGGAGCACGCCGCGGGCGCATCGCCCTCGGCCGGCTCGGCGTCTCGGGGCAGGTCGTTCGGCACCTCCACCTGCGCGCTGTCGCGTGCGCCGCCGCTCGATCCCGGCTTCACGAAGACCAGCACCACGACCGCGACGACCGCGAGCAGCACCGCGAGCACGGCGATGCGCCTGCGGATGTAGACCTTGCGGTCCTTCGGGCCCACGGGGTTGCGCAGCGCATCAAGCCTGTTCGCCCGGTCGCCCTCACCATCGGGGGTATCTCGCGGCTTCGACATGCCGCCAGCGTATCCTCCGATCGGCCGCTACAGCCACTTCAGCATGCGCGTGTTGCCGAGCGTATTCGGCTTCACGCGCGCGAGGTCCAGAAACTCCGCGACGCCCTCGTCGTTCGAGCGCAGCAGCTCGGCGTAGACCTCGGCCGCGACCAGCTCGGCGTTCTCGCTCACCTCTTCGAAGCCGTGCCGCGAGAAGAAGTCGGTTTCGAAGGTGAGGCAGAACAGCTGCCCGAGACCCAGCTCGAGCGCGCGCTCCGTGAGCGCTTCGAGCAGGCGGTGCCCCACGCCGCGGCCGAGCCACTCCTCGGATACGCCGAGGGTGCGCACCTCGCCGAGGCGCTCCCACATGACGTGCACGGCGCCGTAGCCGATCACCCGGTCCTCCGCGTCGACCGCGACCAGGAACTCGGGCACCGCCGCGTAGAGGTCGACGAGGTCCTTGCCGAGCAGGATGCGTCGCGAGACCAGCGGCTCCATGAGTTCCACCATGCGGGGCACGTCGTCCGTGCGCGCGCTGCGGATGCGGATGTCGTCGGTCCTGTCCATCCGTCCAGCTTAGACGCCGCGCCCCGGCTGCGAAGACCGCTCACGTGGGCGCGCGGGCAGCCGTGCCGGGAGCCCCACCTCCCTCAATCGGCGACATCGTCGCGCAGCAGAAGGGGCACGCTGCAGAAAAGCAGCGGGCCCCTTCTGTTCGCTCGGAGAGCGCGTCTACTCGGTCGCGCCCGGCGTCGCGGCGGTCGAGGCGACCGCCGCCGCGGAGGAGGCCGACGTCGCGCCGTGCGCCTTCTCCGAGTTGCGATCGGTCTCGAAGGTGAACTCGCCATCCACGAAGTCGACCTTCACCAGGTCGCCCGCCAGCAGCTCGGCGCCGAGGATGCGCTCGGAGAGGCGATCCTCGATCTCCCGCTGCATCGCGCGGCGCAGCGGACGCGCGCCGAGCGTCGGGTCGTAGCCGATCTCGGCGAGGCGCTCGCGGGCCGCCTGCGAGATCTCGATGTGCATGTCGCGGTCGAGCAGGCGATCCTTCAGCTGCTTCACGAACAGGTCGACGATCTGCAGCAGCTCGGGCTTGGTGAGCTGCGGGAACACGATCGTGTCGTCCACGCGGTTCAGGAACTCGGGCTTGAAGTGCTTCTTCAGCTCCTCGTTGACCTTGCCCTTCATCGACTCGTAGCCGACCGAGGTGTCGCCCTCGAGCTGGAAGCCGACGGGGCCGCCCGCGATCGCCGACGAACCGAGGTTCGTCGTCATGATGATGACGGTGTTCTTGAAGTCGACCACGCGGCCCTGACCGTCGGTCAGACGCCCCTCTTCGAGGATCTGCAGCAGCGAGTTGAAGATGTCGGGGTGGGCCTTCTCGATCTCATCGAAGAGCACGACCGAGAACGGCTTGCGGCGCACCTTCTCGGTGAGCTGGCCGCCCTCCTCGAAGCCCACGAACCCGGGGGGCGCGCCGAAGAGGCGCGACACGGTGTGCTTCTCGCCGTACTCGCTCATGTCGAGCGAGATCAGCGCGTCCTCGTCGTCGAACAGGAACTCGGCGAGGGCCTTCGCGAGCTCGGTCTTGCCGACGCCGGTGGGACCGGCGAAGATGAACGAGCCCGAGGGGCGCTTCGGATCCTTGAGGCCGGCGCGCTGACGGCGGATCGTCTTCGCGAGCGCCGAGATGGCCTCGTTCTGGCCGATGACGCGCTGGTGCAGCGCCTCCTCCATGAACCGCAGTCGCGAGGTCTCCTCCTCGGTGAGCTTGAACACCGGGATCCCGGTGGCCTGCGCGAGCACCTCTGCGATCAGTCCTTCGTCGACCTCCGCCTTGGTCGCCACGTCGCCCGAGCGCCACTGCTTCTCGAGCCGCAGGCGCTCCGCGATGAGCTTCTTCTCCTCGTCGCGCTTGCCTGCGGCCTTCTCGAAGTCCTGCGCCTCGATCGCCTGCTCCTTGTCGGCGCGCACGACCGCGATCTTCTCGTCGAACTCGCGCAGCTCGGGCGGGCTCGACAGGATCGACAGGCGCAGGCGCGCGCCCGCCTCGTCGATCAGGTCGATGGCCTTATCGGGGAGGAAGCGATCCTGCACGTAGCGGTCGGCGAGGTTCACGGCGGCGACGATCGCACCATCGGTGATGGAGACCTTGTGGTGGGCCTCGTAGCGATCCCTCAGCCCCTTCAGGATGTTGATCGAGTGCGGCAGCGACGGCTCCGCGACCTGGATCGACTGGAAGCGGCGCTCGAGCGCGGCATCCTTCTCGAAGTGCTTGCGGTACTCGTCGAGTGTGGTCGCGCCGATGGTCTGCAGCTCGCCGCGGGCCAGCATCGGCTTCAGGATGTTGGCCGCGTCGATGGCACCCTCGGCCGCACCCGCGCCGACGAGGGTGTGGATCTCGTCGATGAAGATGATGATGTCGCCGCGGTTGCGGATCTCCTTGGTGACCTTCTTCAGGCGCTCCTCGAAATCGCCGCGGTAGCGGCTGCCCGCGATCATGGACGACAGGTCGAGCACGTAGACCTGCTTGTCCTTCAGCGTCTCGGGCACCTCGCCCTTGACGATCGCCTGGGCCAGGCCCTCGACGACGGCGGTCTTGCCGACGCCAGGCTCGCCGATCAGCACGGGGTTGTTCTTGGAACGGCGAGAGAGGATCTGCATGACCCGCTCGACCTCTTTCTCTCGCCCGATCACCGGGTCGAGCTTGCCCTCGCGGGCGGCCTGGGTGAGGTTGCGGCCGAACTGGTCGAGCACCTGCGATCCCTTGGTCTCGCCCTGCTGCTCGGGGGCGCCGACGGTCGCGCTCTCCTTGCCCGCCTGGTAGCCGGAGAGCAGCTGGATGACGGTCTGGCGCACGCGGTTGAGGTCGGCGCCGAGCTTCACGAGCACCTGGGCCGCGACGCCCTCGCCCTCGCGGATGAGACCGAGCAGGATGTGCTCGGTGCCGATGTAGTTGTGGCCGAGCTGCAGCGCCTCGCGCAGGCTCAGCTCGAGCACCTTCTTGGCACGCGGGGTGAACGGGATGTGCCCGGCGGGCGGCTGCTGGCCGGTGCCGATGATGTCGGTCACCTGGGCGCGCACGGCGTCGAGCGAAATGTCGAGCTGCTCCAGCGCCTTCGCGGCGACGCCCTCCCCCTCGTGGATCAGGCCGAGCAGGATGTGCTCGGTGCCGATGTAGTTGTGGTTGAGCATCTTCGCCTCTTCCTGGGCGAGCACAACCACCCGGCGGGCGCGATCGGTGAATCTCTCGAACATCTTCCGTAACCTCCTGGGGCCGGGGTCGCACGGTGGGTGGCGGCTTCCGGCCGATGCATCAAGGCTACGGGCAGATGAGGGATCGGTGGGGCGTGTTCGCCGCAGGCGTGACCGACGCTTGACAGCTCGCCGCCCGACCTGCAAACTTATCGAAAAGCGATAATAACGAATATCGATAAGGAGTGATCATGAACGCGTCGCCCACACCCGGCTACCGCCCGACGCCCGGAGATCGCGTCAGCATCGCGATCTTCATGATCGCCGGCATCGCGATCGTCGTCTGGAGCGGCATCGCCGCCGCCGGGCGCATCATGCAGGTGCTGCTCGGCGAGAGCATCCCGGCCACCGCACGCTTCATCGGAGTGAGGATAGAGGTACCGATCGGGCCGGACGACTCGAACGTGCCCATGCTGCTGGACTCCGCGACGGTGACCGCCACCCACCTCAGCCCGGCGGGTTTCACCGCCGCGATCATCGCGGCGGTGTTCGGCTTCGGCACCATCGTCGCCGTCGTCACCTGTCTCATGCTGCTCGCACGCAATACCCTGCGCGGCAGGATCTTCGGACGGAGCAACACCCGTCTCGTCACTGCGGCTGGCATGACCGCGCTCGTCGGCTTCGGCCTTGCGCCCGTCTTCGACGGCATGGTCTCGAACGACATCGTCTCGAAGCTGGCCGATGACGACTTCCACGGCTACGCGGTGCTCACCGCAGAGCCCCTCCCCTTCGTACTCCTCGCCTTCGCGTTCGGCATCGTCGCAACCGCCTACACCGTCGGCAGCCGGCTGCAGCGCGAGACCGAAGGCCTCGTGTGAGCCCCGCCGAGCCCGAGGAGGGGCACGCGGTCCACTGCCGCCTCGATGAACTGCTCGCCGAGCGCGGCATGACACTCACCCAGCTGAGCGAGCGCGTCGGCGTGAGCCTCGTCAACCTCTCGGTGCTGAAGAACGACCGCGCCCGCGCGATCCGCTTCTCGACGCTCACCGCCATCTGCCGCGCGCTCGACTGCGAGGTCGGCGAACTGCTGCGCGTCGAGGGAACGGGGTGAGGGATCCCTGCCGCAGGGATCCCTCACCCGACCGTGTCTACTGCGCCGAGGGCGCCTGGTTCGGCTGCTCGGGGGACGCCTGCTGGCCCTGCGCGAGCGGTTCGATCACCACGGCGGTGCCGTAGGCGCAGAACTCGGTGAAGTTGCCGATGGCGCCCGAGTCGAAACGCATCGCGACGACGGCGTTCGCGCCGCGCTGCTGCGCCTCGGTCCACATGCGCTGCATGACCTCCCAGCGCGACTCGTAGATGACCTGCGTGTACTCGGTCATCTCGCCGCCGCCGAGCGAGCGGAAGCCGGCGGTGAAGTTCTGGCCGAAGTTCGCCGAGCGCACGGTGAGGCCCATGACCTCTCCGAGCACCTGCGTGATCCGGTAGCCCGGGACATCGTTGGTCGTGACTGCGAACATGTGCGCCTCCTGAAATCGAGGGTGCTGACTGCATCCGGAACCAGGCTAGTGGGTTCCACGGACACTAGCTCAGAAACCTCGACACGTACGCACCGAACTCGGCGTCGGTGAACCGCCCGTTCGCGTGCATCGTGTTGACCTGCCGCAGCAGGGTGAGCAGCGCGGCGTCGGTCTCGTCGAGTTCGATCGGTTCGCCCTCCAGCACCGCTTCGGGGGTGACCTCCACCCCTCGCGTGGGAGCGATCGTGACCCCGCGGCGAGCCCGCCGAGATGCAGTTCGATACCGGCGAGTTCGAGTTCGCGGGCGATCTCCTCCACCTCGATGACCGACACCCCGCTGTCTTCGCCGCGGGCGACGAAGACGAGGTCGAGGAGGCGGACGCCCCCATCCCCGACCGTCGCGAGCAGCGCCTCGACGATGTCGCGCGCGACCTGCGAACGGTCGAAGCCCATCACCAGGTACTCGGCCGGCCCGAAAGCGTCTGCGTTCACGCCGCCCCCTCTTCTCCGAACAGGGCGCCGTCGACGGCGCTCGTGAGCACTCGCGCCGCGGCCAGCGCCTCGGGGTCGGCCGCGCGGGGGTCGGTGTCGAGCACCGTGAAGTCGGCGAAGAGCCCGGGCGAGAGCGCGCCGATCTCGTGCTCGCTGCGCAGCTGCCAGGCCGCGTTCGAGGTGTGCGCCCTGAGCGCATCGGCACGGGAGACGGGGCTGCCGCCGTCGAGACGACGGCCGGTGCGCGAGGTGCGGGTCTCGGCGACCGCCATGTTGCGCAGCGGTTCGCACGGCGTGACCGTGCCGTCGTTGTGGAAGGTGGCGCGGTGCCCGGCGGCGAAGGCCGCGCCCGCGTCGGCCCACGCGGCGCCGCGTTCGCCGAGGAGGTCGTCGATGAGCACATCTCCCCAGTAGGTGATGTGGTCGACGAAGAGGCTGACCGTGACGCCCAGCTCGCGGGCGCGGGCGAACTGCTCGGGTCGCATGAGGCCGGCATGCTCGATGCGGAAGCGATGATCTCTCAACCCGAACCGGGCGATGAGCTGCTCGTAGGCATCGAGGGTGCTCGTGATCGCGACGTCGCCGTGCGCGTGGCAGGCGAGCTGCCAGCCCTCCCCCGCGTACTGCGCACCGATGTCGACGAGCTGCTCGGTCGTGTAGTTCGCTGTGCCGACGTGGCCGGGTTCGAGGCCGAGGGCGCGTGTGGCCGGGGTGTCGAGATAGGGGAACGAGGTCGCGATGTTGCCCACCCACGGCGAGCCGTCGCACCACACCTTGACGCCGACCTGCCTGCACCACGCGTCGCCGTTCTCGAGCGCGACCGTGGCACGCGCGCCCGGCGCCGACATCTCGTAGCCCCGAATGCGCAGCGGCAGACGGCCGGTGACACGCAGACCCCGTGCGACGGGGTCGAGCGCGCGCTGCCAGGTGAGGTCGCCGACGGTCGTGATCCCTCGCCTCCGCAGATCGAGGAGGTAGCTCGCGAGCAGTTCGGGCATGCGCCGTTCGAGGACACGCATCACGGGGCCCGCGAGCCGGAAGACGGCGGCCGTCTCGAAGGCGGTGCCGTCGAGTTCGCCCGATGCGTCGCGCCCGAAAGAGGCCCCGGCCGGGTCGGGCGTGCTGCGGTCGACGCCCGCGGCGCGCGCGGCCGCCGTGTTGAGGTAGAGCGAGTGGCCCGAGTTGTTGACGATGATGAGCGGCGTATCGTCCGCGAGCGCATCGAGATCCGCGATGCTCGGGGCGGTGAGACCGCGCTGCAGCAGCGGATCCCAGCCGTTCGCGAAGACCCACTCCGGCCGTTTCGCGAGCGCCGCCCTGATGCGCGCCCACACCTCGTCGGCGTCTTCGACCACCACCGGGCGGATGTCGACGACGTCGGCGCTGAGCTGCATCGCCGCCTCCGACGGGTGCCCATGCGGTTCGATGAGGCCGGGCACCGCCCAGCCCTCGCCGAGGTCCAAGGCCCGTGCGCCCGCGGGCGCCGGCACATCCTCGCGAGAGCCGATGGCGACGATGCGCCCGCCCTCGACGAGCATCGCCTCCGCGACGGCATCGGGGTGCGAGGGATCGAGATCCGTGCGCACGAAACGGCCTGTGTAGCGAAGCCGAGCCTGAGGCACGCCTTCTCCTTTCATCGACGGGCGGCCGTCGGCCATTGAAATTAGGTATCCGAAAGCGGGAGGAGGATACCTCACGCTATCCGCACGATCGAGGGCGAGCGGCCCCGATACGCGAAAAACCACCCGCCGAGCACCCCTCACTCCCACCCGCTGATCGAGCGAGCGGGTGGCCGCTCGCTCGATCAGCGGATGTCGCTCGTCAGGAGTCGATGCGACGACGGCGCATGGTGACGATCATCACCGCCGCACCTGCGACGAGCAGCGCAGCCGCGCCACCGACGAAGAGAGCCGCGTGGTCCGCACCACCGGTGGAGGCGAGAGACTTCGGCGAGCCGGAGACGGTGCCGGATCCCTTGCCGCCGTCAGGCGCGCCCGTCACCGAGAACGAGCCGGTCAGCGTGACGCCGCCGCAGGTGACGGTCACGTCGTAGTCTGAATTGGCCTGGTTTGAGTTCCGATCTTTATACAAGGATGGAACTACGATGCCAAGCAAATATGACCCTGAACTTCGCCAGCGCGCACTTCGGATGCTCGCCGAAGCCCGCCCCGAGCACGAGTCGCTGACCGCGGCCTGCCGACACGTCGGTGGGCTCCTCGGAGTGAGCCCGGAGACGCTGCGCGTGTGGCAGCGCCGCTACGACATCGATATCGGCGCGAAGCCTGGCACCTCGATCGATATGGCCCAGGAGAACCGGCGGTTACGCCGCGAGGTGAGCGAGCTCCGTAAGGCCAACGAGGTACTCAAAGCCGCGAGCGTATTTTTCGCGAAGGAACCCGACCGGCCACGAACGAAATGATCAGATTCATCGACGAGTACCGTGATCGTTTCGGGGTCGAGTTCCTCTGTCGTACGCTGCGTGCGGCAGTTCGTGGGTTCCTCACCTCCCGCGGATACCGGGCCGCGAAAGCCCGGTCGGCCTCAGCCAGGCAGCTGCGCGACGAGTTGCTCCTCCCTGAGATCCGGCGGCTCCACGCGAAGCACTACAGCGTGTACGGGCGCCGGAAGATGCATGCCCTGCTGAAGCGTGAGGGGTGGAAGATCGGCCGCGACCAGACCGAGCGTCTGATGCGGCTCGCCGGCGTGCGCGGGGTACGGAAATCAAAGCGCGTGTTCACCACACGCCCCAACAAAACGGCGGCACTGCCTGCCGATCTCGTCAACCGGAGATTCGCCGCTGACGGGCCGCGCAAGCTCTGGGTGTGCGACGTGACCTACGTCGCCACCTGGTCTGGGTTCGCCTATGTCGCGTTCGTCACTGACGTGTACT
>NZ_JAGDYL010000032.1 GCF_017565705.1 Leucobacter ruminantium
GCTGCTCGGCGATCTGTTGCTGATCGATGATCTCTCCCGTCACAGGATCGATCATCTCGATAGCCTGACTCATTGCCCTTCCTTTCGGTCAGGCCAGTCCCAGATCCACCGTTTTCCTGACACTCCCTCAAATACTCACATGAGCGAGGCGGCGGGTCACGGTTCCGCGGGGAATGCCCTCGCAGCCGCAGTTGTGGCACCAGTTGTCCGGTTCGATAACACGGCGCAGGATGATCGATTGGTCTGGTTCGAGGCGTTGCCCGATCGCTTCGAGGCCGAGCTCGTCAAGGTGGCAGAACGTGGTCAGGTCAGGGGTGGAGAAGGTAGCGTTGATGAGCGAAGACCTCGTGGTGAGTATCTGGATTTAGACACTCTGATTCTCCCGCGAGGTCTTCGCTATTCCCGGGCTACCTGGCGGTGTGGTCTACACCCTCAATTGCGAAGAGCCAGATATGTTCAGGGGCTGGGGATCCCCAATGATCCACAGCCCCTTCGGCGTCGTCGGCCGGCTAGAAAGCGATGTTTGCGGAATCCCCGGGCCTCAGCGCTACAAGCAGTTCGCCGAGGTCAGCCTCGTTAAACACCTTAGTGATCTCATCGACATTCTCTCGGAAGTGCGCCCACGAATCTTCGTGGACGGGAACAACCTTCTTAGCTCCGAGAATCTTTGCAGCTTCCAAAGCACGTTCGTTACTCAGCGTGATGCAGGCACCATCAGCGATGACATCGAAGCCGGCACCACCAACGAATAGAACGGCGATATCGATATCGGGGAAGCGTTCCGCAATTCCGCTGACAATATCTACTTCAGAGTTGTCTCCGCTGATATAGATCGTCGGCATTGACTCGGCCTGCAGCACGAAACCGATGACCGGGCCGAGAACGGGCCAGATGCCCTCGGGGCCGTGGTGTGCGGGCACGGCAGTAATGGTCATCGTGCGCCCATCGGGCAGTTCGACACGTCTGACATCGTAATCATCCATGCCTTCAACGTTGTCGCCAAAGCCAGCCGCAGCCTCAGTCGTCGTGAGCGCAAGGGGAACCATGGTAAGAAATCCTCGACCCGAGACGTCCAGATTGTCGATGTGTTCATGGGAAGCAAGGGCGAGGTCGATTTGTCCGAGCTCTTCAGGGGTACAACTCGGCCCGAGAGTCTTAATCACAGGTCCGGCGACCGGGTGGTGGTAGACCTGCGGTGCATCGAATGTTGGATCGGTTAGCATCCGGTATCCGGCCACCTCGATCTCGAGAGTGGGGCCACCAATCAGAGTCACCTTGACGTTATCCATGTTGTTTCTCCTCTTTCAGTTGAGCATTAATCGTTCAGCTCGACTTTGTCATCTGAGCGGTGATGTCCTCGGCGCCATGGAGGATGTAGAGGACGTTTCCTGCACGGTCGAACGCCGGAGCGTTGAGCGGCTGGAACCAACGAACCTCAAAGACGCCATCATCGTTCGCGATGTCGTAACGCACGGGCGGGAGAACATCGGTCTCTCCGGAGGCAAGTACGCGGTCGATAGACCCCTGGAAGATCTCGGTTCCTTTTGCTCCCGGATTGTCAGGGTTGTCTGGAAACACCTCAACGAAGGCTTTCCCAACGATGTTCTCGCGCACTTTGCCCAAGGACTCAAGGAACGAATCTGTCGCGGCTACGATGGTGAGGTCGGGCGTAACGATCAAGTACTGGTTGGGGAGGCTCTCGAAGATCAATCGAAAATCCACGTCTGAATTAGGCAATCCTGGCACCTCTAACTGTTCTGTTCAACGACTCTGTTGGGCGAACGCCGAAGCGTCGCGCACTCTGATTCCATCAGCGAGCATTGGTCACCGCTAGTACAGAAAATGCACTGTCAGGCCGAACGTTCCTTCGCGGTGGAGCAGTGCAAGTATGGCTCAGGAGAGGCTATGAAGCTTCGTAGAGGTGTCAGTAACTCATGCTGATTTCAGATGCTCTTCAACCACTGACCGGACAAGAGCAGAAACATTCGTCCGGACTCACAGATTCTGTCTGTGAGACGTGCAATAGCACGTGAGCTTGTTGTTACAAGTCCGCGAACAGCGCCGTGGACCCTCATGGCAGTTGAACGCCCGACTAGTCGTCAAGAAAATGCCATCTGCATGTGGAGAGGTAACAGACAGTAGGTACTACAGGTGGCGCATGTGAAGCAAGTTTCACGCAAGCTCCACTTCTGCGCTTCATATGTTCGAAGCCTCTAGCCTCAGTACACGTGCAGCGAATAGCACCTCAGGCCAGAGCGTATCTTGGTCAAGATTCTCTGTGACGAGGTCGTTTACGCGTCCAATGCGCTGTCGGAGCGTGTTGCGATGGATGAACAATGCATCAGCGGCGTTGGCCGCGGAACCGCCATGCAGCGCGTAGGCTTCAACAGTCTCTATGAGCTTGGTCCCATGCTGTAAGTCGTACGCCAGAAGCGGGCGCAGCTGCTCACAGCGCGTCGACACTCTCGGACCAAACTCACTCACGAGGCGCGGCAGCTCGCGCACTGTCTGAATGGTCTCATAACTAACGACTCCGGGAGCCTTGCGAGTGGATGAAAAACTTGCCCAAGCAAGTGCGCCTCTGGCTTGGATGAGCGAGTTGCGGATGCTATTCGTACGCGCCGTGCTTTGCCCCACGCCGATATCCGCACTCATGCCGATAGATCTCTCCAAGCCGAGCATCCAACTTTCGACTCTCTGTTGTATCCCTTCCGCGGTCAGTGCTTGATCATGCGGAACAAGCACGACGACCAATGTTCCCGAATTTACGATTAGAGTTTCGGTCCCGAACACGGAAAGGGCTGCATCTCTAACTTCGCGGCCGAATACTTCGATATCCGACCCAACACGTTTGACTTGGACAAGGACAGGAACGAAGCCGTTTCCTCGCCAGCCGAGGAACTTCAGACTTTCGAGCATCTGGTCTTCTCTGTCAGATGCGAGAAGCGCCATGGTCTGTGCGGCGGTGTTCGGAGCAATGCCAATATTCTCGATAAGCACCCCCACCTGTGTCGCGATCGCATTGAGGCGCTCGACGTCATCCTTAGAAAACTGGCGTGAGCGAAAACACGTGATGAAGCCATTGGTAACCCCGTGCCCGAGGGACATCGATATCTGATGGTATCCACCGACCTCATACCGATGCTCAGTCTCCCGCGCCTGCTGCTTAGAGTGGGTCAGCCAAACTCTGACCTGCTCGGTCCCTTCGATTCGCTCCGCAACGGCAATCGGTTCTGCGGACATTGCAAACCAGGCAACGTAGTTGATTAGGCACACATCAGCATCGAGCAATCTTAGAATCTTCTCCGCTGCTTCACGGATCGTCGAGGGTAACGACGCATTGGCGGCGGGCGGCATATCAGTAAGAAATCGTGCTGTAGCTGATTGCAACTCAAGCTCGTGGACCGTCTCAGCGCGCTTTAAACCGCTTGCGAGAAGAAGCCCAACCTCCTCTGCAATCGCAAGTTCATCCTCACCGAATGCACCCTCACGTTCGGAATACATCGCGAAGACTCCGTAGAGCGTCTCCTCATCGTAGATCGGCACTGTCAGCACTGACGCGTAACTGTCTTCGTCAACCTCTTCTATCTTGAGGAATCTGGGGTCACTGGTGATATCGCCCCCCAACAGCACCGGCTTACGATGCAGAGCGCTCCATCCAGTGATGCCTTCTCCGAGCTTCATCTGAATCTGATGAAGCGACAGAGCAAGATCGATGTGAGTCACAGTTCGAAGCACGAGTCTCTCAGTAGCCTGATCCCAGAAGTACACGAACACACTCTTGGCACCGGTAGCTTGAGCGACGAGCTCTACTGCCGCCTCAGCCAGGCCAAGGGCGTCTTTGCCGGAAGAGAACAGGCGGACAAGCTCAGACAGCACGTCGGCTCGCCTCTGGGCAAATTGAGGTGTATCGGAAGAACCGGCAGTCTGATCTACATCCAAAAACGTGTTCCTTTCATTGTAAGGCGTCGGCCTGGGAACGAACTTGGCAGTGATGACCAGAGCATTACACTCGAAGACTCACCAAAGGAGACGGGAGCTGCTGGGAATTTCTCTTTAATCGTGGCACAAACGAAGTCCCGGGACTATTACGGGATCCGCGAAGCAGCCTGAAGGAGCACTAACACACCTCTTGACTATGCGTTACTGGTCAAGACCTCCTCATACGGCAAGTAGGTCAAGTCAGGGAAGGCCTGCGCGACGCCGTGGTTGGCGATGACGCCGTCGTGGGCGTTCAGACCCTTGGCGAGCGACGCGTCGTCGTTCAGCGCCGCAACCCAGCCCTTGTCGGCGAGCGCGACGACGTAGGGCAGGGTTGCGTTGGTGAGCGCCGCGGTCGAGGTCTCGGGCACCGCACCCGGCATATTCGCCACGCAGTAGTAAATCGAGTTGTGCACCTCGAAGGTGGGGTTGTCGTGCGTGGTCGGCACCGAGTTCTCGAAGCAGCCGCCCTGGTCGATCGCGATGTCGACGAGCACCGAACCGGTCTTCATCTGCGCGACCATCTCGTCGGTGACGAGCTTCGGCGCCTTCTCGCCCGGGATCAGCACCGAGCCGATGACGAGATCGGCGTCCTTGAGCGCTTCGGTGATGTTGTGCGCGTTCGAGGTGCGGGTCTGGATGCGACCGTTGAACTCGTCCTCGAGCTGCTTGAGGCGGGGGATCGCGATGTCGATGACGGTGACCTCGGCGCCCATGCCGTAGGCGATGCGAGCGGCCTGCTCGCCCGCGGCGCCGCCGCCGATGACGACGACCTTGCCGCGACGGGTCGCGGTGACGCCGCCGAGCAGGATGCCGCGGCCGCCGTTGGCCTTCATGAGCGAGTAGGCGCCGACCTGCACCGAGAGGCGACCGGCGACCTCCGACATGGGGGCGAGGAGGGGCAGGCCGCGGTTCGGCAGCTGCACCGTCTCGTAGGCGATCGCGGTGGTGCCCGACTCGAGCACGGCCTCGGTCAGCTGCTTGTCTGCGGCGAGGTGCAGGTAGGTGAAGAGCACCTGGCCCTTGCGCAGCTTGTCGTACTCGGAGGCGATGGGCTCCTTGACCTTGAGGATCATGTCGGCGTCGGCCCACACGCCGTCTGCGCCGTCGACGATCTTCGCGCCGGCTGCGGCGTACTCCTCGTCGGTGATCGCCGAGCCGAGGCCTGCGCCCGACTGCACCAGCACCTGGTGGCCGCGGCGGGTCAGCTCGAAGACGCCGGCCTGCGTGATGGCGACGCGGTTCTCGTTGTTCTTGATCTCGGTAGGAATACCGACGCGCATGTTGTCCCCCTTTGAAGGTGGTTCATTCGAGATTGGAAGGTTAAATAAGTTGGCGCGATCGCGCGGGAGGGGTCAGTAGACGTCCTTGACATAACGACCTGTCTCTTTGAGAGCCTCAAGCACATTGGAACCGGCAGCGGTGTCCCCGTCGGTGGCGAGCACCTTGATGAGCGTCTCCTCTACGTCGTGAGCCATCCGGTTCTTATCGCCGCATATGTAGATATGGGCGCCCCGTTCGACCCATTCTCGAACATCTGCCGCATGTGCAAGAATCTCATGCTGCACATAGTGTTTCTCTGCCTGATCGCGCGAAAAGGCGAGACTGAGCTTCGTTAGCACGCCGGATTCAAGCCAGGCAAGCATCTCTTCTTCGTACAACCAATCGCTATTGCGAGATTGGGCGCCGAAGAACAACCAAGCATCAGAACGCTTCTGTTGAACTTCGAGCTCCTGTAAGAAGCCGACAAACGGAGCAACTCCGACCCCCGGACCGATCATGATGACGGGAGCTTCGCCTTCGGGCAGACGGAAGGAGTGGGCAACGACACGACGGATTCTAACTCGCCCACCAGCCATCGTTTCAAGATAGGAAGTGCCGGCGCCCACATGATCTCTCGCGTTGAACTCATAGGCGATGGCAGATACCGTCAAGCTCAGGGTCGTCTCTGAAACACGGGGGCTGGAGGCTATTGAGTATGAGCGGTATTGCAGCGGGCGCATCACCTCCACGAGAGACTGAGCGTCTCCTCCCTCGAAACCAAGTTCACGCACCACGTCCAGGACGTCACGCCCCCAGAGCCAACGGTCGATATCGGCACGATCTCCGGAGTCAAGAAGGTTTCGTATCCGATCTGCGGCTTCTGAAGATGTAATGCGCGTGATCAGGGCATTGACTAAGCCGATATGAGGCAACCTGAGTTCGAGCCGGCTCTCGAGCGCATCACGGAACGGAACCTCGGCTCCCGCGATGCGAACCGTTTCAGTATCTGGAAATGCTGCGAGCCATTCGCCGACAAGCTGCGCACTGTTCACAGGTTGGATATCGACGGAGTCTCCCGGAAGGTATGTGAAGCCCGCCGGTAGTTGGAGGTCTAGGTGGAACACACGCTTAGCCGAGCCCGGGGCGGTAAGAATTCGAGAGCCGGTGAGAATAGCCTCGTGCCATTGTTCTGGAGCATTGGTGAACTGTGAGGCGACTTCGGCCTCGACCTCGACTGACATAGCGGGTTCCCAGGCCTCTACTTCAGGAACGAGCGCCAGGAACTTTTTTATCCAGGGAGCTGCGGACATGTCGTAGTCGACATCGCATTCAACTCGATCACATATGGCTACCGCACCCAGCTCCGCGAAACGAGCCTCGAGATCTTGCCCCGCTTTGCAGAAATCGTCGTACATCGAATCACCGATCGCGAGCACGGCATACGGAAGCCCGCTGTACTGCCCGTCGTCGCATGACTGCAGCCATTGCCAGAATGCATCTGCGTTGTCGGGCATATGGCCGTTGTCATGGGTCGAGGTGACCACGAGAAGTCTTCGCCACGAGAGATTCCCCTCTTGCAACGCATCATTGAGAGTCAGCAGTTCAACCGTGAGCCCAGCTTTTGCAGCCGATTCCGAAATGTTGTAAGCCAAGAACTCTGCGTTTCCAGTTTGGCTGCCATACAGAATCGTGAGATCCGCCTCGGAAATCGAAACCATCTTGTTTTCTTCCGTAAGTGTCGTCGAGTGGTGAAATGGTTAGACGTCAGTTTTTAGATAGACGGTTTTCAGCTCGCTGTAGTTCAGCAGCCCCTCGAGCCCGAGTTCTCGACCCATTCCCGATTGCTTCACGCCACCGAACGGCGTTTGCACGCGGATCGATGAGTTTGAGTTGACAGACAGTGTGCCGCTCTCTATTTGTCGCGCAACGCGAAGGGACCGCGCCACATCCCTGGTCCAGATGGAACCACTCAGACCGTAGATGGAGTCGTTTGCGAGCGCCACGGCCTCCTCTTCGGTATCAAACGGAATTACTACAGCCACGGGCCCAAAGACCTCTTCTACGGCAGCGCGAGACTTCGCCGACGGGTCGAGCACAATATGAGGGGCCATCCAGTGACCGCGCCCTTCCGGGGCCTCTCCGCGGTACAGGTAGTCGAGACCGGGGTCAAGGAAACCGGCGACGGTTTCCCTGTGCTCCGCCGAAACCAATGGACCGAGGTCAGTGTCAGTCGAGTCGGGGGCTCCGATCCGTAGAGCCTTAGTCGCTGCGACAAAGCCATCGATGAAATCATCAAGCACCGACCTCTGCACAAGGATGCGGCTGCGAGCGCAGCAGTCCTGTCCTGAATTATCGAACACAGCCCAGGGAGCCGCTGCAGCTGCAGCAGCTACATCTGCGTCGGCAAAGACAACATTTGCTGACTTGCCGCCGAGCTCAAGGGTGACCCGCTTCATCGTGTCTGCGCTTGAGCGAAGAATGGATCGTCCCACTTCGGTCGAACCGGTGAAGCTGATCTTCCCGACCCGAGGGTCCTCGATGAGCGCGGCGCCGACCGTTGAACCGGCTCCAGTCACCACTTGGAAGAGACCGTCAATCGGAGTGATCCCGGCAATGAGCTCGCCCAATCGATGAGTGGAGAGCGGCGTCAAGGTTGCGGGCTTTACAATCACTGAGTTCCCTGCTGCGAGGGCGGGCGCGATGTTCCAGGAAGCAATCGGTAGGGGGAAGTTCCATGGAGTGATGATCCCTACAACACCGATCGGCTCATGGAAGGTCAGGCTGACGCCGTCATCGAGGCTGATGGTATCGCCGTGGGACTTGTCGAGCGCACCGGCATAATAGCGGAAACAGGATGCGACGCCGGCGACCTCAGCCCTAGCTGCGCGAATCGGTTTCCCCACGTCCCGCGATTCCAGTGCAGCAAGTTCATCGCGGTGGCGGTCAACAATATCCGCGACAGCAAACAGAAACGCCTGGCGTTCGGCAATAGGCAGGAGCCGCCATAGACGCTGAGCCGCCTCTGCCTTTGCGATGGCACTTGTCACTTCATCACGGGTGAAGGAATGGACCTCGGCAATCTGGTCCTCCGTGGCGGGGTTCCAAACAGAGATCGGGGGGTTTGCCATCTTTACGTTCTCCAATGAAGCTAGGTGACTCTGATCGAGGTGTCGGCTTACCCCAACTGTCGACGCAGCGGGGTAAGGACCATGTCTCTACTTTCGCGGTACGCAAGCGGAGCGTTCGCGTGCGAGAAGCACTGAGTGATCACGCCATATGTGCGGAATGCACACCTGCGGTTCGCGCGGGTTCCTCACCCAGATAGGCCTCCGTGCAAAAGCGACAGTTCCCGATTGGGTTATGTGCGGGATGCACCTCTTCATCTGAGCGTATTTGGATTGGCTGGAACAGTGGCACCGTCGGCACTCCCATATCTCTACGTGACGACGCGTACTGCGCGGCGGGTTGACGCAAGGCACGTCAACCCGCCTTCAAAACACGTTTCAAAGGAGAGGCGCCAAAATGGCCAGCGATGTGCAAACCGACGAGCGACAGGAGGCGGGGGGCTCATCCTCGGGTCTCCTGAAAAACTCCATACGCTTCGTGACGATCGTCCTGATGGTTACTGCTGCGGCAGCCCCACTAGTGGTCGTTTCTACCTACATCCCACTTTCGATCGCCAACGGCGCAGGCATGACAGTTCCGATCACTTACCTGACGGCTACGCTGATCCTGCTGGTGTTCACCGTGGGTTTCGCGCAAATGGCGAAGCGGATTACTGCGAGCGGTGCCTTCTACAACTTCACTACCCAGGGACTTGGAAAGCCAGTGGGGCTGGGTGCCGGCATGACCGTCATGATCGGGTATAGCATGATCTCGGCCGCCATTCAGGGGGGATTCGGCTTCTTCGCCGCCCAATTGCTGAAGAACTATCTCAACGTAGACGTGCCATGGTGGGTATGCAGTATCGCGTCGCTCATCCTGATGTTTGTACTCGCGTACTTCCGCGTCACCCTCACTGGCCGAATCCTCGGCATCGCACTTGGGCTTGAAGTCGCGGTGGTATTCGTCGTCGCGACCATGACCATTGTGAGCGGCGGCGCCCAGGGGCAGATGCTGGAAACGTTCAATCCGGCCGGTTGGGCGGCAGCACCGGCTGTAGGAATCGGCTTCTTCTTCGCGTTCTGGTCGTGGATCGGCTTCGAGACGACTGCGATCTACGGCGAGGAGACAGCCGACCCGAAGAAGAGCGTTCCGAAGGCTACCTACATCGCAGTTATCACTCTCGGCGTCTTTTATACCTTCGCAGCATACGCCGGAGTCGTGGGCTTCGGCGATCAATCTCCTGAACAAGCATCCAACCTCATTGACCAGTACTTCTTCGTTCTGGCAGATATGTACACGTGGCCGTTCATGCATGTCATCATGGACTTCCTCGTAGTCACCGGATTCTTTGCTTGCTCCTTCGCATTCTTTAATAACGCTGCGCGATACTTCTTTTCCATGGGGCGCGATGGCATCCTCCCATCACAGGTGGGACGCACGCATCCGGTTCATAAGTCCCCCTACGTTGCAAACGGGCTGCAGGCAATCATCGCGATTGCTGTCGTCGTGATCTTTGCTCTGATCGGAGCCGATCCGGTCATCCATCTCGGAGGCTGGCTCCCCATCTTCTGCACTCTCAGCATCATTCTGGTTCAGGCGCTCGTCTCCCTTGCCGTTATTCGCTATTTCAATCGCGAGAAGCGCAGAACGGCCACGGACTGGTGGAAGACCTTTATTGCACCACTCATCGGATTTGTCGCCCAGGCAGTAGTCATGTATCTACTTGTCATCAACCTGCCGTTCCTGGCTGGATCCGAAGAACTTGTGGTCGTTCTCATTCCGGTATACGTGGCTATCGTGTTCATCGTTGGTCTGCTCTGGGCCCTGTACCTTCGACGGACATATCCAAAGCGCTACGCGCGCATCGGAACGATCTACGAAGAGGAAGAGATCGAGGAAATCGCAGAGCAGCAGACTTCCTGATGAGTCTGCAAGAGGTGAGGTGGGGCAGTCGCGGCAGAGCGACTGCCCCACCTCGTTTCGATGTCGCAAAACAATCGCATTCTCGGCCCCGAGCTTTAAAGCAACTTCCCAAGGAGAGGAACTTATGGAATCCAAGACGGAAACATTCAACAATTCGACAATCCTCGTTCTGCAGCCCGACCGACAATGCGGGCCGGACCGTCTCGCGAACTGGTCGAAGGAGCGTGGAGTAAAGCTCGACGTCCGCAATCCGGATACGCCATCTGAGATGCCGGCGTCTCTCGAAACCTTCGACGGATTGATCGTCTTGGGCGGTGAGATGGGTGATGGTGACACCTCGAAGCATCCCTGGTTGGAGCAGGTTCGCGATACTCTCCGCGAAGCGCACGCAGTTGGGCTGCCGACGCTGGGAATCTGTCTCGGAGGTCAGCTCCTAGCATCCGCACTGGGCGGCACCGTCGAACCTGGCGACGCGGGGCTTGAGGCCGGCGCTATCCCGATCACCCCACTCGAAGACGCGACGAATGATCCGCTCATGCAGGGGATGCCAGGCACTTTCTACTCAGGCTCTTTCCACAACGATGCCATCTCCCGGCTCCCGCCGGATGCCGTTCTACTCGCAACCGGAGAGCGGTATTCCAATCAAGCATTCCGCTGCGGCTCGAGCTGGGGTGTGCAGTTCCACCCAGAGCTCAATCCCGCCCACTACGCAGAATGGGTTCCCTTGGAACTCGAATCTCACCCAGAACTCGAGGCCACGATCTGTGAGTTTGAGCGCATGGATTCGCTTGTCGAGGATGCATGCGGACAGCTCTTTCACAACTTCCTCGACGTCGTCCTCGACAAATCGCGCGTCGGACGGCGCGCGAGCTAGTTTGCTGCGTGCGTCACACTTCTCGTCGCCAGAAGCGCTCCGGCAGCAAGACGGGTCGCCCTGCACCACCCAACGAACTCCTATGTGCGCGTTGCACACTCCGAGCAGTTGCCACGCCAATAGCGTAGAAATCGCACAAGCAGCCACAAGAAAGGCAAATTGCATGAACAACGGCGTTCGCGGCTACGACCCGAAAACAGACCTGCAGTCATTTATCGATGAGAATGAGATCAAGGTCGTCAAGATCGGCGCTCCCGATATCGATGGAGTCTGGCGCGGAAAGCGGATTCAGGCCCAGTACTTCGTCGAGTCCGTCGCCAATGCTGGCAGCAACATCTGCAACATTCTGTTCGGATGGGATCTGCAGGACGAGTCCATTCCGAACTTGACCTATACCGGGTGGCACACCGGCTACCCGGATATCAACTTGCGACCAGATCTCTCGACACTCCATGTCGTTCCCAGTGAGCCGGGCGCAGCGGCCGTTATCTGCGACCTTCTTACGACCGATGGGGATACCCTCGATATCGCCCCCCGCGGCGTGCTGCGACGGGTCGTCGAGCACGCGAACGCTCGTGGGTACGATCCTGTCTGCGCCTACGAATTCGAGTTCTACCTCTTCGAAGGCACCCCTCGCGAACTGGCTCGGAACGGTTTCCGCGACCTCAGTCCCATTACTGAGGGGAGCCACACCTACAGCGTTTACCGCGATAGCGGCACCAATGCCATTATCGGCGAGATTCGAGACCGCCTCGCTGCGGTCGGCGTGTTCATCGAAGCAAGCAACAGCGAGCACGGACCGGGCCAGTTCGAGGTAAATATCCACTACGGCAGCGCCCTGAAGGCTGCCGATAGCGCGCTCGTGCTCAAGCACACAGTGAAGGAAGTAGCTGCCGAGCACGGTTACACGGCATCGTTCATGGCAAAGATCAAGTTTGGAACCGCCGGGAGCTCAGGGCACGTACATCAGAGCCTCATCACGACAAACGACGGCACACCTGTCTTCGCTAACCCGGAGGATCCCAAGGAACTCAGCACCCTCGGCATGAATTACCTCGCCGGAATCGTCGCCTACGCTCGGGAGATGACGGCGCTTTACCTCCCCACGCCGAACTCCTACAAGCGCGTGGAAGGCGGCCAGTGGGCGGGTTCGAGCGCCACCTGGGGACTCGACAATCGCACGGTTGCTATCCGGTCCATCCCCTCCGCCGGTCCAGCCGCACGAGTCGAGAACCGGGTTCCCGGGGCAGACGCAAATCCCTATCTCGTGCTCGCCGCATGCATTGCGAGCGGCATCGAGGGAATCGAGCAGCAGCTAGAGCCTGCCCCCGCCGTCATCGGCAATGCATACGAGCTCGATAGCGACAAGTCGCTCCGTCTCCCCAACACTCTCGAGAAAGCAGTCGACCTTTTCGAGGAGAGCGACGTCGCGAAGAAATACTTCGGCGAGAACTTCGTGCGGCACTTCTCAGAGACCCGTCGCTGGGAGAACCATCAGGAGCGCATTTCTATCACTCAGTGGGAGATCACTCGCTACCTGGAACACATCTGATTCGATCTTTCGCGCACTGAGCAATTAGGAGACATAGAACATGGGACGATTCGACAATCGGTTCGCAGCCGTAACCGGGGCAGGCTCCGGGAACGGGCGCGCGATCGCCGAGAAGCTTCTTGCTGAGGGAGCCACCGTGGCTGCCCTTGACCTGAACACGGCGGCGCTCACCGAGGCATTCGGTAACAACCCGAAGGTGCTGCACGTGGAGTGCAACGTCGCGAACCAGGAATCTGCGCGCGAGGCGATGACTCGCGTAGCCGCAGAGTTCCCTCGACTCGATGCGCTGGTGAACAACGCTGGTATCGCCAAATTCGGGACCTTTGAGAATCTTTCGCTCGAAGAGTGGGATCAGGTCTTCTCGGTAAACTCAACGGGTCCTTTCCTCGTGTCGCAGGCAGCTTCAGATCTCCTGCGCAAGGGAGAGAAGGACCATACGCGAGCGATCGTCAACATCACGTCCGTTGAAGCACACATCGTAATCTCAAGCAGTGGCCACCCGCAGATCCATTACAACGCTTCTAAAGGCGCGCTACTGCAGCTCACCCGCGCCCTCGCGGTCGAGCTGGCCTCCTCCGGTATTCGCGTTAATGCCGTGGCTCCCGGTTTCATTCGCACACCGTTCACCTCAGAGACGCTCAAGAGCGAAGCAGCTCAGAAGTTCCTTCTCGATCGCACCCCAATGGGGCGAATCGGTGAACCGGAGGACGTGGCAAACGGCGTTGCTTTCCTAGCTTCGGATGAAGCCAGCTGGGTCACAGGAACGACGCTCTTCGTCGATGGCGGATGGACTGTGTACTAAAGATGACCACTCCACTCATCGGCGTGTCAGTACCACGCAGTCCCGAACATTCGGCTTTCGGCATCAAAGACTCGGTCCTCCAAGTCATGGAGTATTCCGAAGCAGTCATCGCCGCGGGCGGAAGACCGGTGCTGTTGCCATCTACAGAAACGATCCCCGAAGATCTGCTTCTGGGTATCGACGGGCTACTGCTCAGCGGTGGCGGTGATCTCAGTCCGGCACTGTTCGGAGAGGAGCCCGTAGAGGCATCCTACGGAATCAGCGAAATCCGAGATGCCTTCGAGATCGCGTTGATCTCTGACGCGACTGAGCGCGCCATCCCCATTCTCGCGATCTGCCGAGGTCTGCAGCTCATCAACGTGCTCCGCGGTGGAACGCTTGAAATGCACGTCGAGGGTCACTGGCAAACTGTCCCTGCCGACCAGCCAATGCACTCGGTTGAGGTCGCGGCCGGCTCGGCTTTGGCGGAGATCGTTGGCGCCGAGCCGCTCGAGATCAATAGCTACCACCATCAGGCGATCGCACAGCTAGGGGAAGGGCTGAACCCGGTCGCGTTCGCTGGAGACCTCATTGAAGCATACGAAGACCCTGACGCAGACCTCCTCGCTGTGCAGTGGCACCCCGAACACATGTTCAGGACATCTGAACGAAACCACTCGCTTTTCGCCGATTTGGTGCGTCGAGCAGTGCACCGGAAAGAAAGGAACTGACAATGTCACAGAAATCAGAGGCCGTCAACGACTTCGACTTCCACGGCAAAGCCCTCGACAACATCTTCGATGACTACGAAGTAATGCTCAGCAAGTGCCCCGTCGGGCACAGCGATAAATACGGTGGGTTCACGTACGTGGCGAAGAGCGAAGACATCTTCGCGGCGGAGCAGGACCCCGACACCTTCTCAGTTGCTCCGTCGATGATGCTCCCCTCGTTCGGAACTGATGATGCACTGATCCCGATCGATATCGATCCGCCGGCTCATGCTGCATACCGGAAGATCCTGCTGCCGCTGTTCACCCCGATGAACATCGCGAAGCTGGAACCAGGCATCGCCTCCTCCGCGAAGCAACTCGCTGAGGACGTCGCTGCAGCAGCTGAGCAGAACAACGGCGTAGCTGACGTCTCTAAGCTATTCGCGCGCCCGCTCCCGACGATCGTGTTCAGCCGCCTGGCCGGTTATCCGGAGGAGGATTGGCCTCTGTTCGACCAGTGGGTGGACGACATCATTTATCGGCGCACGAAGGAGCCCGATGTGGCCTGGGCCGCCGGAGACAAGCTGATGGAGTACTTCGACGGCATGATCAAGAAGCGCGAAGCCGAAGGAGGAGACCACGACGACCTAATCGACAAAGTCATCAACTCCCGCATCGACGGCCGTGAGCTCACGCACAAGGAGAAACTCTCTTACTGCTTCTTGCTCTTCCTTGCGGGCCTCGACACGACAGCCTGGGGCCTCCGGGCATCGCTGTGGTACCTTGCGCAGAATCCCAAGGCCCAGCAGCAGTTGCGGGACAATCCGGATCAGATTCCTATGGCGGTCGAGGAATTCCTACGCACACTCTCCCCCGTCCAGGCGATGGCACGTACCTGTCTCAAGGACACCGAGATCCAAGGGCAGGAGATTAAAGAGGGCGAGCGTGTCGTTCTGGTATTTGGCGCGGGAAACCGAGATCCAGAGATCTTCGAAGACCCGAATGAGATCAAGATCGACCGCGAAGACAATCGCCACTTGGCGTTTGGTGGCGGAATCCATCGATGCTTGGGCTCAAACCTCGCACGAAAGGAACTCGTGATCGGCCTCGAGGAGTTCCTCAAGCGAATTCCCTCGTTCGAGACGGGCGGAGGCGAGGTCTGGCACGGCGTCGGCCCCCTCACCCTTCGCATCGGGAAGGAATAAGGATCATGGCGAAAGAACTGTTCATCGATCTCAATCGCTGCCAGGGCCATGCGCGATGCTGGGCCTTGGCACCGGAGACCTTCGGAATCGACGACGAGGGCTACGCCTACGTGCTCCCAGGACGCGAAGAGTCCTACGACGAGGAGAATGTCCGGAAGGCGATCAAGAACTGCCCTGAGCGCTCGATCTTGATCCGCGACGTAGAGGATCCTCAGTGAGCCAGAACGAGTACGGTGTCGTGGTGGTAGGTGCCTCCGTTGCTGCAGAGGCATTTGCCACCCGACTCCGCGAACTGGATTACGAGGGTGAAATTCTTGTCGTAGATCGAGATTCGCGAATGCCTTATGAGCGACCACCGCTGTCAAAGTTGTACCTCACAAGTCCGGCTACGACTGAGATTGATGTGGAGTGGCACGAGACTGTTCCAGTGACCATCGCCGAAGCCACAGACGTCGACGCTGACGCCAGCACGCTCACTCTTACGATGGCGACAAGCGGGTCGGCACGCAAGATCAAATACGACAAGCTGGTAATCGCGACGGGTGCGACGCCCATTCGTCTTCCGATTGAGCCTGAAGGCGTAATGCGACTTCGCACGGCAGAAGATTCAGAACGAATCCGTGAGGCTGCGGGTGAGGGCCAGCGGGTCGGAATCATCGGCGCGGGAGCAATTGGGGCCGAACTAGCAACCTCTTTGAGCACCATTGGTTCGCAAGTCGTAATCCTCGACAAGGCAGACCGCCCCTTGGAACGACTGCTCGTCGGCCATCTCGGCGCCGACGTAAGCTCCTGGCTTCAAAGCATAGGGATCGACTGCCGATGGAGCGCCGATATTGTGAGCATCGAAGGAAAGCCAGGTGCTTGGTCAGTCATGCTGGGGGACGGGAACCGTCTTGACTTCGACCTGCTGGTGAGTGCAGTCGGTGCACGACCTGCCACTGCCTGGCTAGAGAACAGCGGTCTGCTCACTGACGGCCAGTTGCTCTGCGATCCATCGGGACATGTCCTTGTAGGCTCCGAACGGTGCGAGAACATCTTCGGCATTGGCGACGTGGTAACGCGGCAATTGGACAATGGTGATCGTCTCCGCACGGAAAGCTGGAGCGCAGCCGCAGAGCACGGAATTCATCTCGCGGAGCACGTTGCCGGAAAGGAGGCAGGCGAAGCAGAGGTTCCTTATTTCTGGACCGATGTGGCAGGACGCAAGATTCAGGTTCTCGGGACACTTCGAAGGGACGGAGCCATCGAAGTCGAATTCGAGAACCCCGCGCGCGGTGCAATCCTTTACAAGGTCACAGGCACTGACGGCAGCGAAGGTTGGATCGGTATCAACGCCCAGCCCAGAATCGCGATGCTCCGCATGGCGAGATAAGGCTCTTTCAAAACCGTTGCAGCCAGGCTCAGTCGTCAGACAGATTCTCGTCCGGTAGCTGGCCCTGGCTGCAAGCTCCCCTATACAGCTAAGGCTTGGAAAATGACTCGAACGAAGATTCTCGGCGCGGTGCTTGCGAAGCCGCAAGAGCCTCTAGGCATTCATGAGCTCTTAATCGACGAACCTCTGCCAGGGGAGGTTCGTCTCCGCATTCTCGCGGCAGGGTTGTGCCACAGTGACCTTCACTACCTGGACGGTACGCTGCCGATCGATCTGCCGGCTGTGCTCGGACATGAACTTATGGGCGAGATCGTCGCAGTTGGAGACGCCGATGCAGTCGACCGAATCGGCGAGCGAGCAGTCGTGACCATCACTCCATCATGCGGAATATGCGATCAGTGCAGCGCGGGTTTCAGCACTCGTTGCACTCGGGTCACTCGTCGCAGGTATAGGTCACGTCCGAAGGTGGTCACTAAACATGGTGAGCCGGTAAATCTCCTCGGCTCGATCGGTGGCTTCGCTGAACAAGTCATCGTCCCCGCAGCCGCGGCGATCCCGGTCCCTGTCGACCTTTCTCCCTCAGCAGGATGCCTACTTGGATGCTGCATCGCCACTGGATTCGGGGCTGTCGTGCACGGAGCTTCGGTCTCACCGCTCGACACAGTAGCGGTCATCGGCTGCGGCGGTGTAGGCATAGCTGCTCTTCAGGCCGCGCGCATCTCCGGTGCTCGCCAGGTCATCGCGATCGACGTGCACGAGGAAAAGCTCGAACGCGCCCGGAATTTCGGTGCCACAGACGCACTGCTTTCTGGTTCTGACATCATCGAACAGGTCCAGAAGGTTTGCCCCGGAGGCGTGACTAAGAGTTTTGAAGCCGTCGGCTCCCCAGCAACCGCCGATCTCTCCTTCGAGATTCTCAGTGCGGGCGGCGTAGCCACGGTCCTCGGACTCGAGCGACCTGGAAGCCGCATATCTCTGGATGCAGCGCTCCTCATTGAGGGTGATCGCCGTATTCAGGGTGCGTATATGGGGTCGAACCAGATGGCCCGCGATGTCCTGGGCTACGTCGACCACTATCGGTCAGGCGCGCTCGAACTCGACCAAATGGTGACCTCGCGCTGGAAGTTTGAGCAGATCAATGAAGGATTTGCCGCAATGCGAGAGCCTGGAGCGATTCGTTCAGTAGTCGAATTCATTTAGCTTTCTCTATTCAAAGCAGGGAAGCATATGCTGCCCCCTCGAAAGGTCTTAAAATGACTACAACCATTCCCCCGGTCGTCGAACAGCGTTCCTACATCGAGGGTTCTTGGGTTGAACTCAAGGACACCGGACGACCGCTCTGTGACCCCAATACAGGTGAAACACGGCAGCAGAAGCTGACCACCCCGGCAGAGGACGTAGAACGCGCAATCGCGGCAGCGTATGCATTTGATCAACATGGAATCGCCGATTGGATCCCACTCAGCGAGCGAGCGAAACTTCTCGAAGCGGTTGCCGATGAGATCGATCGCAGACAAGAAGAGATCGCGCTCCAGGATTCCATGAACACTGGAACGCCCATCATGACCGCCAGAATGATCGCTTCCTCTCTCGGGTCTCGGATTCGCTCAGCTGTCTCCGATGCCCTTGCTCTTGGGAACACCATAGAGTTGGGCACTCCAGATCGACCAGTTCGTCTTCTCCGCTCGCCAATCGGCCCCGCGTCCATCATTGGCCCATGGAACGCTCCGACATTCACGACAGTGGGAAAGGTCGCTGCTGCTCTCCTCGCGGGTTGCCCCGTCCTGCTCAAGCCTTCAGAGAATGCGCCGAGCGGAACGCAACTTTTCTCCGAGATACTTGGGGAAGAGATCAGCCGGAACGACCTGCCAGGTGGGTACTTCCAGCTCGTCCATGGCCCGGCATCGGTAGGCCAGTTGCTGACCGATGATGCTCGAATAGCAGCGCTTTCCTTCACAGGAGGTGTCGATTCAGGACGCACAGTCGCAATGGCGGGCGCCGCGTCGCTCGCAGTCATGCAGATGGAGCTCGGGTCAAATAATCCCGTCATCGTTCGCGAGGATGCCGATGTCGCGACGACTGCTGCCGCTATTGTTCAAGGAGTCACACGACTCAACGGTCAGTGGTGCGAGGCGCCTGGCAAGGTATTGGTCCATGAGAAACTTCATGATGCTCTCATCGATGCCCTCCACGTGGAGTTTGAAGCTTTGCAAATCGGCCACGCGCTCGAGCCTCAGACGGAACTCGGCCCCCTCGCCTTCCAACGCCACCGAGACTCGCTACTCAGGGAAGTGGCGCGTTTACAAAGCCTTGGCGGCAGCTTTTTGGGGTCGGATGAACTCCCTGACCTCAATGGCTGGTTCATCTCGCCAGGCCTTATCAGTGGGTTAGCCGCCCACGAAGCCGTGAACGAACTCTTTGGTCCTCTCGTCACAGTGCACTCTTGCCAAGACGATCGGGAGTCACTGATGCACGCGAACGCCCCAGGAGGTGGACTCGATGCATTCGTCTTTGGCACCGACATAGAGGCTGCAGTCCAGCTGGGACAACGCATGCGCGCAGGCGAGGTGCGTATCAATGGAACCCATATGTCAGACCTCGCCGAGGGCTCGCAACAGAGTTTTTGGGGCACCAGCGGCATCGGTGGACACAGCCCACAATACGGCGTTCGTTTCTTTCTTGGAGATCGAGTTGTGGGAGTGGACTCTAGCCAGTTTCGGCTCTGAGACTCCCGCAGTATCCCCGCAGCGGAGTAAGAGGTTCTTGTGTTCAAAAAGGTTCTGGTTGCCAATCGCGGTGAGATCGCGATCCGCGCGTTTCGCGCGGCGCACGAACTCGGCGCTTCGACGGTGGCCGTGTTCCCCTACGAAGACCGGAATTCGCTGCATCGGCTGAAGGCTGATGAGGCCTATCTGATCGGCGAGGAGGGGCACCCCGTTCGTGCCTACCTGGACGTCTCGGAGATCGTGCGCGTGGCGCAGGAGTCGGGCGCCGATGCGATCTACCCGGGCTACGGCTTCCTGTCGGAGAACCCCGAGCTCGCGGAGGCCGCGGAGGCCGTGGGCATCCGCTTCATCGGGCCGGGCCGGCAGGCGCTCGAGATGGCGGGCAACAAGGTCGCCGCAAAGGAGCACGCCATCGCGGCGGGTGTACCGGTGCTGCAGTCGACGCCGCCGTCGACCGATGTCGAGGCGCTCGTGGCGGGTGCGCGCGAGATCGGGTTCCCCGTGTTCGCGAAGGCCGTCGCCGGTGGCGGCGGTCGCGGTATGCGGCGCGTGGAGCGCGAGGAGGACCTGCGCGACGCGCTCGAGTCGGCGATGCGCGAGGCCGAGTCGGCGTTCGGCGACCCCACGATGTTCATCGAGCAGGCCGTGCTGCGCCCGCGCCACATCGAGGTGCAGGTGCTCGCCGATAAGACCGGTGAGACGGTGCACCTGTTCGAGCGCGACTGCTCGGTGCAGCGCCGCCACCAGAAGGTCGTTGAGATCGCGCCGGCCCCGAACCTGACGCAGGAGCAGCGCGATGCGCTCACGCGCGATGCGATCGCGTTCGCGAAGTCGATCGGTTACGAGAACGCCGGCACGGTCGAGTTCCTGCTCGACACCGAGGGCGAGCGCGCGGGCAAGCACGTGTTCATCGAGATGAACCCCCGCATCCAGGTCGAGCACACCGTCACCGAGGAGGTCACGGATGTCGATCTCGTGCGCGCGCAGATGCGCATCGCTGCGGGCGAGACGCTCGCAGAGCTCGAGCTGCTGCAGGACCAGATCCAGTTGCGCGGCGCGGCGCTGCAGTGCCGTATCACGACCGAGGATCCGGCGAACGGGTTCCGCCCCGACCTCGGCCGCATCACGGCGTACCGTTCGCCGGGCGGCGGCGGCGTGCGCCTCGACGGCGGCACCATCGATGCGGGCGCGCAGATCAGCCCCCACTTCGACTCGATGCTCGCGAAGCTCACCTGCCGCGGCCGCACCTTCCGCGACGCGGTGACTCGCGCGCGGCGCGCGCTGGCGGAGTTCCGCATTCGCGGCGTATCCACGAACATTCCCTTCCTGCAGGCCGTGCTCGCCGACCCCGATTTCCAAGCGGGCGACGTGTCGACGAAGTTCATCGAGGAGCGGCCCGAGCTGCTCGACATGAACAAGTCGAAGGACCGCGCCACGCGCCTGCTGCAGCACGTCGCCAACGTGACCGTGAACCAGCCCAACGGGCCCCGCGGCTCCCACGCCGAGCCCGCATCGAAGCTGCCCGAGCTCGACCTGTCGCAGCCGGCGCCCGCCGGGCATCGCGAGCAGCTGCTCGAGCTGGGCCCGGAGGGCTTCGCACAGGCGCTGCGCGCGCAGAAGGCCCTCGCCGTCACCGAGACGACGTTCCGCGACGCGCACCAGTCGCTGCTCGCCACCCGCGTGCGCACGAAGGACCTGCTGCGCGTCGCGCCCTACGTGTCGCGTCTGACGCCGCAGCTGCTGTCGGTCGAGGCGTGGGGCGGCGCGACCTACGACGTCG
Organism: Leucobacter ruminantium; assembly: GCF_017565705.1. Lineage (GTDB taxonomy): Bacteria > Actinomycetota > Actinomycetes > Actinomycetales > Microbacteriaceae > Leucobacter > Leucobacter ruminantium. The sequence continues at coordinate 21,273 of NZ_JAGDYL010000032.1, forward strand.
CGCTGCGCTTCCTCGGTGAGGATCCCTGGGAGCGGCTCGCAGCCCTCCGCGAGGCGATGCCGAACGTACCGATCCAGATGCTGCTGCGCGGCCAGAACACCGTCGGTTACACGCCCTACCCGGCGAAGGTCGCGCAGTCGTTCGTGCGCGAGGCGGCCGAGACGGGCATCGACATCTTCCGCATCTTCGACGCGCTCAACGACGTGAACCAGATGCGCGTCGCGATCGAGGCCGTGCGCGAGACGGGCACCGCCGTCGCCGAGGTCGCGATGGCCTACACCGGCAACCTGCTCGACCCGGCCGAGGACAAGTACACGCTCGACTACTACCTGGGTCTGGCCGATCAGATCGTGGAGGCCGGCGCGCACGTCCTCGCGATCAAGGACATGGCGGGCCTGCTGCGCCCGGCCGCCGCGGCGAAGCTCGTCACCGCGCTGCGCGAGCGCTTCGATCTGCCGGTGCACCTGCACACGCACGACACCCCCGGCGGTCAGCTCGCGACGCTGCTCGCGGCTTCGCAGGCCGGCGTCGACGCGGTCGACGTCGCCTCGGCGCCGATGTCGGGCACCACGAGCCAGCCCTCGCTGTCGGCGCTCGTCGCGGCCCTCGCCGACACCGACCGCGACACCGGTCTGTCGCAGGAGGCCGTGTACTCGCTCGAGCCGTACTGGGACGCGGTGCGCACCCTGTACAAGCCTTTCGAGTCGGGCCTGCCCTCGCCCACGGGTCGCGTGTACACGCACGAGATCCCCGGCGGCCAGCTGTCGAACCTGCGCCAGCAGGCGATCGCGCTCGGCCTCGCCGACAACTTCGAGAAGATCGAGGACATGTACGCGGCGTCCGACCGCATCCTCGGCCGCATCCCGAAGGTCACGCCGTCCTCGAAGGTGGTGGGCGATCTCGCCCTGCACCTCGCCGCGGTCGACGCCGACCCCGCCGATTTCGAAGCGAACCCCGGCGGCTACGACATCCCGGATTCGGTGGTCGGGTTCCTCGCCGGCGAGCTGGGGGAGATCCCGGGCGGCTGGCCCGAGCCGTTCCGCTCGAAGGTGCTCGCGGGACGTCACGTCGATATCGAGATCGCGCCGATCAGCGATGAGGACGCCGCACTGCTCGACGGTACGAGCGAGGATCGCCGCCAGACGCTGAACCGTCTGCTGTTCCCGCAACCGACGCGTCAGTTCGAGTCGGTGCGCGAGCAATTCGGCGACCTGTCGGTGCTCGAAACGGCCGATTACCTGTACGGTCTCGAGTCGGGCAGCGAGCATGTGCTCGATCTGGACAAGGGCGTGCGGCTGTACATGGGGCTCGAGGCCATCGGCGAGGCCGATGACAAGGGCGTGCGCACGGTCATGCTGAAGGTCAACGGCCAGATGCGGCAGGTGTTCGTGAAGGACGAGCGGGTCGCGGTGTCGGCACCGGTCGCCGAGAAGGCCGATCGCACGGTTCCCGGTCACGTCGCCGCCCCGTTCTCGGGCACGGTGACGGTGAAGGCCGCAGTCGGTGACGCGGTCGAGGCCGGGCAGCCGATCGCGACGATCGAGGCGATGAAGATGGAGGCCGCGATCACGACACCGGTAGCCGGAGTAGTAGACCGAATTGTCTTCGGTGGGGCTGTCTCAGTCAACGCTGGAGACCTCATTCTGGTGGTGCGCAACTCGGCCTAACGGCATTTGCTCATCACCCGACAGACAGTAGCTTCGTGTGGCCGCACCGTGCTCCAATATTTGCACGTGATCACTTCGTAGCGACGAGCGAGAAAGCTGCGGCGATAAACCAGGTAAGGGTCATTGCCGTTAGAAGCGGCAAAGTTCGTCTCCAGGTTGTGGCTGACGAAGTCCTGCTCTCCCGGGGTTGGATAGCACTCATTCCAGCGAGTAAGACAATCCGATTGCATCCGATCGATGGCCCCATCCTCACCTGTATATATCTTGAACCTGAATACGCTGTTGATCTCATCTACTGGCAATATCGCGCACAAGTATCCAGTCGGGTCGATGCCCTCATACTTGCGAACCATCTATATTCCAACAAGCTATTGACTGTCGCACTGGGTGCGAGGTTCACTCGGATATGCCCAACTCTCGACGAGATGGTTGCGCTCTCCGCCACGGGGGACTTCTCGCGTCACTCCAACAGCATTCAGGCAAGCTGGTTCACCCTTGCGCACGCCATTTCAACTTGCGGTGGAGCTGCACTAGAGAGAGGGAATTCGACTGCAACTGGAATCGCCTCCATGGGGCCGACGCCCATACGGGAGGAGGTGGCCCACATCGCCGCACTTCTTGAGTCAACTCCCGACCGGGAGTGGCGTCTCCGAGATCTCGCCGCGCAGGTTCATCTCTCCCCTGGTCATCTTTCGCGATTGTGCGTCGCGGCGTGGGGACGGACACCCCGAGCACAGCTCGCATTCATACGAGTCGAGCGCCTCGCCTATCTGCTGCGGGAGACGAACGAGCCCGTTGAGCGCTGTATTCATACCGTGGGTTGGCGCAATCACGGGCATGCCGTCAGCATCTTTCGAAGAATGATGGGGATGAGTCCCAGCGAGTATAGAGGTTTGGGCCGCCGTCAGGATCCAGAGATCCCTGACGGTTCTGAGCATATCGGCTCACCATTCCAGCCTTTCTGAAGCGCCTAATCTGGCAGCAAGTCCAAGACTGCTGTAGGTCTGGAAATGGACGCCGGGATCCCCAGAAGTACTCGATGGTCGCTGCAGGTGACCGACTGTCTCGGACCAGTTGATCCCGGTGCACCTCTTAGACGTAGGGGTCGTCAGCAAGGTGCGTTCGATCCGCCGAGAGGAGGGCCGAAAGATGGTGGCACTCGATGGTCGCGTCGATGCGATTGCACAGCTGGTCGGCCGTGAGGCTGATCCGTTCCAGGCAGCCCTGCTTCTTGCGAGAGTTGGGGTCCCGGTGTTTCCATGCGCCCCGGGCGCTAAGCATCCTCTGATTCGGCGAGGTCGCGGTTTTCTCGATGCGACCACCAATCCGACCCAGATCGCCCGTTGGTGGTCCAGTCAATCGAACGCGAACGTCGCGATTCCAACCGGTGCAATCTCTGGGGTTGATGTCGTGGACATCGATGTGCACGAGGGTAGTGACGGCTACAAAGCATTCCGCCGCGCTCGCGATGCCGGGCTACTGTCCGGCTGGTCGATGCTGGTACACACCCCTTCAAACGGCCTACATATCTACTTCCCACATGAGGACGGTCGGGACCAGCGGTCCTGGCAAGCACCCGACTCAGCCGTCGACTTCCGGGGAGACGGCGGCTACGTACTGGTGCCACCCTCGAGCGTTCGGCAAAGCGACGGTTCAACTCGCAGCTACCAATTTAGATCGCGGTCCCCCGCCCCTGTCGCGGCTGTAGACGCAAAGCGGCTTCGCAGATTCTTAGCTCCAGAGCGTTCACGAGTTCGGCGGCTTGTGAATCCTCGCCCCGGTACGCATGCGAGTAGCAATCGACTTGCAGAGTGGCTAGCGCAGCGTCCTGAGGGATCGCGTAACGCCAGCTTGTTCTGGGCATCATGTCGCCTAATCGAAGACGGAGCTGATGTTGCTGAAACGATCAGCACCTTGGGAGGCGCTGCAGAGCGTGCTGGTCTCGAAGCAGGAGAGATCGAGCGAACGGTGCGCTCCGCACACCGCGCGGTCAATGGGCCGGGGCAGCCCGAGACGGGCTCGGAACGTCTAGTCACTGCCGCCGACGACTACTTCAAGCTCAGCTCTCGGTCGGTGATTTCACAAATCGAGAGTGGACGGTCGCTCTCATGACCGAACGCCGAGTGTCCCAACGCGGACTACGTGTCGCTGTGGTCGCGGCGATGATCGGCACTGTACTGCTTGCCATGGGCGCTTTCGTGCTGAGCTTCACCGCGTTGCGCGACTTGGCTGAGCGGTCTGGCATCGACCACGAGTTGGGGTGGCTCTGGCCTGGGATCGTGGACGGAGTCATCGTTGTGGCTACCGTCGCGGTATTCGCCCTCGCAGGGGCTCGAGCGGTCTGGTATCCCTGGTTGCTACTCGTGCTCGGGGCAAGCGTCTCGATCGCGGCGAACGCACTCCACGCAATTGTCGCTGCAGAGGCCAGCGTCCCTCCGCTGCTCGCAGCAGGAGTGGCGTCGATCCCTCCCATTGTGTTGGTGGCGGTTACTCATCTCACAGCGCTACTCATCCACCAGAATCAGCATCTCGGCCAAGCAGTCGACCAGTCAACTGGGCCTCCTGATGGCCCGGCTCCTAGCATGTTGGCCGTAGAGTCCGAAGCTTCCACAACCCAAGCCCATCTACCGTCGGCCTCGGCACTCGGAGCTGAGGCAGCCCAACACACCGGAGCTTCTCACTCGGCGAGTGAGCAGAACGCTGATCTTGCTTTGCTGCCGGTGTCTGAATCGGGTCGGGATCCTCGGCGGACACTCGCCGCGCAGCTCCGCGATGAGGGGCTGAACAACGCTCAGGTCGCGAGGCTCATCGGTGTTGATCGCTCCACGATTGGGCGTTGGCTTCCCCGGAACACCACTGAAGAACAGGAGACGTGATCATGGATCCGCACCAACCTACCGATCTGCCGCCGCCGAGCAGCAATCTCATCCTTAGGAGTCCCTACCGGCTCCCACCTCATCTCGATCTCAGCCTCTACACGGAAGAGGAGATACTCGAGGCCGAGATCGTTGCAGAGCTCGTTCCTACGGACGGTCGCCCCGAGGCCCTGCCTCACTTCGACGTCGTTGTCGGGAAGCGGCTGGCGTTGGAAGGCTCCGAGAAGATGGACCAAGAAGACTCTTTAAACGGCTCATCGGAATTGAGGGTGTAGGAGCGGTCTGAATCCGCCGGCTTCGAGCAACGACCGCGCAATGTAGTGGGTCAGGTTCCGGAACCCCAGCGCGGAGCCACGGAGGTGTTCGAGCCGACCATTG
>NZ_JAGDYL010000033.1 GCF_017565705.1 Leucobacter ruminantium
GCTGCTCGGCGATCTGTTGCTGATCGATGATCTCTCCCGTCACAGGATCGATCATCTCGATAGCCTGACTCATTGCCCTTCCTTTCGGTCAGGCCAGTCCCAGATCCACCGTTTTCCTGACACTCCCCGGCACCGACGACCGCATCTCGGTCGCGCACATGCAGCCTCCGCGCTCCGGGCTCAGCCCGCTCAGCGACGACGCCTTCAAGCTCTCGCGCTGGTCGGCCTCCGAAACCCTCGTCGTGCTCGACGACGCGGGGGAGGCGCAGCCCGCCCTCGCGACGGGATGGGAGCGCGAGGGATCCCTCGCGTGGAGATTCGAGATCCGCGACGGCGTCACCTTCCACAACGGCGAGCCGCTCACGGCGGAGTCGGTCGTGAACTCGCTGCAGCACGCCATCGACGCGGTGCCCGTGCCGCGCATCCTCGACGGCGTCGACCTCACGGTCGAGACCGAGGGGCGTGCCGTGCGCATCACCACGGGAGAGCCCGACCCGCTGCTGCCCCAGCGCCTCTCGAGCCCGCAGCTCGCGATCTTCGACACGGCCGCCTACACCGAGAACGGCGTCGACCCCGTCGGCACCGGAACCGGTCCCTTCGAGATCGTGGCCGTCGACGGCGTCTCGGGAGCCACGCTCGACCGCTACGACGGCTACTGGGGCGAGCCCGCCGATGCCTCGGGCATCGACGTGACCTTCGTGCCCGACGGCACCGCGCGCACTGCCGCGCTGCGCACCGGAGAGGCCGACGTGGTCGAGGCCATCCCCGCCGGCCAGGCCGCCTCGGTCGACGAGCGCCTGCTCACCGAGGTGCCCATGCCGCGCACCAACACGCTCTACCTCAACACCGAGAGCGGCCCCTTCGCCGACCCCGCGGTGCGCGCGGCGGCGCGCGAGGCCGTCGACCGCGCGGCGATCGTCGAATCGGTCTACGAGGGACGCGCCGACGAGGCCACCGGCCTGCTCGGTCCCGCCCTGCCCTACGCGGCCGAGCTGCGCGACGACGCCGACTGCCGGAAGCTGCTCGACGCGCGGGCCGAGCCCGCGCAGGTCGACGGCGTGAAGATCACGCTCGGCACCTTCACCGACCGCGCCGAGCTGCCCGAGGTCGCCGTGATGCTCGAGCAGCAGCTCGAGGACGTCGGCTTCGACGTGCAGCAGGACGTGCGGGAGTACCAGTACATCGAGGCCGACGCGCTCGACGGCGCATTCGACGCGTTCATCCTCTCCCGCGCCACCGTGCTCGACTCGGGCGACCCGGTCGCCTACCTCGCCTCCGACTTCACCTGCGACGGCGGCTTCTCGATCTCGCAGCTGTGCGCGGCCGATGTGGACGAGGCGATCCGAGTCGCCTCCGAGACCGAGGCGGGGAAGGATCGCCAGCACGCCATCATGCTCGCCGAGGCCTCGGTGCTCGGCACCGACGCGGCGATCCCGCTGCTGCACGAGCGGGTGATCCAGGGCGAGTCGAGCCGCGTGCACAATGCGGCCCGCGACCCGCGGGAGCGTGCGCTCATCACCGCGGGCACCCACCTCGACGCAGAGTAGCCGTCGGGATCGTGCGGCACAGCGCTGTCCTCGGAACCGTCTCCCGCGTGCTCAGCGGGGTCGTGCTGCTGCTCGTCGCCGGGGCGCTGCCCTGGCTGTCGCGCATCGACCCCGCCGCCGCCGTGCTGCGGGCCCGCTACGCCGAGCTCGAGCCGACGCCCGAGGCGCTCGCGGCGGTCCGCGCGCAGCTCGGCCTCGACGGCGGTCCGGTCGCCACCAGCCTGCGCTGGTGGTCCGGGGTGATGCGCGGCGATCTCGGCCGTTCCTGGGTGAGCGGAGGCGAGATCGGGCCGGGCGTGTGGAGCGCGCTCGGCGTCTCGGCGACCCTCACGCTGTTCTCGATCGCGGTGGCGCTCGCCGTCGCGGTGGCGCTCGTGGTGCCCGCGTCGCTGCGGGTGCTGAGGGATCGGCCCCAACGCGGCTCGGGACCGGTCGGCGTGGCGCTGACGGCGCTGCCCGAGTTCCTGCTCGCGAGCGTGCTGCTCGTCGTGGTGGCCGTCCAGCTGCGGTGGCTGCCTCCCTACGGGTGGACGGGCATCGACACGGCGATCCTGCCGTCGCTCGCGCTCGGCATCCCGGCCGGCGGACTGCTCGGGCGTCTGCTCTCCGACGCGGTGTCGGGCGTCGCCGAGGAGCGCTGGGTGGGCGTGTGGCGCCTGGCCGGAGCGCCCAGGCGCGTGATCCTCGCCGGCGTGTTCCGCCGCGCCGCGGCCGCGGTCGTCGACCAGCTGGGGCTCGTGCTCATCGGTCTGCTCGGCGGGGCGGTCGCTGTGGAGCAGGTGTTCGCGATCCCCGGCCTCGGCCGCTACCTGCTCGGCGCGGCCAACGCGCAGGACATCCCGGCGCTGCAGGCGGGCGTGCTGCTCATGGCGCTCGCCGCCGTGCTCGTCGGCGTGCTCACCGCCGTCGCGCGGCGCCTGCTGCGCGGCGGGCCGCTGCCGGCCGGCTCGCTGCCGCCCCCGCCCGAGGCCCGCGGCGACGGGCGGGCGGCGCGGTGGACGGCGGGGGCGACGCTCGGCCTGCTGCTCGCGATCCTCGCGTTCGGGCTGCCCCGCGATCCCTATGCGATCGCCCACGCGCGCCTCGCCCCGCCGAGCCTCGCGCTGCCGTTCGGCGCGGACGCGAGCGGGCGCGATCTGCTCGCGCGCGTCGCCCACGGCACGATCGGCACGCTCACGCCCGCGTTCCTCATCGTGCTCTGCGCCATCGTCATCGGCCTGCTGCTCGCGGTGCTCGGCGAGGTCTCCCGCGGCCCCGCGGAGATCGCCAACGCGACGCCGCCGATCCTCGCCGGCGTGATCATCGCGGCGCTCATGGGCCCGTCGGTCGGGGGCGCCGCCCTCGCCGTGCTGTGGGTGACCTGGCCGCCGCTCACCTCGCACGCGGCGTCGCTCATCGACGAGGTGCGGGCGATGCCGCACATCAGGTGGCTGCCGCTCACCGGCGCCTCGGGCTCAGAGATCTGGGTGCGGCACGTGCTGCCGGCCGCGGTTCCGCCCCTGCTGCGGCACGGCATGCTGCGGCTGCCGGGAGTCGCGCTCGCCCTCGCGGCGCTGGGCTTCCTCGGCCTCGGCGCGCAGCCGCCCCTGCCCGAGTGGGGGCTGCTGCTGTCCGAGGGCATCGACTACGTGGAGCGCGCCCCGTGGACCACGGTCGCTCCGGCGCTGGCGCTGATCCTCACCTCGGTGTTCGCGGTCGCCCTCGCGGGGCTGCGGCGGAGCGGTCGGCGCGAGCCGGATCCCTCGAGTCGCCGACGGTTTCGACTCGTCGCGAGCTCCTCGCTCGACCGGCGGGGGAAAGTCAGCTCCGCTCCGTGATGCGGCCGTCGACCACGGTGACGAGCTCGTCGAGCGCGTCGCGATGCACGAGGTCGTGGGTGACCAGGAGCGTCGCCGTATCGCGCTCGCGCGTGAGCCGCGAGATGAGGGCCATGATCTCGGCGCCGCGCTGCTGGTCGAGTGCGCTCGTCGGCTCGTCGACCAGCAGCACGTCCGGCTCGTGCACGAGGCCGCGCGCGATCGCGACGCGCTGGCGCTGCCCGCCCGAGAGCTGGTGCGGGCGCTTGCCTGCGTGGGCGGAGAGGCCGACGGCGTCGAGCAGCTCGTCGGCCCGGTCGCGCGTGCGCGCCCGGCGCCGTGCGCTTCCGCCGCCGAGCTCGGACATGGCGAGCAGCTGCTCGCGGGCGGTGAGCGCGGGCACGAGGTTCGACTGCTGGAAGACGATGCCGATGCGCTCGCGCCTGAGCCGCGTCGCGTCGGCCCGTGAGAGCCGGGCCGCGTCGACGGCATCGCTCCCGTCGCCGATCAGCACCCCGCCCGAGTCGGGCCTGATGAGCGTGGCCGCGACGGCCAGCAGGCTCGACTTGCCCGAGCCCGACGGGCCCGTGATGCCGGTGACCGCTCCCGCGCGCCCGCGCAGTGTCACGTCGTCGACCGCGGTGATGCGGCGGTCGCCGTCGGGGAAGGTGAGGGTGACGTTCTGCAGGCGGATCATCGGTGGCTCCCGAGTGCGGTGAGGGGGTCGGCTGAGGTGACGGAGCGCAGCGCGAACGCCGCTCCGGCGAGGCCCAGCACGGCCATGACGGCCGCGGGGGCGAGGGTGGTGAGGGGGCTGAGTGCGAAGGGCAGCGCTGTCGCGGCGAGGGATCCGAGGCCGACCACCGCGAGCACTCCGACGCCGATGCCCGCGGCGAGCACCACGAGGGCCTGGCCGAGCGCGTCGCGCACGAGCGAGCCCGTCGTGGCGCCCAGCGCCTTCAGCACGGCGATGTCGCCCGCTCGCTGCATCGTCCACACGGTGAAGAAGGCGCCGACGACGAGCGCGGAGATGCCGAAGAGCATCGCGATCATGAGGCCGAGCGAGCCGATCTCCGACCTGAAGGTCTCGAGGGCGGTGAGGCTGCGGAGCGGGGTCTCTGCCGTCGTACCGCTCGCGGCGGAGACGGCCTCCCAGTCGGCCTCGCCCGTGACGGCGAGCACGGTCGCATCGCCCGAGCCGCCCACGCGTTCGCTCGCCCCGGCCCAGGCCTGCGGAGTCATAGCGATCACGGGCGTGTGGCTGTACCAGAGGTCGGCCCCGACCGCGGTGACGGTGTACTCGGTCCCGGTGATGGTCACCGTGTCGCCGACCCCCGCGCCGAGGACCTTCGCCGCTCCGGCGGAGAGGCCGACCTCTGCGTCGTCGGAGGGCGCGAGGGCGAGCAGGGGGTTCGCAGGGGCGGATCCCTCGCCGCTCGCGTCCTTCGCGCCGCTCAGGCCGAAGAGGGCGACTCCCGAGGGATCTCCGACATCGCCGGACGATGCCCGCGACTGGGCGATGCCCACCGGAACGACCGACCGCACGCCGTCGGCGCTGCGCCAGGCGCTCACGGACTCCTCGGAGATCGTCGAGGTCGCGAAGCTCGGCTCCCCGGCGTCCGGCTGCTGCAGTATGAGCCGGTCTCCCGGAAGCTGCAGCACCGCCGAGATGTTCTGCGACGCGAGGCCGCCCGTGAGCCCCGAGAGGAAGCCGACGAGCAGGGTGATGAGCGCGACGACGGCCGCGATGAGCAGGAAGCGCCCGCGGGCGAACCGCAGCTCTCTCCAAGCGACGAACACAGTGCACCTCTCCGCCCGCGCCGTCTGCCCGGGCTCCGATTCCAGCCTCGTCGCCGAGCGGTGCCGCGGCATCGCCCGTTCCGCCGCATTCCGGGTGGGCGGTTCGGAGGGTGCGCGATCGAACTTTCGGTTGATGCGGTGCCCCGGGAAGCGCGCGTAGTGTGGGGATCCCATGCCGCACTCCAGCCTCGACCCCGTATTCGCCGGGCTGCGCCTCGGCCTGCACGCGCTGCTCGTCGGCCTCGCGCTGTTCGCCGTGGCGCGGGCGTTCGCCGTCGCATCTCCCGCGGCTCCGTGGGTCGCGGTGATCGCGGGCGGCTTCATCGCCGTCTACTTCGCGGGGGCGTGGGCCGCAGGCAGGGGCTCATCCGGCCGGTCGCGCCGATCCCTCGCCATCGCCTGGGTCGCCGCCCTCACCCTGCTCTGGGGGCTGCTCGTGTGGCTCAGCCCCGAGGGCGCCTACCTCGTGTTCCCCCTCTTCTTCCTCTACCTGCACCTGCTCCCCGGAGCGGGTGCGGCAGTCGCGGTCATCGCCGCGACGGGCTTCGCGATCCTCGCGCTCGGGCTGCACCTGGGGTTCAGCGTGGGCGGCGTGCTCGGTCCTGTGGTCGGTGCCGGGGTCGCCCTGCTGATCGGGCTGGCCTACCGCGCGCTCGCCCGCGAGGCCGAGGAGCGCGAGCGGCTGCTGGCCGAGCTGCTGCGCACCCGGGAACGGCTCGCCGAGACCGAGCGCGAGCAGGGGGCGCTCGCCGAGCGTGCGAGACTCGCGCGCGACATCCACGACACCGTCGCCCAGGGGCTCTCGAGCATCCAGATGCTGCTGCGCGCGGCGGAGCGCGACGTGTCGGAGCCGGGCGCGGCCCACCTCCGCCTCGCACGCGAGACCGCTGCCGAGAGCCTCGCCGAGACCCGGCAGATCATCCGCGAGCTCACCCCTGAACGGCTCGACGAGGGACTGCCCGCCGCGCTGCGTCGACTGGGCGAGGAGCAGGACGGGCGAACCGGGCCGACGGGGGGTCCGCGCGTCGAGGTCGCGGCCGAGGACGTCGCTCTGCCCATGGCGGCGCAGACGGCGCTGCTGCGCATCGCGCAGGGCGCGCTCGCGAACGCCGTGCAGCACGCGGGGGCCTCGCGGGTCTCGATCGAGCTGCGCCGCACGGAGGCCGGCCAGTCAGCGCCGGGCGGCGCGGTTCTCGTCATCAGCGACGACGGGTGCGGCTTCGAACCCGACTCGGTCGCGCGTCGGACGGTGCGCTCGGATTCGTTCGGCATCCGCGCGATGCGCGAGCGGGCCGAGCAGCTCGGCGGCACCCTGGAGATCGACGCCGCGCCCGGGCGGGGCGCGAGCGTGACGGCGCAGCTGCCCCTCGATGCGGCGGCCCCGGATCCCTCGTCCGAGGATCCCTCGCCCGTCCCCGCACCGGCCGCAGCCGCGCCGGCCATCGCTCGACCGCCCGCTGCCGATCCCGCAGCCGCCCGTCGCCCGCGGGGGAGGCGCCCGTGATCCGCATCGTGCTCGCCGACGACCACCCCGTCGTGCGCGCGGGCCTGCGCGCGATGCTCGGGAGCGAGCAGGGGCTCGAGATCGTCGGCGAGGCCGCGACGCCCGACGAGGCGTGCGCGCTCGCCGCGGAGCTCGCGCCCGACGTCGTGCTCATGGATCTCCAGTTCGGAGCCGCGCAGACCGGCGCCGATGCGACGCGGAGCATCCGTGCGCTCGCCGACGCGCCCGCGGTGCTCGTGCTCACGAACTACGACACCGACGGGGACATCCTGGGTGCGGTGGAAGCGGGGGCGAGCGGATACCTGCTCAAGGACGCCCCTCCCGACGAACTCGTTGCGGCGATCCGCGCGGCCGCCGCAGGCGAGAGCGCGCTCGCGCCCGCCATCGCGGGGCGGCTGCTCGAACGGCTGCGCTCGCCGCGCCTCAGCCTCAGCGCGCGGGAGACCGAGGTGCTGCGCCTCGTTGCCGAGGGATCGACGAACACCGAGATCGCCCGCCGTCTGCACATCAGCGACGCCACGGTGAAGTCGCACCTCGTGCACGTCTACGCGAAGCTCGGGGTCTCCTCGCGCACGGCCGCCGTGGCCGCGGCGCGTGAGGCGGGCGTGCTGCGGTAGTCGTTGGGCGCCAGCAGTGCCGACCGTTCGGTGCCGGCAGCTCAGTGCCGGGGGTGCCGGCGGCTCAGCGCCAGCGGTGCCATGCGGCCTGGCGGCTCACATCGGCGATCTCGGCCACCCGGGCCCAGGAGTTGTGCTCGGCGAGCAGGCGGGCGCTCGCGCCGAGCGCCTCGCCGACCTCGCCCGAGAGCGTGAGCAGGGCGGAGAAGGCGGCCGGGTCGGGCGAGAGCGAGAGCTCGCGCACCGCCTGCCGTGCGGCCGCCTGCAGTTCGGCGACCGACGTTCCTCCCGCCGGAGGGCTCCCCGCGCCGTCCGGTGCGCTTCCCGGCGCCTCCGCGCCGGCAGCTCCCGGCGCGTGCGCACCGGCCGTGCTCTGCGCGGGTGTCGGGCGGGGCTCGGGGGCGTCGTCGTCGAGCGTCACGATGATCGTCTCCTCGGTGGACGTGAGGGTGCGGGTCCAGCTGCGGCTGTGCCAGAGGTACTCGACCTCGCCTCGGCGGGGCCGGTAGACCGCAGTGTACAGCGTGCCGAAGGCGTTGTCGTAGTCGTGGCTGAAGGCCTCGGGGCCCAGCATTGCGGCGGCCGCGCCATCGGCGCCGTCGCGCTCGACCGCGTCGGTCAGCAGTTCCTGCCGCTCGACGCTGCGGAAGCGTCGCGCGTGCTCGGGGTACTCGGGGTGCCGCCCGCGGTGGTTGGTCGCGACGGGGTCGCGGGTCACCTCCGGGCGCATGCCCGGTCCGACGTAGGCGGTCGCGGTCTCTCCGCCGACGTCGACCATGCTGAGGTTGTAGAACATGGACACCGGGATCGTCTCGAGTCGCCGCAGCGCCTCGGCGACGTCGCCCGCGACCTCGAGCAGGTAGCGCACGACGAGGGGCGCGGCGAAGCCGTCGCCGTCGCCCGGCCGGCCGCCGAAGGCGAGGGAGATCGCGAGCCCGTCCTCGTTCATGCCGTCGAGCAGGCCCCAGAGGCAGTCGGAGGTGCCGATCACCCGGCGCGAGCCGTACCGCGTCGAGCTGTGCACCTGTTCGAACAGCTCGAGCCCGTAGTCGTAGTTGCGCAGCAGCACGGGCTCGGGGGCGCTCACCGCCACCTGGGAGCACCCGGGCAGGAAGCGCGGAGGGTTCCAGAGCGTGAGCATGCGCGCCGCCGTCTCGTCTCCGCCCGTGAGGCTCACGAGGCGTTCCCACGTCGGCACGAGTTCGGGCATGTGCAGGCGCAGCATGCGCTCCGCTGTCGCGAGGTCGGGGCGCGCGCCGTCTCCGTCGCGAAGGTACCAGGCGCGGTAGCCGGGCCACACGGCGTCGAACAGCGCCCTCCAGCGCTCGCCCGGCCGGTCCTCGACGATCCCGTAGAAGGTGAAAGCAGTCATGGTGTCAACAATATGTTGACAGATGTCGCGGTGTCAAATAAATGTTGACACACTGCGCTGGGAGCCCGATCGGGCCTACGCTGAGGGCATGCGCGCGGAAGGAGGCTGCGATGAGGGATCCCTCGCCGTTCCTCGAGGCCGTGCCCTGGCCCCTGCTCGCGCTCCTGAGCTACCTCGCGAGCGTCACGCTGGGCCTCATCAGCCTGCGCCGCCGCCCGGGCCGCGCCTGGCACCGCCGCCTCTTCATCACCACCTGCGCCGTGACGGCGCTCGCCGCGCTGCTCGCCCTGCCCGTCCGCTGGGGGAGCGGGCTGCTGCTCGTGCTCGCCCTGGTGCCCCTCGCCGTGCTGCCCTACGCGGGGTCGGCGATGCGGCGCCCGGGAAGGCACGCCGCGATCGGCCTCGCCGCCGCCCCCTGCTATCTCGCCGCGCTCGCCCTGTGGATCGCGCGACCATGACCGCCACCCGAGATCGGAGTCAGCGATGGAATTCCTCGATGTCCTCTTCAACCGGCGCACGACCAACGGCCCGCTGCTGCCCGACCCGGTGAGCGAGGAGCACCAGCAGCTGCTCATCAAGGCGGCCGCCTCCGCGCCCTCGCAGTTCAACAGCCAGCCGTGGCGCTTCGTGATCATCGAGGACCGGTCTACCATCGAGACGATCGCGAGCATCAGCGGCGAGTCGATGACGGCGGTGATCTCCGAGGGATCCTTCTTCGAGCGCTACAAGCGGCACTTCCGGTTCAGCGCCGAGGAGATGGCCGAGCACCGCTCGGGCATGTACTTCGACAAGCTGCCCGCGGCGCTGCGACCGTTCACCCGCGCGGTCTTCACGTCGGCCGGTATCCGCACGATGCGGATGCTGCGGGTGCCGCAGACCCTCGGCGAGGAGAACCGGAAGCTCGTGGCGGGCTCGCCGCTGATCCTCGGCGTGATGCTCGACCGCCGCGAGCGCACGGCGCACCCGCTCGCCGACTTCTACTGCCAGTTCAGCATGGGCGCGGCGATGGAGAACGTCTGGCTCACGACCGTCGAGCTCGGCATGGGCATCCAGTTCATCTCCTTCCCCATGGAGATGCCCGAGCAGTGGGAGCGACTGATCCGGCTGCTCGAGGTGCCCGAGGATCTCGAGCTCATGGCGCTCTACCGCCTCGGCTACGTGCCCGAGCAGGCGCAGCGGCCGGTGATCGACTGGTCGAGCCGCGAGCGCAGGCCCCCGTCGCAGTTCGTGTTCCGGGAGACGTGCGGCACTCCTCAGGAGGGCTGGGACGAGGGGTGAGGGATCACGCGCCCCGCACGGCGAGCAGCCGGAACGCGGCGGGCCGCTCGACGCGCCACCGTGCGGGGAGCCGGCCCGCGAGCTCCTCGGGGGTGTAGCTGCGGCGGATGCTGCGCAGGCCGTCGACCCGCAGCAGCGAGCCGGGCGCGAGCGGGGTGATGCCGACCGCGAAGGCGAGGTAGGCGGCGCGGCTCCGGGCGATGTCGGAGTGGAGGCACAGGCGCGTCGCGAGGGTCTCGGAATCGGCGATGACCGTCGCGAACGCGTCGTCGTCGAGGTGGTGCAGCAGGTGGTTCGAGATGACCGCGTCGAAGCGCTCGCCCGCCGCGACGAGCTCGGTGCTCGTCGCCCGCATGAAGGCGACGCCGGGCGCCGGGGCCGCCCGCTCGGCGACCGCGAGCGCACGGCTGTCGGGGTCGATGCCGAGCCCCTCGATCGCCAGCCCGTCGCGAGCGGCGAGCCGGGCGAGGCGCCGCAGCACGTCGCCGCCCCCGCACCCGATGTCGAGCACGCGGGCGGGGCGGGGGAGGTCTGCGAGCAGCGGCCGAAGCCGGGTGCGGTAGACCGCTCCCCAGCCCGACACCAGCCGGTTCACGGCACCGAAGCGCTCGAGCGTGCGGCGCAGCCGCTCGGGATCGCAGTCCGGGTCGTCCATGAGCTCGGCGAGCCACTCGTCGCGCGCCGACAGCTTCACGCCCGGTCCTCGGCGACGGGAGCGGTTTCGGAGTCGGGCGAGGGATCCGCCGATCCCTCGCCCGCGCACCGCAGCAGCACCGTCTCCACCGTGAGCCCTGGGCCGAAGCAGAGCCCGGCGACCTGTTCGCCTGCCGCGAGGGATCCCTCGCGCAGCATGCGCTCCAGGATGAAGAGGATGGTGGCGCTCGACATGTTCCCGTAGTCGCGCAGCACCCCGCGCGACTGGGCCATGGCGGCGTCGGGCAGTGCAAGGGCCTGCTGCACCCGGTCGAGCACGCTGCGACCTCCCGGGTGCACGGCCCACGCCGCGATGCCGGCGGGGTCGGCGCCGTCGAGCATCCCGTCCACGACGCCCGCGATCTCGCGGCCCACGATGCGCGGCACCTCCGCGGTGAGCCGCATCTCGAAGCCGCGGTCGCCGATCGTCCAGTCCATGTCGGCCTCGCCGTCGGCGGTGAGCGCGGTGGTGAAGCCGTCGACCTCGAGTGATCGGAATCGGTGCGCGCCCGTGCCGCCCGCGCGCGGGTCGGGAGCATCGCCCGAGGCGACGATGGCCGCAGCTGCTCCGTCGCCGAACACGGCCGATGCGACGATCTGCTCGGGGTCGCGCGAGGAGCGGATGTGCAGCGAGCAGAGCTCCGTGCACACGACGAGGGCGACGGATCCGGGTTGTGCGACGCAGAGCCCCGCCGCGGTGCGCAGCGCGGGGAAGGCGGCGGCGCACCCCATGAAGCCGACGTGCAGGCGCTCGGCCGTACCGGGGATGCCGAGCTGCTTCACCAGCAGCACGTCCGGGCCGGGGGCGAAGCAGCCCGTGCACGAGGCGGTGATGACGTGCGTGATGTCGCCGGGGGAGAACCCGGAGCGGGCGAGCGCGGCGCGCGCCGCGGACGCCGAGAGCGCGGGCGCCTCGCTGCGGTAGCGGTCGTTGCGCTCGCCGGTGGAGGGAGAGCGCAGCAGGCCGGCCTCGTCGGTGAAGAGGCCGCCGCCCGGACCCAGCGCGCCTATGGCCGAGTAGCGCGTCTCGATCGCGGAGCCGTCGAACGCGGCCGCGATGAGGCGTGCCGTCAGCCGGTCGACGCCGGGCTGCGAGGCGAAGAAGTCGCGCACCTCGGACTGCCGCAGCCGGGCCGCCGGCACCGCCGTGCCGATCGAGCGGATGCTCGCCATATGGTCCTCCCGTCCGGGGCGGCGCGTCCTGCGTCCTCGGCCGCGTCGTGCGCCCTCGCTCCTGCCACCAGCATCCTCCCCGCGGGACGCTCCCGCCACTCCCTTGCGGTCGTGGGGCGCGATCCCTATGGCAGCCCTATGGCCCTCCGCCCGCGGCTGCACCCGCGCGCCCCGACTGTCAAGGCCG
The DNA here is from genome assembly GCF_017565705.1 of Leucobacter ruminantium. Classification (GTDB taxonomy): domain Bacteria; phylum Actinomycetota; class Actinomycetes; order Actinomycetales; family Microbacteriaceae; genus Leucobacter; species Leucobacter ruminantium. The sequence continues at coordinate 11,968 of NZ_JAGDYL010000033.1, forward strand.
TTGCCGGGCCCGGAGCACCCGCCTAGCGTCGCAGACATGACCTCGCTCTGGCAGCAGACAGGACCGACGATCGCGACCGACGTGTTCGACGCGGGGGCCCGCGACACGGTGGTCGTCGGCGCCGGGCTCACCGGCATGGTGACCGCGGTGCTGCTGGCGCGCGCCGGGCAGCGGGTGACCGTGCTCGAGGCGCGGCGGGTGGGCGCGGTCGCGACGGGCAACACGACGGCCAAGCTGAGCCTCTTGCAGGGCACCGTCCTCTCGGGCATCCGCGAGCACGCGGGCGACGACGCGTTGCGAGCATACGCCGAGGCGAACCGCGAGGGACAGGCCTGGCTGCTGCGGCAGCTCGATGCGTGGGGCGCCGGGAGCGCGGCCGAGCGGCGCGCCGCCTACACCTACGCGACCGATCCCTCGCAGCTGCCTGCGCTCGAGCGCGAGCGCGAGGCCTCCGAGATCGCGGGCATCGCCCTGGCCGAGACCGCGGAGACCGGGCTGCCCTACGAGACCGCCGGCGCCCTCAGGCTCGCGGACCAGGCGCAGCTGCAGCCCGTGACGGTGCTCGCAGAGCTCGTCCGCGAGCTGCGGGGCCGAGGCGGTGCGGTGGTCGAGGAGTGCCGCGTGCGCGACGTCGTGCGGAGGGGCGGCGGGGTCGAGGTGAGCTCGGACCTCGGAACGGTCGCGGCGGACGCCTGCGTGCTCGCGACGGGTACCCCGATCCTCGATCGGGGTCTCTTCTTCGCGAAGCTCGAGCCCTCGCGCTCGTTCGTCGGGGCCTACCGGCTGAGCGGGCGCGCGGCGCCGCGGGGCATGTACGTGTCGGTGGGCGAGCCGCACCGCTCCCTGCGAACGGCGCAGGACGTGACGGGCGGGGAACTGCTCGTCGTCGGCGGAGCGTCGCATGTGACCGGCCGCGGAGGCGACACCCGGCGCGAGGTCTCCGCGCTCGACGCGTGGACGGACGAGCGGTTCGGCGGAGCGCAGCGGATGGCATGGTGGGCCGCACAGGACTACCGCACCCACTGGCGGCTGCCCTACGCCGGCCGTCTGCCGCGCGGCGGCGGGCGCATCTACACCGCCACCGGCTACAACAAGTGGGGCATGACCAACGGCGTCGCCGCCGGGCTCGCCATCGCCGCCGAGATGCTCGGCGGGCACCTCGAGTGGGCCGAGGCGCTGAGGGGTCACGCGCTGCGCCTCCCCGCGGTGGCCGACGCGATCGGCGCGAGCGCCGGCGTCGCCGCCCACCTGGTCTCGGGGTGGGTCGGGGCCGAGTTCTCCGGAGAGGAACGGGAGCCCGGAGATGAGGGATCCCTCGACCGCGAGGGATCCGACGCGGTCGACGGTGCTCCGGCCGGGCCGCACGAGCCGGCCGAGGGCGAGGGCGTCGTCGTGCGCGACGGGCTCGCGCCCCGGGGCGTCGCCCGGGTCGACGGCCGTGTCTGCCGGGTGTCGGCCGTCTGCCCCCACATGGGCGGCATCCTGCGGTGGAACGGCGCCGAGCGCAGCTGGGACTGCCCCCTGCACGGCTCGCGCTTCTCGGCCGAGGGGAAGCGGCTCGAAGGCCCCGCGGTCGAGGATCTCGCACCCTGACGCGGGCGGGGGCCCGCCCGGCTCGGCGGAATGGGGTGGCTCAGCGGAGTCGAGCCGCTCAGCGGGCCCTGCCCGTGAGCCGGAAGAGGCTCGCGAGATAGACGCCCAGCGCGGCTCCCGTGCCGATGCCGAGGCAGATGGCGGCGGCCTCGCCGAAGTAGGAGAGGCCCGATCCCTCGCCCATCTCCTGCAGAATCCCGAAGAACACCGGGATGCCCGGCAGCAGCGCCCCCGTCACACCCATCAGCGCGAGCACCGGCTGCGGATATCCCGTGTGCGTCGAGATCGCCGAGCTCAGCACGCCCAGCAGCACCGCGGCGATCGAACTCGCCCACAGCGCGGGCAGGCCGACGGCGTGCAGCAGCACCTGGCTGCCGGCCGCCGTCAGGAGCCCGAGCGCGGCGGCCGGCAGCACCAACGGCAGCCGACCGCCATTCGCGAACGCGTTGGCCACCGCGCCGAGCGCCGAGAATACGAGCACCAGGTACCAGGGGAAGCTCGGCAGGGAGTCGAGCCGGGGGTGCTCCATGCCGAGCAGCTCGCCCAGTGTGAAGGTGACCGCGCCCCCGATGAAGATGCCGAGCGCGGCCATCCCGACGCTCGCCACCCGGGTGAGCGCCGACAGGAAGTCGGCTTCGATCGCGTCGGCGACCGCCCCGATCATCTGCGGGAGCGGCAGCAGGAGCAACCAGTTCACCGCGATCGCCGCCGCGGCGCCCACGGGATCGACGAAGCCGAGCTGCACGAGCAGCGTCGCGAACGCGCCCGCCGCAGAGCTCTGCACCGCGACTGCAAACAGCCTCGGGGGTCGGGCCCGGGCGATCCCCGCCCCGACCATCGACGACACCAGCTGCACGACCGCAGCCGACACCCACGCCCGCCACGTCACCCCCACCTGCATGCTGATGCAGAAGGCGAGCATCGTCATGCCCAGCGCGACCGCCCACCACGGCGTCGCCGTGTCGCGCAGCCGGCGCACCTCGGCGCTCGCCGCTTCCAGCAGCGCGCGCTGCGCCGTGCGCGAGGGGCGGGGCTCCCTCGCAGCCGACCGCCCGGCGTCGCCCGAGGCGACCTCGCCCGTCACCTCGGCGGCGAGATCGCTCAGCGCCTTCGCACGCGTGCAGTCGATCAGGTCGAGCGCCCGAGCCGCCCCCGAGAGCGAGACGCTGCCGCCGTCGGGCAGGGCCGCCTCGAGCAGCACGAGCCGACCCGTCGAGTTGAACTCCATGCGCGAGAGGCCGAGGGACCGCCCGCACGCCCGCAGCTCCCGCTCCGTCTGGCCGCCCGTCTGCCCCGACTCGAGGAAGCCGTAGCCGAGCTCGGCGAGGAAGTCGAGACGGGCGCGGGCGTCGGCCGCCGTCAGCCCGTCGGACACGGCGTGGGCTTCGGCGTCTGATGCGGGGTCGGGGCGCGCTGCGGGCTCCATGCGTCGATCCTACGAGTGCCGGGGGCACGCTCGCCCGTGCCACTCACGGGGCGGCTTGTCATAATGAGGGCATGCCCGAACTCCCGGAGGTGGCGGCGCTCGTGAGCGATCTCCGGCGACGCCTCAGCGGTCGCGTCGTCGGAGGCCTCGACGTGTTCGCCTTCGCGGCGCTCAAGACCGTCGGGATCGCGCCCGCCGAGTTCGTCGGGCGAAGCGTCGAGGGGGTCGAGCGGCACGGCAAGTTCCTCGACCTCCGCATCGGCGGCGACCACCTCGTCGTGCACCTCGCGCGGGCCGGCTGGATCACCTGGCGCGATGCGCCCCCGAAGACCGCCGCGAGGCTCGGGCGCGGGCCGCTCGCCGCGCGGCTCACCCTCGTGGACGGCGAGGGATCGGGGTTCGGCGGCTGCGTCGACCTCACCGAGGCGGGCACGAAGAAGAGCCTCGCACTGTACCTGGTGGCGGATCCCTCCGAGGTGCCGGGCATCGCGCGCCTCGGCCCCGACCCGCTCGACGAGACCTTCACCTTCGAGGTCTTCGCGGACATCCTGGCCGGCGCCGGGCGGGCGCAGATCAAGGGAGTGCTGCGCAGGCAGTCGCTCATCGCCGGCATCGGCAACGCCTACTCCGACGAGATCCTGCACGCCGCGCGCATGTCGCCGTTCAAGCCGGCCGACATGCCGCGAGACGACGCCCTGCGCCTCTACGATGCGCTCGAGACGACGCTGCGTGAGGCCGTCGAACGTGCCGAGGGAACGCCGGCAACCGATCTCAAGCGCGAGAAGAAGACGGCGATGCGCGTGCACGGTCGCGCGGGGGAGCCGTGTCCGGTGTGCGGTGACACCGTGCGGCAGGTGATCTTCAGCGATTCGACGCTGGAGTACTGCCCCACCTGCCAGACCGGGGGCAGACCGCTCGCCGATCGCGTGCTGTCGCGCCTGCTCAAGTAGTGCTCGGGGGCGAGGGATCCCTCGCGCTCCCTCTCGCGCGCGAGGCGCTCAGATGCGACGATAGAGAGCGGCGCACACGCGCCCCGACCATCAAGACAGGAAACGATAAACATGGCGAAGTATCGAGTTCAGAACCCAGCGACGGGCGAGATTGTCGAGACCTTCGATTCAGCGACCGATGAGCAGGTCGAGCAGCAGCTCGCGGCGGCCGACGCCGCGTACCGCGAGTGGCGCGAGCGCAGCGTGCAGGAGCGCGCGGCCGTCGTGAAGCGCGTCGCCGAGATCTTCGCGGAGCGCCGCGAGGAGCTCGCCGAGATCATCGCGACCGAGATGGGCAAGTCGATCGCCGAGAGCCTCGACGAGGTCGACTTCGCGACCGACATCATCGAGTACTACGCGGTCTACGGCCCTGGCCTCATCACGGACTACGAGATCCCGAGCACGATCCCCGGCAAGGCGATCATCGAGCACCTGCCGGTCGGCGCGCTGCTCGGCGTGATGCCGTGGAACTTCCCCTACTATCAGGTCGCCCGCTTCGCGGCGCCGAACCTGGTGCTCGGCAACACGATCCTGCTGAAGCACGCCGACATCTGCGCGAAGTCGAATCTCGTGATCCAGGAGATCATGGAGCAGGCCGGCGTGCCGCAGGGCGGCTACCAGGCGCTCTTCACCTCCCACGAGCAGATCGCCACCATGATCGCCGATCCCCGCGTGCAGGGCGTCTCGCTCACCGGTTCGGAGCGCGCGGGTGCGATCATCGGCGCGCAGGCCGGCACCCACCTCAAGAAGGCCGTGCTCGAGCTCGGCGGCATCGACCCGATGGTCGTGCTCGACGCCGACGACGTGGCGGAGGTCGCGAAGACGGCGTGGGATTTCCGCGTCTACAACGCGGGTCAGGTCTGCAACTCGAACAAGCGCCTCATCGTGATGGACGACATCTACGACGAGTTCGTTGCCGAGCTGGTGAAGCTCGCCGAGGGTCTGAAGCCGGGCGACCAGCTGAACCTGGGCGAGAACGAGTACGTGCCGCTCTCCACCCGTGCGGCGGCCGAGACCGTGCACGCGCAGGTGCAGAAGGCCGTCTCCGAGGGCGCGCGCCTGCTCGCGGGCGGCGAGCTCTCGGAGGGTCCCGGGGCGTACTACTCGCCCGCGGTGCTCGTCGACGTGCCGCGCGACTCGGAATCGTACGGCGAGGAGATCTTCGGCCCCGTCGCGACGGTCTACCGGGTGTCGAGCGATGAAGAGGCGCTGGAGCTCGCCAACGACTGCGCCCTCGGTCTCGGCGGCTCGGTGTTCTCGACCGACGAGGCTCGCGCCGCGCGTGTGGCCTCGAAGCTCGAGGTCGGCATGGCCCACGTCAACACGATCGCGGCAGAGGCGGCCGAGCTGCCCTTCGGCGGCGTGAAGCGCTCCGGCTTCGGCCGTGAGATGGGTCCCGTCGGCATCGGCGAGTTCGCGAACAAGCGCCTCTACTTCGTCGCGAAGTAGGGATCCGAGGAGGGCGAGGGATCGGGGCCGTCCGATCCCTCGCCCTCACCGTCTTAATCGGAACGTTATGGAGGGGATCCCTCGCCTCTCGCCGCGGGAACACGCGGTTGCGGACCCCGCCTCCATAGAGTGTATGGACCGGGCGAGATAGCTGTTAATGAATAGAGGGGACCCGCACAGTACACTCGGAGCGAGTATCGCGGCAGGGCGAAGGCTCTGCCAACCGAAGGACAGGCCCTGCCTGACAGGAGAGATCAATGAAGATTCGTTACGCGCTTCCCGCGCTCGCCGCAGCCGCACTGCTGACCCTCACGGGCTGCGTCACGAACACAGAGGGCCCGCAGCGCGAGGCCGCGGACACCTCCGGTATCGAGGTCGACGAGGCAGCGGCCGCGCTGCTGCCCGACGACATCAAGGAGTCGGGCGAGCTGGTCGTCGGTACCGACGCCTCCTACCCGCCCAACGAGTACAAGGACTCGAACGGCGAGATCGTGGGCTGGGGCGTCGACCTCGCCGAGGCCGTCGGCGCCAAGCTCGGCCTGAAGCTCAAGTGGGAGGAAGCGGGCTTCGACACCATCATCCCCAGCATCCAGGGCGGCAAGATGGACATGGGCTCGTCGTCGTTCACGGATAACGCCGAGCGCCAGAAGACCGTCGACTTCGTCAACTTCTACGAGGCGGGCGTGCTGTGGGCCGCTCCCGTCGGCTCCGACATCGACCCGAACAACGCGTGCGGTCTGAAGGTCGCCGTGCAGGCGGGCACCTTCGAGCACACCGACGAGCTGCCCGCAAAGTCGACCGCGTGCACCGACGCGGGCAAGCCGGCCATCGAGATCATGCCCTTCGAGGGCCAGGCCGAGGCGACCAACGCCGTGGTGCTCGGCCAGGCCGAGGCGTTCAGCGCCGACTCGCCCGTCACGCTCTCCGCGATCGCGGCGCAGAGCGACAAGATCGAGGCCGCGGGCGAGAGCTTCGACGTCGCCCCCTACGGCTACGCGCTCGCCAAGAACGAGGAAGACGGCGGCAAGACCCCGTCTGCGCTCACGAAGGCCGTGCAGGCCGCGCTCCAGTCGCTGATGGACGACGGCACCTACCTCGAGATCCTCAAGGGCGCCGGCGTCGAAGACGGAGCGATCGAGGAAGCGACGATCAACGCCGGCTCCTGAGGCCCGCAGCGATCCTGATCCGAGACGCGAATCCTCATGTCTGAGCAGACGAATGGGACTTCGGGGGCGACCCCGAAGTCCCAGCCGTTCACCGAGTCCCAGCCGATCGAGGCCATCAAGCTGAAGCACCCCGGGCGCATCGTGCTCGCGGTGATCCTGGCGCTCCTCGCCGTGGTGTTCATCATCGACACGGCGAACCGCCAGGCCTTCGACTGGCCCGAGGTCGGGAAGTACCTCTTCGACACCCGCATCGTCGCGGCCGCCGGCTATACCTTGCAGCTGACGGTCTACTCGATGGTCATCGCGATCATCCTCGGCGTCATCCTCGCCGTGATGCGGCTCTCGCCGAACCCGATCGTGAAGTCGGTCGCGTGGTTCTACCTCTGGGTCTTCCGCGGCACCCCGGTTTACGTGCAGCTGACCTTCTGGGGCCTGTTCGCGGTGATCTACCCGACGCTCGGCATCGGCATCCCCTTCATGGAGCCGTTCTTCGAGTTCGAGACCAAGACCATCATGACCGCGTTCACCCTCGCGATCATCGGCCTGGCGCTCAACGAGGCCGCCTACATGGCCGAGATCGTGCGCGCCGGCCTGCTTTCGGTCGACAAGGGGCAGGACGAGGCAGCCGTGGCGCTCGGCCTCGGCTGGTGGCACACCATGACCCGCGTCGTGCTGCCCCAGGCGATGCGTGTCATCATCCCGCCGACCGGCAACGAGGTCATCTCGATGCTGAAGACCACCTCGCTCGTGAACGCCGTGCCGTTCACGCTCGAGCTCTTCACGAAGCAGAAGGACATTGCGGCCGTCACCTACAAGCCCGTGCCGATGCTCATCGTCGCGTCGATCTGGTATCTCGTGGTGACCTCGATCCTCATGGTCGGCCAGTACTACCTCGAGAAGCACTTCGCGAAGGGCGTCGGGCAGCGCCCCGATGTGATGAAGCCCAGCGTCGAGACGGGTGTGGTCGGCGTCGTGGGATCGCAGGAGGCCGGCAGCACCGGCATCGTCGAGACCGACGACGGTATACGACCGCTGGGTAGTGAAGGCGAGAAGAGGGAGCCATGAACCAGCACGCGACGAATGTGCCCATGGTGCGGGCCGAGGGGGTCTCGAAGTCGTACGGCTCGAACCTCGTGCTGAAGTCGATCTCGCTCGAGGTGCAGCGGGGCGAGGTGCTCTGCCTCGTCGGCCCCTCCGGGTCGGGCAAGTCGACCTTCCTGCGCTGCATCAACCACCTCGAGACGGTGAATGCGGGGCGGCTGTTCGTGGACGGCGAGATCGTCGGCTACCGGCAGCAGGGCGACAAGCTCTACGAGATGCACCCGCGGGAGGCGGCGAAGCAGCGCCGGGATATCGGCATGGTGTTCCAGCGCTTCAACCTGTTCCCTCACATGACCGCGCTCGAGAACGTGATGCTCGCGCCCGGCCTGCTGAAGAAGGGCGGGCGCGCCCAGCTCAAAGCGCGCGCCATGGAACTGCTTGCGAGGGTCGGGCTCGCCGACCGCTACGACTACTACCCGGCCCACCTCTCCGGCGGCCAGCAGCAGCGCGTTGCGATCGCTCGGGCGCTCGCCATGGAGCCCAAGCTGATGCTCTTCGACGAGCCGACCTCCGCGCTCGACCCGGAGTTGGTCGGCGAGGTGCTCGACGTGATGAAGGGGCTCGCCGAGTCGGGCATGACGATGATCGTCGTCACCCACGAGATGGGCTTCGCCCGTGAGGTGGCCGACGAGCTCGTGTTCATGGACGGCGGCGTGGTCGTCGAGTCGGGCGACCCCGTGGAGGTGCTGTCGAATCCGCAGCGCGAGCGCACGAGGGCCTTCCTCTCGAAGGTGCTGTAGGCGCTTCGGCAAGACACAGGGGCGAGGGATCCGATCGGATCCCTCGCCCCTGTGTCGTTGCGGGCGTCGGTTCGGCGAGAGCGTCGTGTTCGGCGCGGGCTGCTCGGGCCGAGTAGCGGAGCGCCTCGAAGACCCTTTCGCACTTCGCTCACAACTTCGGAGAAGGCGAGAGATCGCGGAACTTATCCACATTCTTCGAGAGAGGCCTGATCGCGGTGCGCATCGCTGCGAACATGGCGTCATGGACCACGCGCAGCACCTCGATCCGAGCCTCGCACAGCTCAATGCTGCCCTCATCGTTCGACGCTGTTTGATCGACGGGGAGCTCGACGATCGCGAGCTGCGCGCGAGGACCGAGGCCGGGCTTCTCGTCAGGGTGATCCGCGGCTGCTACCTCGACCGGGGCCTCTGGGACGGGCTCTACGAAGAGCAGCGTCTGCTCGCCCGTACGCTCGCAGTTGCCAGGGCCGGCCGCGCCGGGCGCGGCGATGAGCCGCAACTCGTCTTCTCGCATCTCTCGGCCGCTGTGCTCTGGGGTCTCCCGCTCTACGGCCTCAAGCGGAGCTCGCCCCAGCGGGTCCACCTGCTCACTCCGCCCGAGAGGCCCGGGCGGAGCAGGGGCGCGGTGATCCGCCACTCCGAGCCGTACGGCGGGGACGATGTCACCACAGTCGCGGGACTGCGGGTCACCACCCTCGACCGCACGGTCCGCGATCTCGCTCGGCTCGCGACGCCCGAACTCGCCCTCGGCTGTGCCGACCGTGCCCTGCGCCTCATCCTCGGAGGGCCGCATTACACGGAGATGGAGCCGATCGAGCGGTGGCGCGAGTCTCAGCTCCGCCTCCTGGACGAGCGGCCCGGCGCGCGGGGGATCCGCCGAGCCCACCGGATCATCGAACTCGCCGACCCTCGCGCAGACTCGCTCGCCGAGAGCGTGAGCCGTCTCCAGCTGGTGCGGCTCAGGGTTCCGTTCGACTTCCAGGTCGCGGTCGTGGGGTTGAATGGAAAGGCCTACCGGATGGACTTCGAGTTCGTCGGGCAATCCTGCTTCGGGGAGATGGAAGTAGTGCCCCGTAAAGTGGTGTAGCGCACGGTGGCCAGCACGTCGTAGAACGTGGACGCGGTCACCGTGTGATCCTTCGAGGAATCTCCTACAACCCACTCGAAAGGCATCAACACGATGACCGCT
>NZ_JAGDYL010000034.1 GCF_017565705.1 Leucobacter ruminantium
CAATGGTCGGCTCGAACACCTCCGTGGCTCCGCGCTGGGGTTCCGGAACCTGACCCACTACATTGCGCGGTCGTTGCTCGAAGCCGGCGGATTCAGACCGCTCCTACACCCTCAATTCCGATGAGCCGACAAACCCTGGGCTGGGCCACACCACGTGAGAAGCTAGAAGCACTACTCACCGGTGTTGCGCTAACCCCCTGAAACCGCCAACCAGATCAGGGGCCTTCTGCTATTTCGTGATGATCAGGTGTTTGATTTCCTGAAACAACCCTCGTGCGCGAGGGGGGACTTGAACCCCCACGCCCTTGCGGGCACTGGCACCTGAAGCCAGCGCGTCTGCCAATTCCGCCACTCGCGCGAGTTGCTCTCCGAGCCTTTCGGATCGGACAACTCTCCAAGCTTAGCAGGCGAACCTCTCTCACACCAAAGCGGGCTAAACTAAACCCCACCGGAGCGCGACCGCGCTCCCGGAGACACGTTTTCGCGGCACCATCACGGAGAGGCAGACCGGCACGTGGGCATTCTGGACAGCGTCGAACGGGGGCTCGAGCGCGCCGTCAACGGCGCATTCGCCCGCACGTTCCGCTCCGGCGTGCAGCCCGTCGAGATAGCCTCGGCGCTCAAGCGCGAGCTCGACATCGGCGCGGTGATCGTCGACCGCGACCGCGTGCTCGCCCCCAACCGCTTCGTGGTGCGGGTGGCCCCGAAAGACGCGGAGCGTCTGCAGAACGTCGGCCACACGCTCGAGCAGGAACTGCGCGGCGTCGTCGTGAAGCACGCCAAGCGCCAGAGCTACCAGCTGCTGGGCGATCCCGATGTCGAGATCCGGTCGGACGGCTCGCTCACGGTGGGCGTGCTCGAGGTCGATGCCTCGCGTGTCGAGGGCGCGGTCGACTGGGTCGCGGTGATCGAGGTCGACGGCACCAAGCACGAACTCCCCCGCGGCACCACCACGGTCGGCCGCGGCAGCGACTGCGGCATCCGCATCACCGACAACGCGGCGTCGCGCAAGCACCTCGAACTGATCTGGGACGGCGCGGCGGGCATCGCCCGCGACCTCGGCTCGACCAACGGCTCCAAGATCAACGGCCAGCGCTTCCGCGAGGCCGCCCTCGCGCCGGGCATCGTCATCACCATCGGCCAGACGGCGCTCCGCTTCCAGATGGCGCCCGGCCGCTCATCGCGCAAACCGGCCACCCAGCCGCCCCGCAGCGCCTCCGCCGCTCCGGTCGAGCAGAGCAGACCCGCGCAGCAGAGCAGACCCGCAGAACAGAACCGCCCGGCACCCCAGAACCGCCCGAACGCGACTCCGCTCCCATCGGAGATGCCGTCGGCCGGCGAGACCCCCGGCATCGATCAGGACTTCTGGAGAGGCCTGTGAGCGAACTGACCCTTCTCATCCTCCGCATCGGCTTCCTGCTGCTGCTCTGGTTCTTCATCTTCGCGATCGTCTACGCCCTTCGCAGCGATCTCTTCGGCACCCCGGTGCGGAGGATGAAGAACGGCGAGTCGGCCCCGCAGGCCGCTGCGATCCCAGCGGCGGCCTCCCAACGGCCGATGGCGCAAGCCGCACCCGCTCCGACACCGGCGGCCACTCCCAACCTCCCATCGGCCGGGTCCTCCGGCCCCGCGAAGCACCTCTACATCTCCTCCGGCGTCGCCACGGGCACCTCGATCGACCTCGATGAAGACGTCGTCACCATCGGTCGCAGCGGCGATTCCACCCTCGTCATCGTCGACGAGTACACCTCGACCTACCACGCACGCCTCGCACGCGACGGCGATCAGTGGATCCTCACCGACCTCGACTCGACCAACGGCACACGCCTCGACGGCCAGCGCATCACTAAGCCTGTCGCCGTGCCCCTGTTCACCCCGGTCACCATCGGCACCACGACCTTCGAGCTGAGGCCCTGAGCGTGACGGTCGGCTACGAGAGCGCCATCGGCTCGCATGTCGGGATGGTGCGGTCCAACAACCAGGACTCCGGCTTCGCCGGCGACTATCTGTTCCTCGTCGCCGACGGCATGGGCGGTCACGCCGGAGGCGACGTCGCCTCCGCGATCGCGGCCCGGACCATGGCCGAGCTCGACGGCCACCCCTCGGCCGACGCCCGCGCAACCGCGCAGACTCTGCGCAAGGCGGTGCTCAAGACCAACACCAAGCTCCGCGACACCGTGGTCGAGCGTCCCGAGCTCGCGGGCATGGGCACCACCTTCACCGGCTTCGTCACCGTCGGCGATCAGCTCTCGCTGGCCCATATCGGCGACTCCCGCCTCTACCTCTTCCGCGACAACGCGCTGCGCCAGATCACGAAGGATCACACCTTCGTGCAGCGCCTCGTCGACGCGGGCAAGATCACCGAGGAGGAGGCGAAGACCCACCCCCGCCGCTCCGTGCTGATGCGCGTGCTCGGCGATGTCGACGCCTCCCCCGACATCGACACCGAAGTGCTCGACACGCAGCCGGGCGATATCTGGCTGCTGTGCTCGGACGGTCTCTGCGGCTACGTCGAGGATTCCGACATCGAGAAGGTGCTGCGCCGCCGCCGCTCGCTGCAGGGCGCGGTCGACGGGCTGATCGACAAGAGCCTCGCCCACGGCGCCCCCGACAACGTCACGGTCGTGCTCGTCGAGACCACCGAGGCCCCCGTCTCGGACCCGCACGAGACCAGCGAGCTCCCCGAGCCGAATCGCCGCTTCGCAGGCTCGGCCGCCACCTCCCCGGAGGTCCGCGACGGCGAGGTCACCACGGCGCGCACTCGCCTCATGGGCCGCCGCCGCCCCGTGCGCAAGCCCCCGCAGGTCGAGGAGAGCCACTTCGAGCCGCGCGTCGACGAATACCTCGCCGAGCTGATGGCCGAGACCCGCCGCCGCAATCGCAACCGCCGCCTCCTGTGGGCGCTCGGAGCGCTCGCGGTGCTGCTCGCCGTCGGCGGCGCGGTGCTCTTCGGCTACCAGTGGACGCAGAGCCGCTACTTCGTCGGCACCGACGGCGAGACCGTCATCATCTACCGCGGCGTGCAGCAGGACATCGGATCCCTCTCCCTCTACTCCGTGGCCGAGAACACCGAGATCCCGCTCGACGAGCTCGACGGGCTCGAGCAGCGTCAGGTCGAGCGCACGCTCGGCGCCGGCTCCCTGGAGGAGGCGCGCGAGATCGTTCTGCGGTTGGGGGTGCACGATGAGTGACTCGGCGGCGGCCAAGCCGCGCACCTTCGAGAAGACGCGCACCAGCGAGACCGTGCTGCAGCGCATCACGGCCATCCGCGCACCCCGCAAGCTGCTCGGCCTCGAGTTCTCGCTGCTGCTGTTCGCACTCGCGGTCGGCGTCGCGGCCGTCGTGATCATCGATCTCACGGTGCTCGGGCACCCGTCGCTCGCTCTGCTTCCGACAGGGATCGTCTTCGTGGTCGCCGTGTTCGCTCTGCACCTCACGGTGCGCAAGGTGGCCCCGGATGCCGACCCGCTGATCATGCCGATCGCCGTGCTGCTGAACGTGATCGGCATCGCGATGATCTACCGCATCGACCTCGCCCGCGAGGTGAGCGGCTGGGAGTCGACCTCGATCAGACAGCTGGTGTGGTCGGCGGTCGCGATCGGGGCCGCGATCGCGGTGCTCGTGGTGATCAAGAACCACATGGTGCTGTTCCGCTACACCTATCTCACGGGCCTCGCCGCCGTGATCCTCCTGCTGCTGCCGATGCTGCCCGTGATCGGTCAGGAGATCAACGGCGCCCGCGTGTGGATCCACTTCGGCCCCTTCTCGTTCCAACCGGGCGAGATCGCGAAGATCCTGCTCGCGATCTTCTTCGCGGGCTACCTCGTGCGCAACCGCGACTCGCTCGCGATGGTGGGCAAGAAGATTCTCGGCATCCGGTTCCCGAGGGCGAGGGATCTCGGCCCGATCCTGGTCTTCTGGCTCGCCGCGATGTCGGTGCTCGTGTTCCAGCGAGACCTCGGCACCTCGCTGCTCTACTTCGGGCTCTTCCTGACGATGCTCTACCTCTCGACTGGGCGCATCGGCTGGATCATCATCGGCGGCGGCCTCTTCGTGGTCGGCGGCCTGGTCGCCAGCCAGACCCTCGACTACGTGAACCGCCGCTTCGCGAACTGGCTCGATCCCTTCGCCGATCCGTACGGCGCCAGCCACCAGATGGTGCAGGGGCTGTTCGGCATGGCGAACGGAGGCATGACCGGAACGGGGCTCGGCCAGGGCTACCCGGAGGACACGCCGCTCGCGCAGAGCGACTACATCATCCCGAGCCTGGGCGAGGAGCTCGGCCTCATCGGCCTGTTCATCATCCTCGCCGCCTATCTGCTGCTCGTAGCTCGCGGCCTGCGCATCGGCTTCGCCGGGCAGGACGACTTCGGCAAACTGCTCGCCTCGGGCCTCGCCTTCACGATCGCACTGCAGGTCTTCATCGTGGTCGGCGGCGTCACGCGCGTGATCCCGCTCACCGGCCTGACGGCGCCGTTCCTCGCGGCCGGCGGCTCGTCGCTGGTGTCGAACTGGATCATCATCGCGCTGCTGCTGCTCCTGTCGAACTCGGTGCGCAACCGACCTAAGCTGGTGATCCGCGCATGAACAAACCGCTGAAGCTCCTCACCCGCGCCGTGTTCGGCATGTTTTTGCTGCTGTTCTTCGCGGTGACGATGATCCAGTTCGTGAACGCCGACGAACTGCGCGCGAACGAACTCAACGGACGCACGATCAAGAACGGCTACAAGGTCGAGCGCGGGTCGATCCTCATCGACGGCGACCCGATCGCGTACTCGGCTCCGACCGGCGACGAGTACCGCTACGTGCGCCAGTACACGAACGGGCCGCTGTACGCTCCCGTCACCGGCTACTACTCGCACACGCAGGGCATGACGGGCCTCGAGTCGGCCATGAACCAGGACCTGTCGGGTTCGGGCAACGCGCAGTTCTTCACCCGCATCATGAACACGCTGAACGGCGTGTCTCCGCAGGGCAGCTCGATCGAGACCACGATCGACCCGGCGGCGCAGGAGGCCGCGGTGGCGGCCCTCTCCGAGGCGGGCCTCTCGGGCGCGGTCGTCGCGATCGAGCCGAAGACGGGGCGCATCCTCGCGCTGACGTCGACGCCGAGCTTCGACCCCAACGTGCTCTCGAGCAACAACGACGCCGACATCATCGCGAACTATCGCCAGCTCGAGGAAGATCCGACGGCACCGCTCGACAACCGGGCCATCGGAGGCGACCTCTACCACCCGGGCTCCGTCTACAAGATCGTCGTCGCCGCGGCGGCGGTCGAGAGCGGAACGGCGGGCCCCGACACGAAGTTCGCGAACCCCGCCGAGCTCGCGCTGCCCCAGTCGAGCGCCGTGATGCACAACTCGACCCGCGCGGCCTGCGGCGACGGCGGCGCCGAGACGACGCTGCAGCAGGCCCTCGTGTTCTCCTGCAACATCCCCATCGCCGAGGTCGCGATGCAGATGGACCGAGACGCGGTGCCCGACATGGCACGCGCATTCGGCTTCGGGCAGGAGCTCGAGATCCCGACCGAGGTCACCCCGAGCTCGGCGCCGCTGCCGGCCGACCAGGCGCAGGCGGCGCTCTCGTCGATCGGCCAGCTCGACGTGCGCGCCACCCCGCTGCAGATGGCGATGGTGTCATCGGGCATCGCGAACGGCGGCACGGTCATGAAGCCCTACCTGGTCGATCAGGTGATCACCCCCGACCTGCGGGTCGAGAAGGAGTACTCCCCCGAGGAGTTCTCGAAGCCTGTCTCGAAGAAGACGGCCGACACGGTGGCGAGCATGATGGAGCACGGCGTCAGCGACCCCGGGGCGTACGCCCAGATGGCGGCCATTCCCGGCGTCCGCGTGGCGGGCAAGACGGGCACCGCCGAGAACGGCACCGACGCCGACGGGAATGATCTACCCTATACGCTGTGGTTCACGGGATTCGCGCCCGTCGATGACCCGAAGGTGGCGGTCGCCGTGGTCATCGAGAACGGCGGCGGCGAGGCGAACAACTACGTGGGAGGTTCGTTCGACCTGCCCACCGGAGTCGGAAAACGAGTAATGGAAGCGGTGTTGAGCGAATGAGGCCAGCGGCAGGGATCACATTCGGCGGACGCTACGAGCTCAGCTCGCGGATCGCCGTGGGCGGCATGGGCGAGGTCTGGAAGGCCAGCGACAGCATCATCGGCCGCACGGTGGCCATCAAGATCCTCAAGGACGAGTACATGGGGGATCCCGGGTTCCTCGAGCGCTTCCGCGCCGAGGCCCGCCACGCCGCGCTCGTGAACCACGAGGGAATCGCCAACGTCTTCGACTACGGCGAGGAGCAGGGATCCGCGTACATCGTCATGGAACTCGTTCCCGGCGAACCGCTTTCGGCGATCATCGAGCGCGAGGGGCGCCTGCCCGCCAACCGCGTGCTCGGCATCGTCGCGCAGACCGCGACGTCGCTGCAGGCCGCCCACGACGCGGGCCTCGTGCATCGCGACATCAAGCCAGGCAACCTGCTGATCACGCCCGAGGGGCGCGTGAAGATCACCGACTTCGGCATCGCGCGCATCGCCGATCAGGTGCCGCTGACCGCGACCGGGCAGGTCATGGGCACGGTGCAGTACCTCGCGCCCGAGCAGGCCAGCGGCCACACGGCGACGGCGGCGACCGACATCTACTCGCTCGGCGTGGTCGCATACGAGTGCCTCGCGGGCAAGCGCCCCTTCACCGGCGAGTCGCAGGTCGCGATCGCCATGGCGCAGATCAACGACACCCCGCCGGATCTGCCGACCGATGTGCCGGAGCCCGTGCGCAACCTGGTGCTCTCGTGCCTCGCGAAGGATCCGGCCGGCAGGCCGGAGACCGCGGCGAAGCTGGCGCAGGCCGCCGCCGCGCTGCACCGCGGCGACGTGCGCCTCGCCGCGAGCTACGTGCCCCAGGTGCTCGGCGACTCCGAGCCCGCGACCTCGGTCATGCCCCAGCAGACGCAGGCGCTCGACGCGGCCACCACGGTGATGCCGCAGACCACGGCGCTCGCCGGCCAGACCCCGAATCCCGAGGACGAGGAGGAAGCCGCGGAGGAGGAGCCGCAGAAGAAGAAGCGCAGCCCCTGGACGTGGCCGCTCATCACGCTGCTCGCGCTGCTGCTGCTCATCGGCGGCGGCACGGCGATCGCCCTGCTGAACCAGGGGGGCGACGACAAGACGCCGACCACCACCACGTCGAAGAAGACCACCACCAAGAAGGACACCACTCCGACGACGGGTGTGGTCGACCCCGACCAGCTGCTCGGCATGAACATCGACCAGGCGGTCGGCCTGCTGCAGGGCGAGGGCTTCACCGATGTGCGCGCGGTCGAGGGCGATCCCGTCCCGGCTGAGCAGGCGAACGTCGTCACCGCGGTCAATCCCGAGGGCGACAAGGTGCCGTTCAACCAGACGATCACGCTCACCTACAGCGTGCCGTTCGGCGACATCGCGGCGCCCGGTGCGCCGACCGGGCCTGCGAGCGCTACAGAGGGCGACGACTTCGTCATCCAGGGCATCTCGGGCACCTGCCCCGCCGGTCTGGGCAGCCCGACGAACTTCCAGGTGCAGGTCTCAGGCGGACAGCTGAAGACCCCCGCATCGGGCGGATCGGCCACGATCACCGCCGGCGCCCCCGGTCAGCTCTCCGTGACCTACACCTTCGACTGCACCAACGGCAGCTTCACCGCCACCTCGCCGGCGTCGGCCCCTCTGGCGGTCACGATCAACCCGAAGCAGAACCAGGGCAACTCGAACAGCGGTTCGAACAACGGTTCGAGCGGCAACGCCTCGGGCGACGATAACTGACACCGCAGAAGATTCCCCCGATCGACCCTCTAGACTTGGAGAACCCCATGAGCACGGAAGAGGTGGACATGCCCGAGACGCCCGTTGCCGGCGACCAGCGCATCCTCGCCGGGCGCTACGCGATCGGGGAGTTCATCGGTCAGGGCGGCATGGCGACCGTCTACCGCGGCACCGACACCAAGCTCGGTCGTCAGGTCGCGATCAAGGTGATGAAGTCCGACCTCGCGGGCGACGAGGAGTTCCGCTCCCGCTTCCGTCAGGAGGCGCAGTCGGCCTCGCGCATGGCGCACCCGACGGTGGTGCGCGTGTTCGACGCGGGCGACGACCTGATCCAGACGGCGGAGGGGCCGAAGCGCCTCCCGTTCATCGTCATGGAATACGTCGACGGCACCAACCTGCGCCAGCTCCTCGCCGAGGATCGGCTGTCGTCGGCCGAGGCCTGCCGCGTCGTCGACTCGGTGCTCACCGCGCTCGAGTACTCGCACCGCGCCGGCATCGTGCACCGCGATATCAAGCCCGCCAACATCATGATCACGAAGAGCGGTCAGGTGAAGGTGATGGACTTCGGCATCGCGCGAGCCGTCTCCGAAACCTCTTCGACGCTGCAGCAGACCACGGCGATCCTCGGCACGGCCGCCTACTTCTCGCCCGAGCAGGCGAAGGGCGAGTCGATCGACACCCGTACCGACCTCTATTCGACGGCCGTGCTGCTGTTCGAGCTGCTGACCGGCGACGTGCCGTTCCGCGGCGACACGGCGGTGGCCGTGGCCTACCAGCACGTCAGCGAGCGGCCCGAGGCCCCCAGCCAGCGCGCCCCCGAGGTGACCCCGGAGCTCGATCGTGTCGTGCTCTACGGCCTCTCGAAGGATCGCGCGAAGCGGTTCCAGACCGCCTCCGAGTTCCGCGAGGCGCTGCGCCTCGCGGCCGAGGGCAAGATGCCGAAGCTAACCCTGCCCACCCAGCCGACCGGTGTGCTCTTCTCGGGCGGCGAGGAGGTCTCGGAATCCGACCTCGCACTGCGGCAGCTCGCCGAGGGCGGCGGCGTTGCCCGCACCCAGAGCCGGCCGCCCGTCATGTGGACGTGGGCGGCGATCCTCACCATCGGCGCCGTCATCGTCGCGGTGGTCTTCTGGCTCGTGACGCTGGCGCCGCAGGAGTTCCAGCCCAACAGCGCTCGCGAGGTGCCCGACCTCGTGAACCAGGATCGTGAGGACGCGCTGACGGCGCTCAGGCAACTGGAGCTGATCGCGCTGCCCGTCGAGCAGACCAACGATGAGGTGCCGAGCGGCAAGGTGATCTCCACCGACCCCGCGGCGGGCGCCGTGCTCGCCCCCGGCGACAAGATCACCGTCTACGTCTCGACCGGACCGGAGTCGGCCGAGGTGCCCGACTTCTCGCGCATGAGCCAGGAGGAGTACACCGAACTCGTCGAGGGGCTGGGCCTCAACATCGGTCTCGTGACCAAGCAGGACGACCCGGTGGAGGCGAAGGGCCGCGTGCTCGCGGTGTCCCCCGAGCCCGGCACCCGCCTCGACTCCGGCTCCTCCGTGGAGATCACCGTCTCGAGCGGCATGGTGAAGGTGCCCGATCTCACCAATCAGCCCTTCGATGTCGCGAAGGGCCTCATCGAGGGGCTCGCGCTCGACGCGGACTTCATCGCGCGCAACGACTGCGCCGCGGCGAGCGGCTACCCGGTGATCGGTCAATCCATCGTGGGCCAGCAGCCGCAGGGCTCGAAGATCGAGATCTCCTACTGCGGCAGCTGATCCCTCGCGGCAGGATCCCTAGCGCTGGATGAGCGGGGAGAGCGACGCTGCGAGCTCCGCGGCGTTCGGGAGACCCGCGACCCGCAGCCAGTTGCCGAGCTGCTGGTAGCCGCCCTCGGTGAGCACCGACTCGGGGTGGTACTGCACGCCGTAGATCGGCAGCTCGCGGTGGCGCAGCGCCATCACGATGCCGCTCTCGGTCTCCGCCGTGACTTCGAGGCAGTCGGGCACCGTGTCGCGCACCACGGCGAGGGAGTGGTAGCGGGTCGCGTTGAACTCCGGGGCGACGCCGTCGAAGAAGGCGTCGGAGGAGTGGCGCACCCGCGAGATCTTGCCGTGCATCAGCTCCTCGGCGTGGGTCACCGTGGCGCCCATCGCCTCCGCGATGGCCTGGTGCCCGAGGCAGACGCCGAGCAGCGGCACACCGGTGCGCAGGGCGAGGCCGACCATCGCGATCGAGACGCCGGCATCGGCCGGGGTGCCCGGCCCGGGAGAGATCAGCACGCCGTCGAAGCTCTCGACGAGCCGCTCGAGTTCGCCCGCGCTGACATCGTCGTTGCGAATCACCTCGATCGAGGCTCCCAGCTGCTGCAGGTACCCGCCGAGGGTGTAGACGAAGCTGTCGTAGTTGTCGATGACCAGGATCCGCGTCATGAGTCCACCGTCACTTCCTGTTCGGGCATCTGGAGCGCCACCCACGGGTAGACGTAGGTGATGAGGGCGTAGACCAGGGCGGCCAGCGCGATGATCAGCACGATGACCCGCAGCCAGGCCGGGCCGGGGAAGAATCGCCAGAGCAGCGAGAACATCAGCTTTGGTCTCCTCTCGGCGCCTGCGTGCCCTCCATCGTGGGATTGAGTTCGACGAGTTCGGCGGGCGGCCCGTCTGTGCGGGGCTGGAAGCCCTCGAACACCGAGTACGCGATCGCGCGCTCGTCGCTGCCCGCGAGCTTGGGGTGGCACGTGGTCATGGTCAGGATCTGGTCGGTGCCGGGGGTTCCCTCCAGGCGCGGGAAGGGGTTCAGCACGTCGACCTCGTCGGGCAGCGCGTATTCGATCGAGCGGAAGCGGTAGGTGTACCAGCCGTCGGCCGTCTCGATGAACAGCGGATCGCCGACGCGCAGGTTCATCACCTCACGGAAGGAGTTGATGAGGGGCCCCGAGCGGTGCCCCGCGAGCGCGAAGTTGCCCGGCTGGCCCGGCATCTGCGTGGTCTCGTAGTGGCCGATGCCCTTCTCGTCGAGATTCAGCACCGTCCACCAGTCCGTGGTCTCGGCGACGCGGTTGGCGTAGGTGGTGCCGAACGCGGGTGCGTGCAGCACCGCGAAGACCTCGCCCGCCGCGGGCACCGGGGTCACCGGCACGCCCTCGGTCTGCGGGGGCTTCGCCTCCGCGTCCCATCTCGCGGAGTCCTGCGCCGAGAGGTCGGTCTGCTTCGCCGTGACCGAGAGGCCGGTGTGCCAGGGCTGCCAGACGATGTAGCCGAATACCGCGAGCCCGCCGACGAGCAGCAGTTCGCCGAAGACGGTGAGCGGGCTCAGACGTGCCCGGCGTCGGCGTGTGGCGACCATGCACACATTCTAGGAGGTCGCTCCCCGCCGAGCCTGTGGATCCCTGTCATGCCTCCCGTGCCTCGCGGACGCGGCCCGGCCTCGCCTGCCGGGCCTGACGTCCCAGGCGGATTCCCGGTAGAATCGGTGCCATGGCAGCACCGGGCAAGAATCTGAGCAAGCGCAAGTCGGCCGAGGTCTCGAAGCAGGACCGCGAGGCGATCGCGGCTGCCCGCAAGGAGGCCCCGAACCCCGTCTGGTTCAAGCCGGTGATGTTCGGCTTCATGCTGCTGGGCCTGCTCTGGATCGTGCTCTACTACATCACGAGCATGAACCTGCAGCTGCCGATCCCGTCGCTCGGCCAGGCCAACATCTTCATCGGCTTCGGCCTCGTGCTCATCGGCTTCCTGATGACGCCGTGGTGGAAGTGACGCGATCCCTCGCTTCAGAATCACACCCGTGTAATTCTTCCCCAGGTGTGAACAAGCCTGTGGATAACTGACGAAGGCCCCCGGGAGACCGGGGGCCTTCGTCGTTCTCGCGCCTTGCGCGGGCGAGGGATCCCTCACCCGAAGATGCCGGGCAGCACCAGGAAATAGGAGAAGGCCAGCGCGACCAGCACCGCGCCGAGCCCGACGAGCGAGGCGACGCGGCGCCCGCGGTGCCGCGGTCCGCGGCTCGCGAGGAGCAGCCACATCGTGAGCGCGCCCACGACCATGCCGCCGAGGTGCGCCTGCCACGAGATCGATGCGCCCGGGATGAGCCCGATCGCGAAGTTCACACCGATCAGCACCGCGAGCGACGTGACGTTCGCCCTCGCCGCCCGGAACGCCACGAGGGTCGCAGCGAGCACGCCGAAAATCGCGCCAGAGGCACCGACGGTCGGCACGTTCACCGTGGTCGGATCGGCGTAGACCCACAGCATGACGGCGAGGGATCCGCCGAGCCCAGCGAAGAGGTAGAGCACCAGGAACTGCGCCCGTCCGATCATCTGCTCGAGATTGCGGCCGAAGAGCCACAGCGCATACATGTTGAACAGGATGTGGAAGATGAAGCCCGTCGAGTGCGTGAACATGGCCGTCAGCATGCGCCACGGCTCGAAGCCGAGGTCGCCGGGCAGCAGTGAACCGGGCAGCGAGTAGAGCGGCGCGTACCAGAGCGCGCGCGTGACGTCGTCGGCGAGGAAGTACCGGCCGACGAGCTGGGCGGCGAAGACCACCAGGTTCACCGCGATGATGCCGTAGGTCACGGGCGTGTCGAGCGCGGCGAGCCTGCGGCCCGACACCCGCGCCGAGCGCGCAGCGCGCTGCGCCGCGCCCGGCTGCGTCTGCTTCACGCACTCCGGGCACAGCACGCCGACGGACGACACGACCTGGCAGTCGGCGCAGATCGTGCGCCCGCAGCGCTGGCACAGGGTGAAGCTGTGCGTTCGGGGATGGCGGTAGCAGACGTCATCCGGGCCGTACTCGACGCGCTCGCCGTACGCGGGTCCGTTCGCCACCGCGGTCGCCTCAGGCCTCGACGATGTCGACGCCGGTGATCACGACGTCCTCGACGGGGCGGTCCATCGCGCCCACGGGCACGGCGGCGATCTCGTCGACGACCTTCTTCGAAGCGTCGTCGGCGACCTCGCCGAAGATCGTGTGGTTGCCGTTGAGCCAGGCCGGGGCCATCGTCGTGATGAAGAACTGCGAACCGTTCGTGCCGGCGATGTTGCCGGTCATATCGCGGCGCTTGCCCGCGTTCGCCATGGCGAGCTGGTAGGGCTTGTCGAAGACGAGCTCGGGGTGGATCTCGTCGTCGAAGGTGTAGCCGGGGCCGCCGGTGCCGGTGCCGGTGGGGTCGCCGCCCTGGATCATGAAGTCCTGGATGATGCGGTGGAAGATGACGCCGTCGTAGAACCCCTTCTCGGAGAGATCGACGAAGTTCTTCACCGTCTTCGGCGCGTGGTCGCCGAAGAGGTTGATCACGATGTCGCCGTGATTGGTGTGAACGGTGGCTACGGAGGTGTGAATAGTCATGGATCAAGTCTAGGCGTCGGGTGCTGCGCGCCCGCCCGGGAGTCGGGTGCGCGCTGACACACCGGCGCGCAAACCGCAAGGCCCTGCGCGAAAGGTCGGCGGTACGGTGTAGCGTGGAGACCATCGCGACCATCGCTCGGGGCGAAACGCCTCGTCGAGCCGAGGAGGACAGGGATGAAACTCTCACGTAAGCGCCGCCGCGAACTTCGCCGTCTGAGGAAGGAGGCGCAGGAACTGCTCGACCAGCAGCGCGTCGTGCTCGGTCACGCCGGTGGCGTGCTGCACGAGGCCGGCCGCCAGGCGAAGCGCCTGAGCGACGAGCACCTGGCGCCCCGCGTCGATGAGACCCTCGAGACCGTGCGTCCCGCGGTCGACCGCGGCGTCGCAACCGCGCGCCGCGCAGCCGACAACGTGCGCCGCTTCAGCATGCCGTTCGTCGCGGCCGCCCTCGCGCGCACCATTCGCACCCTCGACGAACTCGACAGCCACGAGGCGGCCAAGCAGGTGCGCGGCTTCGGCGAGCGCACCGGCTACCTCAAGCCCGAGAAGAAGAAGCGGGCCGGCAGCTGGATCGCCATCGGCCTGGGCGTCACCGCGGCGGTCGGCGTCGGCTACGCGATCTGGCAGGCGTTCCGCACCGACGACGAGCTCTGGGTCGCTCCCGAGAACGAGCAGTAGCTTCGAACGGCGCTCGCCCTCCTGGGCGGGCGCCGTTCCTACTTCTTGGGCTTGCCCTGCTTGACCTGACGATTACCGGGCTTTCCGCCCTGCTTGCCCTGGGGCCGGCGACCGATACCGGCCATGCGCATGCCCGTCTGCACGAGCGACAGCGTTCGCAGCGATCGGATCTCGCGGATCGGCACCCACCTCGCCTCGTCGGAGGATCCGCCGATCTCATGCCGCAGCGGTCCGTCCTTCACCGATGCGCGGTAGACGATGCGGATCGTGTGCAGCTCGGGGTCGGATCCCTCGGGAACCTCCTCGCGAACCATGACGCGGGAGTCGACGCCGAGCAGCTTGCCGACCCTGGCCTCGAGCCCGGTCTCCTCGAGCACCTCGCGCACGACGGCCTCGCGCGGGTCCTCGCCGCTCTCCAAGCCGCCCCCCGGCAGGGTCCAGCCGTGCAGGTGGCCGCGCCGCCAGTGGGTGAGCAGGATCTTGCCGCGCCGTTCCACCACCGCGTAGGCGGCCACTCGAAGATCCATGTTACGAGCCTAGCCTGTCGGCGGCGCGCCAACCCGTCAGCCAGCGTTCGAGCCGCCGATAGGCATCGTCGCGCACCGTGACGCTCGACAGGAAGACGTCGTGAAGCGCGCCGTCGATGCGCTCCACCGTGACCGACGATCCGATGCGCAGCGCCGCCTTCGCGACCTCGTCGACGTCGAGCACCGTGTCCGCGTGCAGCAGCTCGTCGCTCCAGCGCAGCGGAGCGGCCGACCGGCTGGAGAGCAGCGTGAGCACGGGCGCGTCGATGTCGAGGCCGCGGCTGACACGTGCGTGGCCGGAGAGGATGGCCCGCATCCAGCCGCTGTGCACCGCGTGGGTCTGTTCGGGGCGCCAGATCGGGTTGATGTCGGCGAGCTCGTCGGCCGGGCCGACCTCGCGCTGCGCGCGGGTGTAGAAGCCGTAATCGAGCTGCGGTGCGACCTCGCGAGGGCGGATGCGGGCGCTGAAATTCACGATCGGCATGATCAGCTGCCTCGCGGCGCCCGACAGCTGGAACTCGAGCCAGGGGCTGTTGAGCAGCAGCGCATCGAAGCGGTCCGCGTTCTCCGAGGCCCACAGGCTGAGCACGAGGCCGCCCGTCGAGTGCCCGAAGAGCGCGAGCCTGCGGGCAGGAGCGCCGGGAGCGCCGAGCATGCCTGAAGCGCCTGGCGGCTGATCGGCCGCGATCTCGTCGAGGGCGAGGTCGATCTCCTCGTGGTAGTCGTCGAGGTCGCCGATGTAGCCGGCCGTCTGCCCGTCGCGAAGGCTGCGCCCGTACTTGCGCAGGTCGAGCGCGAAGAAGCGGGCCCCGCGGTCGGTGAAGAATCGGGCGAGGTCGCGCTGGAAGAAGTAGTCCGACCAGCCGTGCACGTAGAGCACGTCGAGCCGTTCGAGCGGGCGCTCCCGGCGCAGCAGTCTGGCGGCGAGGGATCGGGGCGTCGGCAGGGATCGCACGAGGGTGGCGACGAGCGGGCCCTCCTCGTCCTCGCCGAGGTCCAGGTCGAGGCACTCGAACCCCGGCCCGAGGATGTCCTCCCGCCACTCAGCCATGACCCCAGTCTATGCGTCGGGCCGCGGGCCTCCCGGCGCGATCGGGGGCGCGATCCGGAGCGCGGCGGCCGGCCCGCGGCGGTCAGCGCGCGGGCTTCTCCCCCGGCAGCAGCACGAGGTCGCCGGCCGACACCGATGCGGTCACGCGGTGCTCGGAGGCGCTGTCGACGCGCAGCTCGTTGGTGATGTCGCCCGCCGACACGTCGGTGTCGACCCTGTACATCTCGTCGGGCAGTTGCAGCTTGAGCGAGCCCGCGCTCACCTCGGCTTCGACCTCGTCGGGCGCGCGCCCCGTGAGCCGCACATCCCCGCCGCCGGCCGAGACCTCGAAGGCGGCGCTGCGCACGTCGGCGAGCTCCGCGTCGAGCGCGCCCGCACTCAACTCGGCGTCGACGCTGCGGGCCGAGCCGGTGACGATCGCCTTGCCCGCCCCGACATCGATGCCGAGGTCGCGGAAGGTCCCGTCGGCGTGCACCTGACCGGAACCGAGCGAGATGTCGAGGTCGACGCCCTCGAGCTCGTTCGGCAGGGTGATGGTGGCCGCCCGTCGCTCGTCGCACCAGCCGAGGCAGAGATCGAAGAAGCGGCTCGGGCTCTCGACGACGAGCTCGCTCCCGCTGCGGACCATGCGCCAGCGGTCGCTGTCGCGCCCCGCGGCAGCGATGCTCGCCTCCTCGACGTCGCCGAACACGAGCGTCACGTCTGCGCCCCCGATGTCGAGGTCGACCCCGGTGATGCCGGTGAGATCGGTGACGCCCTGCTGCGCAGCGACCGGCGATGCGGCGCGGGCGTCGCTCACGGCCGCGAAGGCTGCGGAGGCGCCCGCGGTGAGCAGCACGAGCCCGCCGACGGCGGCCGTCGCGATCATGATGGGGCGCGCGGCCGCGGAGCGCCGCGGATCCCTATCGCCCGAACCGCTCGGCGTTCCCGGTGTGTTCGTCTGAGTGCTCATGATGTCGTTCCCATCGTGTTCGTGAAGTCGGTGCCGGAGTGCTCGATGTGCGCGATGGCCGCGAGCACGCGGCGGTTGCCGCCCTCGTCGGGCTCGAGGCCGAGCTTCTGGAAGATCGCCGTGATGTGCTTCTCGACGCTCGCCTCCGAGAGGAAGAGCAGCTGGGCGATGGCCTGGTTCGATCTGCCCTCGGCGAGTGCGGAGAGCACGGTGCGCTCGCGGTCGGTGAGGGATCGCATCCGCTCGTCGACGCTGCGCCGCGCGAGCAGCTGCGCCACGACCTCGGGGTCGAGCACCGTGGCACCGCCGGCGATCCGCTCGACCGCCTCGATGAACTCCCCCACGTCGGCCACGCGGTCCTTCAGCAGGTAGCCGAAGGCACCGCCCTGCGCGGCGATCAGCTCGCTCGCGTAGCGCTCCTCGACGTACTGCGAGAGCACGAGCAAAGGCAGGCCCGGCCGCTGCCTGCGCAGCGCGAGTGCGGCGCGGATGCCCTCGTCGGTGTAGCTCGGGGGCAGGCGGACGTCGAGGATGCAGAGCTCGGGATCCCTGTCGGTCACGGCCTCCATGACCCCGTCGGCGTCCGGGAGCGCCGCGACCACCTCGTGGCCGCCGTGCTCGAGCAGGCGCACGAGCCCCTCGCGCAGCAGAACGGAGTCCTCGCAGATCAGGATGCGCATGGCACGCTCACCTCCAGTGCGGTCGGCCCGCCCTGCGGGCTGTCGAGTGCGGTCGTGCCTCCGGCCGCGATGATGCGGTTGATGATGCCGTCGAGGCCGCCGCCCGGCACCACCCTGGCGCCGCCGATGCCGTTGTCCTCGACGCGAGCCCAGAGAGTGGCGCCGTCGTCGCGCATGCGCACGACCACCCGGCACTCCCCCGCCCGCGAGTGCTTGGCCGCGTTGGTCAGCGACTCGGCGATCGCGAAGTAGACGGCGGCCTCGGCGTCGCGCGAGCAGCGACCCGACATCCGCACGTCGAGCTGCACCGGGATGTGCGAGCGTGCCGCGAGGGCCGAGAGGGCGGCGTCGAGGCCGCGGTCGTCGAGCACCGAGGCGTAAATGCCGCGGGCGAGTTGACGCAGCTCGGTGATGGCCGCCTTCGTGGAGGTGTGCGCCTCGGCGACGAGCGCCTTCGCCGCCTCGGGGTCGTCGTCGATCTTCTGATGGGCGAGGCCGAGGGTCATGCCCACCGAGACGAGGCGCGGCTGCACGCCGTCGTGGAGATCCCTCTCGATGCGGGTGCGCTCGAGGTCTGCCGCGCGCACCGCGCCCTCGCGCTGCTGCGCGCTCTTGGCGGCGCGCTCCGTGAGTTCCTTCTCGCGCACCCCGGCGGGAATGATCGCGATGCTGAGCAGACGGTGCAGCAGGGCCGTGCCGACGATCACGGCGAGCGCCAGCACCGAGCCTACGAGCGCGACGAAGTCTGCACCCCTGCCCGACGACAGCGCGTACACGACCCCGTGCACCGCGCCCTGCGCGCAGAACAGCACGAGTGCGCCCATCGTGCTCGAGAGCCCGAAGTTCGCGAGGGATCGCCACATGCGCCCGTCGATGCTCTGCCTGCAGACGGCGCCGAGCCAGCCCTTGAAACCTGGGCTCCGCGCGGGGACGAGTCGCAGCGGCGGCACATCGAGTTCGTACAACCCGGCGACGCGCTGGGCCTCGAACCAGGCTATGCCGAACAGCGCATATACCAGCGCGACGAGCACCACCAGGCCGACGCCGATCACGAAGATCAGTGCGATTCCCGTGCCGAGCATGCCGAACAGCGTGCCGATGAGACCGAAGCCGACGACGCCGTAGGCGCTGAGGTGAAGGATGGTGAGGAGGATGCGCAGCGGCGGTCGTCGGTCATGCCGCTGCGGGGAGGCGACGGGCGCGGGCGGCTCGGGCGCGGCGGCGGGAGCCGGGTCTTGCAGTGCGGTCGGCGCCGGGACACCGCTGAGCTGCGCGGTGGAGGCTCGGTCGGGAGCCGGGTCGAGCGGCGCAGTCGGAGCGGTAGATGCTGCCGCCTGGCCCGTCGGCCTGTCCGGTGAACCCTGGACGCCCGCGTCGAGTTGCGCGGGACGCTCGGACTGTGCCGGCTGCTCGGAGACGAGCGGTACGGTGGGCTGCTCGGGCCCGATAGTCCGCGCCGCGGGATCGGGCCCGGGTGCCGGGTCGGTAAGGGGAACCGTGTCGTTCATACCCCCTACGGTAGGCGCTGGTTCCCCCGGCCCGGCACCGAGGGGGCCGGAGGGATCCCTTCGGGTTTTCCCTACTCCGCTTCGATCTCATCCTCCTCAGTACCCTCCTCCTCGGATCCACCCTCCCGCGCCGTTCTTCACACCGCTGTCCACAGGAGTCGAGGAGTCGTGTGCCCGGCGCGCAGGCGAGCGCACGCACCGATGTCAGTGGCCATCTGTATGATCCGAGGTGATGTTGTGGGCGCTGCTGCACCGCGGTCACGGCCCGACTGCAGTCGTCGGCGGGGGCGCAGGGGGTTTCACGTGAAACCGGGAAGGCCACGCTCCCTTTCGAGGTGATGACATAGAACTACACGTCTGTAATTACACGCGTGTAAGTTATCCCCAGGTGAGGATAACCCTGTGCACAGAGGTCGCGCACCGCAATGTCGCAGTACACGGGCATGAGCAGTGCTGCGAAGCCCGGTTACTGCGCCACTGGGGGCTTCGCATAGACGAAGCGATTCCCGCACAACTCCGCGTCGTCGGTCCGTTGTCGGAGGGTAAGAACGAGAAAACCCCGGCTTCGTCGATCTCTCGCTGAAGCCGGGGCAATTCGGTGGATCCTGGGAGAATCGAACCCTAACAGGATCGGCCTAGTGCCGTAGCGAACTCGAGGATCGTTGTTTTTACGCGGAGTTTCGATTTGCTGGGGAACCCTCACGAGCATCTGTTCTCGGGAAAGTGTTGCCAGGATGTTGCTACGGCGTCCCCACCGGGAGCCCTCTTACTTCACGAAATAGTCCTTGACCTTGTCCCAGTTCACCATGTCGAACGCTAGCTCCAGAGAATCCTCCGGGTTATGGAACCTGTCAAGTTCACCATCTTCACCGAAGAGTTCAACACTCCACTTCTCTCGGCCGCCGTAAGTCTCTGGATTCTCACCAGCGGGGAACTGCTTCACGACAACTCTCAACGGCCTACCGTCAACCTCGCCGCTGAACTCGTAGACGAGGCTTAGCTCTGAGCTAGTGCTGACGACGTCCCCCAGCTTCGTTGCAAGCGCATTCAACACGTGGGCCCGAATCTCTTCTCTCTTACTCATACTGCTGAGCGTAGCTCTCTTCTCAACGCTGCAGAAGGGTGCGATCTGAGAGCCGGCCTCGTGATACAGAAACGCATTAACGCTCGCCCTTGGCCGAGCAAGCTTCTACGATCAGCACATGACTGAATTTGTTAAGAGCATCGAAGAATGGTTCCCGAAGCTTTCCACGCACATCCAAGAATCCCTGCTGCGAGATCCCGACCAACAGATCACGGGCGAGACATTCCACGCGATCATCAACGCCCGAAACTACGGCGTCCCGATAGTCAGCTGGGTAGACGTTCCCGGAAGCGAGAGCGCCCACCTCGCTGACGACGAACAAGACTGGCTCACAGAACGAGCAAAGCAAGCAAACGCCGACGCCCAAACATCCGACGACTCTCAAGCCTGACCAAACCACGCGCCGCGAGCCCACGCGCCGCACGACGATACGACCAGCCGCCGTCCCCAACAAGCACACCCGAACCAGGTGGAAGCGCTGCGAGCTCATCCAGAATCTGCCGCTGAACGACACCAAGACCACGAGACAAACCAAACCTCTTAAGTGTTGCGGAATGTAGGGCGAGATCCCCCCACAGTTTCACCCGAAACACCCCCAACAACCGCAGAAACAAGCCAAACCAGGCCCACGCCACGGGGTCTGCTGCACGAGTTGGTGACAGCTTGGTCAGGCAGCGAGTGCGACCTGCTCGTTCATGATGGCCTCGTACTCGACCGGCGTCAAACGCCCGAGCCTGGCCTGTCGCCGCCGCCGGTGATAGGTGCGCTCGATCCAGGTCACGATCGCGAGCCGCAGTTCTTCTCTTGTGGCCCAGGTGCGCCGGTTGAGGACGTTGTTCTGCAGCAGGCTGAAGAACGATTCCATCGCCGCGTTATCGCCAGCAGCACCAACCCGGCC
Source organism: Leucobacter ruminantium (assembly GCF_017565705.1). Taxonomy (GTDB): domain Bacteria; phylum Actinomycetota; class Actinomycetes; order Actinomycetales; family Microbacteriaceae; genus Leucobacter; species Leucobacter ruminantium. Next base: position 20,528 of record NZ_JAGDYL010000034.1, read on the forward strand.
CATCGACCCGACCATGCCGTGCTGGTCAAGAGCACGGCGGAGCTTCCGACTGCGAAATTGACCGGATTCAACCGGTCGATGCAACACCGGCTTGTTGAACCAACAATAGCTGCTCGTTAAACGCCTCCGCAGGTGTCTTCCACCCCAACGACTTCCGAGGCCGAGTATTCAACGCATACGCAACG
>NZ_JAGDYL010000003.1 GCF_017565705.1 Leucobacter ruminantium
CAATGGTCGGCTCGAACACCTCCGTGGCTCCGCGCTGGGGTTCCGGAACCTGACCCACTACATTGCGCGGTCGTTGCTCGAAGCCGGCGGATTCAGACCGCTCCTACACCCTCAATTCCGATGAGCCAGCAAAGGTTCCACGGTCCCACGGTCCCACGGTCTCGGGGCGCCACGCCGACTCGCACCCCGCCGCGGCGGGCGGACTCCTCTTCGAACGCCGCGGGCGCAGCCCCGCCGCTCACGCCCGGACCGGGATCAGCGCCGCTGCGCCTCCACCTGGCGCAGATCGGCCTCGAGCGCGACCCAGCCGAGCATCGCGCACTTGACGCGCATCACGAACTTCGAGACGCCCTGCAGCGCGACCGCGTCGCCCAGCAGATCCTCGTCGGGCTCGCCCTCGCCGCGCCCCTGGATCATCTCGCGGAACGCATCGATCCGCTCCTGCGCCTCGGCGACCGTGAGCCGCTCATCGCGCAGCAGCTGGGACAGGATCGATGCCGACGCCATCGAGATCGAGCACCCCTGGCCGTCCCAGGCGAGGCCGTCGATGCGGCCGCTCTCGGGGTCTACGGCGATCGACAGATCGATCTCGTCGCCGCAGCTCGGGTTGAACTCGTGGTGGCTCGCGGTGAGGGATCCCTCGGGAGCCTCGAGGGATCCCTTGCCGACCGGCCGCTTCGAGTGGTCGAGGATCACCTCCTGGTACAGCCCGTCGAGCGCGCTCATGCCGCCGCCTCCACTCCGAAGTACCGCTGGGCGCCGCGGAGCGCGTCGAGGAAGCGATCGACCTCGTCCTCGGTGGTGGTCAGGTGCACGCTCGCGCGTGTGGAAGAGGTGATGCCGAGCGCGCGGTGCAGGGGTTGCGCGCAGTGGTGGCCCACCCGCACCAGCACGCCCTGCTCGTCGAGGAACTGCCCCACGTCGTGGGCGTGCAGGCCCTCGACCACGACCGAGGTCAGGGCGATCCGCTGCGAGGGATCGGCGGGGCCGAGCAGACGCAGTCCGGGCGTGGCGCTGATCCCCTCGACCAGCCGCTCGACGAGCTCGTGCTCGCGCGCTGCTGCGCGCTCCATGCCGACGCCCTCGAGGAATTCGACGGCCGCGCCGAGCCCGACCGCCTGGGAGACGGGCTGGGTGCCCGGCTCGAAGCGCATGGGCGGAGGCATGAACTGCGCAGATTCCATCGTCACCTTCGTGATCGCGGAGCCGCCCGTGCGCGACGGGGGCAGCGCCGCGAGCAGTTCCGGTCGCCCGTAGAGCACGCCGATGCCGTTGGGCCCGAGCATCTTGTGGCCCGAGAACGCGGCGAAGTCGACGCCGAGGGCGTCGAGGTCGACCGGCATGTGCGGCACCGACTGACAGGCGTCGAGCACGGTGATCGCTCCCACCGAGCGCGCGAGTTCGGCGAGTTCGGCGACAGGCGCCACGTAACCGGTCGCGTTCGACACATGCGCGAAGGCGAATATGCGCGTGCGGGTGTTTAGCGCCTCGCGGGCGTCGTCGAGCGTCCAGGTGCCGTCCTCCCGGACGGGGATGTAGCGGAACGTCGCGCCGGTGCGGGCTGCCAGCCGCTGCCAGGGGATGAGATTCGCGTGGTGCTCGGCCTCCGTGACGAGGATCTCGTCGCCCGGGCCGAGTGCGAAGCGCTCACTGCCCGGAACGCCGAGCGCGGCTCCCGCGCTCGCCTCGCCGATCCCGAGGGCCACGATGTTGAGCGCGTCGGTGGCGTTCTCGGCCCAGACGATCTGCTCGGGCGCGGCGGCGCCCACGAAGGCCGCGACGCGGGCTCGTGCACCCTCGAACGCTGCGGTGGCGGCGCCGACCGCGCCGCTCGTGCCCCGGTGCACCGCCGCGTTCGCCGTCTCCAGGAAGTGCCGCTCGGCGTCGAGCACCGCGGTGGGCCGCTGCGAGGTGGCCGCCGCGTCGAGGTAGGCGGGCGGCTCGGGCTGCGCGTCGAGGGTCGCGAAGTAGGGGAAGGCCGCGCGCAGCTCGGCGACTTCTGAGGAGGTGAGGGATCCCATGCGTTCCATTCTTCCATCCCGCCCGGCGCTGGCCTCGCGGGGGTTCGTTCTGGTCAACGCGGCCCTCGCGGCGGGTATTCCGATCGGAGAGGACCTTCGCAGCCGACTCGAAGGCGGAGCCGGCCGGTCGCCCGCGCGCTCAGCGGGCTTCGGCAGTCGTGCGGGTGAGCGCCCAGTTCGCGATGCCCGTCGCGAGGGTGAGGCCGGCCGCACAGAGCGGCAGGAACTGCGCGGCCGCGACACCCTGGCTCTCGGCGACGGCGCCGGTGACGCCGGCCGCGAGGGACTGCCCGAGCATGATCGCCGAGCCGAGCATCGTCATGACCGTCGCTGAGCGGCCCTCTGGGCTGCGCGCCGCACCGAAGCCGTAGATCGTGACGAGCAGCGGCCCGATGCCGATGCCGGTGAGCGCGAGGCCCGCGATCACCCAGCCGACCGTCTCCGCCTGCGAGAGCACGGTCGCCCCGGCGACGATGCACGCGCTGAACACCAGCCATCGGTAGCGCAGGGTGAAGCGCGTCGAGAAGAGCGCGACGCTCAGCGCGAAGATCGCCGATCCGAGGCCCATGACGCCGTAGAGCACACCCGCGGCCTCCGCCTCCCCGCGCGCCTGCATGAACGCGGTGAGCGAGGTGAGCACCGTGCCGAAGACGAGGCCGACGCCGAAGATGCCGAGCACGGTGACGAGCAGGGTCGGGCGCAGCAGATCGCCGGCCGGCGCGAGCGTCGCGGCCCGCTCGGCCCTCGTGCGCGCGGGGACGGCCGTGCGGTGCAGCGCGAACGCGACCACGAACACCAGGGTGAGCACCGCCGCGCCCGCGACGGGCGCCCAGGCGCCCAGTACGGTCGCGAGCACGCCGACGACCACCGGTCCGAAGACGAACACGATCTCATCGGCGGTCGACTCGTAGGCGAGCGTGGTGGAGAGCGTGCGGGGCGCGCGGTCGGCGGGCAACCGCGAGGTGATGATCGTGACGAGCCGCGAGCGCGACATGGGCGAGACCTGCGGCACGCTCGCGCCGACGCAGAACGCGGCCGCGAACACCCACCACACTGAGATGTCGGCGTAGGCCGCCCACGCGAGCAGTCCGAGCGCGGCGCTGTTGGCCGCGGCGCTGACGAGCAGCGTCGGGCGCTGGCCGAAGCGATCGGCCGCAGCGCCGATCAGGGGCCCGACGATCGCGGAGCCCAGTCCCACCATCGCCGAGCCGAGCCCGCCGATCTCGACGGAGCCGCGCGAGGAGACGATGAGCGTCAGCACCCCGACGACGACCATCGCGAAGGGCAGCCGCGCGACGATGGCGAGCGGGAAGTAGGCGAAGCCGGTGTGCGAGAACAGCGTCGCCCGCTTCGTATCGGGGGAGTTGTTCGTTTCGACCTGAGGCATAGCCGACCAAGTTTAGCAGGAGGCGAGGGATCCCGCTCCGCAGGAAGGGATCCCTCGCCCGCGGCGTACGATGGAGCGGTGATCATCCTCGCCGCGACCCCCATCGGCAACCTCGGGGACGCGTCCCCGAGGTTGAGAGAATTGCTCGGCAGCGCGGCGGTGGTCGCAGCGGAGGACACCAGGCACACGGCGCAATTGCTGCGCCTGCTCGGCATCGAGCACAGGCCCGAGCTGGTCGCCCTGCACGACCACAACGAGCACGACCGCGCCGCAGCCCTCGTCGAGCGCGCCGAACGCGAGGACGTCGTGCTCGTCAGCGACGCCGGCATGCCGACGGTCTCCGACCCGGGCTTCCGCGTCGTGCAACTCGCCGCCGAGCGCGGCGTCGACGTCACCGCGATCCCCGGCCCCTCGGCCGTCATCACGGCGCTCGCCGTCGCGGGCCTTCCCACCGACCGCTTCGCCTTCGAGGGCTTCCTGCCGCGCAAGGCGGGTGAGCGGTCGCGATCCCTCGCCGCGCTCGCCGCCGACCGCCGTACCCTCGTCTTCTTCGAATCGCCGAACCGGCTCGCCGCGTCGCTCGCCGACCTCGCAGCGGCATTCGGCGATACGAGGCCGGCCGCCGTGTGCCGCGAGCTCACGAAGCTCCACGAGGAGGTGCGGAGAGGATCCCTCGCCGAATTGGCCGCATGGGCGGCCGAGGGCGTGCGCGGCGAGATCGTGGTGGTCGTGGGCGGGGCGCCCGAGCAGGCCGCCTCGCCCGAGCAGGCGCTCGTGGAGGTGCAGCAGCGCGTCGCGGGCGGCGAACGTCTCAAGGACGCGAGCCGGGCCGTCGCAGAGGCCACGGGGCTGTCGTCGCGAGAGCTCTACGCCGCCGCGCTCGCCGCGCGCCGCAGCCCCCGGGGCGAACGGTGACGGAGCGAATCGACAGGGGAGGCGCCGGCATCTCCGTCGAGCTGTGGCGGCTCGCACTGCCGGTCCTGTGGCTCGGCATGGTCGGAGCGATCTCCTTCATCGAGGCTCCGCTGAAGTTCCAAGCCCCCGGCATCACGATCCCGCTCGGACTCGGGATCGGGCGGCTCGTGTTCACGGCGCTCAACGCGGTCGAGGGTGCGATTCTGCTCGCCTACTCGGTACTTGCCCTGTGGCCGTCCGCCTGCCGCCTCACCGGGCGTCGACTCGCGATCTGGCTCGGCCTGATCGTGGTGTTCGTCGCCAAGGTCGCCGTCGTCCGCCCTCCGCTCAACGCCCGCACCGACCTCGTGCTCCAGGGTGCTGATCCCGGCCAGTCGCCCTGGCACTACGTCTACATCGCCTGCGATCTCGTCACACTGGCGCTGCTGATCGCTGCCGCGGTCACCTCCGCCCGCGCCGCACGATTCTCCGCCGTCGCGGATCGGTAGTGCCGCTCAGAGACTCCCCACCGTATCCCGGTAACCTCGTACTCGATCCGCGCCCGGGCCCCGCCGCGCGCCAGACCCCGACCCGCTCCCACCGTTAGGAACCCAGCCGTGAAGCTCACCCGCGCTATTCTCCCCGCCGCCCTCGCCGGTGCCCTGCTGCTCACCGGTTGCTCGGGTGGAGGCAAGGACGCCTCGGGGGTGGACTGCCTCCCCGCGGGCGACGCGAGCAAGTCGCTCGAGGTGAAGGGCAAGACCGGCGACGACCTCGAGATCACCTCCAAGACCCCGCTGAAGGCGAAGGAGATGCAGCGCTCCGTGCTCGAGAAGGGCAAGGGCGACACGGTGAAGGACGGGCAGAACATCGCCGTCGCGATGTCGATGTTCAACGGCGCGGACGGCACGAGCCTGCAGCAGTTCCCCGAGAGCGAGGTGCCGGTGGCCAAGGAGCAGCTCGCAGAGTGGGCCTACGAGGGCATCCGCTGCGCGGTGCCGGGCGAGCAGGTCGCCGTCGTCGCGCCCTACGACAAGGTCTTCGGCGAGACGCCGGCCGACCAGACCGGCTTCGAGGGCCTCTCCGAGAAGGACTCCATCGTGGTCGTCATGAAGTTCGGCAAGACCAGCGAGGGATCCGGTGCGAGCACCGCCGAGCCAGGCGAGCTCGAGCCCGACCAGTTGCTGAAGAAGGCCGAGGGCGAGAAGAAGCCGGCGCCCGAGGGCTTCCCGACCGTGAAGCTCGACAAGGACGGCGCCCCCACGATCACCATGCCCGAGGGTGTGGAGGCTCCGGACAAGCTCGAGATCGCGACCCTCATCGAGGGCGACGGCGAGACCGTCGAGCCCGGCGACCGCGTCTACGTCAACTACCGCGGCGTGATCTGGCGCACCGGCGAGGAGTTCGACTCGAGCTGGAGCCGTGGCGAGGCGACGAGCTTCACCACGGACGGTGTCATCGGCGGATTCCAGAAGGCCCTCGAAGGCCAGAAGGTCGGCTCGCAGGTCATCGCGGTCGTCCCGGCGGATGACGGCGGCTACGGCGCCGCGCAGCTCGAGCAGATGGGGCACGAGCCCGACGACGTCATGGTGTTCGTGCTCGACATCCTCGGCACGGTGCACGCCGACTCGAAGTAGAGACGCAGCGCTCGCTTCGCTCGCCGGGCCAGCCTGTGACACGATGCGCCTCATGCCGCATTCGGCCCTGTCGGGCAGAATGGAGGCATGAGGCGCATCGTCATCCTGGGATCCACCGGCTCGATCGGTGAGCAGGCTCTCGACGTGGTCAGGCGCAATCCCTCGAGATTCCAGGTGGTCGGCCTCGTCGCGGGCACGCAGGCCGACCGAATGCAGCAGCAGGCCGACGAGTTCAACGTCGAGCACACGGCTCTCGGCGCGGAGGCGGCGGAGCAGCTGATCCGCGAGGTGCCGGCCGACATCGTGCTCAACGGCATCACCGGCTCGATCGGCCTCGGCCCCACGATGGCGGCGCTGCAGGCGGGTCGCACGCTCGCGCTCGCCAACAAGGAGTCGCTCATCGTCGGCGGCGACCTGGTGACGGGACTCGCGAAGCCCGGCCAGATCGTGCCGGTCGACTCCGAGCACTCCGCGATCGCGCAGGCCCTGCGCTCCGGCTCCCGCGACGAGGTGCGGCGCCTCGTGCTCACCGCGTCGGGCGGGCCCTTCCGCGGGCGCAGCCGGGAATCCCTGCGCGACGTCACGCCTGCAGAGGCGCTTGCGCACCCGACCTGGGACATGGGCAGGGTCGTCACGACCAACTCCGCGACCCTCATCAACAAGGGCCTCGAGGTGATCGAGGCGCACCTGCTCTTCGGGGTGTCCTACGGCGACATCGAGGTGGTCGTGCACCCGCAGTCGATCGTGCACTCGATGGTGGAGTTCATCGACGGATCGACCATCGCCCAGGCCTCGCCGCCCGATATGCGGCTGCCCATCGCGCTCGGCCTGACGTGGCCCGACAGACTCGCGAATGCCGGTGCGCCGCTCGATTGGCGGGAGGCCACGAGCTGGGAGTTCGAACCGCTCGACTCCGAGGCCTTTCCCGCGGTCGAGCTGGCCAAGGAGGTGGGGCGCGCCCGCCGCACGTACCCGGCCGTCTACAACGCGGCCAACGAGCAGGCCGTGGAGGCGTTCCACGCCGGTCGCATCGGGTTCCTCGACATCGTGGACACGGTGCGCGACGTGCTCGAGGTGCACTCCGCGCCCGACGAGTTGACGCTCGAGAGGCTGCTCGAGGCCGAGCGCTGGGCGCGCGAACAGGCCGAGAAGGTCATCGCCGCCCGCGCGGGTCGCTGATCCCCCAGAGGTCGCGCGGATAGGCGCACCGAAGTAGGTACGCCTATCCGCGCGGCCCCTCACCGCCCGGGCCGCTCCCCGAAACCCCACAGCGCCGGGCAGTAGCCTGTCTCCGTGACTGAGGTGCTGCTCTACGTGCTCGGGATCGCGATCATCCTCCTGGGGCTCGCGGTCTCCATCGGCCTGCATGAGATCGGGCACCTGCTGCCGGCGAAGCTGTTCGGGGTGAAGGTCACGCAGTACATGGTGGGTTTCGGCCGCACCATCTGGTCGCGCCGCATCGGCGAGACCGAGTACGGCGTGAAGGTGCTTCCGTTCGGCGGGTACGTGGCGATGACGGGCATGTACCCGCCGCAGAAGCCGGGGGAGCGCGCGAGGGCGTCGACGACCGGTTTCCTGAACACCGTCGTGCAGGAGGGCGCTCCGACCGCGAAGCGCGACGGCGGCACCGCCGTGCTCGACGAGATCGATCGCATCGGCGACGTCGACGAACCCGTCGAGTCCCGGCGAGGGATCGCAGGGCTCGTCGACGAGGCCCGCCTCGCGAGTGCCGAGACCATCGAGACGGGCGAGGATCACCGCACCTTCTACCGGCTGCCCGTGTGGAAGAAGATCGTGATCATGCTCGGCGGGCCGTTCATGAACCTCGTGCTCGCCTTCGTGTTCTTCGGCATCGTGCTCGTGGGCTTCGGCGTGCCGCAGAGCAGCACGACGCTCGGCAGCGTGAGCGAGTGCCTGATCCCGGCGACGAGTTCTGCCGCGAGCTGCGGCAGCGGCGACCCCGCGGCTCCCGCGGCCGAGGCGGGGATGCAGCCCGGCGACCGCGTGGTCTCGGTCGACGGCGCGAAGATCGAGAGCTGGGAGCAGTTCCGCGCTCGCGTCGCCGCGTCGCCCGGCACGACGCTCGACGTGACCGTCGATCGCGACGGTGCGGAGCGATCCCTCGCCCTCACCCCGATCGCCAACGAGCGCGCCCTCGTCGACGAGGCGGGCAACCCGCTCACCGACGCCTCGGGCGAGCCCCGCACCGAGACCGTCGGCATGATCGGCGCGACCCCGGCCTCGGAGAACGTGCCCCAGCCGCTCACGGCGGTGCCGTCGTACGTGGGGGAGAACGTGAGGGTCGTCGCCGGCGTGATCGTGCGGCTGCCCGAGCGCATGGTCGATATCTGGAACGCCGCCTTCGGCAGCGCCGAGCGCGACCCGAACGGGCCCATGAGCGTCGTGGGCGTCGGCAGGCTCGCGGGCGAGGTCGCGAGCCTCGACGCGCCCGTCGCCGCCAAGGCGCAGACCATGTTCGGGCTGCTCGGCTCGCTCAACGTCGCCCTGTTCGTCTTCAACCTCGTGCCGCTCATGCCGCTCGACGGCGGGCACGTCGCGGGAGCTCTCTACGAGGGCGCGAAGCGAGGGATCGCGCGGCTGCGCCGCAGACCCGATCCGGGCCCCGTCGACACCGCCCGGATGGTGCCCGTCACCTTCGCAGTCGTCGTGGTGCTCGGCGCCATGAGCGCGCTGCTCATGTACGCGGACATTGTGAAGCCGGTATCGTTCTTCGGATAGGGATCCGGCCTCGGCGCTCGCTCAGTACGTCGGCGCAGCCGGCAGGCCCAGATACTCCTCGAGGTTCACGATCCCCTTCGCCTGCATGTCCATCGCGATCTCCGTGCCCACGTAGCGGAAGTGCCAGGGCTCGTAGACGTACCCGACCACGGGCTCCTGACCCTGGTCGTAGCGGAGGATGAATCCGAAGCGGGGAGCGTTTGCGCGGGCCCACTGCCCCTGCGGGGTCTCGCCGAACGCCTCGCTGAGCCCGCAGCCCATGCACTCCGAGATGTCTGCGGCGAGACCGGTCTGATGCTCGGAGTGGCCCGGCCTCGCGGAGTACGTCTCTGCCGCGGCGATGCCGTCGGAGGCGGCGTAGTTGTTGAAGAGGCTGGTCTGCAGGTTGTAGTCGCGGAACGCGCTCACGAGTGTGAACGGGACCCCCGCGGCGGTCGCCTCGGCGTGCATCGCCTCGAGGGCGGCGGCCGCCTCTGCGCGCAGGGGCTGGCCGTTGGCGTTCGGCACGTTCGGCATGACGAGATCGGAGGGCGCCCAGTCGATCGGGTTCAGCGGCCGCTGCTTGTTCACGACGACCTGCAGCGAAGCGGGGTCGTCGAGCGACCACTGCGGCTGCGGCGGTTCGGGGGCGGGGGGCTCGGTGGGGGCCGGTTCCTCGGGCTTCGGCTCGGGGGAGGGTGTCGTCTTGGGCGTCGTCTTCGGCGAGGGATCCGCAACCTCTGCGGAGTCGTCGGAGAGGAGCGCGACACCGGCCCAGGCGGCACCGCCGCCGAGCAGCACGGCCGCGGCGCCGATCGCCGTCGCGATCAGCAGACGCCGCCGCTTGCGCTGCCGCGCATCCGGCCGTGCGGAGGGGGAGGCGGGAGCGGGCTCGGTGCGCGTCGAGTCGATGTGAGTCGAGCGGGTGCGGGCCGGGCCGTCGGGCTCCGAGTCGGTTCGTGCGGGGCCCCTGGGCGCGGGGGCGGGTTGCGCGGGGGACGGCGAATCGTTCTGCGCGGGTGCGGCCTGCGTCGATCGCGCTCGCACGGGGGCAGCGGGTGCCGGGGCGTCGTGGTCGGGTTCTGGTGACGCTGGGAGCGGCGCCTCGGGTGCCGGGGTCGCTGAAGCGGGCGGCGCCGGTTCGGTCTGCGCCGGTTCGGTCTGCACCGAAAGCCTCCGCGCACCGCGGGGACGCCTGGGGCCGACCCGTGACGCGCGAGTCTGCGCGAGGCCGGCCTCGGACTCCCGTCGCTCGCGCTCCTGCTGCTCCTGGATGCTGCGCACCAGGTCGGAGAGATCGGCGGGATCTTCGGGAGTGGTCATCATGGCCCATCGCGCTTCGGATACGGAAGAGGCAGCGCCTCGGTCACCACCGATCCTAACCGGGCCGACGATCCGACCGCTCTCGATCCCTGTCGGGTGGCGGGCTTCCGCTGGTCGAGCGAGGGCTTTCCCTGGACGGGCGAGGCTCTGCGCTGGACAGTAGATGCTCTCTTCTCGAGAGTTTTCGACATCTACTGTCGAGCGGAGCGGGGGTGAGGATGCTTGCCGCCGATCGCCGCGGACGGCACGGAGTAGACTCATCGACGTGGCAGCTGTGAATCTGGGAATGCCGAAGGCGCCCGAGGTGCTCGCACCGCGGCGCGAGAGCCGGCGGATCAACGTCGGGTCGGTCGCCGTCGGCGGCGGTGCCCCCGTCTCCGTGCAGTCGATGACCACGACGCCGACCACCGACATCAACGCGACGCTGCAGCAGATCGCGGAGCTCACGGCCGCCGGCTGCGACATCGTGCGCGTCGCCTGCCCGTCCCGCGACGACGCCGAGGCGCTCCCGATCATCGCGATGAAGAGCCAGATCCCGGTCATCGCCGACATTCACTTCCAGCCGAACTACGTGTACGCCGCGATCGACGCCGGCTGCGCCGCGGTGCGCGTGAACCCGGGCAACATCCGCAAGTTCGACGACCAGGTGGGCGAGATCGCCCGCCGCGCGAAGGCCGCCGGCGTCTCCCTGCGTATCGGCGTGAACGCCGGATCCCTCGACCCCCGCCTGCTGCAGAAGTACGGCAAGGCCACGCCCGAGGCGCTCGTCGAGAGCGCCGTCTGGGAGGCGTCGCTGTTCGAGGAGCACGACTTCCACGATTTCAAGATCTCGGTCAAGCACAACGACCCGATCGTCATGGTCAAGGCCTACCGCCTGCTCGCGGAGCGCGGCGACTGGCCGCTGCACCTCGGCGTCACCGAGGCAGGCCCCGCGTTCCAGGGCACGATCAAGAGCGCGACCGCGTTCGGGATCCTGCTCTCCGAGGGCATCGGCGACACGATCCGCGTCTCGCTCTCCGCCCCGCCGGTCGAGGAGGTCAAGGTCGGCTTGCAGATCCTGCAGTCCCTCAACCTCCGCGAGCGCAAGCTCGAGATCGTCTCGTGCCCGTCGTGCGGCCGCGCCCAGGTCGACGTCTACACGCTCGCCGACGAGGTCACGAAGGGCCTCGAAGGCATGAGCGTGCCGTTGCGCGTCGCCGTGATGGGCTGCGTCGTGAACGGGCCCGGCGAGGCGCGCGAGGCCGACCTCGGCGTCGCGAGCGGCAATGGCAAGGGGCAGATCTTCGTCAAGGGCGAGGTCATCAAGACCGTGCCCGAGAGCGAGATCGTCGCGACCCTGATCGAAGAGGCGAACCGCATCGCGGCCGACATGGGTCACGAGGCCGGCATCGGCGCGCCCGAGGTCATCACGGTCTGACGAGGGATCGCCGCTGACGTCTGGATGACACCGGGGTATGCCGGTCAGGCGATCGTGAGCTCGATCTCACCGCTCGGCACATCGGCGCGCAGCACGCGCACGCCGGTGTTCGCGCCGGCCTTCAGCGCCCCGCCGGCGGGAGTCTCGGCCGGGCCCAGCGCGGTGACGGGCGGATCCTCGATCTGCAGGCGGGTGCGCGAGCCCCGTACCTCGAGAACGGTCGCCGGGAGCGCCTCGCCCACGCGGTCGTGCAGGAGCGCGGCCTCGATGCGATCGAGCGCCGCCGCCCCGAGCCGCCCGGCCCGCGACGAGGAGGCCCGCATGAGCGCGGGCAGATCCGCGAGGCTCGCCACCGCCCACTCCGGGACCGGGGTCTCCGCGCAGAGCGAGGCGCATATGACGAGACCCCAGCGATCCACGAGCCGCCTGAGCGGTGCGGTTACGTGAGCGTACGGGGCCGCGATCGCCGCCTGCTCGGGCCGCTCGGGAGGCGCGATCGGCGCCCCGTCCTGCCCGCGGACGCCGAACACGGTGTAGTCGGCACCTCTGAAGAGGCTCGACGCCGCGTGCAGCACGGCCATGCCCTGCGTCGTGCCGCGGGGCACCGAGCGCAGGTAGTCGCCGTAGTCGACGGCCTCGTCCCAGGGCAGGCCGAGCGCCGCGACGCGGCCCCGGAACTCCGAGAGCGCCGACTCCTCGGCGGCGGGCATCGTGCGGAGGATCCCTATACCGCCGTCGAGCATCATGCGGGCCGCGACCATACCGGCGAGCAGGGAGAGCTGCGCGTTCCAGTCCTCGACCGCGAGCGGGGAGCGGCGTTCGATGCGATACCCGTGCGCGTCGCGCACGATCTCCTCGTCGGGGAGGTTCAGGCTCGCGCCGCCTCGCCGCAGCTCCTGCTCGATGCGCAACCGCCCGAACTCGCGCAGGCGGAGCAGCGGTTCCTCCGCCGTCTCGGCATCGAGGTCCCGCTGGGCGGAGACGTAGTCGAGGCGCGAGCGTGAGCGGATGACTGCGCGCTCGACGCGTGCCGGCCCGGCAGCCGATCCCTCGAAGCCCGAGAGGCCGTGCTCGTCGACGGGTATCGTCCACACGTAGGCCGTGCGCTCGGCTCCCGGCAGCAGTGACGCCCGATCCTCGCTGAGCACCGGCGGATGCAGAGGCACGGTTCCGTCTGGAAGGTAGAGGGTCTGCCCGCGGCGCCTGGCCTCCGCGTCGACCGCTCCGCCCGGACGAACGAATGCGGGGACGTCGGCGATAGCGTAGCGCAGCACGAAGCCGTGTCCGCTCCGTTCGATGTGGAAAGCCTGGTCGAGGTCGCGCGAACCCGGCGGATCGAGCGTGACGAACGGCACATCGCGCAGGTCGAGCGCCGCTTCGGCGGGGCCGCTCGCCGCGGCCGTCTCGGCCTCGGTGAGCACGTCGGCCGGGAAGTCGTCCGGCACCTCGAACTCCTCGCGCAGCGCGGTCAGTGCTGCGGTGAGGCTTCCGCGAGCGGATCGCGGTGCGATGTGCGTTCGCCTGCTGGGCATGGCGACAGCCTAGCGCCGGTGCGTCTGCTGCGCGGCCGGCACGGCTGGCGTCTGCGAGACCGGCCCGGCCTGCGCCTGCGCGCCGTGGAGACGCGAAGCGGCGCGCTCCCGCGCGTACGCGTTGGCGGAGGGCAGCCAGGCGAACACGATACCGGCGATGTGCAGCGCGATGAGCACGAGGCCCAGGTGGTTCGCCGACAGGGCCTTCAGCGGCAGCCATGAAAACGCGGCGAACGCCTGCCACAGTGCGAACACTGCGGTGGAACCGAGCGCGGCGATCACGGTCGCGACCACTCGCACCCAGGTCACGCCCCGCGCCGTCGCGATGCCGAGCGGCAGGTAGCAGGCCAGTGTCAGCGCCGCGAAGCACAGGTAGAACAGGAGGATCGGCAGCAGAGCCCACCCCGAGGCGTCGCCGACGGCGGCCTCGATCCGCTCGAAGTCGGCGAGGTAGGGTTCGAGCCGCACGAACTGCTCGGGGGTGAAGCGGTCGGCGAGATCGGCGACGCGGAAGGCGCTGCCGCGCAGCGAGACGTACTGCGAGCGCAGCAGCAGGGCGGCGACGAGCGGGGTGAGCGCGAATACGACGCCCGCGAGGATCCAGCAGATCCCCGCGAGTCGGAGACTCCATGGCGGTCGGGGTGCAGCCTGCTGCGGGTCGCTCACGGGAGCTCCTCTCGATCTCTCACGGGCGCTCTTCTCGATCCCAGACCTCTGCGTCGCCTCCTCCCACACTAGCCGTCCGTGCCGCGCCGGTGTGCGAGTTCAGGCAGGCCGGTCGCGGCTTCTCCTAGACTCGGAGGCATGGCTGAGGTCGAACGCATGTCGAACGAGGACGCACTGGCCCGCGCGATCGCGGAGCTGCTCGACGAAGCCGGCGTGCGGGCGCAGCGCAAGCTCATCGAGCGGTTGGTGGAGACGAGCATCGGGCTCGGGCGAGACGGCACGAGCCGCGCGAACCTGAAGCTCTCGTCAGCCGCGCTGTCGGAGATGCGGCGGGCGTTCCGGATCTTCGCGGGTCACGACGGCACCCCCAAGGTCACCATCTTCGGCTCGGCGCGCACCCTGCTCGACGACCCGCTGTGGGTGCAGGCCGAGGCGACCGCGCGCCGGCTCGCCGAGCAGGGCTGGATGGTCGTCACGGGCGCCGGCCCGGGCATCATGGAGGCCGCGGCGCGCGGCGCCGGCCCGCAGCAGTCGCTCGGGGTGTCGATCAGGCTTCCGTTCGAGGAGAAGCCGAACGACATGATCAACCAGGACGGCAACCATGTCGCCATGCGCTACTTCTTCACGCGCAAGCTCATGCTGGTGAAGGAGTCGAGCGGCTTCGTCTGCCTGCCAGGCGGCTTCGGCACGCTCGATGAGACCTTCGAACTGCTGACGCTGCAGCAGACGGGCAAGATGCTGCCTGCGCCCATCGTGCTGCTCGACCGGCCGGGCGGCGGTTTCTGGCGCGGCTTCGAACGGTTCGTGCGCGAAGAGCTCACCGACTACGGGATGATCTCGCCAGGCGACCTCGACCGCGTGCTCATCACCGACTCCGTCGAGGCCGCAGTCGAGGAGATCGAGGGGTTCTGGCGCAATTTCGACTCGCTGCGCTGGACGCCCGACCGCAGCGCGACCGGCCCGAGGCCGGGAGCCTCGGCGCCTCGGGGCGGCGATGCGGGTGAGGGATCCGCTGCCCGGGAGGGATCATCACACGCGCATCTCGCTCCGTCCCCGGCGAACGAGGCGCAGTACGATCGGCTCGTGCTGCGGTTGCGGAACGCCCCGAGCGAGGAGGAGATCGCCGAGCTCAACGAGCGCTTCGCCGACATGCTCGCGGAGGGGCGGATCGAGGCGACCGAGCCGTTGCAGCCGGAGGTCGCCGACCGCGACCGGCTCGACCTGCCGCGGCTCACGCTCGTGCCGACCCCGCGCGCGATCGGCCGCCTGCACGTGCTGATCCGCGCCATCAACGAGCTCGGCTCGGCGCCTTCCCGCTGATCGAGCGAGGCGGAGCCTTCCCGCTGATTGAGCGAGCGAAGCGAGTCGAAATCGAGGGCTGCGGGATCCTGGGTTTCGACTCGGCTCCGCCTCGCTCAGCCAGCGGATGCGGACCCGCTCAGCCGGAGACCTTCGCGACCGCCGCAGCGATGCGGCGCTCCCGCGTCTCGGGCTTCTTCGCCTCGAGGATCGCGTTCACGTGCTCCTTCCGGTGGGTGTAGGGCAGGCGGTCGAACGCCGCGCGCGCACCGTCGACGGCTGCGAGCGCGGCGGCGAGATCATCGGGCACCTCGACCTCGCGGGGAGCGTCGTCGAGCGCGACGGTCGCCTCCACCTCGTCGCCGATCTCGACGCCGAGCGCCGCCCGATTCGCCTTCGAGATCCCGATCAGGTATCTGCCGCCCATCGACGCGAGACGCAGCCGTGCGGTGCGTCCGCCGATCGAGACGACCACGGCGGCGCGCCTGCCGCCGCCCAGCTGCTCGACCTGGGCCTCGTCGAGCTCGATCGCGGTCGCGGGTCCGTGCGGTTCGAGCACGGTTCGGATGGTGAGTGACATGGGAACCTCCCGGCGTTCCGCGAGGGATCCTCGAGCCCCCGCCCCTATCGCTTCAGATTAGTGCCCTGCGCTCCGCCGTCCGGTTCAGTGCGGCTCGGGGCGAGGGCGAGCAGGCCCGCTGCGAGGATCAGGGCGGAACCCGCGAGGTCGGGGAGCGTGGGGCGTTCGCCGAGCAGGATCGCGGCTGCGGCGATGCCGAAGACGGGAACGAGCAGCGTGCCCATCCCGGCCGTGCTCGCGGGCAGGCGCTGCACGACCCTGAACCAGATCAGGTAGGCGACCGCCGTGCCCGCGACGGCGGTGTAGACGATTCCCGCCCACGACGCCGGGCCCGGAACGGCCGTGAAGACGGGATCCCTCGTGAACAGCGCCGCGAGTCCGAGCACCGCCGTGCCCGCGACGAGCTGCCACACGGTCAGCGCGATCGGCGGGGCGTCGACGCCCGCCCGCTTCAGATAGACCGTGCCGATCGCCCAGCTCAGCGCGGCACCGAGAGCGGCCGGCGTTCCCGCCGACTCGCCCTCGACAAGCAGAGGAACGAGAAGCACCGCGAGGCCGGCCGCACCGAGCGCCACGGCGGTCAGCCGTCTGCCGCCGATGCGCTCGCCCAGCATCAGCCGACCGAACAGTACGACCCACAGCGGCATCGTGTAGACGATGATCGATGTGCGCCCGACCCCGCCGCTCAGCACTGCGAGGGCTGCGAGCAGACCGAACCCGGTGATGCTGAAGACGCCGGCCACGAGCAGGTGCAGATAGTCCCTGGTGCGCGGCAGCCGCAGGTTCGTGCGCGAGCAGGCCGCGACGACGGCGACGATGGCGGCGCCGCCTCCGAAGGTGAGCACCCGGAAGCCCAGCGGGGTCGTAGCGTCCAGCCCGAAGCGGGCGGAGACGAAGTTGACGCCCCACACCGCGGTGACCAGCACGAGGAGCGCGCGGTCGATCCGCGACGCCCGCTCGAGCGGCTCTCCCGGGGCTCCCATCGTCAGCCGAGTGGTGCCAGCAGCGGCCAGGGCTGCAGCGACTCCAGTGCTGCTCCGGCGTGGAACACCGAGCTCTCCGCGTACGGGTGCCCCACGATCTGCATGCCGATCGGCAGCCCGTTCCCGGCGATGCCCACCGGAACCGAGAGCACTGGACAACGGTTGTTCACATTGAACGGCACCGTCATGTGGGCCTGCCAGTAGTGGTCGAGCCGCACTTCGCCCCCGGCCTGATCCGGCGAGGGCACGGTGATCCCGTCGAGGTAGCTGGCGTCGGCGACGAGCCCGTCCACCGCGTTCACGGGGGCCAGCAGCACGTCGAAGCCGTCCATCGCGGCCGCGAGCTCCGCCTGCATACGAGCCTCGCCTGCGAGCGACTCGACGAGGCTCATCCGCTCGCCGGCCGCGTGCGCGTCCGAGATGAAGCGCTCGGTGTAATCGCTGAGCTCCGTCATGCCCGCCGTCAGCTCGGCCATGGCGGGGCCGAGGATCTTGCCGAAGTGCGCCATCGTGATGTCGCGGATGCGCCCGCTCGCCCAGGGCAGCTCCACCTCCTCGACGATCGCGCCTGCGCCGGCGAGCACGGCTGCCGTGCGCCGTATCGCGGCCTGCACGTCCGAATGCACCGGGTAGTCGCCGAGGCGCACCGACAGGGCGATGCGCTTCCCGGCGAGCCACCCCGCGGCGTCGGGATATTCGATCGGCAGGGATCCCTCGCCCGGAACCGTGCCGTGATCGGCCGGATGCATGCCCGACATGACGCCCGCGAGCAGAGCGGTGTCGGCGACCGTGCGGGCCATAGGCCCGTCGCCGCGGTACCAGTCGGCGGAGAGCGGCGGCAGGCCCGGGACGCGGCCGTAGGGCGCCTTGTAGCCGACGACGCCGTTGAACGCCGCGGGAATGCGCGTCGAGCCGGCGATGTCGGAGGCCGTGGCGAGCGGGGCGTAGCCGGCCGCGAGCGCGGCCCCGGCGCCGCCCGACGAGCCGCCGGGGGAGAGCGCACGGTTCCAGGGGTTGCGCGTGACGCCCCACAGCCGCGAGTGGGTGACGGTGGCGCAGCTGAACTCCGGCGAGCTCGTGCGTGCGTGGACGATGCCCCCGGCCGCGCGGATCCGCTCGATCACGGGGTGGTCGGCCTCGGCGCGCTCGTCCCGCAGCGCGACGAGGCCCTGGCTCAGGGGCTCGCCGGCGAGACCGTGCTTCTCCTTCGTGGCGACCGGGAGGCCCAGCAGCGCCGTCCCGCCCCTGCCGAGCGGTTCGTCGACGCCCGCGGCGTAGCGCCGCTCCGCCTCCTCGGCTGCGCCGCGGGCGCCCTCGAGCACCTGCACGACGGCGTTGATCGCGCCCTCGCCTTCGGAGTCGGCCGCGTCGACGGCGGCGATGCGCGCCACGCTCGCGTCGAACAGCTCGACCGGCGACAGCTCGCCCGAGCGGAAGGCGCGCAGCGCCTCGACGGCGCCCAGCTCGTGGAGGGATCCGGCCGTCACGATCAGCGCTCCCCGCCGGCGTAGTCGGCCGCCTCGCCCGGGTAGGAGACCCCGTCGAGCGCGCCGGTGAGCATCTCCGAGATCACGCCGCTCAGCGCTGCGAGCCCGTTCACCATGTCCTCGTCCCTCGTGAACTCGCGCTCGCAGTGAGAGACGCCGTCGACAGAGGGGACGAACATCATGACCGAGGGCGCGACGGTGTTGAGCGCGACCGAGTCGTGACCCGCCATCGTCTGGATGCGGCGCACGCCGAGGCCCAGGCGCTCCGCCACCCGCTCCTGCAGCTCGACGCCCTCGCGGGGGTAGTAGCGGTTCGGGCGGATGTCGAAGTCCTTCGCGACGATCTCGAGCCGCTCCTCCTCGGCGACCCGTCGGAAGCGCTCGACCAGCGCGTCGCGCGCGCCCTGCACGATGGCCGGGTCGTTCGCACGGAGGTCTGCGACGAGGTGCACGTGGCTGTTGACCACGATCGGGGAGTTGGGCTCGACGGTGATCTGACCGACGGAGGAGACGAGCGACTCCGCCGGGTACTCGTCGCAGATGTCGCGCACGAGCAGGGTGACCTTGGCCGCTCCGACGAGGGCGTCGCGGCGGTCGGCCATGGCCGTGGCGCCCGTGTGCGACTGCTCGCCGATGATGTCGATGTCGAGCTTCTGCGTGTACCAGCTCGAATCGACGGCGCCGATCGCGATGCCCTCGCGCTCGAGGATGCGGCCCTGCTCGATGTGCACCTCGGCGTAGCCCGCGAGATCCCTCGGCCCCTGCGCGGAGCCGAGGTAGCCGATGCCGTCGAGCGCGTCGCGCACGCTCGTGCCCGCGAGATCGCGGACGGCCAGGATCTCATCTCGGTCCATGAGGCCGGTGTAGACCGAGCTGCCCATGATCGAGGGCGCGAAGCGGCTGCCCTCCTCGTTGAACCAGTCGACCACGACGAGGTTGTACTTCGGCCGGAGCTCGCCGCCCTCGACCCTGCGCTGGATCTCGACGGCGGCGTGCAGCGAGGCGATCACGCCGTAGGCGCCGTCGAAGCGACCGCCGCGGGGCTGCGAGTCGAGGTGCGAGCCGGTGAGGACGGCGGGGGCGCCGGGCACGAACTCGATCGTGGCGAACACGTTGCCGATGCCGTCGACCTCGACGGTCCAGCCGCGGGAGCGCGCGAACTCGGAGAACCAGTCGCGGGTCTGCCGGTCCTCCTCGGTCGCGGCCTGGCGCTCCACGCCGTTACGGTCGGTCGCCCCGATCGTGGCGACGTGGTGGAAGTTGCGCAGGAAGAGGTCCGCGGTCTCGGTGCTGAGCGGCGAGATCGTGTCAGTCATGTCTCCGTGTCTTTCTGGGTGGGTGAAGCGGGTGGGCAGTGCGGTTCGACGGGGGCTACTTGGTCCAGCCGCGGGTCTCGGGAACCCGCGTGGCCGCGATGACGATGAGCGTCATGATTGCGACGCCGATGACGTAGAACGCGGGCGAGTGGGGCACACCGGTCGCGTCGACGAGGGCGGTGCCGATGAACGGCGCGGTGCCGCCGAGCAGCGCGTAGCCGAGGTTGTAGCTGAAGGCGGCCGAGGTGAAGCGGTTGCGCGTGTCGAAGACCTCGATGAAGAAGGTGTAGCAGCCGCCGCCGTAGAAGCAGATCGCGACGACGAAGATCAGCTGGCCGAGGAATGCGAGCCCGACGCTGCCGCTCGTCACGAGTGAGAACGCGGGGATCGCGAGCACGGCGATGGCGATCGCGCCGCCGATCATCATGGGCCTGCGGCCGACGCGGTCGCCGATGGCTCCCGCGACGGGGAGGAGGAGCGTGTAGGCGAGCATCGCTCCGCCGTTGAGGAGCAGCGACTGCTCGCGGCTGAGGTTGCCGGTCGTCGAGACGTACGAGATGAAGTAGCCCGAGAGGAAGTAGAAGCCCATCGCTGTGAGGCCCATCACGAACACGACCTGGATCATCTGCAGCCAGTTCTTGCGGAAGGCCTCGCCGATGGTGGTGTGGCTGCCGACCTCGGGACGGACCTCGGCCTCGTCGGCGCGCTGCTCCGCCATCATCTCCTTGAACGCCGGCGACTCCTCGGTCTTCGCGCGGATCCAGAGGCCGACGAGCGCGAGCGGCAGGGCGATGATGAACGGCACGCGCCAGCCCCAGGACATGAACGCGGCATCGCTCATCGAGGAGGAGAGGAAGAACACGAGGAACGCGGCGACGACCGAGGGCAGCGCGGTGGCTGCGAGGGTGATGTTGACGAAGAGGCCGCGACGGTGGATGGGTGCGTGCTCGAACACGAACGACGGCGCGCCTGCCGACTCTCCGCCGGCGGAGAGCCCCTGCAGCAGACGGAGCAGCACGAGCAGGATCGGGGCCGCCGCCCCGATGACCTCGAAGGTGGGCAGCAGGCCGATGCCGGTGGTGGCGAGGCCGATCGTCAGCAGGGTGATGACGAGGACGTTGCGGCGGCCGAGGCGGTCGCCGAGCGCACCGAAGAACAGGCCGCCGATCGGGCGGATGAAGAACGCGACGCCGAAGGTGGCGAAGAGCACGAGCAGCCCGGCGAGCGGGTTGTCGGAGGGGAAGAAGTGTTCGGCGAGCACGACGGCGGAGACGCCGTAGAGGGCGAAGTCGTAGAACTCGATGAACTGGCCGACACTGCCGCCGAGGAGCACTCGGCGCTGCATCGGGGTGATGCCGGGGGACGGCTTCGCGGAGGGTCCGGATGCGGTCGGGGCTGGTGAGGCTGGAGCTTCATTGCTGCGAGTCATGGACGTGAATCTAGGTTCTTTGAATAGCTTGTGTCAATGGATTGCGACTGGAGCGGGGCCGCGTTCGCGGCGCATGGTGCCTTGATTATTGCGGGCCGGTTACGGGCCACCGCGGATAACTGAGTCTATTTGGGTCGAAAAGGTCTGCGAGTGTGGATGTTCACCACTCATTCCGAAGGTGTTCCGGAGGCCGTGTGTTTCGTTTGTATAGATATTGCCTATGGATAATGCGAGATTATTCCCGTGCAGCCGCATCGTGCCGCGCCACCGCGCCGCTGCGCGAGAAGAGGCTCCGGCAGACATCGGCGAAGACCCTGACGCGCTGGGATTCGTCGTCGGGGCGACGCAGCAGTTGCAGCGTGAGACCGGGGAGATCCTCCGCGAGATCGACGGCCCTCACCTTCGCACCGCCGTAGGTGACGTCGTGGCCCATGCGCTGGTTCAACAGCGCCACGCCGAAGCCGCGCCCCACGAGCCCGCGCACGGTCTCGTAGCCCTGCACGCGGTAGCGCACCTCGGGGTCGATGCCCACCATCCGGTAGAGGCTGAGGTAGTAGCTGGCGGTGTGCGGCAGATCGAGGAGCACGAGGGGGTCGCCCGCGAACCGGGTGAGGCTCACGGGCTCGGCGGAGGCGCCCAGCGGGTGCTCGGGCGCGACGATCATATGGGGAGGGATCACCTCGAGCGCCTCGCTCGTCAGGTGCTCGAGCGGCGCCATGTCATAGCCGATCGCGACGTCGATCTCGTGGTCCTCCAGCATCTCGACGAGGCGGTCGTGGTTCGCCTCGAAGAGTTCGACCGTGATGCTCGAGTGCCGCCTGGTGAACGCCTGCAGAATGGTCGGGGCGCGGAACGGGGCGAGCGGGAGGTACATCCCCACCCGGAGCGTACCGGTGAGCGAGTTCGCGAAGCTGCCTGCCCGCTCGGCGAGCCCGGCGGCGTGCGCGAGCAGCCCTGCGGCATCGGTGTGGAACTGGCGGCCGGCCGACGTCAGGCGCACGCCCCGGCGCGGCACGCGCTCGAAGAGCTGCACGCCGAGATCGTGCTCGAGCTGGTTGATGGCCGAGGAGAGGGCGGGCTGGGAGATGTGGAGACGACGCGCCGCCTCCGTCATGCTGCCGACGCGGGCGGTCTCGGCGAAGTATCGCAGCTGTGTCAGCGTGAAGCCCGGATCGATCACCGCGCTCCCTCCCCTCGCGTCACGCGCCCACGTACTCCGCGAGATGCCGGCCGGTGAGCGTCGAGCCGTCTTCCACGAGGGATCGCGGGGATCCCTCGAATACCACCGTGCCGCCCTGCTGGCCGGCGCCCGGGCCGAGGTCGATGATCCAGTCGGCGTGCGCCATGACCGCCTGATGGTGCTCGATGACGATCACGCTCTTGCCCGCGTCGACCAGCCGGTCGAGCAGGCCCAGCAGTTGCTCGACGTCGGCGAGGTGCAGGCCCGTGGTGGGCTCGTCGAGCACGTAGACGTCGGCATCTTCGATCATGTGGATCGCGAGCTTGAGCCGCTGGCGCTCGCCGCCGGAGAGCGTGGAGAGCGGCTGTCCCAGCTTGATGTAGCCGATGCCGACATCGACGAGGCGATCGAGGATCTTCGCAGCCTTCGGGATCTTCGACTCGGGGGCCGAGAAGAACTCGTGCGCCTCCGCGATCGACAGATCGAGCACCTCGGCAATGCTCTTGCCGCCGAGCGTGTACTGCAGCACCTCGGCGTCGTAGCGCTTGCCGTCGCAGACCTGGCAGACGCTCTCCATCGTCGCCATCATGCCGAGGTCGGTGTAGATGATTCCCGCCCCCTTGCACTCGGGGCACGCGCCCTCGGAGTTCGCGCTGAACAGTGCGGGCTTGACGCCGTTCGCCTTCGCGAACGCGGTGCGCACCGGGTCGAGCAGGCCCGTATAGGTGGCTGGGTTGGAGCGACGCGATCCCTTGATCGCACCCTGGTCGACGGCGACGACGCCCTCGCGGTTCGAGACGTAGCCGTGGATGAGGGTGCTCTTGCCCGAACCCGCCACACCCGTGATCGCGCAGAGCACCCCGAGCGGCACGTCGACGTCGATGCCCCGCAGGTTGTGGCGATCCGCTCCGCGGACCTCGATGGTTCCGGTCGACGAGCGCACCGAGTCCTTCAGCCGAGCCCGGTCGTCGAGGTGCTTGCCGGTGAGCGTGCCGGACGCGCGCAGGCCGTCGACGGTGCCCTCGAAGCAGATCTCGCCTCCGTCGGTGCCGGCGCGCGGACCGAGATCGACCACGTGATCGGCGATCGCGATCATCTCGGGCTTGTGCTCGACCACGAGCACGGTGTTGCCCTTGTCGCGCAGCTTGAGCAGCAGCTGATTCATGCGCTGGATGTCGTGGGGGTGCAGGCCGACCGAGGGTTCGTCGAAGACGTACGTCGCGTCGGTGATGGGGGAGCCGAGGTGGCGGATCATCTTCGTGCGCTGGGACTCGCCACCAGACAGCGTGCCCGTGGGGCGATCCAGGCTGAGGTACCCGAGGCCGATCTGCACGAAGGAGTCGAGGGTGTCGCAGAGCTTCTCGATGAGCGGGGCCATACCCGGATCCTCGATGCCCCGCACCCATTCGGCCAGGTCGGTGATCTGCATCGCGCACACGTCGGCGATCGAGAGCCCGCCGATCTTGGAGGAGCGCGCGGTCTCGTTGAGGCGCGTGCCGTCGCACTCGGGGCAGGCGCGGAACACGATCGCGCGGTCGACGAAGGCTCGGATGTGGGGCTGCATGGCCTCGCGATCCTTCGAGAGCATCGACTTCTGGATACGGGGGATCAGGCCCTCGTAGGTGAGGTTCACGCCCTCGACCTTGATCTTGGTCGGCTCCTTGCGCAGCAGGTCGTCGAGCTCGCCCTCGGTGAAGTCGCGAATGGGCTTGTCCATGTCGAAGAGGTCGGAGAAGAGGCGCCCCCACCACCCGTCCATGCTGTAACCCGGAACTTTGAGAGCGCCCTCGCGCAGCGACTTGTCGGCGTCGTAGAGCTCGCCGAGCTCGAAGTCGCTCACCGAGCCGCGGCCCTCGCAGGTGGCGCACATGCCGCCCAGGATCTCGAAGCTGCGCCGCTCCTTGACCTTCTTGCCGCCCTTCTCGAGGGTGACGGCGCCCGCCCCGCTGACGGAGGCCACGTTGAACGAGAACGCGTTGGGCGAGCCGATGCGCGGCTGCCCGAGGCGCGAGAAGACGATGCGCAGCATGGCGTTCACATCGGTGGCGGTGCCCACCGTGGACCTCGGATTCGCCCCCATGCGCTCCTGGTCCACGATGATCGCAGTGGTCAGCCCCTCGAGCACGTCGACGTCGGGGCGCGACTGCGAGGGCATGAAACCCTGCACGAAGGCGCTGTAGGTCTCGTTGATGAGGCGCTGCGACTCGGCCGCGATCGTGCTGAACACGAGCGAGCTCTTGCCCGAGCCCGAGACCCCGGTGAAGACCGTGAGCCTGCGCTTCGGCAGCTCGACGCTCACGTTCTTCAGGTTGTGCTCACGGGCCCCTCGCACACGGATGAGGTCGTGGGAGTCGGCGGGATGGGGTGCGGGTGCTGCAGACATGACGACAGGCTACTGCCGACCTGCGGCATCCGTCTTCTTCGAAACTGATCGGTCTGGGCGCGGAGACCGGGATGAGCCGCTGCTTCGCACCGGCTCGCGAGCGGTCGTTCGGCGAGGGATCCCTCATCGTGTACGATATATAGCTGTACTTCGGCGAGGGGCGCGTTCGCGTGCCCGTGATCGACGCGGTAGAGCCTCTTCGCGGGCCCTTCTGACGCGCCGTACGGCGAGACATCACCCATCAGGCGGGCCACCCCGCCTCATCTGGGCGGAAGCCCGCAAAGGAGAGACTGACATGAGCGAGTTCAAGCTCGTCGCGACCGCACGCGACAACTTCGGCAAGGGCGCTGCCCGCAAGCTCCGCGCCGCCGGCCAGACCCCCGCGGTCGTCTACGGCCACGGCACCGACCCCGTGCACGTCTCGGTCGAGACCCACCCGCTGAGCCTCATCGTGCGCCACGCCAACGCGCTCATCGAGCTCGATGTCGCGGGCAAGCCCCAGCTCGTGCTGGTCAAGGACGTGCAGAAGGATCCGGTGCGCCAGATCATCGAGCACGTCGACCTCCTCGTGGTGAAGAAGGGCGAGACCGTCGACGTCGAGGTGCCCATCCACGTCGTCGGCGAGTCCTTCTCCGGCACCAACGCCCTGCAGGAGCTGAACACCCTGCACCTCAGCGTGCCCGCCACCTCGATCCCCGAGGCGGTCGAGGTCAGCGTCGAGGGTCTCGAGGAGGGCGCCCAGGTGCTCGCGGGCGCCATCGAGCTGCCCGCCGGTTCGACTCTGCTGGGCGACGCCGAGCAGCTCGTCGTGCACGTCGTCACTCCGCGCGGCGCAGCCTCGGACGATGAGGGCGCCGCGGAGGAGGAGGCGGCCGAGTAAGGTCGTTCCAGCCTCGAACCCGTCGGGCCCGCGCTTCGCCGCGGTCCGACGGGTTCTTCGTCTTCCGGGCGCGGGGCGGCGGGACCGGTGCGATGTCTGAGGTCGATGCGAGCATGGGAGCGGTGGATGTTCTGGCGCAAGCGGAGAGAAGAGGGACGAGTGTCTGAAGACAGCTGGCTGATCGTCGGCCTGGGCAATCCCGGTGCGAAGTACGAGGCGACGCGGCACAACGTCGGGCAGATGGCGGTCGACGTGCTCGCAGATCGGCTCGGCTCCCGGTTCTCGCCCCATAAGACGGGCTCGCGCGTCGCCGAGGGCAGGCTGCGTCCCGGCGGCCCGAAGCTCGTGCTCGCGAAGTCGAACGGCTACATGAACACCTCGGGCGGTCCGGTGTCTGCGCTCGCGAAATACTTCGGGATCCCCGCCGACCGCGTCATCGTGCTCCACGACGAGCTCGATCTGCCCTTCGACGCCCTCAAGCTCAAGCAGGGCGGCGGACACGGCGGCCACAACGGGCTGCGCGACATCGCGAAGGCGCTCTCCACGCCCGACTTCCTGCGCGTCAGGATCGGCATCGGCAGGCCGCCTGGCCGACAGGATCCGGCCGACTTCGTGCTGCGGCCCTTCGCGAGCGGAGAGCGCGAATCCCTCGCCGTGCTGCTCGAAGACGCCGCCGACGCGGCCGAGGCGCTCGTCGAGGACGGGCTGCTCGCGGCCCAGCAGCGCTTCCACGGGCGGGCGAAATGAGCCTGCAAGGAATCGACCGACTGCTCGAGCGCTCCGAGTCGTTCGCGCGCGCGCTCGACGCGTCGTCGCTCGACACCGACTACTCCGTCGCCGAGGGGCTGAGGCCCGCCCTCATCGCCGGTCTGATCAGGCGCCGGCGCGAGAACGGCGACCGCGGAGCCCTGCTCGTCATCGCGGCGACGAGCCGCGAGGCCGACGCGCTGCGCTCGGCACTGGCTTCGCTCATGCCCGAGGCGCAGACGGTCGAGTTCCCGGCGTGGGAGACGCTGCCGCACGAGCGGTTGAGCCCGAGCGCCGAGACGGTGGGGCGGCGCGCGGTCGCGCTGCGCATGCTGCGGGAGCACACGGGCGACCGCCCACTGGTCTTCGTCGCGTCGGTGCGGGCGGCGCTGCAGCCCGTGTCTCCCCACGCCGCGGAGGCCGAGCCGCTCGTGCTGCGCGCCGGCGCCGAGTCCGAGGGGCTCGAGTCGATCGCGCGCGAACTGGTCGCGCGCGCCTACACGCGCGTCGACATGGTCACGAGGCGCGGCGAGTTCGCGGTGCGCGGTGGCATCCTCGACGTCTTTCCTCCCGAGGCGCCGCACGCGGTGCGCGTCGACTTCTTCGGCGACGAGGTCGATCAGGTGCGCCGGTTCTCGGTCTCCGACCAGCGCAGCGCGGGCGACCCGCTGCCCGAGGTCGAGCTGTGGCCCGCTCGCGAGCTGCTGCTCACGGATGAGGTGCGGAAGCGCGCGGCCGAGCTGCTGCCCCGCTTCCCCGCGCTCGGATCGCTGCTCGAGAAGATGAGCAACGGGATCCCCGTCGAGGGCATGGAGAGCCTGCTGCCGCAGCTCGTGCCCGGCCTCTCGCCCCTCACGGCGCTGCTCCCGGAGGGCGGCGCGGTCGTCGTGGCCTCTCCCGAGCGCGTGGCCGGCCGGGCCGTGAGCCTCGCCGAGACGAACCGCGAGTTCCTCGAAGCCGCCTGGCAGGCCGCGACGGCGGGCGCCGATGCGCCCGTGCCGGTCGACGACAGCGGCATGCTGTCGATGGGGGAGCTGCGGGCAGCGTCGCGGGGCCGTCCGTGGTGGACGGTCTCCGGCTTCACCCACGACGACGAGCTGCCCGGCGACGGCGGCGAGCCGCGGTTCGGAGACCCGGGGGTCGTGGCGGTGCGCGGCGGCGCCTTCCCGAAGCCGGCCGCAGGGGCGGATCCGACGGGCTCGGCGATCCGACTGATCGCCGAGCGGCTTCGCGAGGGATGGCGCGCGGTCGTCACCGCCCAGGGCACCGGGCTCGTCGAGCGCGCCCGCGATGTGCTTGCGGAGGCGGGTGCCGCTGCGCGCATCGTCGACCGGCTCCCCGACGAGGAGCCCGGCGCGGGGGACGGACTCGAGGACGGGGTCGTCTACCTCGTCGCGGGCACCGCGTGGTCGGGCTTCGAGAGCGCCGAGGCGAAGCTGCTGCTGGCGACCGAGGCCGAGTTCTTCGGGCGCGCGGTGAGCGCGCAGGCCGCAGGCGGGCAGAAGCTGGCTCGTCGCGGCAAGAACGTCGTCGACCCGCTGAAGCTCGTGGCGGGCGACTACGTGGTGCACGAGACCCACGGCATCGGCCGCTTCGTCGAGCTGACTCAGCGCATGGTTCCCACCGGCATCGGCCGCGATGCGACCAAGGCACTGCGCGAGTACCTCGTGCTCGAGTACGCTTCCTCGAAGCGCGGCATGCCGAAGGACAAGCTCTACGTGCCGACCGACCAGCTCGATCAGCTGTCGCGCTACGTCGGCGGCGAGGCGCCGGCGCTCTCGAAGATGGGCGGCAGCGACTGGGCCAATGCCAAGAAGAAGGCGCGCAAGGCCGTTCGCGACATCGCGGTCGAGCTCGTCAAGCTCTACTCCGCCCGCGTCGCCTCGAAGGGGCACGCCTTCTCTCCCGACACCCCGTGGCAGCACGAGCTCGAAGAGGCGTTCCCGTATGCGGAGACCGTCGACCAGCTCACCACCATCGACGAGGTGAAGCGCGACATGGAGCGCCCGATCCCGATGGACCGGCTGCTCGCAGGCGATGTCGGCTTCGGCAAGACGGAGGTCGCCGTGCGCGCAGCGTTCAAGGCGGTGCAGGACGGCAAGCAGGTCGCGATGCTCGTGCCGACGACGCTGCTCGTGAACCAGCATCTCGAGACGTTCCAGAACCGCTTCGCCGGTTTCCCCGTCACTCTCCGCCCGCTCAGCCGCTTCCAGACCGACAAAGAGGCGAAGGACACGATCGACGGGCTCGCCGCGGGTACGGTCGACGTGGTCATCGGCACGCATCGCCTGCTCGCCGACGGCGTCCGCTACAAGGATCTGGGCCTCCTGATCATCGATGAGGAGCAGCGCTTCGGCGTCGAGCACAAGGACGCGCTGAAGAAGCTCAAGACGGGCGTCGACATCCTCGCGATGAGCGCGACGCCGATCCCTCGCACCCTGGAGATGGCCGTGACGGGCATCCGCGAGATGTCGACCCTCGCGACCCCGCCCGAGGATCGCCACCCGATCCTCACCTTCGTCGGCCCCCGCAGCGACAAGCAGATCGCTGCGGCCATCCGACGCGAGCTGCTGCGCGAGGGCCAGGTGTTCTTCGTGCACAACAGGGTGCAGTCGATCGGCCGGGTCGCCGCCCAGATCTCCGAGCTCGTGCCCGAGGCCCGCGTCGCCGTCGCGCACGGCAAGCTCTCCGAGCACCAGCTCGAGCAGGTGGTGCAGGACTTCTGGGAGCGCAAGTTCGACGTGCTCGTGTCGACCACGATCATCGAGACCGGCCTCGACATCGCGAACGCCAACACGATCATCATCGATGCCGCCGACAAGTACGGCCTCAGCCAGCTGCACCAGCTGCGCGGCCGCGTCGGCCGCAGCCGCGAGCGCGCCTACGCCTACTTCCTCTACGACCCCGACAAGCCGCTCACCGAGCACGCGCACGAGCGGCTCGAGACGCTCGCGACCAACAACGAGCTCGGCTCGGGCATGCAGGTCGCGCTGAAGGATCTGGAGCTGCGCGGCGCCGGCAACCTGCTCGGCGGAGAGCAGTCCGGCCACATCGCCGGAGTCGGCTTCGACCTCTACCTGCGCATGATCGGCGAGGCGGTCAACACCTTCAAGGGGCAGGAGACGAGCGGTCCATCGGAGCTCGTGCTCGAACTGCCCGTCGACGCGCACATCCCGGAGGAGTACGTCGAGAGCGAGCGCCTGCGGCTCGAGGCCTACCAGAAGTTCTCCGCCGCGTCCCACCCGCAGGCCCCTGAGGAGCACGTCGCACTCGTGCTCGAAGAGCTCGCCGATCGCTACGGGCCGCCGCCGGCGGAGGTGCAGCGCCTCGCCGCGGTCTCGTCGCTGCGCCGCCGCGCCTCCAAGCTCGGCCTCGCGAAGGTCGTCGCCGCGGGCCCCGCGCTGCGCATCGAGCCGGTGAAGCTGCTCGACTCCAGGCGCATGCGCATGAACCGCATGTATCCGGGCGCCCGCTACACCGAGACGACGGGCGTGCTGCAGGTGCCGCTTCCCGGTGGCACCGCCTCCTCGCGCAGCCCGCTCGCGGGCGTCGGTCAGAGAAGCGTCGGAGACGAGGGCGACATCGTCGCGTGGACGGGACGCGTGCTCGCGACCCTGCTCGAGGAGGATCCGCCCGCCGCGGGCTAGCGGCGGGCGGTCCCCGGGGCGGCGCTCGCGTCGGTGCGGCCGACCCGTGCCGCGCTCGAGGCCGGTGGCCGGGGCCCGGGGGAGTGCCGGCGGCGGAAGCTCAGCCCTTGCCGCAGAGCGCCTGCAGCTCGCCGCTCGCCGCGTTCAACCGCTCGAGCTGAGAGCGGAGCTCGCCGAGATATGCGGGAGCGCCGAACAGCGAATCGGGCTGCTCGATGTCGCCGAACCCCTCGAGCGATGCGCGGATCTCCGCGAGCGCGGCGGAGACCTCGGAGTTCTCGACGCCCGCCCTGACCTCGTCGAGCGAACCGCTCAGGGTATCGCCGAGGTCGCTGAGATCGGGGATCTCGCCCGAGGCGACACCCGCTCCGGCCTCGGAGATCTCCGCCCTCGCTCGATCGGTGAGGTCCGAGATCGCCCCGCCCGAGATGTCGCAGGCCTCGGCCACCGACTGCGTCGAGGTCTCCGACGGCGGTTGCGTGGGCGTCGATCCCTCGCCCGAGGTCTGCGCCGAGGCGCACGAGGCCAGCGCGACCGTCAGGCCCATCGCGATCAGCGCGGAAAGCGCGGAATGCACGGTGCGTCTGCTCTGCTGCGTCATGCCGCGAGTGTAGCGGCGTCGGCGGTACGCCGACTGAGGGGACGACCGATCCCTCGCCGTCGACCGCTCCGACTGTGCTAAAGTAGATCCTTGGTGCGCAAGCATCCGATTTGTTGAGCCCTCCACCGCCCTGGCACCCTCACGGGACCGGACAACGGAGTGGGATCCACGAACACCTCCATTTCGACAGAAAGCAGCACGACAGTGACTCGCACTTACTCGCCGAAGGCAGCTGAGCAGAAGCACGACTGGATCGTCATCGACGCCACCGATGTGGTGCTCGGCCGACTCGCCTCGCACGCCGCAGCCCTGCTCCGCGGCAAGCACAAGACCACGTTCGCCCCCCACATGGATATGGGCGACTACGTGATCATCGTCAACGCCGACAAGGTCGTCCTGACCGCCAACAAGGCGTCCAAGAAGCTGGCCTACCGCCACTCGGGCTACCCGGGCGGCCTTCGCTCCGTGAGCTACACCGAGCTCCTCGCGAACAACCCGGAGCGCGCCGTCGAGAAGGCCATCCGCGGCATGCTCCCGAAGAACTCGCTCGGCCGCGACCAGTTCCGCAAGCTGAAGGTCTACGCGGGCGCCGAGCACCCGCACGCCGCCCAGCAGCCCACCCCCTACAACTTCGGCCAGGTCGCGCAGTAATCCGCGGCGCCAACGAGACGTAAGAAGAGAGACTGCACAGTGACTGAAGAGCAGACCGTGGCCCCCGAGAGCTACACCACCGAGACCCCCGCCTCGCAGGCGGCCGCGTCCACCCCCCGCCCCGCGCTGACCGTTCCCGGTTCGGCCGTCGGACGCCGCAAGCAGGCCATCGCCCGCGTGCGCCTCGTCCCGGGCTCCGGCTCGATGACCGTCAACGGTCGCGAGCTCGCCGAGTACTTCCCGAACAAGCTGCACCAGCAGCTCATCACCGACCCCTTCACGGTCCTCGAGCTGAACGGCTCGTACGACGTGATCGCCCGCATCAAGGGCGGCGGCCCCTCGGGGCAGGCCGGTGCGCTCCGCCTCGCGATCGCGCGCGCTCAACGAGATCGACGCCGAGCACAACCGTCCGACGCTCAAGAAGGCCGGCTTCCTCAGCCGCGACGCTCGCGTCATCGAGCGCAAGAAGGCCGGTCTCAAGAAGGCCCGCAAGGCTCCCCAGTACTCGAAGCGCTAACGCGGGAGTACCCGATGGGACGCCTATTCGGCACCGATGGGGTTCGGGGTCTGGCCGGGGTCGATGTGACCGCCGACCTGGCCCTGGACCTCGCCCATGCAGCGGCTCTCGTCCTCGGCCGGTCGGCCAGGGGCGAGAGCCGTCGCGCTATCGCCGTCGTCGCGCGCGATCCGCGCGTCTCCGGTGAATTCATCGCCGCTGCGGTCGCGGCCGGCCTCGCCTCAGCAGGCGTGGACGTGCTCGACGCCGGCGTGATCCCAACCCCCGCCGCCGCCTACCTCGTCGCGGACACCGGCGCCGACTTCGGCGTCATGGTCTCGGCATCGCACAACCCGGCCCCCGACAACGGCATCAAGTTCTTCGCTGAGGGCGGCCGCAAGCTCGCCGACGACATCGAGGACGAGATCCAGGAGGCCATGAGCCGACCGCCGATCGCCGTGACGGGCCGCGAGGTCGGGCGCATCCGCCGCTTCGCCGACGCGGAGGACCGCTACCTCGTGCACCTGCTCGGCACGCTCGAGGGACTGAGGCTCGACGGTATCGACGTGGTGCTCGACTGCGCCCACGGCGCCGCGGCAGGCATCTCGCCCGACGTGTTCACCGATGCGGGAGCCAAGGTGACGGTGATCGGCAACGATCCCGACGGCTTCAACATCAACGACGGCGTCGGCTCGACCCACCTCGAACCGCTCATCGCAAAGGTCCGCGAGACCGGGGCCCACCTCGGCATCGCGCACGACGGAGACGCCGATCGCTGCCTCGCGGTCGACGCCGACGGCAACGTGGTCGACGGCGACAAGATCATGGCGATCCTCGCCCTCTCGATGGCCTCGCGCGGCAAGCTCGAGCGCAATACGCTCGTCGCGACCGTGATGTCGAACCTGGGGCTCAAGCTCGCGATGGCCGACAACGGCATCGACGTCGTCGAGACCGGGGTCGGAGACCGCTACGTGCTCGAGGCGATCAACGAGCACGGCTACTCGCTCGGCGGTGAGCAGTCGGGCCACGTCATCATGAGCGACTACGCGACGACCGGCGACGGCATTCTCACCGGTCTGCACCTCGCGGCGGAGATCGTGCGCAGCGGCAAGTCGCTCGCCGAGCTCGCGGAGTGCATGACCGTCTACCCGCAGGTGCTCGTGAACGTGCGCGGCGTCGACCGCACCGGAGTCGCGGGCGACGACGTGCTGCAGCAGGCCGTGCACCAGGCCGAGCTCGCACTCGGCGGCAAGGGCCGCGTGCTGCTGCGCCCATCGGGCACCGAGCCCGTGGTGCGCGTGATGGTCGAGGCCGAGCACGAGGAGCAGGCTCAGAGCCTCGCCGACGATCTCGCGGCGGTGGTCAAGGAGCGGCTCGCCGTGTGACGCGGTCGCCTTTCACGAGGGGCGAGGGATCCTGACGCAGGATCCCTCGCCCCTTTTCGTGCGCTCCGCCCGCAGCTACAGCTTGCGCAGCAGCACCTTCTGCACGCTGTGGTCGGCCTCCTTGCGCAGCACGAGCGTCGCGCGGGCCCGCGTCGGGCGGATGTTCTCGATGAGGTTGGGCTCGTTGATGTTGTTCCAGAACTCATCGGCGACGGCGACGGCGACCTCGTCGTCGAGGCCCGCGTAGCGCCGGAAGTAGGAGTCGGGGTTCGAGAACGCGCTCTGCCGCAGCTTGAGGAAGCGGTCCCGGTACCAGCGGTGGATGTCGGAGGTCCGCGCGTCGACGTAGACGGAGAAGTCGAAGAGGTCGCTGACCGCGAGCGGGTGCTGCATGGAGGGCGGCTGCAGCACGTTGAGCCCCTCGACGATGAGGATGTCGGGGCGGCGCACGACGGTGAACTCGCCCGGCACGATGTCGTAGACGAGGTGGCTGTAGTGGGGCGCCTTCACCTCGGGCACGCCGGCCTTCACCTGCGACACGAAGCGCAGCAGCGCGCGTCGGTCGTAGGACTCGGGGAACCCCTTGCGCGAGGCGATGCCGCGCCGCTGCAGTTCGGCGTTGGGGTAGAGGAAACCGTCCGTCGTGATCAACTCGACGCTGGGGGTCTCGGGCCAGCGCGCCAGCAGATCGCGCAGGATGCGCGCGACGGTCGACTTGCCGACGGCGACGGAGCCGGCCACGCCGATCACGAACGGGCTCTGCTGCTCGTCGCCGTGTCGCAGGAAGCCCCGGGTGCGCTGATGCATCTCCCTCGCGGCGATCGCGTACTGGTTGATGAGGCGGCTGAGCGGGCGGTACACCTCCGACACCTCCGCCATGTCGAGCGGCTCGCCGAGGCCGCGGAACGCCGCGATCTCCTGTTCGGTGAGCGGCATCGGGGTCGAACCCGCGAGCCTGGCCCACTCCTCGCGGTCGATCTCGGTGAACGGAGAGGTGTACTCGGGGCGGACGAGCGCCTGCGTATCGGTGCCGACCTCGGTCGGGGAAGCGCTGTTGTCAGTCATCGTCCACCCATCGTGCCACTAAACTGTGCATCATGTGTGGAATCGTCGGATATGTCGGCCCCAATGATACGGTCGACGCTCTGATCAGCGGCCTGCGCCGCCTGGAATACCGAGGCTACGACTCGGCGGGAATCGCCGTGACGGACGCCGAGGGCGAGATCTCGGTGCGCAAGCGCTCGGGCAAGCTCGCGCGGCTCGAGGAGCTGCTCGAGGTGAACCCGGTCGTAGCGGGCTCGACAGGGATCGGACACACCCGCTGGGCGACGCACGGCGGCCCGACCGACGCGAACGCGCACCCGCATCTCGGCGACGACGGGAAGCTCGCACTCATCCACAACGGCATCGTCGAGAACTTCGCCGACCTGCGCGCGGAACTCGGCGACGTCGAGCTCAGCAGCGAGACCGACACCGAGGTCGTCGCCGTGCTGCTCGGCCGCGAGGTCGCCGCCACCGGCGATCTCGAGACCGCCTTCCGCAACGTCGTGAGGCGCCTCGAGGGCACCTTCACCCTGCTCGCGATGCACCGCGACGAGCCGGGCAAGATCGTCTCGGCCCGTCACCACTCGCCCCTCGTGGTGGGCCTCGGCGAGGGCGAGAACTTCCTCGGCTCCGACGTGGCGGCCTTCGTCAGCTCGACGCGCCGCGCCGTGGCGGTCGACGAGGACAACATCGCGATCATCACCCCCGACGAGGTGCGCATCGTCGACTTCGACGGCGCTCCGGTCGAGTTCGCCGAGTTCGAGGTGGAGTGGAACGCGGACGCCGCGGACAAGGGCGGCTGGTCCTCGTTCATGGCGAAGGAGATCAACGAGCAGCCCGAGTCGGTCGAGAACACGGTGCGAGGCCGCATCTCGGGCGGCGGCGTCGTGATCCCCGAGCTCGCGGAGCTCGGGGACGAGCGCCTGCGGAGCATCGATCGCATCATCATCATCGCCTGCGGCACCGCCTCCTACGCCGGTCAGGTCGCGGCCTACGCGATCGAACAGTGGGCGCGCATCCCAGTCGAGGTGCAGCTCAGCCACGAGTTCCGCTACCGCGATCCGGTGCTGAGCGATCGCACCATGGTGATCTCGGTGAGCCAGTCGGGCGAGACCATGGACACCCTGATGGCCGTGAAGTACGCGATCGAGCGCGGCGTCACGACCGTGTCGGTCTGCAACACGCAGAGCGCGACGATCCCTCGCGAATCCGATGCCGCGGTCTACACGCACGCCGGCCCCGAGGTGGCGGTGGCCTCGACCAAGGCGTTCACGGCGCAGATCACCGCCCTCTACCTCGTCGGCCTGCACCTCGGCCGCGTACGAGGAACGATCAGCGCCGAGGAGTCGGCTCAGGCCGTCGCACAGTTCGAGGAGCTGCCCGCGAAGCTGCGCGAGGCGGTCGACACCCACGAACAGGTCGCGCAGCTCGCGCACTGGATGGCCGACACCCGCTCGGTGCTCTTCCTGGGTCGCCACGTGGGCTTCCCGATCGCGCTCGAGGGCGCGCTCAAGCTCAAGGAGATCGCGTACATCCACGCCGAGGGCTTCGCCGCGGGCGAGCTGAAGCACGGCCCGATCGCGCTGATCGACCACGGCCAGCCCGTCTTCGTGCTCGTGCCGAGCCCGCGCACCGCGCCGCTCATGCACTCGAAGGTCGTCTCGAACATCCAGGAGATCCGCGCGCGCGGCGCCCGCGTGATCGCGATCGTGGAGAAGGGCGACACCGCGGTGCTGCCCTACGCCGACGACGTGATCCGCCTGCCGCTCGCCGATGCGCTGTTCGAGCCGCTGCTGCAGGTGATCCCGCTGCAGTGGTTCGCGCTCGAGCTCTCGACCGTCAAGGGGCTCGACGTCGACCAGCCGCGCAACCTCGCGAAGTCGGTCACGGTCGAGTAGGGTTCCCGGCATGATCGTCGGGATCGGCGTCGATACGGTCGACATCGCACGCTTCGAGCGGCAGCTGGCGCGAACGCCGGCGCTGCGCGAGAGACTCTTCACCGAGTCGGAGCGCGGTCTCGCCGACGCCTCTCTCGCGGCCCGATTCGCCGCGAAGGAGGCGCTGATCAAGGCGCTGGGCGGCTCCGGCAGGCTGAGCTGGCAGGATATGGCGGTGGCGAGGGATCGCGATCGCGCTCCCGGCTTCGTCTCGACGCCCGGCCTCGATGCCGCGCTCGCGGCGCGCGGGGCCGATCGTGCGCACCTGTCGCTCACGCATGACGGCGGCACGGCGACGGCGTTCGTGGTGGTCGAGTCGACCGGCGGAGTGGAGCAGGAGGAGGGGCGTTGAACACCGAGATCCGAGACCCCGACGAGATGCACGCGCTGGGGGAGCGCATCGGGCGTCTGCTCGGTGCGGGGGACCTGGTGATCCTGACCGGCCCGCTCGGGGCAGGCAAGACGACGCTCACGCGAGGGATCGGCGCCGGGCTCGGCGTGCGGGGCCCCGTGCAGAGTCCGACCTTCGTGCTCGCTCGCACGCACCCCTCCCTCGTCGGGGGTGCTCCGCTCGTGCACCTCGACGCCTACCGTCTCTCCGATGCGACCGAGCTCGACGACCTCGATATCGACTTCGAGGGATCCGTCGTGGTCGCCGAGTGGGGCGCCGGACTCGTGGAGGAGGGCGACTCGTGGATCGAGATCGTCATCGAGCGACCCGTCGGCGGTGACGCGGAGGGCGTCGATCCGGAGACCGAGGACGCCTCGGAGGAGCCGGTCGAGCCCCGTACGGTCACGGTCACCGGTTACGGGCCGCGCTGGCTGGCCGACGCGGAGAGAGCGGCTGCTCTGCGCTCGGCGCTGCGGGAGTCGGGGTCGGAGCGCGGCGCAGGGACCGATCGCGGCGCGGCGCGGGAGCGCAGCGCCGAGGCCGGCACGGAGCAGAACGGAGCGAGCGAGTGAACGAGGCCCCCGAACTCGGCGAGCGGGTGCTGCTCGCCATCGACACCGCGATCGGCACGAGCATCGCGCTCGGCGTCGACGGGCGCATCTTCGAGGCGACGAGCGACGACCCGCGGGGGCACGCCGAGCGCATCGGCTCGCTGCTCGCCGAGGTCTTCGAGACCGCGGGAGTCGGCCCGGAGCGCGTCGAGGGCGTCGTCGCCGGTATCGGGCCCGGCCCCTTCACCGGTCTCCGCGTCGGCATCGCGGCGGCGCAGGTCTTCGCGCAGTCGCGCGGGGTGCCGCTGCTGCCGCTGCAGGGCCATGAGGCGGTAGCGCTCGAAGCGCTCGCAGGCGCTCTTGCAGGGGTGCACGTCGTGCAGGACGCGAAGCGGCGCGAGCTCTTCGTCACCGAGTACTCCGGCATCGACTGGGCTGGCGTTCCCGTGCGCAGCGTCGAGCCGCACCTGGTCGCCCGCGCCGATCACACGCCCGCGGCGAACGAGGTGTGGCCCGAGCGCATCCCGGCGGCGGGCCTCGTGCGGCTCGCCGCGCGCCGCCTCGCGGCGGGTCGCGATTTCGAGCCGAACCGCGCGCTCTACCTGCGAGCTCCCGATATGCGACAGCCGACCGCACCGAAGCGGGTCTCGACGTGAGCGGCGGCGATCTCTCGCTGCGGGAGGCCTCACCCGACGATCTCGACGCGATCTGGTCCATCGAGGCCGGGGTGTTCGGCGCCGAGGCGTGGAGCCGCGAGACGATGCGCTCGGAGCTCGAGGGCGAGTACCGGCACTACATCGTGCTCGTCGACGGCGCCGGGGCCGTGCGCGGCTACGCTGGCCTGCTCGCGGTCGGCGACGACGGCGACGTGCAGACGATCGCGCTCTCGCCCGAGGTGCGGGGCGAGGGGCACGGCCGCCGACTCATGGACGAGCTGCTCGACGAGGCCGACCGGCGCGGCGTGACGCAGGTCTTCCTCGAGGTGCGGGCCGACAACCCGCCCGCCCGCGGGCTCTACGCCTCGCTCGGCTTCGAGGAGATCGCCGTGCGCCCGCACTACTACCAGCCCGATGACGTGGATGCGGTCGTGATGCGGCTGCGGATGGAGGAGCGCCGATGAGCGCCGACGAGCCCCTGGTCCTGGGCATCGAGACGAGCTGCGACGAGACCGGTGTCGGCATCGTGCGGGGCCGCACCCTGCTCGCCAACACGATCGCCTCGTCGATGGACGAGCACGCCCGCTTCGGCGGGGTGGTGCCCGAGGTCGCGGCGCGTGCGCACCTCGAGGCCATGACCCCCACGATCGAGCGGGCGCTCGCAGAGGCGGGCGTGACGCTCGACGATCTCGACGCCGTCGCGGTGACGAGCGGCCCCGGGCTCGCGGGCGCGCTCATGGTCGGGGTGTCCGCTGCGAAGGCGCTCGCGGTCTCGCGCGGGTTGCCGCTCTACGCGGTGAACCATCTCGTCGGCCACGTCGGCGCCGACCTGCTGCGCGGAGAGCAGCTGCGCCCGGCGCTCGGCGATGTCGGCGAGCTCGAGCTTCCGACGGTGGCGCTGCTGGTCTCGGGAGGGCACACCTCGCTGCTCGTCGTGAGGGACCTCGTGAGCGACGTCGAGATGCTCGGCGAGACGATCGACGACGCAGCGGGGGAGGCCTTCGACAAGGTCGCGCGCCTGCTCGGCCTGCCCTACCCCGGCGGCCCGCAGATCGATCGGGTCGCCGCCGACGGCGACCCCCTGGCCATCCGCTTCCCGCGCGGGCTGTCCCTGCCGAAGGACATGGCGAAGCACCGCTACGACTTCTCGTTCTCCGGGCTGAAGACGTCGGTCGCGCGCTGGGTCGAGAAGCGCGAGGCCACCGGTGAGCCCGTGCCGGTCGCCGATGTCGCCGCGAGCTTCCGCGAGGCAGTCGCCGACGTGCTCGTCACGAAGGCGCTCGCGGCCTGCGCAGACCTCGGGATCCCTCGCCTGCTGCTCGGCGGCGGCGTGGTCGCGAATGCCAGGGTGCGCGAGCTCGCCGCCTCGCGCGCCTCGCGGGCCGGCGTGGAGCTGCGCGTGCCGCCGCTGTCGCTCTGCACCGACAACGGTGCGATGATCGCCTCGCTGGGGGCTCAGCTCGTGGCGGCCGGCCGTGCACCATCCGGCCTCGATTTCGGGGCCGATTCGACGCTTCCGGTCACGGAGATCCAGGTGCGCTGAGCGAGGGATCCCTCGCCGCTCCGCGAGCGGAGCGAGCCGGAACCCGACATCGCACGAACGCGGAAACTCCGGTGAAACCTGAACGGAATGCGGGTTTCTCGTTAGTGTGTAGTACGGGCGGGGCGGAAGAATCCGCTCCCCGCCGGCTCAGAACGCAGAAGGAGCATGATGTCCGACAACCTCCCAGGCGATCAGCCCGAGACCAACCCGGCGCCCGACGCGGCGCCCTCGCAGCCGGAGTCCGGTGCTCCCAGTACCCCTACGGCGCCGAGCA
The DNA here is from genome assembly GCF_017565705.1 of Leucobacter ruminantium. Classification (GTDB taxonomy): domain Bacteria; phylum Actinomycetota; class Actinomycetes; order Actinomycetales; family Microbacteriaceae; genus Leucobacter; species Leucobacter ruminantium. The sequence continues at coordinate 39,056 of NZ_JAGDYL010000003.1, forward strand.
CCCCGAGCGCTCCCAGCGCACCCCAGACTCCCGGCGCGCCTCAGTCTCCGAGCGCGCCTCAGGCCCCGAGCGCCGCCCCGTCGTTCGGCGCGCCGAGCGCTCCCAGTGCTCCCAGCACCCCGAGCGCGCCTCCGGCGATGCCCTCCTACGGCGCACCGGCGGGCGCAGGCCAGACGGGCTACGCCGCACCGCAGTCGAACGGCCTTGCGATCGCGGCGCTCTGCTGCGGCATCGGCGGCATCCTCTTCGCCTTCCTGTTCGCGCTGCTCGGCTACGTCGGCGGCATCCTCGGCCTCGTCATGGGCATCATCGCCCGTAAGAAGGGGCAGGCGAAGGGCCTCGCGCTCGGCGGCATCATCACGGGTTCGGTGGCGCTCGGCCTCTCGGTGATCTCCTCGATCATCGGGTTCATCATCATGACGTCGATCATGAACTACTGACCCGGGCCGATCACCAGCCGGGGCGGGCCGCTGGGCGGCGCGCCCCGGCTGCGGCGTTTCCGAGGGTGTGAACGCCTACTCCTGCGCCCGATCCCGTGCGACGACGTCTCAGAGGCGTTCGGCCAGCAGCGCGACGTGGCGTCCGCCGGCGCGTGTGAGGAACAGCGTCGCACCCTCGGCGCCGCGCAGCTTCAGCCGCTTGCGCAGGGCGGCGGGGTCGACGTCGGCGCCTCGCTTCTTGATCTCGAGCCGTCCGATGCCGCGGTCGGCGAGTGCGCGGCGCAGCTCCTTCTCCTTGACCGGCAGTTCCTCGAGCACCCGGAAACCGGTCGCGAACGGTGTCGCCACCGCGCGGTCGCCCGTGAGATAGGCGATGCGCCCGCTCACCATCCCGGCGTCGAGCCGTTCCGCGAGGGAGCCGATGAGTCGGGCGCGGATCACGGCCCCGTCGGGCTCGTAGAGGAACTCGCCGAGCGGTCGCTCGTCGGCGTCGGGCGTATCGGCCGGAGCGGTGAGCTCGTGCGCCTCGTCGGGTGAGGAGCCCCTGCCGCTGCGATGCACGAGGGCTGCGCGGCCGAGACCCGGGCGTGCGACCGCGCCGAACCAGAGCCCCATCTCGACGAGCTGTCCGTCGGACGACACCCACTGCGCTTCGGCTCCGTCGGGGATCAGCTCGCGGTCGAGACCCGGACCGAGCTTGACCCCTGTCGGCAGACGGTCGCCGTGGGCGAACGCGAAGCCGAGCGAAGGGGAGTAGTCATCGGGGGATGCGACGCGGCGGGTGTCGCGGTGCCCCGCCGTGCGCCTCGCCGGGTCGAGGAAGACGCCGTCGACCTCGGCGGGCAGCGGCATCCGTTCCGCGTCGCCGACCGTCACCGGGGCTTCGCTGCCGACCGCGGCGAGATTGTGCTCCGCGATGCGGGCCGTGAAGGGATCCAACTCGACGGCGTGCGGGCGGATCCCTGCCGAGGCGAGCGCGAGCGATTCGGCGCCGATGCCGCACCCGAGGTCGGCGACGCTGCGGCACCCCGCCTCCGCGAAGCGCGCCGCGTGGAGCGCGGCGATCGGCGCGCGGGTCGCCTGCTCGAGGCCCGCCGGGGTGAAGAGCAGGAGCTCGGCGAGCGGGCCGAACTTCGCCGCTGCGCGTCGGCGCAGCTCGGCTTGAGTGAGCACCGCGGCGATGAGATCGGAGTCGACGCCTGCTGTGCGCAGCTCAGCGCCGACACGGATGCTGTCGCTCCCCGATGCGAGCTCGCGCTCGGCCGTGGCGAGCGTCTCGGCGCCGTTCGACGAGAGCAGCGCCTCCCAGCCGGGAGGCGCTGCGACGATCGCGGCTTCGGGCAACGGGATCAGTAGTCGTACGAGTAGTCGTCGTAGGAGTAGTCGCCGGAGCCGAAGGAATCCATGCTCGAGAACGCGGCGCCCATCGTGCCGAAGACCATCACCAGCATGCCGATGTAGAAGATGATGAAGAGGCCGATCGCGACGAAGTAGGCGTAGCCGATGATGGTGCCGGTGAGCGCGATGCCGCGGCCGGCATCGCCGGTGCGCTTGATCTGGCTGAGCCCCATGTGGCCGAAGATGATGGCGGCGAGCGGGGCGATGAACGCGAGGATGATCGAGAGCAGCGCGAAGGTGTTGGTGTCGGAGACCTTCGTTCCCGCGGGCGCCGGTGCGGGGGAGGCCTGCGCGGGCGCGTAGCCCGGCTGCGCCGCCTGATAGGGCTGCGTCGGCGCCGTGTAAGGCGGCAGGGGCTGCGTCGGCTGCGCGGGACCGGCCTGATGCTGCGGGGCGGTGTTCGACATGGGATCCTCGATTCCGTCGTTACGGCATCCGCGCGAGCGCGCCGGAGCACTGGTCCCGATTATCCCACAGGGCCGCTCGGGAGGCCGGAGGCCGGCCGGTGGGTGCGCGGCGTTCGCTTTCGGCGATCCCTCGCCCTCTGATTGGCACTCGCCTTGCGAGAGTGCCAATGCGGCCCCTAGAATCGGCTGCAGGGCCCGGCCGAGGTGGTCGGGTGCGAGAGTCACTTTCGTCATTGGAAAGAGGTCAACCGTGTCGGTAGCCATCAAGCCGCTCGAGGATCGTATCGTCATCAAGCAGGTCGAGGCGGAGCAGACCACCGCTTCCGGTCTCGTGATTCCGGACAGCGCCAAGGAGAAGCCCCAGGAGGGCGAGGTCGTGGCCGTGGGCCCCGGTCGTGTCTCCGATAACGGCACCCGCATCCCGCTCGACGTCAACGTCGGCGACCTCGTGATCTACTCGAAGTTCGGCGGCACCGAGGTCAAGGTCGGCGGCACCGACTACCTCGTGCTCTCGGCCCGCGACATCCTCGCGATCGTCGAGCGCTGAGCCTCAGGCCGCGCATCGAGCGGGCCCGCCGATCCCTGCGATCGGCGGGCCCGCTCCGTCATATCGAGGGGGGTCGGCCGTGCCGGTGAGACGAACCCGCGCCGGCCTGGCCTACGGGATCAGCGCCTACGTCATCTGGGGGTTCTTCCCCATCTACTTCGGCCTCCTCTCCGCCGTCAACCCCCTCGAGGTCGTGCCGTGGCGGGTATCGGCCACCCTCGTGTTCTGCGCCCTCATCGTCACGATCTCCCGGCGCTGGGGCCGTGTGCTCGGCATCGTGCGCAGCCCGCGCCAGCTCGGCTGGTTCGCGCTCTCAGGAATCATGCTCTACGCCAACTGGCAGCTCTTCGTCGTGGGCGTCATGACGGGGCACGTCATCGAGACGGCGCTCGGATACTTCATCAACCCGCTCTTCACGATCCTGCTCGGGGTCGTCTTCCGCGGTGAGCGCCTGACGCGTCTGCAGTGGGCGGCGGTCTCGGTCGCCGCCGTCGGCGTGCTCATCGCGGCGATCGCCTACGGCACGGTGCCGTGGATCGCGCTCGGCCTGGCACTCACCTTCGGTCTCTACGGCCTCGCGCACAAGGCCGGGGGCGAGGCGGTCGACGGCATCACCGGCCTCGCCATCGAGACGCTCGTGACCGCGCCGGTGGGCGCCCTCCAGCTCGTTCTCATATCGGCGCTCACGGGCCTCGAAGCCTTCTCGCACGGCGCCGCAGTCTCGTTCTTCGTGCTCTTCAGCGGCGTGCTCACCGCCGTGCCGCTCATCCTGTTCGGCGAGTCGGCGCGGAGGCTTCCGCTCTCCTATCTCGGCTTCGTCCAGTTCCTCACCCCGATCATGAGCTTCCTCTACGGCACGCTCGTGCTGCACGAGGAGATGACCTCCGGTCGCTGGATCGGATTCATCGCGGTGTGGGTCGCGCTCGTGATCCTCATCGTCGACATGCTCGGTCAACTGCGCCGTCCGCCCGGCGGTCAGACGAATACGGAGCCTGTTCCCTTAGACTGATATGAGGTGCGGGGCCTCGATCAGCGGACCCTCGGCATCCACCAGGCTCCAACCACAACACAGATGAGGTTCCATGGAACAGCGTGACCCCTTCGCGTTCACCGGTCTGACCTACGACGACGTGCTGCTGCTCCCCGCGCACACCGATGTCATCCCGAGCGAGGCGGACACCTCCACTCGGCTCACGCGCCGCATCAGGATCGGCATCCCGCTGATCTCGGCGGCGATGGACACCGTGACCGAGACGCGCATGGCGGTCGCGATGGCCCGCAACGGCGGCCTCGGCATCCTGCACCGCAATCTCTCGATCCAGGATCAGGCCGAGATGGTCGACCGCGTCAAGCGCAGCGAGGCCGGCATGATCACGAACCCCGTCACGACCACGGTCGACGCCACGGTTGCCGAGGTCGACGCGCTGTGCGGGGAGTACCGCGTCTCCGGCCTGCCCGTGGTCGACTCCAACGACACCCTGCTCGGCATCATCACGAACCGCGACATGCGTTTCATCGACCCCAAGGATCGCGCCCAGGTGCGCGTCTCGGAGGCGATGACGAAGATGCCCCTCATCACGGGGCCGACGGGCATCTCCCGCGCCGACGCCGCGAACATCTTCCGCCAGCACAAGATCGAGAAGCTCCCGCTCGTCGACGACAGCGGCAAGCTCACGGGGCTCATCACGGTGAAGGACTTCGACAAGGAGGAGGAGTACCCGAACGCCGCGAAGGACGCGGAAGGGCGTCTGCTCGTCGGGGCCGCGGTCGGGTTCTTCGGCGACGCCTGGAAGCGCGCCACGGCGCTCGTCGAGGCCGGCGTCGACGTGCTCGTCGTCGACACCGCGAACGGCGACAGCAAGGGCGTGCTCGACATCATCGCGAAGATCAAGGGCGACCCCGCGTTCGACGGTGTCGACGTGATCGGCGGCAACGTCGCCACCTACGCCGGCGCCAAGGCGCTCGTCGAGGCCGGCGTCGACGCGGTCAAGGTGGGTGTCGGTCCGGGCTCGATCTGCACGACTCGCGTCATTGCGGGCGTCGGTGTGCCCCAGGTCACGGCCGTCTACGAGGCCGCCAAGGCCGCCACTCCCGCGGGAGTACCCGTGATCGCCGATGGCGGGCTGCAGCATTCCGGCGACATCGCGAAGGCGCTCGTCGCGGGCGCCTCGTCCGTGATGATCGGCTCGCTGTTCGCGGGCACCGACGAGAGCCCCGGAGACCTCGTCTTCATGGGCGGCAAGCAGTTCAAGAACTACCGGGGCATGGGTTCGCTCGGCGCGCTGCAGACGCGGGGCGAGCGCACCTCGTACTCGAAGGACCGCTACTTCCAGGCCGACGCCGCGAGCGACGAGAAGCTGATCCCCGAGGGCATCGAGGGTCAGATCGCCTACCGCGGCCCGCTCGGCTCGGTAGCGCACCAGCTCATCGGCGGCCTGCGGCAGTCGATGATGTACGTCGGCGCGCACACGATCGAGGAGCTCAAGGAGCGCGGCGAGTTCGTGCGCATCACCGCCGCGGGTCTCAAGGAGTCGCACCCCCACGACGTGCAGATGGTCGTGGAGGCCCCCAACTACAAGAAGTAGGCCCGTCGCCCGGAGTGAAAGAGCGGAGCCCCCTCCGCTGATTGAGCGAGCGGAGCGAGTCGAAATCGAGGAGCGCGCCCTCTGGTTTCGACTCGGCTCCGCCTCGCTCAACGGGCGGGATGGATGGGATCCCTCACGGGATGAGGCCGTGTCTCCTGGCCGTCGCGACCGCCGCGTGGCGGGTCGACGCCTCGAGCTTCGACATCGCCGTCTTGAGATAGCTTTTGACGGTGCTCTCGGCGAGGCCCAGCGCCTGCCCGATCTCGGCGTTCGTTCCGCCGAGCGCCGCGTGCGAGACCACGTCGAGTTCGCGGGCGGTGAGCCGCGGCGCATCGCCGCCCTCGGACGCCTCAGCGGTATCGGCCTGCGTCGCTTCGATGCGCAGCGAGGCGGCGGAGCTCTCAGGTGAGGCGGCTTCGATCGTCGCGAGACTGCGCTCGAGCCGGGCGAGGCGGCTGCGCAGCGCTTCGTCGTGAACCGTTGCCGCGATGCTGCGCAGTTCGGCGTGGCTGCTGCGCAGCGTCTCGAGCACGGGTCCGGGCAGCCCCCGGGGCGCCTGCTCCGTCGCCAGGCGCGCGGCGAGGCGCGTCGCCCGGCGATCGATCTCGTCCTGCACCTCGATCTCGCGAGCGAGCTCGGCACCGACCGAGGCCGCCGCCTGCGCGAACTCGGCCCCTCCGAACGTGCTCGTGCGCGCGCCCCCGTAGAGCACGGCCCTGGTGGCGCCGCCGACGATGACGGGATAGGCGAACAGCGCCCGGATCCCTTCGCCGAGCACCTGCGAGTCGTAGTCGTGGGTGATGTGGCGCGAGCTCCGGTAGTCCATGGTCAACCGGGGCCGCCGCTCGATCATGGCCCTGCCGCCGAGGCCTCGGCCGGAGTGCACGCACAGGCCGAGCAGGCTCTGCGTGCGGTTGCCCGTGATCGACGTCACGGTCGCGATCCCTCGCGATTCGAAGCCCCCGAAGACGAGGGGAAAGCGGGTCGCGGCCGCGAACTCGGCCACTGCGAGATCGAGCAGGTTCTGGTGGGCCTGCGGATCGAGTCGCTGCATCGGGACTACCAACTTTCGGGGGTATTGGGTGGGCCCCCTCGCTCAATAGCCTAATCCACGCACACGACGGCCGCATGGCCGCGCTGGTTTCAAAGGAGAAATGAGTGAGCACAGCAATATCTGTTCCCCGCCCAGGAGATCGCTATCCCGAGGTCATCTCACGGAGCATCGAGGATCGCGACGCGTTCTGGCTCGATGCGGCCGAGAGCGTGTCTTGGGAGACCCGGCCGACCCGCACCATCGACGAGCGCAGCGCGAGCGAGTGGCGGTGGTTTCCCGACGGCAGGCTGAACGTCTGCTACAACGCGCTCGACCGGCATGTCGAGGCCGGGCGCGGCGCCGAGGCGGCCCTGATCTACGACTCCGCGATGACGGGCACCCGCGCGAGCATCAGCTACGAGCAGCTGAGGGATCACGTGGCCCGCTTCGCTGGCGTGCTGCACGACGCGGGCGTCGTCGCAGGCGACCGCGTGCTGATCTACCTGCCGATGACGCCGGAAGCGGTGATCGCGATGCTCGCCTGCGCGCGCATCGGCGCGATCCACTCGGTCGTCTTCGGCGGCTTCGCGGCGAACGAGCTCGCGGTCCGGATCGCGGACGCGAAGCCCCGCGTGATCGTCACCTCCTCGGGCGGCCTCGAACCGAATCGCGTTGTCGAGTACCTGCCGCTCGTGCAGCGGGCGCTCGAGATCGCGGGCGGCCCGGAGTCGGGCGTCGAGACGGTGATCGTGCGCGACCGCGACGCCGTGCCGGGCTCGGCCGCCGACTACGCGGACGAGCAGGGGATCGCGTGGCGGGACTGGGCGGAGCTCGAGGACCGGGCGACGCCGGCCGATCCCGTGCCCGTGCGCTCCGAGGATCCGCTCTACATCCTCTACACCTCGGGCACCACGGGCAGCCCCAAGGGCGTGGTGCGCGACAGCGGCGGCTACGCGGTCGGGCTCGGCTGGGCGATGCGCAACATCTACGACTTCGGCCCGGGCGACACGATCTTCACCGCCTCCGATGTCGGCTGGGTGGTCGGCCACTCCTTCATCGTCTACGGGCCGCTGCTCGCGGGCGGCACGACGGTGCTCTACGAGGGCAAGCCGGTGGGAACGCCGGATCCCGGGGCCTTCTGGCGCATCCTCTCGAGCTACGGCGCGAAGATGCTCTCCACAGCACCCACGGCGCTTCGCGCGATCCGGCGCGAGGATCCCGAGCTCGTCGAGCTCGCGAAGTACGATCTCTCCTCGCTGCGAGCCGTCTACCTCGCGGGCGAGCGGATGGATCCCGAAACCTGGCACTGGATCAACGACGGTCTCGGAGTGCCGGTGGTGGACCACTGGTGGCAGACCGAGACCGGCTGGATGATCTGCGCGAATCCGCTCGGCATCGAGACGCTGCCGTCGAAGGCCGGTTCGACCTCGGTGCCCATGCCCGGCTTCGACGTGCGCATCGTCGACTCGAAAGGCGAGGACATCACGGCTCCCGGCGTCGAGGGCAACATCGCGATCAGGCTGCCGCTCGCGCCTGGCGCGCTGCTCGGCATCTGGGGGAGCGAGCAGCGCTTCGTCGACTCCTACCTGTCGGCGTTCCCCGGCTACTACGCCACCGGCGATGCCGGGCACTACGACGAGGACGGCTACCTCTTCGTGATGGGCCGCACCGACGACGTGATCAACGTTGCAGGGCACCGGCTCTCGACGGGCTCGCTCGAGGAGGTGCTGACGCAGCACCCCGCCGTTGCCGAGTGCGCGGTGATCGGCGTGCACGACGAGCTCAAGGGGCAGCGGGCCGCGGGCTTCGTCACCCTGAAGCACGGCGAGGAGGTGGTGCGCGAGGAGCTTGCGGCCGAGCTGGTGCGCATGGTGCGCGAGCACATCGGGCCCGTGGCCGCCTTCCGCGACGTCACCATCGTGGAACGGCTGCCGAAGACGCGCTCGGGCAAGATCCTGCGCAAGACGATGCGCCAGATCGTCGACGGCGAGGAGTACCGAGTGCCCGCCACCATCGAGGATCCGACCGTGATCGACGCGCTGATCGAGGCCCTCGGCGACACGGTCTCGGCTCCGCCGACGCAGGCGGTGTCGGTGCCGCGCTGAGCGGCGCGATCCCTCATCTTCCCCGTCCGATCCCAGATCTTCCCATCCATGAGGCAAGGAGGCCCCATGTCCAATGAACCCCGGGGGTTCGAAGAGACCCCCATCGACTACGAGGCGTTCCAGGCGCGCCCGGAGTTCCAGGAGTACAAGCACCGCTTCCGGCGCTTCGTCTTCCCGCTCGCCGCCGCGTTCATGATCTGGTTCCTGCTCTACGTGGTCCTCGCGGCCTACGCGCACGACTTCATGGCGCGTCCGCTGCTGGGCCTGAACGTCGGGCTGTGGCTCGGCCTGGCGCAGTTCGTCACGACCTTCGGCATCACGATGTGGTACGTGTCGTTCGCGAACAAGCGCCTCGATCCCGCCACGGTCGAACTGCGCGGCGAGCTCGAGGACATCGAGCGCGGTGCGGATCCCTCAGGCGCCGTCGGCACCCGCAACAGCGATGACACCGACGGCCTCGACGGCACCACCGGCACCGAGGGAGGCGCCCGATGACCGCGCAGATCTTCCACCTGACCGAGACCGGCCAGCAGAACCCGGTGCTCAATATCGGCATCTTCCTCGCCTTCGTCGCGGTGACGATGGTCATCGTGATCCGCGCGAGCCGCAACAACAAGAGCGCGGCCGACTTCTACGCGGGCGGGCGCTCGTTCTCGGGCAGGCAGAACGGGCTCGCGATCGCCGGCGACTACCTCTCGGCGGCGTCGTTCCTCGGCATCTGCGGCGCGATCGCGATCAACGGCTACGACGGCTTCCTCTACTCGATCGGTTTCCTCGTCGCCTGGCTCGTGGCGCTGCTGCTCGTCGCCGAGCTCATGCGCAACACGGCGAAGTTCACGATGGCCGACGTGCTGTCGTTCAGGCTGCGGCAGAAGCCCGTGCGCATGGCCGCGGCGCTCACGACCCTCGCGGTCTGCTTCTTCTACCTGCTGGCGCAGATGGCGGGCGCGGGCGGCCTCGTGTCGCTGCTGCTCGGGATCGACGACAAGCTGGGGCAGTCGCTCGTGATCGCGGTCGTGGGGGTCGTCATGATCCTCTACGTGCTCATCGGCGGCATGAAGGGCACCACCTGGGTACAGATCATCAAGGCCGTGCTGCTCATCGCGGGCGCCGGCGCGATGACGGTGTGGGTGCTCGCGCTCAAGGGCCTCGACTTCGGCGCCGTGCTCGACGCCGCCGTCAACAACCCCGAGAACGCGAACGGTGCGGCGATCCTCGCACCGGGCCTGCAGTACGGCGCCAACCCGATCGACTTCGTGTCGCTCGCCCTCGCCCTGGTGCTCGGCACCGCGGGCCTGCCGCACGTGCTCATGCGCTTCTACACCGTGCCGACGGCGAAGGAGGCGCGGCGCTCAGTCGTGTGGGCGATCTGGTTGATCGGCATCTTCTACCTGTTCACCCTCGTGCTCGGCTACGGCGCCGCGGCTCTCGTCGGGCCCGAGACGATCGCGAACGCACCCGGCGGCCAGAACTCGGCGGCACCGCTGCTCGCTTTGCACCTGGGCGGCCCGCTGCTGCTCGGCTTCATCTCGGCGGTCGCGTTCGCCACGATCCTCGCCGTGGTCGCGGGGCTCACCATCACGGCCTCGGCCTCGTTCGCCCACGACATCTACAACAGCGTCATCAGGAAGGGGCAGGCGTCGGCGAAGCAGGAAGTGCGTGTCGCGAAGATCACGACGCTCGTGATCGGCGCGGCCGCGATCCTCGGCGGAATCGGCGTGCAGGGGCAGAACATCGCCTTCCTGGTGGCGCTCGCCTTCGCGGTCGCGGCCTCGGCGAACCTGCCCACGATCCTGTACTCGCTGTTCTGGAGTCGCTTCACCACCCGCGGCGCCGTGTGGTCGATGGTGGGCGGACTGGTCTCGGCCGTACTGCTGATCGCCCTCTCGCCGGTCGTGTCGGGCGATCCCGCCGCCATGCTCGGAGATGGACTCGACTTCGCGATCTTCCCGCTGAAGAACCCGGGCATCATCTCGATACCGCTCGGCTTCCTGCTCGGGTGGCTGGGGTCGATCACCGATCCCGGTCGCGAGTCGAAGCGCCTGGCCGCCGAGATGGAGGTGCGCGCGCTCACGGGCCACGGCGCGGAGCCGCCCGTGCAGCACTGAGTCGGCTGTCTCTCGCGAGCGCCCTCCGCGCGCCCCGCCCCGGGCGGGTGGAGGTCGCTCGCGAATCTCCGAGAGGAGGCCGGGTAGACTGGCGGGGTGAGCAACGAGATCGAGATCGGCCGCGGCAAGCGCGCGAGGCGCGTATACACCTTCGACGAGATCGGCATCGTGCCGACGCGGCGCACCCGCGATCCCGAACTCGTCTCGACCGCGTGGGCGATCGACGCGTTCCACTTCGACATCCCGGTGCTCGGCGCCCCCATGGACTCCGTCATGTCGCCGGCCACCGCGATCGCTCTGGGCCGTCTCGGCGGTCTCGGCGTGCTCAACCTCGAGGGCCTCTGGACGCGCCACGAGGATCCGGAGCCCCTGCTCGCCGAGCTCGCAGGCATCGACGACGAGGTGACCGCGGTGAAGCGCATGCGCGAGCTCTACTCGGCTCCCATCCGCCCCGAGCTGATCACCTCCCGCCTCGGTGAGATCCGCGAGGCGGGCGTCACCGTCGCCGGCGCGCTCTCGCCGCACCGCACCGCCGAGTTCACCGACACCGTCGTGAACGCGGGCGTCGACCTCTTCGTGATCCGCGGCAACACCGTCTCGGCCGAGCACGTGGCCGAGCCCGGCCGCGAGCCGCTCAACCTCAAGCAGTTCATCTACGAGCTCGACGTGCCCGTGATCGTGGGCGGCGCCGCGACCTACCAGTCGGCGCTGCACCTCATGCGCACGGGTGCGGCAGGGGTGCTCGTCGGCTTCGGGGGCGGCGCCTCCTCGACCACCCGTGCGACCCTCGGCATCCGCGCCCCCATGGCGAGCGCGATCGCCGATGTGGCCGGCGCCCGCTCCGACTACCTCGACGAGTCCGGCGGCCGCTATGTGCACGTGATCGCAGACGGCGGGCTCGGCACCTCGGGCGACCTCATCAAGGCGATCGCCTGCGGCGCCGACGCCGTGATGCTCGGCGCGGCCCTCGCGAAGGCCTCAGACGCCCCGGGCCTCGGCTGGCACTGGGGGCAGGAGGCCCACCACGAGGATCTGCCGCGCGGCCGCCGCCTCCGCGTCGAACCCGTCGCGCCGCTCGCCGAGGTGGTGAACGGGCCCGCGCATGTCGCCGACGGCAGCGCCAACCTGGTCGGGGCTCTGCGCCGCGCCATGGCCACGACCGGCTACTCCGAGGTCAAGGAGTTCCAGCGGGTCGGCATCGTCCACGCCGAACGCTGATCTTGTCAGGCACGACGTCATCGCGCCGCCCGGAGTACCTGGGCGATCCGACGCTCGCACGCGTCATGCTGCGCCCGCAGTGGATCCTCGCGCTCCTGCTCGCCCTCATCGTCGCCGCGGTCTTCGCGTGGCTCGGCAGGTGGCAGATGGACAACGCGATCCGCACCGACGCCCACGAGACCTCGCAGTTCGAGACGCCGCGGCCCCTGTCAGACCTCGCCGAACCCGGCGCGCCGGTGACGGAGGCCGCCGCCGGGGCCGTGGTCACGGTTCCGGGCGCCTTCCGCGCCGACGATCTGCGGGTCGTCGCCCCCCGCGACAACGCGGGGGAGCGGGGCGCTTGGGTGGTCGCGCACCTGGTGACCCCGGCCTCGGACGATGGCGAGGGATCCCACCTCGCCGTCGCCGTGGGTTGGGCGCCCGACGAGGGCGCCGCCGAACGGGTCGTCGCGCAGCTCTCCTCCGACCCGGAGTTCACCGGCGAACGCGAGCTCGAGGGGCGGTTCATGCCGTCGGAGGGGCCGACGGTTCCCGAGCCCGGGCAGGATCCCTCGCTCCTCGAGAGCATGGTGCCGGCGCAGCTCGTCAACCTCTGGAACGGAGTCGACGGACCGGCCTACGCCGGATACCTCGTCATGCACCCGACGGGCGATGCGTCCGAGCTCCTCGACACCGCGGGTCTCGATCCGATCGACTCGGTCGCCCCGGAGGCCCCCGAGTCGGTGAATTGGCTCAACGTGTTCTACGCGATCGAGTGGATCGTGTTCGCGGGCTTCGCGGTCTTCCTGTGGTTCAGGCTCGCGCGCGACGCCTGGGAGAAGGAGCACGAGCTGCAACTGCTGGAGGCCGCTGACGGCGTCGACTCGTCCGTCTGAGCCGCCTCCATTCCCCGAGCCCGCTTCCGCCCTCTGCGCCTGTCGAAGGCGGCGCCCGTTCCGCGCGACCTCTAAGGCAACCTCTCGATAGAATGGAGATCATGCGACTGCAGCCCAAGCCCGCCGACTATCCGCGCATCCGGAAAGCGCTGAGCTTGTACAAGGTGACCTCGGTGATCACCGGCGTCATGCTGCTGCTGCTCTGCGCCGTGATGGTGATGAAATACGCCTTCGGCGTGCAGCTCTTCCTCTTCACCCCCGACGGCTTCGCGCACTTCTACCCGATCGCGCAGGAGGGGCTCGAGAGCGAGTTCAAGCCCGAAGGCTTCGATCTGTTCCGGGCCATCCTCATCGCGCACGGCTGGTTCTACGTCGTCTACCTCGTCTCGGACTTCATGCTGTGGAGCCCGATGCGATGGAGCTTCTGGCGCTTCATCCTCATCGCGCTCGGCGGCGTGATCCCCTTCATGTCCTTCTTCCTGGAGGCCCGCATCGTGCGCGAGGTCACCGAGTTCCTCGATTCGACCGCAGCCGTTCCAGCGGCTCCCGACTACGAAAGCGCAAAGGATCCCTCTTGACAGAACAGACCAACACGGCGCAGAAACCGGTTCTCGTCGTCGACTTCGGTGCGCAGTACGCGCAGCTGATCGCGCGCCGCGTGCGGGAGGCGGGGGTCTACTCCGAACTCGTGCCACACTCCATCACCGCAGCCGAGGTGGCCGCCAAGCAGCCGCTCGGCATCGTGCTGTCGGGCGGCCCCTCGTCCGTGTACGAGGAGGGTGCGCCGCGGCTCGACACCGGCATCTTCGACCTCGGCGTGCCCGTGCTCGGCATCTGCTACGGCTTCCAGGTCATGGCGAGCGCGCTCGGCGGAGTGGTCGGCAACACCGGCGACCGCGAGTACGGCGCGACCGAGGCGGTCGTCGTCGGCGGTGGCGGTGCGATCCTCGGCGGGCAGCCCGAGACCCAGAACGTGTGGATGAGCCACGGTGACGCCGTGCAGCAGGCACCTGAGGGCTTCGAGGTGCTCGCCCGCACAGCGGTCACCCCGGTCGCGGCGTTCGGATCGCCCGAGCGCAAGCTCTACGGCGTGCAGTGGCATCCCGAGGTGAAGCACTCCGATCACGGGCAGCGCATTCTCGAGAACTTCCTGCACGAGGTCGCCGGGATCCCCTCCGACTGGAACGCGGGCAACGTCATCGCCGAGCAGGTGGAGCGCATCCGCGCGCAGGTGGGCGATGCGCGCGTCATCTCCGCGCTGTCGGGCGGCGTCGACTCCGCCGTCTCGACCGCGCTCGTGCACAAGGCCATCGGCGACCAGCTGACCGCCGTGTTCGTCGACCACGGCCTGCTGCGCAAGGGCGAGCGCGAGCAGGTGGAGCGCGACTACGTCGAGTCGACCGGCGTGCACCTCATCACCGTCGACGCCGCCGACACCTTCCTCGGGCATCTCGAGGGCGTCACCGACCCCGAGCAGAAGCGCAAGATCATCGGCCGCGAGTTCATCCGCGCCTTCGAGAAGGTGCAGCTCGACCTCGTCGCCGAGGCAAAGGCCTCGGGTGAGAAGGTCAAGTTCCTCGTTCAGGGCACGCTCTACCCCGACGTGGTCGAGTCGGGCGGCGGCGCCGGCACCGCGAACATCAAGTCGCACCACAACGTCGGCGGCCTCCCCGAAGACCTCGACTTCGAGCTCATCGAGCCGTTGCGCACCCTGTTCAAGGACGAGGTGCGCGCGATCGGCCGCGAGCTCGGCATCCCTGAGGCCATCGTCGGCCGTCAGCCGTTCCCGGGCCCCGGTCTCGGCATCCGCATCGTCGGCGAGGTGACCCGCGATCGCCTCGAGACGCTGCGCGAGGCCGACGCGATCGCTCGCGAGGAGTTGACCGCGGCCGGTCTCGACCAGACGATCTGGCAGTGCCCGGTCGTGCTGCTCGCCGACGTGCGCTCGGTCGGCGTGCAGGGCGATGGCCGCACCTACGGCCATCCGATCGTGCTGCGTCCGGTCTCGTCGGAGGACGCGATGACGGCCGACTGGACCCGCGTGCCCTACGATGTGCTCGCACGCATCTCGAACCGCATCACGAACCAGGTGCCCGAGGTCAACCGCGTGGTGCTCGACGTCACCTCGAAGCCCCCGGGGACCATCGAGTGGGAATGAGCCGCGAAGCTGCGCATTCCCACTCGATCGAGGGGGCGGCCAGCCGCTCAAAGCAAAGCGGAGCTTTGCGCGGCGTTGCCGCTGAGCGCGCCCCCGCGCTCAGCCGACGTGCGGAGCACGGAGGATACTAGCCGCGAAGCTGCTCATTCCCGCTCGTAGAGCGCTGCGGCCCGGGTCGATCCGAAGGGATCGGCCCGGGCCGCTTGCGTGTCCTGAGCGGGGAGTGTGACAAGATATCGGGGTGCTTGGAGAACGCATTCGCAGACAGCGGCAGTCGATCGGAATGACGGCGCAGCAACTGGCGCGCGACGCCGGGCTGTCGCCGGCCCAGATCAGTCAGATCGAGCACGGGAACAGCGATCCGAGCCTCGACGCGCTGCGTCGGATCGCGCGTGCGCTGGGAACGCCGCTGTTCGACTTCTTCTCGGAGAGTGAGGACGGCCCCGTGCGCGTCGTGCGGGAGGACGAGCGCATGGTCGTGCGCACGCCGCGCGGTGGTCTCTCGTATTCGCGGGTGTCGCCGGGGAGCGGTCGGCTCGAGGTGCTGATGGGGGAGCTGGCTCCCGGGGCTGCGTCGAGTGAGGAGCCGTGGGCGCATGCGCCGAGCGAGGAGTGCGTGCTCGTGCTGGCGGGAACGCTGACGCTGGAGGTGAACGGCGAGGAGGTCGAGCTGGCTGCGGGCGACAGCGCGTATTTCGCATCTGCGCATCCGCACCGCTTCCTGAACCGGACCGAGGCGGTGGTGCGGTTCACGCTGTCGGTGACGCCGCCCAGCTACTGACCGCCGGGCCGGGCGCGTCCGATGGGGGAGTGCGCGTCTCCGACTCCGCGGTGAGCGAGCACCTCATCAGTTTCACTGATATTGAATTTCGCTTTTGTTTGAGTAAACTGAGTCGAGCGCGATCCTCGCGCCGCGGCACCGCGAACGGCGGTGCCCACTTCGAACTCAGAACAGACAAAGGTGCCTCATGAGTGAAGACCGGGCCGCAGCGCCCCTCCTCAGTTTCCGGATCGGCCTGCTCGGGGCCTTCATCGCGCCGATCGTGTTCGTCGTCTCGACGATCGTCTTCTTCGTGGTCTTCCGCGCGTTCGACATGAACGCGCTCACCGCAGCTGCCCTCGCGGGGCTCTTCATCGCGGCGCCCTTCGCGCGTCGCTACGACGCCTTCTGGGAGGCCGCGGCTCGGGGCGTCTCCTCGAAGACCTCCGTGATCCTGATCCTGCTCCTCTTCTCGATCGGCCTCACCTCCTCGCTCATCAAGTCGACCGGCATCTCCGAGGGATTCATCTGGTTGTCCCTGTCGCTCGGCGTGCACGGCGGCCTCTTCATCGCGATCACCTTCGCGGCCGTGTGTGCCATCGCCATGGCCACCGCATCGTCCCTCGGCACGATGTTCACCGCCTTCCCGATCTTCTACCCGGCCGGCTTCGTGCTGGGTGCCGATCCCGTGCTGCTCGCGGGTGCCATCCTGTCGGGCGCCCTCTTCGGCGACAACCTCGCTCCGATCTCCGACTCGACGGTCATCTCCTCGACGACGCAGCGCTACCGCACCAAGGACGGCACGGCCGAGGTGCCCGGCGTGGTCGGCAGCCGGCTGCGCTACTCGCTGACGGCCGCCGCCATCGCGTTCTGCCTCTTCCTCGGCATCGGAACGCTGGTCTCCCCGGGCAGCGAGGCCGTGGCCGGTGTCTCGCCCGACGACTTCTCTCCAGCCGGGCTCTGGATGCTCATCGCCGTCGTCGTGCTGCTCGGCACGGCGATCGTCACCCGCAACATCTTCAAGGCCGTGACCGCCGGCCTCGTATCGGGCATCGTGGTCGGCCTGCTGAGCGGCGTGCTCGAGCCCGCGGGCATCATCGGCGTCGAGGGTGACGCGATCACCGGCTTCCTCATCGGCGGGGTGGCGAACATCCTGCCCATCATCGGGCTCAACGTGGGTATCTTCGCGATGCTCGGCGTGCTCGAGAGCGCGGGCGTGCTCGACCGCCTCGTCGAGAAGGTCGTGTCGAGCGGCTGGGTCACCACGCCGCGACGCGCAGAGCTCGCGATCGGTGCCGGCATCCTCGCGACGACCACCCTCTTCGCCGGGGTCAACGGCCCGTCGATGCTGGTCTTCGGCCCGATCGCCGATCGCATCGGCGCCCAGGTGAAGCTGCACCCGTTCCGCCGCGCCAACGTCATGGACTGCTTCGCACTCGGCCTCGGCAGTGTCGTGCCGGTGGTGAGCTCCTTCCTGTTCATCGCGAGCCTGCTCACGGTCGATCAGGGATCCGCCCCGGCGCTCGACCCGATGTCGATCTTCACGGGCGCCTTCTACCCGCTCGTGCTCACCTGCGTCATCCTCACCGCTGTGCTCACCGGCTGGGGTCGCAGATACGAGGGCATCGGCGGTTCCGTCGAGAAGGATCCCTCGCGCGCGGCCGACCTCGATGCCGACGCGCCGCAGGCCGACCCGACCGCCGTCGGCGACCAGCGCACCCGCACCACGACCGAAACCCGCTAAGGAGAAACCATGTCCGCCACTCCCGCACCGCTCGCCCCTGCGCAGTTCCGCACGCTGTTCCCCGCCCTCGACGATGCGCCGCACTTCGCGAGCTGCAGCCAGGGCGCGCTCTCCGATCACCTCGCCCACACGATGCAGCGCATGACCGCCGGGCTCATGGACGCGCAGGCGCCGTGGGGCGCGTGGGTCGCCAAGGTGGAGGAGTACCGATCCCTCGCCGGCCGCTTTCTCGGCACCAGCGGGGAGAACGTCGCCGTCCTCTCCTGCGCTTCCGAGTGCGCCTTCCAGGTGGTCTCCTCGCTCGACTGGAGCGGCGAGCGCAACCGCCTCGTCACCTCGGATCTCGAGTTCCCCTCGGTCGGCAACGTGTGGCGCGCGCAGCGCGACGGGATCGACGTCGTGAACGTCGAGGGCGTCGAGGCTGCACTGCACGCCGACAACTGGATCCCGCTCATCGACGAGCGCACCAAACTCGTGTCGATCCCTCTCGTCAGCTACATCAACGGCACCCGCCCCGAGATCGAGCGCGTCGTCGAGCACGCCCACTCGGTCGGAGCGCTCGTGTTCGTGGACGCCTACCAGGGCGCGGGCGTCGTGCCCTTCTCGGTCGATGGGCTCGGCTGCGACTACCTCGTGACGGGCAACCTGAAGTACCTGCTCGGTCTGCCCGGCATCGCGATGCTCTACGTGCGCGACAGCGGGAACGTGGAGCGCCCCGCCGCCCTGACGGGCTGGTTCGGCCGGGTGAACCCGTTCGCGTTCGACCCCGCGGGCGTCGACTACCCGGCCAACGCGCGCCGTTTCGAGCTGGGCACCCATCCGATCCCCTCGGCCTACGCGGGCGTCGCCGGCTTCGAGATGGTCGCGAAGCTCGACCCCGCCGCCGCGTGGGAGCACATCGTGGGGCTTCGCGAGTACCTCGCCGAGCAGCTGCGCGGGCTCGGCCTGCAGCTCGACTACCCGGAGGACGCCGCGCACCGAGGTCCCCAGGTGGCCGTGATCGGCGAGGATCCCGACGATCTCGCCGCGCGCCTCGCCGAGCGGCGCATCGGCACCTCGCCCCGAGGTGAGCGGCTGCGCCTCTCGCTGCACGCCTACTCGGCCGAGCGCGACATCGACGCGCTGGTCTCGGCGCTGCGCGAGGTGCGCTGACGCGACGGCGGCGTTCGGGCGGGGATCGCGAGGGATCCCCGCCCGAACGGGGTCGAGGGATCGCCTCACTCAGCCGCGCCTGTCAGACTGGGGGAGTGCCGGATACTCAGAACGGCCGCGTTGCGGTCTACCTCGACTTCGATAACATCGTGCTCTCCTGGTACGACCGGGTGCACGGTCGCAATTCCTTCGCGAGGGATCGCCAGCGCATCGCCGAGAATCCCGACGACCCGGAGATCGCCGCGCGGTTGCGCGCCGCGGTCGTCGACGTCGGCGCGATCATCGACTACGCATCCTCGTTCGGCACGCTCGTGCTGACGCGCGCATACGCCGACTGGTCGGCGCCCATGAATGCGGAGTACCGCTCCCAGCTCGTGGCCCGCGCGGTCGACCTCGTGCAGCTCTTCCCGGCGGCGGCCTACGCGAAGAACGGAGCGGACATCCGCCTCGCGGTCGACGCGGTGGAAGACATGTTCCGGCTCGACGACCTCACCCACGTCGTGATCGTGGCCGGCGACTCCGACTACGTGCCGCTCGCGCAGCGCTGCAAGCGGCTGGGCCGCTACGTCGTGGGTATCGGCGTGGCCGGCTCCACGGCGAAGGCGCTCACGGCGGCCTGCGACGAGTTCGCCTCGTACGACGCCCTGCCCGGCGTCGAAGCCGTCGAGCGCGAGCAGCCGGCCAAGCGCCAGCGCCGCGGCAAGGGGGCGGACGCCCCGCAGCGGGAGGAAGCGCCGGCGAAGCGGAAGCCCGAGACCGCGGCCGAGCACGCCGCGCCCGAACCCGAGCTCGAAGACCTCGACGCCTTCACCGACTCGGATGACGATTCCGAGGTCGCGGTGACCGGACTCCTCATCCGGGCGCTCTGGCTCAGCCAGGACAAGGACGACTCGGGCTGGCTGTACAGCTCCGCGGTGAAGCAGCAGATGCGGCGCATGGATCCCTCGTTCAACGAGAAGGCGCTCGGCTTCCGCACCTTCTCCGACTTCCTGCGCTCCCGCTCCGACGTGGTCGAACTCGAGGAGACGGGGCACGAGCGGCTCGTGCGACTGCGCGATCAGTCGTAGGAGACTCGGCTCGGACATGAGAAGACGGGAGGGCCCGGCCATTCGGCCGGGCCCTCCCGTCTTCTCTGCGAAGGCGCGGTCAGTCGCCGCGCAGAATCGCGAGAATGCGCAGGATCTCCACGTACAGCCAGATGAGGGTGACCATGAGGCCGAACGCGGCCGACCACGCCCACTTCTCGGGAACGCGGTTGCGCACGCCGTTCTGGATCAGTTCGAAGTCCATGACGAGCGAGTACGCCGCGAGCAGCACCGCGAGCGCACCGATGGCGACTCCCAGCCAGCCCGAGCGCATACCCCATGGGTTGTCGGTGAGACCGAACATGACCATCACGAAGTTCACGAGCGAGAAGGCCGCATAGCCGACGAGCGCGATGAGGAAGATCTTGTTGAGCCTGGGGCTCGTGCGCACCTTGCCGCTGCGGAAGAGCAGCAGGGTCACCGCGAACACCGAGAGCGTGCCGATGATCGCCTGCGAGACGATGCCAGACCACTGCGCCTCGAAGATGCCCGAGATGCCGCCGAGGAAGACGCCCTGGAACACGGCGTAGAGCACGATGAGAGGGACGCTCGGCTGCTTCTTGAAGGAGTTGACGAGACCGAGCACGAGGCCGATGATCGCGGCGGGCAGGGCGAGGATCGGCATGAACCAGCCGACGGCGCCGAACGCGAGCACGACGAGGAAGAGCACCAACGTCTTGGAGATGGTGTTCTCGTAGGTCATCGGCTTGTCGGAGGGCGTGATGACCGGGGGCTGCTGGGCGCCGAAGCCGGCCTCCGTCGCAGGCTCGTCGATGCCGGGGCGGTGCGTCTGCGCCGCCGGCTGCTCGTAGATGCGGCGCAGCTCATCGGCGGTCAGCGACCTGCCGTTGAGCGCCGGGTTGTTGCTGAGGGCGGGGTTGCTCATGCGTCGGAATCCTCTCCTGGCGTATGGGCCTGATGGGTATGGTGATTCCAGACTACCCAGCTCGGGCTTTGCGGGGGCTGTGACTTCGCATTTCCCCTAGGCTGGTGCGCATGCGGTATTCGGAGCAGGCGCCCCTGATCATCGGACATCGTGGGGCGTCCGGGTACCGTCCCGAGCACAGCGAGTCGGCCTACCGGCTCGCATTCGAGCTCGGCTCCGACCTCGTCGAGCCCGACATCGTGGCGACCCTCGACGGCGTGCTCGTCGTGCGGCACGAGAACGAGATCTCGGGCACCACCGACGTCGCGGAGCACCCCGAGTTCGCGGATCGCCGCACCACGAAGACGGTCGACGGCGAGAGCCTCACGGGCTGGTTCACGGAGGACTTCACCTGGGCCGAGCTGTCGACCCTGCGCTGCCGCGAGCGGCTGAGCGGCACGCGCCCCGGCAACCGCGACTACGACGGAGCCGAACCGCTGCTGCGTCTGCGCGACGTGCTGGTGATCGTCGACGAGGAGTGCGCTCGGCTCGACCGGCCTCTCGGCGTGGTCGTCGAGGTGAAGCACGCCCGCTACTTCCTCGACCTGGGCATCGACCTCGGCGCGCTGCTGCTCGACGAGCTCGCGGCGACGGGGTGGGACGCGCGCCCGGAGCGGCTCGTGGTCGAGTCGTTCGAGCTGGGCGTGATCGATCGGCTGCGCGACGCAGGTCTGCCCGCCTCCTACGTCTTCCTGATGGAGGTGCCGGGCGGGCCCGCCGACGAGCCGCTGCCCGGCGCACCCTCGCGCGACTACGGGTGGTACCGCGGCGACGCCGGCCTCGAACTGCTCGCGGGCCGCGTCGACGGCATCAGCGTGGACAAGTCGCTGCTCGTCGGCGATTCCGGGCAGGATCTCGTCGGGCGCGCTCACGAGCGCGGCCTGCTGGTCTTCACCTGGACTCTGCGGCCCGAGAACCGCTTCCTGAGCCGGGGCCGCCGCACTGCGGGCGAGACGGCCGAGTGGGGCGACTGGGCGGGGGAGTTCGGTGCCGTGCTGCGCACGGGCGTCGACGGGATCTTCGTCGATCACCCCGATCTCGGGTGCTCGGCTCGCGAGGCGCTGGCCGCGGGCGGCGCGTAGGGATCCCTCGCCGACCCTCGACCCAGCAGCACCGCCGTCGCGACCGCGATCGTGCCGCAGAGCGCCGTCGCGAAACCGAGCCCCGAGACCGTCACCCAGAACGCCGCCGCGAAGGCGAGCCCCGCGGCGACCACGACCGCCGCGGGCGACGCCGCGCGCTCCGCGAGCGCGGCGGGCACCCGCTCGAAGCGCCCGAGGGGCGCCCCGAGCAGCACGACGATCGCGAGCACCGCGAGGTAGACGAGCGGGCGCGTCGCCCACCACGCCGCCGATGCGGGAGCCGGTCCGCCTCCGGGCAGCAGCAGGCCGAGGCCGGTCAACGCGATGATCACCGGCAGATGCCAGAGGTAGACCGTCATGGCGCGCGAGCCGACCAGGAAGGCGACCGCCTGAACGGGGCGAGCCGCCATGCACCGCCGCAGCGTCGGTCGCAGCAGCTCGAAGAGGGCGATCTGCGAGACGCCGAGCAGGGCGAGCGAAACCGTGGGCGGGTTGAGGTTGTGCAGCATGTCGGGGGAGTGCCAGCCCGCGGCGACACCGGCCCACAGCAGCAGGTAGCCGGCGGCCGCGACGGCGAGCAGCCGGGCGGCGCCTCCGCGCCGCTGGGCGATACGGGAGAGCGATCCGTCGAGCAGCATGAAACCGAGCTGCTGCACGAAGCACCACACGAAGACGAAGTTCAGCCAGCCGATCGCGTCGACGCCGGTCGCGACGCGGAGCGCGTCGACGGCGACCGCGGCGAGCAGCAGCGCCGCGAGCGCGGGCGTGCGGGCGCGGTCGTGCAACCGCGCGAACAGCGGCACCGCGCTCTGCGCCAGCAGGAACGCGGCGAGGAACCACAGCGGCGTGCCCGCACCCGCAGCGACCGCGTCGAGCAGTGCGGGATCGACGCCTGCCGCCCTGCCTCCCGCGAGCACCGCGAGCCAGAGGACGAAGAAGGGCAGAGCCGGACGTGCGAGCCGCAGCACCCGGCCGCGCACGTAGTGCCACCACCGCTCGCCGCGCGCCGCCGCGCTGCGCCAGGACCGGATGCCCGTGTAGCCGCCCAGCACGAAGAACAGCGGCATGATCTGACCGACCCAGGTCGCCGCCGCGAACCACGGCTGCGCCTCGAGCGGGCGAGACAGCACGACCCCGTCGGGCCCGGCCTCCGCGCCGATCATGAGCAGGTGGATGAGCACGACGAGCAGCAGAGAGCCGATGCGCGCCGCGTCGATCGAGAGGTCTCGGGCCGCAAGGGATCCCTCGCCCGAACCGCGCGGCGGAGCACCGCCCGCCGCGCGCCCCGGCTCGGGAGCGGTCGGCATCAGCCGCGCACCCCGCTGCACTCCCCGACCAGATTGCGCTCCATGAGGGATCGCAGCTCGTCGCCGCGGTACCCGAGGTCGAGCAGGTATCCGAGTTTCGCGATCGCCGCCTCGACCGTGAGGTCGGATCCGTCGATCACACCGGTGGCGGCGAGCTCGCGGCCGACGGCGTAGCGGCCCAGGTCGACGCCGCCGATCGCGCACTGGGTGATCGCGACGACTGGGATGCTCGCCGCGATCTCGCGCAGGGCTCCGAGCATGCCCGGCCGGGCCATGGGGCCATTGCCGCTGCCGTAGCACTCGAGCACGATCCCCTGGGGGCCGGCCCCGGCCGCGGCGGTGAGGTCCGCCGCGGTGACGGCCGGGGTGAAGCGGAAGGCGAGCACGCGGGCCGACCTGGTGGGGCCGTCGCCGCTGCGGCTCGCCGGGACGCCCTCGGGGCTCGCGGCGAGCGGCAGTTCGGCGCGGAAGGCCTGGAACGCGCGGCTGTCGTGCTTGGTCGCCCGGACCGCGGGCAGCAGCCCGCCGCCGAAGGCGATCGACGCGGGCGCGCCCGGGGAGGCCCGCACCGCGGTGCGCAGCGCGAGCGACAGGTTGTCGAACGCGTCGGTGCCGAGAGATCCGTGAGGCAGCTGGCTGCCGGTCACGACGACAGGGGCGCCGAGGTCGGCGAGGTCGAATGCGAGCCTCGCCGCAGTGTAGGCGAGCGTGTCGGTGCCGTGCGTCACGACGACGCCGCGGGGGCGTTGCAGGCGGGCGCGGGCGCGGATGGCGCGCGCGATGCCCGGCGCCGTGTCGGCGTCGGCGTTCGAGCTGTCGATGGCGGGGAGGAGGTGGTTCACGCGGTGCTCGATGCCGAGGGGGCGGCAGACGCGCGCGACGACGCCCTCGAGGATGTCGGGGAACTCGGGATCGGGGGCGAGCCCCGCTTCGGTCTCGCGCATGCCGATCGTGCCGCCCGTCGCGAAGACCAGAACTCCTGCCATCCGTCTATTGTCGCACCGGAGCGGGGCGCGGGAGGACCGGGGCCTCGCGGGAGGCGCGGTCGCGCGGTGCGGCCGGCGGGCGCGGCGCCGTTGTCAGGGGTCGAGCCTAGACTTGAGGGCGATGAGCGAATTCGAACTTCTTGATCCCTCGGGAATCCCGGTCGGCGACGGTTTCGGCGGCGGCGACGCTCCCGGGGGCGCCGGCGGCGACCCGCTGCTCGACGGGCTGAACCCTGCGCAGGAGCGCGCGGTCACGGCCCGCGGCCCCGCTCTGCTCATCGTCGCGGGGGCGGGGTCGGGCAAGACCCGCGTGCTCACCCACCGCATCGCGCAGCTCATCCGCGGCCGTGAGGCGTGGCCGAGCCAGATCCTCGCGATCACCTTCACGAACAAGGCCGCGGCCGAGATGCGGGAGCGTCTCGAAGGGCTGCTGGGCTCGGGCGTCGAGGGCATGTGGGTGTCGACGTTCCACTCGGCGTGCGTCAGGATCCTGCGCCGCGAATCCGAGCGCTTCGGCTACGTGTCGGGCTTCACGATCTACGACTCGGCCGACAGCAGGGCGCTCCTCAAGCGGATCATCAAGGAGCTCGACGCCGACAGCTACGGATTCACACCGGCGAACGCGGGATCGAAGATCTCCCGACTCAAGAACGAGCTCACCGATGTCGACGGCTACCGGGCGACGATGAACGAGAGCGACCCGAGGGATCGCCTGTTCGTCGAGATCTTCTCCATGTACCAGCAGGAGCTGAGGCGGGCGAACGCGTTCGACTTCGACGACCTCATCGGACAGACGGTGCAGCTCTTCCGCTCCCATCCCGATGTCGCTGCGGTCTACCAGCGGCGGTTCCGCCACATCCTCGTCGACGAGTACCAGGACACCAACCACGCGCAGTACGCGCTGATCCGGGAGCTCACGAGACCGGTAGAGCCGGAGCAGGTCGAGGGGCTGACGCCCCCCGCGAGGGATCGCGAGCTCGACGCGTCGGGCCGCATCCCGGGGGCCTCGCTCACGGTCGTCGGCGACTCCGACCAGTCGATCTACGCCTTCCGCGGCGCCGACATCCGCAACATCGTCGAGTTCGAGCGCGACTTCGCGGGAGCCGAGGTGGTGAAGCTCGAGCAGAACTACCGCTCCACGCAGAACATCCTCTCCGCGGCGAATGCCGTGATCGGCAACAACTTCGATCGGCAGGAGAAGAACCTCTTCACGACCGCGGGCGACGGCGAGAGGATCGTCGGCTTCACCGGGTACTCGCAGCACGACGAGGCGCGCTTCGTGGCGGAGGAGATCGAGGATCTGCATCGGGCAGGCGTCGCCTACGGCGACATCGCCGTCTTCTACCGCACCAACTCGCAGACGCGGGCGCTCGAGGAACTGCTCATCCGCTCGGCCGTGCCCTATCGCGTGCTCGGCGGCACGAAGTTCTACGAGCGCGCCGAGATCAAGGACGCGATGGCCTACCTCACGAGCATCGCGAACCCCTACGATCCGATCGCCTGGTCTCGGCTGCTGGGCGCGCCGAAGCGCGGCATCGGACCCATGGCCGAGGCGCACCTGGCGAACTTCCAGGAGGCGCAGGGCATCTCCTTCCTCGACGCGATGCTGCGCGCCGATGAGGTCGCGGCGCTGGGGCCGAAGCCGAGGTCGACGGTCAAGGAGCTCGGGGCGCTGCTCATCCGCGCCGCGCGCATGGCCGCGGGCGGCGGGGCCACCGACGAGCCGGGGAGCGGGGAGAAGGCGCCGGCACCGGTCGGCGACGTGCTGAAGCTGATCCTCGACGAGACCGAGATGATCGAGAAGCTGCGCGCGAAGCGCGATCCGCAGGACGACGCGCGGGCCGAGAACCTCGAGGAGCTCATCGCGGTCGCCCGCGAGTTCGACGCGAAACAGCCGGGGGCGGGCCTCCTCGCATTCCTCACCGAGGTCAGCCTGGTCGCCGCCGCCGACGACCTCGACGACACCAGCGGTACGGTCTCGCTCATGACCATGCACACCGCGAAGGGACTCGAGTTCAAGGCCGTGTTCATCACCGGTGTCGAGGAGGGGCTGCTGCCGCACCAGATGTCGGTCGACGAGATCGGCGGCATCAACGAGGAGCGACGCCTCATGTACGTCGGGATCACGCGAGCGCGCGAGCGCCTGTACCTCACGCTCGCCTCGACGCGCGCCACCTTCGGCGACGTCTCCGTCGCGATGCCCTCGCGCTTCCTGCAGGAGATCCCCGAGGGGCTCATCGACTGGCGGCAGTCGCCCGGTGAGGTCACCGGCCGCGGCGGAACGGAGTCGCGGGCGCTCAACGCGCCGCGCGGTTCCTCATCGGGAGCGAGCGGCTACGGTTCGCGTTCGCGCGGCCGCGTCGACTCGTCGGTGTCGTTCGGAGCGTCGGGCGCGGCCGGTCGGGGCTCCGGCTCCGCCGCCGTGAGCGAGCCGGCGAGCGGCAACATGCAGTCGGCGCTCGACAAGTGGCGCGAGCGCAAGCGCCTCGCGAAGGAGGCCCAGGCGTCGGGCGGCGGCTTCCCGAACATGATCGGCGGAGCCACCCGGGACAACGGCGATCTCGAGCTCGCGCCGGGCGACCGGATCAAGCACGACGAATACGGCGAGGGCCGGGTCTCGGCGATCACCGGCGCAGGCTCGAAGCGGGTGGCGCACGTGGTCTTCGAATCGGTCGGCGAGCGCAAGCTGCTCGTCAAACTCGCGCCGATCTCCAAGGCCGAGTAGCCGCGTCCTGCGGCGAGACGCCCAGCGCCCGCACCACCCGAAAGGACGCGCCGTTCCGATGCGCAGCCGCCAGAACCCCTCCGCGTCATCGTCCGACCGCCGCGCCCGCGCGGCGGTCGCCGTGCTGTTCCTCACCAACGGCGCGCTGTTCGCCAACATCCTGCCCCGCTATCCCGAGATCAAGGAGCACCTCGGTCTGGGGAACGCGGCCTACGGCCTCTCGGTCGCGGCCTTCCCCGCCGGGGCGATCCTCGCCGGCCTCGCCGCGGCCGCCCTGATCAGGCGATTCGGGTCCGCGAGAGTGGCGGTCGCCGGCACGGTGCTCACGAGCCTCGGGCTGCTCGTCGCGGGTCTCGCGCCGAGCGCGCCCGTCTTCGTGCTGGGTCTGTTCGTCGGCGGCGCCATGGATGCGATCACCGATGTCGCGCAGAACGCCCACGGGCTGCGGGTGCAGCGGAGATACGGTCGCTCTATTCTGAACTCCTTCCACGCCGTGTGGTCGATCGGCGCCGTCGCGGGCGGATCCATGGCCGCGGCGGCGATCGCGCTGAGACTGCCCATCGGCGTGCACCTCGGGATGTCGGCGGCGCTGTTCTCCGCGCTCTCCCTCGTGGCCCTGCGCTTCTGCCTGCCGGGCCGCGACGATGAGGGGGACGAGCGGGCGGTCGCCGGCCCGGAGGAGATCCGTGCGGGGCTGCGCTCGGTCATCACCCCGCGCATCGTGCTCGTGCTCATCGCGCTCGTGGTGATCGCGGTGGCCGGCACGGTCGTCGAGGACGCGGGCAGCTCCTGGGCCGCCCTCTACCTGTCCTCCCTCGGAGCACCGTCTGCCGTCGCCGCGCTGGGGTTCATCTCCCTGGTCGGTGCGCAGTTCGTCGGCCGTCTCGTCGGAGACGGCATGGTCGACCGTTTCGGGCAGAGGGCGGTCGCCCGAGCCGGCGGAGTCGTCGCGGCTCTCGGGATGGGCGCAGCTCTCGCGTTCCCGAGCATCCCCGGAACCGTCCTGGGGTTCGCGACGGCCGGTCTGGGCGTCGCCACCCTGGTGCCCGCCGCGATGCACGCCGCCGACGAGCTCCCCGGGCTGCGTCACGGCACCGGTCTGACCGTCGTCTCCTGGCTCATGCGTCTGGGATCCCTGCTGTCTCCGCCGCTCGTCGGAATGATCGCCGATGCCTCGAGCCTCAGGGCCGGACTGCTCCTCGTGCCCGCCGCGGGTCTGGCCGTGGTGCTCCTGGCCGGAGCCCTGCGGGGGCGGGGGCCGATCCCTCGCTGAACCTCGGGCGTCGACGGTGTCCGTTCTCACCGTCGGCGCTCCTCCGCGCCGCTGCGATCCGAACCCGATGCGTCATCGGTCGAAACGGCTCCGGCGAGATTCCTCACCACGCGGATGATCCCTCACGGAATCGGCAGAAGAATGCTGGAGGGCGTTTCGGCAACCCCGCCGCGCGCCCGCGACCCCAGCTGCAAAGGAGCAATGCATGACGAGCCCGCCCGCCGGAACGGCGAACTCCACCTCGATCGACTACGCGAAATGGAACCGCCTGCACACGCTCGCCGCGTTCTGCACGCTCGGCGGCACCGCGCTCGACGGGTACATCCTGGGCGTCGTCGGCGGTGCGATCGGCGCCGCCACAGATGAGCTCCACTTCTCCGCGCTCAGCCAGGGGCTCATCGGTGCGAGCGCGCTCATCGGAATCTTCATCGGCGGCATGGTGCTCGGCAGGGCGGCCGACCGCTGGGGCAGGCGCGTCGTCTTCCGCTGGAACCTCATCGCCTTCGTGATCCTCTCCGTTCTGCAGCTGTTCGCCGTCACCACATGGGATCTCGCGATCTACCGCATCCTCATCGGCGTCGCGATCGGCGTCGAGTACGCCGTGGGCGCCGCGCTGCTGTCGGAGTTCCTGCCGGCGCGGGTGCGCGGCATGTTCCTCGCCGCTCTCCAGTCGACCTGGTTCCTCGGATTCGTCGGCGCGAACTTCGTCGCGCTCGCCTGGGCAGACGTCAACTGGCGGGTGGTGCTCGCCAGCAGCGCCATCCCCGCGGTCATCATCGCCATCGCGCGCATCAAGCTGCCCGAGTCGCCGCGGTGGCTGCAGTCGCAGGGCAGGGCAGACGAAGCTCAGGCGATCGTCGACCGGCACTTCCCGCCTGGTACGACCCTCCCCGAGGTGCAGCAAGCCGAAGAACGCGGACGCTTCTCCGAGCTGTTCGACCGCCGCAACTGGAAACTCACCACCTACGGCGGCCTGTTCTGGGCGTGCCAGGTCGGTCCGCTCTTCGCGATCTTCACCTTCATCACCCCGGTGCTCGACGACCTCGGCCTGCCGCAGGGTTTCAGCCGCGATTTCATCATGAACATGCTGCAGTTCGCGGGCGCGGTCGTCTTCATCTGGGTGCTCGTCGCGATGACCCGGCGCAGTTTCGCGATCTCGACATTCGGAGTGACGCTCGCCTCCCTGCTCGTGCTCGGCATCTTCCCGAGCGCGCCGCTCGCCGTGCTCGCGATCGCCACCGGCGTCTACCTGTTCGTCGCATCGGGCGCCTCGAACCTCCAGTTCGTGTACCCGTCCGAGATGTTCCCGACCCGTCTGCGCACATCGGGCGTCGGCTTCTCCGCCTCGATGAGCCGCTTGGGCGCCGCCCTCGCCACGTATCTCATGCCCGTCCTGATCGCCGCAGTCGGAGTCAACGCCTCGCTCCTGCTGCTTGCGCTCTTCCCGCTCGTCGGCCTCATCGCGTCGATTCTCTGGGCCCCCGAGACGAGCAAGACCCCCATTCGCTGAGGGATCCCTCGCGTCGTATCAACCACCCGACCAACCGTTCCAGATCGAAGAAAGAAGCAGCGATGTCTCAGATCACCCGCGGCCAGAACCTCCGCTACCTCTCCCGGAAGGACGTCGAGAACCTCGGCATCTCGCGTCGAACGGTGCTCGACCACGTGCGACGCGCGCTCGTCGAGCACGGGCACAAGCGCACCGAGATGCCGGCGAAGATCGGAGTGCACCCCTACGAGGACGTCTTCTTCCACGCCATGCCCGCCTTCATCCCCGAGATGGACGTCGTCGGCGCGAAGTGGATCGAGTGCTACCCGCGCAACCCGCGGGAGTTCGGTCTGCCGCAGACGACGGGCGTGCTGTGCCTCAACGACGTCGAGACCGGTGTGCCGCTCTCGATCATGGACTGCACCTGGCTCACCGCCGCCCGCACCCCCGCCGTGACGGTGCTCATGGCGAAGGAGCTGCACCCCGGCGCGCGCAGCTTCGGCATGTTCGGCGCGGGCGTGCAGGGACGCGAGCACGTGCGCTACGCAGCGGAGCACCTCGACTCGCTCGAGGAGATCGTCGTGTTCGACCGCTTCCCCGAGGTCGCGGAGCGGCTCGTCGCCGATCTGCAGCCCGAGACCGGCGTGAAGCTCCGTGTGGGCGCATCGATCGAGCAGGTGGTGAAGGAGTGCGAGGTGCTGAGCTCGGCGACGCTCGTCGTACGGGAACCTCTGGCGCTCGCGAAGAGCGAGTGGGTGTCGGCGGGGCAGACGATCCTGCCCTGCGACCTCAACACCTTCTGGGATCCCGAGATCCCGATGCGCGCCGACGCCTACATCACCGACTCGACCGAGGAGCACGATCTCTTCGTGGAGATGGGGTACTACCCAGGGGGTAGCCCCCGGATCGCTGCCGAATCGGGTGAGGTGCTGGCGGGGCTGAAGCCGGGCCGCACCTCTCCCGACCAGCTCATCGTCAACAGCAACATCGGCATGGCGGTCTGCGACATGGCCGTCGCGGCGGCGATCCACGAGGCCGCGGAGGCGGCAGGGGCCGGACAGCTGCTGGAACTCTGAGCCGGTCGCGGCGGCCCTCCCCGGTTCAGGAGAGCGCGTCGCGGTCGGATACGATGAACCCCGAGAGGAGGTGGGTCGCGCGTGCAGAACACTCTCGTCGATGAGGTGCAGCTGCTCATCGACCGGCTCGCGACCCGCCTCCAGCAGTCCATCGCGATCGACGCCCGCGACGGGGAACTCATCGCGGTCAGCCGGCACTTCGGCGACGCCGATCCCTATCGGATGCATCTGCTGCTGCACCGCACCATGCCGCCGGGGGCGCGGGACTACTTCTCCTCCTTCGTGAGGGATCTCAGCGGCTCCGCTCCCGTGCGGGTTCCGGGGAACCCGCAGATGTCCATCGAGCCGAGATGGTGCTACCCCGTGGGCGACGGTCTCGCCTATCTCTGGATCATCGATCGCGGGGTGCATCTGCCCGGCGACGAGATCGAGCGCTACTGCAGACAGCTCGCCATGATCCTCGAGGAGCGCACGACGGCGCAGGACGGGGACAGCACTGGGGTCGGGACGGCCGGGTGGCTGCGCGAGCTCGTGCTCGGGCGAGAGGCCGCGACGCCGGAGCCGGAGGCGGGAAGGCTCTTCGCCGTCATGGCGTACTGCGCCTCGGGAGAGGAGCATGATTCGCTGCACGAGCTCCTGAAGCGCGCGCTCCGACCCGCATCGCTCTGCGGCCTCTCGACGGCGACGGTGCTCGACGCCGACGGATTCGCCGTGGCGGTGCTCGCGGGGGAGGGCGACGACGGCATCGTCGACCGCGGAGCGTTGGAGTGGGTGCGCACGGAGGGTACCAGGAGCATGCGGGAGATCGGGCTCGACCGCGGAGCGGGCCTCGCGGGTCTCGCGTCGGCCTCCGAACTGCGCGCGCTCTACGCCCGGGCCGCGATCTCGGCGGTGCTGTGCAGGGAGCTCTACCGGAGCGAACCCGTGGTCGGGTGGAGCCGGGTGGCCGGCCTGGCAGCCGCGGTCGCACCGGCGCAGCCGCCGCACGCGATCGAAGAGAGCCGCACCGGAGCGCTCGCCGCGGCGCTCCGCGACCCCGAGAGCTTCGCCTTCGACACGGTCGGGGCGCTGCTCCGCTCCGATCAGGAGACGGGACCGGCGGCGCTGCTCCACGTGCACCGCACGACCGTGAACTACCGCCTGCATCAGCTCGCCGACGCGACGGGAATCGATCTCGCCGTGCCTTCCGACCGCTTCCTCGCCTTCGTCGAGTGGCTGCGAGTCGCGCTCGAGCGCGAGATTCCCGCCGACCTCATGGCGGCGGCGCACGCGGTGTGAGCGTGTCGCGCGCCGCGCATTCCGCGGATGTCGGGGGAGCGGCGTAGGGTCGATGTCATGACCGATTCAGCGCTGAGCGTCTGGCCCGCGATCGTCGAGGACGCGCGGCGCTACCCGAGCCCGCACAACTCGCAGCCGGTGAAACTGCGTCCGACGGGCCCTCTGACCGCAACGCTGTACTACGACCTCGACCTCGGGCTCCCGGCCGAGTCGTTCGGCATCCCCTTCGCGCACGTCTGCGCCGGCGTATTCCTGGAAACACTGCGGGTCGTGGCCCGTGCCGCGGGCTACGAGGTCTCCGAGCGTCTCGACCTCGCCGAGATGGACTTCGAAGGATCCGAGCGCCTCCACCGCTTCGCCGAGGTCGAACTCGAGCCGCTCGATCTCTCGGAGAAGGAGCGGGCGGAGGCCCGCATCGCCCTCGAACGGCTCCGCACCAGGCGCACGTCCCGGCGGCCCTACACGAGCCGCACGGTTTCCGTCGACGTGCTGCGCGGAGCCGAGCGGATCTGCACCGAGGCGGGCTACGAGTTCCGCAGCACCGACGACCGCGCGCTCGTCAAACGCATCGTGCACGTCAACCAGGCGACCCTCTTCGACGACCTCGAGAACGACGCCGTCTACGACGAGATCATGACATGGCTCAGATTCTCGAAGCGAGAGGCCGCCGAGAAGGCGGACGGCCTGTC
Organism: Leucobacter ruminantium; assembly: GCF_017565705.1. Lineage (GTDB taxonomy): Bacteria > Actinomycetota > Actinomycetes > Actinomycetales > Microbacteriaceae > Leucobacter > Leucobacter ruminantium. Next base: position 71,501 of record NZ_JAGDYL010000003.1, read on the forward strand.
GGCCGAGGCGATGCTGCTGCCCGGCCGCATCCTGCGCTTCGCGATGGGGCACCGCGGCCTGTGGCGCGCCCCGGTGATCGGAGCCGCCATCCGGGGCGTCTATCTCAACACCATGCGCGGCGTGCACCAGCTCGGCTGGCTCGAGGGGCCGTTCGCGGGTCCAGGGGACTACATCGAGGCCGGCCGCACCTTCATGCGCGTCTGGCTCGAGCTGCATCGCAACGGCGTCGTGCTGCACCCCTTCGGCACGGTGATCACGAACCCGCGCTCCCACGAGCTGTTCGCAGACGCCGTCGGGGCGCGCGAGGGCGACGGCCGTATGGCCTGGATGCTGTTCCGCTTCGGCTACAGCCCCTACCCGCCGCTCGCGCACCGCAGAAGCGCGGCCGCCATGCTGCTGGAGAACGAGAGCGCCGCGACCGCGGCCTCGGGAGAGGAGGCGCGATGAAGCGCTGGGTCACATTCGCACTGCTCGCCGTGCTGGAGCGGGCGGTGCGGCTGCTCATGCCGCGCGTCGGCACCCACCGCATCCTGCTCGCCCCCGGCATCGAGCCGCTGCGGTGGAAGCTGGGGCGGCTGCGCGCCTGGCGCACCTTCGAGCAGACCGCGAAGCGGGTGCCGGCCTACCGCGAGTTCCTGGCCGAGCGCGGCTTCCCGCGCCGACTCGACACGAGCGCGGGCGTCGAATCCGCGCTCCTCACCATCCCCGAGATGGACAAGGACTCCTACGTGAAGCGGTGGTCGATCCCCGAACGCTGCCTCGACGGCAGGATCCCTCGCCGCGGCGTGATCGTCGATGAATCGAGCGGCAGTTCGGGAACGCCGACGAGCTGGATCAGGGGGCCGCGCGAACGCATGGCGACACGGCAGATCCTGCAGCTCGGCTACTCGAACACCGCGCAGTCGATGAAGTATCCGCCGTTCGTGCTCAACGCCTTCTCGCTCGGCGCGTGGGCCACCGGCATGAACGTCACGACCTCGCTCACCGACGTGAGCATGATCAAGTCGATCGGGCCCGACAAGAACAAGATCATCCAGACGATCCAGGAGTTCGGGCCGAAGCACACCTACGTGATCCTGAGCTACCCGCCGTTCCTGAAGTCGCTCTTCGACGACACCCGCCTCGACTGGTCGAAGTACGACATCGTCGCGGCGTTCGGCGGCGAGGGCATCAGCGAGAGCATGCGCGACCGCATCCTCGAGGTGGCCCACTCCGCGTACGGCAGCTACGGCGCGAGCGATCTCGAGATCAACCTCGCACTCGAGACCGACTTCACGGTCGAGCTGCGGCGCGCGATCGCGGCGAGTCCCGAACTCGCGAAGCGCGTCAGCAAGCGTGCCGAATACGGCGTGCTGCCCATGATCTTCCAGTTCAACCCGTTCAACTACCTCATCGAGACCAACGCCGAGGGCGAGCTGCTGGTGACGATCGTGCGTTCCGAGAATCTGAACCCGCGCATCCGCTACAACATCCACGACCGCGGCCACGTGATGCGCGTCGCCGAACTCGAACCGGTGCTGCGCGAGCTCGGGCTGCAGCGCGTGCTGAAGTCGAAGCTGCTCGACCTGCCGCTGCTCTTCCACTACGGACGCAGCGACCTCTCGGTCGACTTCAACGGCGCGGTCGTGGGGCCCGACTCGCTCCGCGACGTCATCAACGCCCACGAACTCCTGCTCGGCATCGTCGAGAACCACCGTCTCATCTCCTTCGAAGACGGCAGCGGTAACCGTCAGCTGCACCTCGCCATCCAACTGGTCGAGGGATCGGACACCGCCGATCTCGATGCGGAGAGGCTCGCCGCGGAGGTCTTCGCCGAGCTGCGCCGCGCGAACGGCGACTTCCACAACGCGATCCTCACCTCGGACGACGCGATGCTGCCGACCCTGGCCTTCTACCGATTCCGCGAGGGGCCGTTCGAGAACGACGGGGCGAAGCTGAAGAACGAGTACGTCGCGCACCTCGACGCAGGGCAGCTCGGCTCGGCAGGGCTCGACCTGTCCATCATGGCGGCGAAGCAGCTGCCGCTGAGCTGAGCCGGCTCAGCCGAGGACGGTGCGGTAGTCGTCGAGCGCCTGGAGGAACTCGTTCTCCTCGGCCGTCGCGTCTCCGTCGGCCCGGGCCCACACGTGCATGTGCGCAGCGACCATGCCGTGGACCAGGGTCACCGCGAGCGTGGCCTCCCGCTCCGGCGAATCGAGCTTGGCGTGCTCCGGGTGCTCGCGCAGCCACGCGATCGTCACCGTCGTAAGGTGGTACGACGACTCGAGCAGCGTGGAGATCGTGAGGCGCACGGCCTCGGGCTGCTCGGCCATGAGCCTCGCCCTCAGTCGTGCGACCTCGGCGTTCACCTGGCGGTGGCCGATCGCGGCGAAGAGCAGCCGGAAGATGCCGAGCGGCAGGTTGTCGGGGCTCGAGTCGAGCACTTCGAACGCATCCGATCCCTCGGGGATGCCGATCGCGCGACCGACGATCGCGTAGTCCCGCGCCGGAAAGTAGTTGAAGAAGGTGCTGCGAGAGATGTCTGCCTGCTCGCAGATGGCCTCGACGGTGACGTTCTCGACGCCGTGCTCGAGGGCCAGACTGACCGCGGAGGTCTCGATCGCGTTCTCGGTCGCGCGGCGCTTCCGCGCACGGAGCCCTTCGGGCTTCGGAGCTTCGGTCATGCTCACTCTAGAGCTCTCCTCTCGGCGGCGAACGGTGCCGGTGCGCACGTGGTTCGCGCTTCGAGTGTAACGATCGCGGCTGAAGACGAGGTCAGATTCTGGCCCGTGTCCCGACTCTCATGAGAATCCCTGGTGAGGTGGGTTTCCCCATGAGCGGGGAGGTGCCTGACCTCACGCTGTGACGGGTGCCCCGCGGGTCGCGGTGCTAGAATTCGGGATTGGTCGACTTATCTCGACGTCGAGACATTTTTCTGCCTCGGATCACCCCGACTCCCAAACGAAGGACAGTACGTGGATCTGTACGAGTACCAGGCACGAGATCTTTTCGAGCGATACGGAGTGCCGGTGCTTGCCGGCATCGTCGCGGACACCCCCGAAGAGGTGAGGGCGGCCGCCGAGAAGCTGGGCGGCGTCGTCGTCGTGAAGGCGCAGGTCAAGACCGGCGGCCGCGGCAAGGCCGGCGGCGTGAAGGTCGCGAAGAACCCCGATGAGGCCTACGAGGCGGCGCAGGCCATCCTCGGCCTCGACATCAAGGGCCACGTGGTGAAGCGCGTGATGGTGGCGGCGGGCGCCGACATCAAGCAGGAGTTCTACTTCTCGGTGCTGCTCGACCGTGCGAACCGCTCCTACCTCTCGCTCTGCAGCGTCGAGGGCGGCATGGACATCGAGCAGCTCGCCGTCGAGAAGCCCGAGGCGCTCGCGCGCGTCGAGGTGGATCCGATCACCGGCATCGATGCAGCCAAGGCCGAGGAGATCGCCCGCGCGGCGAAGTTCCCCGAGGAGCTCGTCGGCAAGGTCGTGCCCGTCTTCCAGAAGCTGTACGAGGTCTACACCGGTGAAGACGCGACCCTGGTCGAGGTCAACCCGCTCGTGCTCACGGGCGAGGGCGAGATCATCGCCCTCGACGGCAAGGTCTCGCTCGACGCCAACGCCGACTTCCGCCAGCCCGAGCACGAGGCGCTCGAGGACAAGGCCGCCGAGGATCCGCTCGAGGCCAAGGCGAAGGCGCAGGATCTCAACTACGTGAAGCTCGACGGCGAGGTCGGCGTGATCGGCAATGGCGCCGGTCTCGTGATGTCGACGCTCGACGTCGTCGCCTACGCGGGCGAGAACCACGGCGGAGTGAAGCCCGCCAACTTCCTCGACATCGGCGGCGGCGCCTCGGCCGAGGTCATGGCGGCCGGCCTCGATGTGATCCTCGGCGACCCGCAGGTCAAGTCGGTCTTCGTCAACGTCTTCGGCGGCATCACCGCCTGCGACGCGGTCGCCAACGGCATCGTCGGTGCGCTCGAGAAGCTCGGCGACGCCGCGAACAAGCCGCTCGTCGTGCGGCTCGACGGCAACAACGTCGAGGAGGGCCGCGCGATCCTCAACCAGGCGAACCACCCGCTCGTCGTGCAGGCAGCCACCATGGACGAGGGCGCCGACAAGGCCGCCGAACTGGCCAACGCCCGCTAACCGACGAGACTCACGGAAAGAAGCAACAGAATGTCGATCTTCCTGAACAAGGATTCCAAGGTCATCGTCCAGGGCATCACCGGCGGCGAGGGCACCAAGCACACCGCGCGCATGCTCGCCGCGGGCACGAACATCGTCGGCGGCGTGAACGCGCGCAAGGCGGGCACCACCGTCTCGCACGTCGATGCCTCCGGCGCTCAGGTCGAGTTGCCGGTGTTCGCCTCGGTCGCCGAGGCGATGGCCGAGACCGGCGCCGACGTGTCGGTCGCCTTCGTGCCCCCGGCCTTCACCAAGGACGCCGCGATCGAGGCCATCGACGCCGGCATCGGCCTGCTGGTGATCATCACCGAGGGCGTGCCCGTCAAGGATTCGGCCGAGCTGTGGGCGCACGCGAAGGCCACGGGCGGCAAGACCCGCATCATCGGCCCGAACTGCCCCGGCATCATCACCCCCGACGAGGCGCTCGCCGGCATCACGCCCGCGACCATCACGGGCAAGGGCCCGATCGGCCTCGTCTCGAAGTCGGGCACGCTGACCTACCAGATGATGTACGAACTGCGCGATCTCGGCTTCTCGACCGCGATCGGCATCGGCGGCGACCCCATCATCGGCACCACCCACATCGACGCGCTCGCCGCGTTCGAGGCCGACCCCGAGACGAAGGCGATCGTGATGATCGGCGAGATCGGCGGCGACGCCGAGGAGCGTGCGGCCGAGTTCATCAAGGCCAACGTCACCAAGCCGGTCGTCGGCTACGTCGCGGGCTTCACCGCCCCCGAGGGCAAGACGATGGGTCACGCCGGCGCGATCGTCTCCGGCTCGGCCGGCACCGCGCAGGCGAAGAAGGAGGCCCTCGAGGCCGCCGGCGTCAAGGTGGGCAAGACCCCCACCGAGGCCGCGAACCTGCTGCGTGAGGCATTCGCAGCGCTGTAAGCGCGTCGGCGTTCACGCGCGAATGCTACTGGCGCCACTGCGCCAGTACAACGCGCTGTAAGCGCGTCGGCGTTCACGCGCCGAGCTGCGAGGCTCCCGCTCCCCGAGCTTGTCGAGGGGGGGCGGGAGCCTTGTGTTGTGCGGGTGCCGCGTCCGATGTTCGTCGCACGGGGCCGGCGCCCGGGGCCCGAGTCGGCGCCGCCGCATACGCCTGCGCTCGCCGCGAGATGAGGGCTTCTGCACGAGATGCCCCCTCGTTCCCGGGCAATAGGGGGCATCTCGTGCAGACGCACGGGTGTCGTACTCCGCGCCCCCGGGGGGAGCCCGAGGAGTGCGGGGAGCGCGGGGCCCGCGGCGACGGGATGCCCTGGGCGCTCACTACACTGGAGCGCATGACGCAACCCCAGGCCGGTAGTGACTGCCCCGCCGATCACGACGGAACGCTGCGCGTTTCGCCCAGTGCGATCGGCGCCCACCTCGTCGGCAGCATCAACTTCGACGACGCCGAGACCACGATGCGCACCGCCGCAGAACACCTCGGCGACCGACTCAAGCGCATCCCCGACGGTGAGGTGGGGGAGCGCTTCCACTGGATCGTGTTCCAGGCCGATCGCCTCGGACAGGCGGACGGTATCGAGCGCGTCGGCGACACCCCGATCCCTCTCCGCATGCTCGACATGCGCCAGGTGCGCCTCGCCGACGGCGTGCGCGCCGAAGACCTCGATCTGCCGCCGCTCGGCTACGCCGATGCCGCGCTCGACTCGTGGGCCGTCTTCGCGAGGCTGAAGCGCGAGGGCGTCGTCCCGGCGGGTACCCGATTCCAGGTGTCGCTGCCGACCCCGCTCGGCGTCGTCGGCAGCTTCGTCCGCGCCGAGGACCGCGCCGAGTTCGAGCCGGTCTACGAGCGGGCGCTCGCTGCCGAACTCGATCGCATTCTCACCGAGATCCCCCACGACGAGGTTGCGATCCAGTGGGACGCCGCGCTCGAGTTCGCGATGCTCGAGGGGCAGACGAGCTTCACGGGGCAGCCCTACGAGTGGTTCGACGACGTCTGGGCCGGCACAGCCGAGCGCCTCGCCCGCCAGATCGACCGCGTTCCCGCCGACGTCGAGGTCGGCGTGCACCTCTGCTACGGCGACGTCGCCGAGAAGCACTTCGTCGAACCGCGCGACGCTGAGCACCTCACCCGCTTCGCGAATCTCGTCGTCGAGCGGGCGCGCCGCGACCTCACCTGGCTGCACCTGCCGGTGCCGATCGAGCGCGATGACGACGCCTACTTCGAGCCCCTCGAGCGGCTCGCGATCCCCGCGGAGACCGAGCTCTACCTCGGCCTCGTGCACCGCGAGGACGGGGCCGAGGGCGCCGAGCGCCGCATCGCGGCAGCACGGCGGCATGTCTCCCGCACCTTCGGGGTTGCGACCGAGTGCGGTTTCGGCCGTGCACCGGAGGGGACGACCGTGCCCCTCTTCGAGGCGCACCGGGCCGTCACCGCGTCCTGGTAAGGGGGCGCCGTCGCGCCCCCGTGGCTACAGGGGAGCGCGCCCAAGCCGGAGCGCGCCCGCGCGTCACGGATCCCTCACCCGATGAACGGCAGTCGCAAGCCGAGCTCCGTAAACGCGGACCGGGCGAGCAGGAAACCGATGATGCCGAGGATCCACGAGGTGTTCTCGGCGCCGGTGCGCTGCATCCAGGCGGTGAAGCGCTGCAGCGGCCGCTCGACCGCGCGGGCGGCGAGGAGCCTCGCCGCGAGCAGCAGCAGTGCGGGGGCGATCATGACGAGGCAGTATCCGGCGAGCAGGGCGAAGCGGGCAGGCATGCCGAGCGGTGCGTCGGCGATCATCGTCATACCGATGAGATAGGGCAGCATCGACGCGACCTCGATGAGGCCCGCCGCGAGCGCCACCCCCATCACGGCCGCGCCGCTCGTGTGCGGGGCGAGCACCCGCTCGCGCCACCTGAGCAGACGGGCGCTGCCCTGCTGCGCCGAGGGATCGCCCGCCTTCGCGCGCTTCTTGCGGCGGGAGTCGCGCTCGCCCATCCAGATCCCTGCGGCGAGCAGCGCGAGGCCGACGAGCAGCAGCGCCCACTGGCCGAACGCGGAGTCGAGGAAGTCGCGGCCGATGTGGATCGCGCTCACGATGCCGAGTGTGAAGAGGATGCCGACGAGGTAGTAGAAGCCGGTGATCGAGCCGAGGTACAGCAGGATCCTGCCGACGCGCGGCCGGCCCGGTGCGATGAGGAAGAAGAGCGGGATCAGGAGGGTTCCGACGCTGAGGCCGTCGACGAGGGCGAGGATCGCGAGCGCTGCTGGGAGCGGGAGGCCGGTGAGGAAGTCCATGCTCAGAGCATCTCGCACCGCGAGGGATCCTGGATCGGCTGAAGGCAGGATGCGGCGTCATCCTTTGGTCGGAGGCGGAAGCCGGGCGACCCTGCTTGGATGGTGGCATGGGAGCTGAGCGGGAGCCGATGCCGGGGAGCAGAGCCGCGCCCGGTGCTCCCTCTTGGGCGGCCGAGCGCCCGTGGGCGATGGCCGGGCTGTACCTGCTGCTCGCGGCGGGGCTCGCGGTGCTCGGCGGGGCGGGGCTGTGGGATGTGTTCTCGCTGCTGCCCGAGCACCCGCCCGCCTGGTGGACCCTCGCGACCGCCGTCCCGGCCTGCGCGACCGTGCTGCTGGAGAGACGGGCGCCCTTCGTCGGCCTCGCGCTGTCGCTGCTGCTGTTCGTCGCCGATCTGCTGACCGTCGGCGGTCTCGTGCCGTTGCTCGTGATGCTCGAGCTGATCCACGCCTGCGTGATCTCGCTCCGCCCCCGGCAGCGCCGACGCATGCTCTGGGCAAGCGCGGCCGGTGCGGTCGTGCTGAGTGCGACCGCGTTCGCGCTCACGAGGGATCCCCGCGTCGCGCTCATGATCGCGCTGCAGTTCGGCGGCCTGCTCGGGGTGACGTTCTGGTACGCCAACTCGGTGGCCCAGTCGCGCGAGCTCGTCGAACTGCACCGCAGGCGGGCCGAGGACGCGGTGCGGCTCGCGGAGCTGGACCGGATCGCCGCGGTGCAGGGGGAGCGGGACCGCATGGCGCGCGAACTGCACGACGTGGTGGCCGGCCATGTCGCGGCGGTCGCGATCCGCAGCGAGGCGGCGCTCGGCATGCCGGGAGGCGACAGCGCGGAGCGCGGCTCGCTGCGCGCGGTGCGCGACTCGAGCCTGGAGGCCCATGCGGCGCTGCGGTCGATGATCCAGGTGCTGCGCTCGGGGGAGTCGGATCCCTCGCCCTCCCCGGGTCGGGCCGGGATCGCCGATCTGGCCGATGCGGCCGTGGCGTCGGGGGTCGGCGACGTGCGCGTGATCGACGGCATCGGCTTCGAGCTGTCGGCGCCCGTCGATCATGCCGTGGGCAGGGTCGTGCAGGAGGCGCTCGCGAACGCCGTGCGGCACGCCTCGGGCGCGGAGGTCGAGGTGCGGCTCTCGGAGGGCGCCGGCGAGGGCGCCGGCGAGGTGCGCGTCGACGTCGTCTCGCGCGGCGGCTCGGCGCTCGCACGGCCGGAGCTGCGGGGGAGCGGGATGGGGCTCGGGCTGCTCGAGGAGCGGGCGCACGCCCTCGGCGGCGAGATCACGGCCGGTCCCGAGACGGGCGGGGTGTGGGCCGTGCGCGCCAGGCTGCCGCGGGGAGAGGGATCGTGACCGACGGAGCGCGGTCGCCCCGCGTGGTGATCGCGGACGATCACGGCATGATCCGCGAGGGGCTGCGCATGATCCTCGAATCCCACGGGGTCGAAGTGGTGGGAGAGGCCGCCGACGGGGCCGCCGCGATCCGGAGCGCCGCAGCCCTCCAGCCGGACGCGGTGCTCATGGATCTCCGCATGCCCGGCGTCGACGGCATCGCGGCGACGCGGGAGATCGTCGCCGCCGGCACCGCCGAGGTGCTCGCGCTCACGAGCTTCGACGAGGACGAACTGGTGTTCGCCGCGATCCGGGCGGGCGCCGCCGGCTTCCTGCTGAAGACGACCGCTGCGGGGCCGCTCGTGGACGCGGTGCAGCGCGTCGCGGCGGGGGAGGGCGTGCTCGATCCCCGGGTCACCAGGCGGGCGCTCGCCGCCATCGCCGAGGGATCGGCCTGCGGCGGGGAACGGGAAGCGGAGCTGCACGGCCTCGACCAGCTCACCGCGAGGGAACGGGAGGTGCTGGCCGCGATGCGCGAGGGGCGATCCAACGCGAGGATCGCCGCCGCCCTCGGCATCTCGATCCCGACGGTGAAATCGCACGTCTCGAGCGTGCTGGTGAAGCTCGGCGCGGAGAGCAGGGCGCACGCGGCAGCGCTCGCCCGGGACGTCCGGCTCGAGTGAGGCATCAGCGGGAGAACGCCTCGCGGAGCGCGGGCTCGAGCTCCGGGTACGCGAACTCGAACCCCGCCCGCTGCAGCCGCTCCGGCAGCACCCAGCGGCTCTTGAGCACGAGCTCCGTCTCGGTGCGGATGCCGATCGCACCGATCTCGAGCAGGGGGCGAGGGATCGGCGGCCCGACCCGCACGCCGAGCACGCGCCGCACGAGGGCCATGAACGTGCGGTTGTCGACGGGGTTCGGCGCGCAGGCGTTGACCGGACCGGAGAGCGAGGGATCGGCCTCCAAGAAGTCGACGATCCGCGCGACGTCCTCGATGTGCACCCAGCTGAAGCGTTGGGCGCCGCGGCGCGCGCCCGGCAGATGCGCGGTGCCTGCGGCCCGGCGCGCGCGGCTCACGGGCCACCGGCCGTCGTACTGGGCACCCCCGAGCCTGAGCCTGGCGAGCGCGCGGATCGGACCGAGCACACCGCCGTGGCCGAGCACGATCGCGCTGCGCAGGGCGACGCGACGCGTGCCCGGCAACTCGTCGGCGAACAGCGCCGCCTCCCACGCCTTCGCGACCTCGACCGAGAAGCCGGTTCCGATCTCTCCGCCGACCTCGGTCCTGGGGCGATCCTCGGCGTGACGGTAGATGGTCGCCGTCGAGGAGTTCACCCAGAGCGGCGGCGGGGCGTCGGCCGCGGCGATCGCCCGGGAGAGGGCCGCGGTGGTCTCGAGACGGGAGCGGAAGATCTCGGCGCGGTTGTCGGGAGTGTAGCGGCAGTTGACACTCTTGCCCGCGAGCCCGACGACGAGCGCCGCGCCGTCGACGGCCCGGCCGATCCCCCGCGGATCGTCCCAGCGCAGCTCGGCGCCGGAGCGCCCGATCGTCACGACCTCGCGACCGGCCTCCCGGTAGCGCCGGGTCAGATACGCGCCCATGAATCCGCCGGCGCCGCCGACCACCACCCTGCCGTCGATCTCTGCGCTCATGCCTGCTCCTCGGGGACGATGGCGTACTCGAATCCGCCGCGGTAGCCGTAGATGCGGCCCACCACCGGGGCATCGACGGTGAGTTCGACGTATTGGCCGCCGCCCTCCGCCGCACGGCTCTTGCGCAGCCGCACGACGGGCGCGAGCGGCCTCGGGATGCGCAGCCGCAGCCGACCGAGCACCACGCCGACCGCCCGGCTGGTGAGCACGAGCGCCCCGTCGCGCACGTCCACTTCGAACGACGCCGAGAGCGTCCACGGGGCGCCGATCCGGTCCACGACGCGATCGCCGACCCGCACCACGTCGTCGGACATCACCCATTCCCCGCCGGGCAGGCCGATCTCGCGCCGCGCGACCGCCGTGCCCGCCTCCGTTCCCGGCCCGGCGGCGATCGTGCGGTTGACGATGCGGAACGGCACGGCCTCCGCGTACCCGCCGTAGAGCGCGCCCCGGCGCTCGAACGCCCGCAGCAGCGGGCGCAGCCACCGCGACCGCGAGCCGAACTCGGAGAACTCGCCCCGCCCCAGGCCGACGCAGCCCTCGGGGATCGCGGAGAAGTAGCGGCGCAGCTCGGGGTGCAGATCGTGGATCCGTTCTCCGAGGGCCGCCTCGTAGGGCGATCGCAGTGCCATACCGCCAGCCTATGCGGAGAGCCGGGCCGGGCGCGCCTCGGCTGCGTGTCAGGGGTGCGCGATAGCCTTGACGGGTCCTGAGGAGGCGTCGATGAGAGCAGTGCTGACGGCGGTGGTCGCCGCGATCGAGGCGGCGGCGGTCGCGCTCGTCGGCCTGGCCGTCGTCGTCGTGCCGGCCGTGCTGCTCTGGGTCATCACGTTCTCGCTCGCCGCCGAACCCGGCGAGGTCTTCGGCAGCGCGGTCGGCGTGTGGTTCCTCGCCCACCTCGTGCCGCTGGAGTTCCCGGTGAGCGCCGAGGCCGCCGTCGGCCTCGGGCTGCCGCAGGCCGCGTTCGAGTTCCCGTTCTCGCTCGCGCCGCTCGGCATCACGCTGATCACCGTCGCGCTCGGCGCTCGCGCGGGCTGGCGTTTCGGCGCCCGCGGCGGAGCCGGTGCGGGCGGCGTGCTCGGGGGCGGTCTCGGCTTCGCCGCGGTCGCCGCCGTGGTGTCGCCGGTCGCCGGCGGGGTGCTCGCGCGGCCCGTATGGGCCGCGGTGCTCGCGGCGGCGGCCTTCTATGCGGCCTCGTCCCTCTGCGGTTTCGTCGTGAGGGCGGTGCGGGAGGATCATGGCTGGTGGCGACGGCTCATGCGCTCGGTGCAGCGAGGGATCGGGAGCCTCGGCCTGCCGGGCGACGCCGCCTTCCCGGTGCGCCTCGGCGAGACCTTCCGCCTGGCGGCCGCGTCGCTGCTCGCGCTGCTCGGCCTCGCGTCGATCGGGCTGGCGATCGCCCTCGTCGCCGGCTATGTGCAGGTCGCAACGCTGTCGCAGGCGCTGCAGCTCGACGGCCTCGGCGCCTTCGCGGTGTTCCTGCTGCAGCTCGCCCTGCTGCCGGTGTTCCTGATCTGGGCGGCCTCGTGGCTCACCGGGGCCGGCTTCTCCGTGGGGATCGGCAGCTCGGCGACCCCGTTCGAGTCGCTGCTCGGCCCGATGCCCGCGCTGCCGCTGTTCGGCGCGATCCCGCAGGGGTGGGGCAGCGGCGGAGCTCTCGCGCCGGCCCTCGTGGTGCTCGTCGGCGCGGGCGTCGGCGCGGCCTTCGCCCGCAGGCCGCTGCTGCGGCGCACCTCGTGGACCGCGGCGCTCTCTATGGCCGCCGCTGCCGGCGTGATCACGGGTCTCGTCTGCACCGGAGCCGGTGCGCTCGCGCGGGGCGCCATCGGGCCCGACAGGCTCGCCGAGGCGGGGCCGCACCCCTGGCTGCTCGGCGGCCTCGCGGCTGCGGAGCTGGGCGGCGGCCTGCTGCTCGGCGTCGCCGCGGGCCGGTGGGACGGCGCCCGGTTGCGTGCCGTGCTCTCGGGGGAGCACAGGGGATCGGGCGGCTCCGAGGATTCGGGTGACGGGTTCGATCGCGCGGGTCTCGTCGACGGGGCTGATCCGGCGCCCAGCCCCGGTGGCGAGGATCAGCAGGCCACGGCGCCGCTCGGCTCCGTGCGTCGCGCGGGCGGATCGCGGACCCCCTGGTGGAAGCTCGGCCCGCGTGATGCGAAGGCCGATCCCGCGACCGGAGGTGAGAGCTGGGGCGACGCGTCGCACCTGCTCGCGGAAGCGCAGAGCGATCGCTCCGACGGCTTCTCCGCTGGAGGGGACCCGGCCGACGAGTCGACGACCGAGGAGTATACGACCGAGGAGTATACGACCGAGGAGTATACGACCGAGGAGTATGCGGTCGAGACGCACGCGACCGACGGGTCGGCAGCCCCCGAGGCGACCCGGGAGCCCGAGCTCTTCGACATCGACGCTCAGGATGCGGAAGTCGCCGGCGAGAGCGGTGAGCCGGGGCACGGTGCCGGCGGTGACACCGCGGGTCCCGGTACCCCGGTCGATCCCACCGCTCTCGACGAGGAGGAGCTGCTCCGCGCCTACTCCTGGGACGGCAGCCCTGAGAGCGCGGCGGAGGCGTCCCCGGCCGGGAGGCGTCGCCGCGGTTGGTCGTTGCGCCGCCGCAGCCGCTAAGCTGGAGGGGCAATCCACGGGAGCCCCGACGCGCGGGGCTGAGATTGAACTTCTCGCGAGTTCTCACCGTTCAACCTGATCTGGGTCATACCAGCGGAGGAAGGACCATCTCGATGATGCCTGCACGCCCCTCATCCCTCGCGATCCGTCGCGCCGTTCCCGTCGCGGTCGTGGCGGCCGCGGCGCTCGGCCTCGCGCTCACCGGCTGCTCCGGCTCGCCGGACGAGGCCGACTCCCGGAAGGTCACCCTCGTGGTGCACGACGCCTTCCCGAACGAGGAGTTCGCGAAGGCCGCGAGCGCCGCGACCGGATACGACGTCGAGGTCATCACGGGAGGCGAGGGAGGCGAGCTCACGAACAAGCTCGTGCTCACCCGGGGCGCCCCCATCGCCGACGCCTTCTACGGCGTCGACAACACCTACGCCTCCCGCCTGATCGAGAACGACGTGGTCGAGCCCTACACCCCGGAGGGGCTGCCCGCCTCGGCCGACGAGTACGCCTTCGACGGCTCGGGATCCCTCACCCCCGTCGACGTGGGCGCGACCTGCATCAACATCGATACCGAGTGGTTCGCCGAGCACGGCATCGCCGAACCCAGCAGCTACGAAGACCTCGCAAGGCCCGAGTACCGCGACCTGAGCGTGCTGCTCGACCCGCTGTCCTCGTCGACCGGAGGCTCCTTCCTGATCGGCACCGTCGCCGAGTTCGGCGAGGACGGCTACCTCGACTACTGGCAGCGCCTGCTCGACAACGGCGCCCGCCTCGAGCAGAACTGGAGCGACGCCTACTACGGGCAGTTCTCGGCCGCGAGCGACGGCGACAGGCCGATCGTTCTCTCGTACAGCTCCTCGCCCGTTGCGACCCTGAACGACGACGGCACGGCATCCTCCTCGCGTGCGCTGCTCGACACCTGCACGTCCGAGGTCGAGTACGCGGGTGTGCTCGCGGGCGCCGCGAACGCCGAAGGCGCGCGGGCGGTCGTCGACTACCTCGTCTCCTCCGAGTTCCAGGCCACGATCCCCGACACCATGTACATGTACCCGGTCGATGCTGACGCCGGGCTGCCCGAAACCTGGGCGGAGTTCGCGCCGATGCCGAGCCGCGAGCAGCTGCGCGACCTGCCGGCCTCCGAGGTCGACGCGGGCCGCGAGGGCTGGCTGAAGCGGCTGGGCGAGCAGATCGGGCTCTGAGCGGACTCGGCCGGGGCCGATGGAGACGCCGAGGGCATGAGGGCGAGAGGATGAGGCGGAGCGCGTGGGGCGTCGCCGGATGGACGGCCGCGGTGGCGCTGCCGCTCGCCTTCCTCATCGTCTTCTTCCTGTGGCCGGTCGTCGCGCTCGTGGCGACCGGGTTCGGCGGGGGCGTCACGGGCGGCGGGGTCGACCTCGGCGGCATCGCCGAGGTGTTCGGCTCCCAACGCACCTGGCGCGTCATCGGCAACACCCTCTCGCAGGCGGGGCTCGCGACCGTCGTCTCCGTGCTGCTCGGCGTGCCCGCGGCCTACGCGCTCTACCGGCTGCGGTTCCCCGGGCAGACGCTGCTGCGAGGGATCCTGACCGTGCCGTTCGTGCTGCCGACGGTGGTCGTCGGCGTCGCGTTCTCCGCGCTGTTCGGTCCGGGCGGGCTGCTCGAGTTCCTGGGTCTCGACCGATCCCTCGCCGTCGTCGTGCTCGCCCTCGCCTTCCCGAACGTCGCGGTGGTCGCGCGCACCGTGGGCGGCTTCTGGGCGCGGCTCGACGACAGCTCCGAGCAGGCCGCGCGCGTGCTCGGAGCCGGCAGGCTGCGGGCCTGGCTCATGATCGTGCTGCCGGCGCTCGCCCCCGCGCTCGCATCCGCCGCCGCGCTCGTGTTCCTCTTCTGCTCGACGTCGTTCGGCACGGTGCTGATCCTGGGCGGCAGCCGACAGGCGAACGTCGAGACGGAGATCTACCGCCTCACCGTGCAGTTCCTCGATCTGCGCGGCGCCGCCGTGCTGTCGCTCGCGCAGTTCGCGATCGTGGGGGCGACGCTCGTCGTCTCGTCGCGTCTGCGACGGGCCGGGGAGCGCGCCGTCGAACTCCGCGAGGAGCGGCGCGACCTCGCGAAGCGGCCGGAGCTGCGCGACGCACCCGTGCTCGTCGTGTTCGCGGCGACGGTGCTGCTGCTCCACGCGCTGCCGCTCGCGGTGCTGGTGGCACGCTCGCTGCGCGACACGGCCGGCGCATGGAGCCTCGCCAACTACGTCGCGCTCGTGGACCCGCCGGAGACCCTGCCGCTCGACGGCCCCGTGATCGGGGCGATCTGGTTGTCGCTGCGCTTCGCGGTGCTCGCCGCGCTCATCGCGATGACGCTCGGCGCCCTGCTGGCGCTCGTGCTGTCGCGGAGACCGGGATCGCGCGCGCTGCGGCGCGGCATCGACCTGTTCGACGGCGTCGTGATGCTGCCGCTCGGGGTGTCTGCGGTGACCCTCGGCTTCGGCCTCCTGCTGACCATGCACCGGCCGTTCGGCATCGGCTTCGACCTGCGCACCTCGACCGTGCTCATCCCGATCGCGCAGGCGCTCGTGGCGCTGCCGCTCGTCGTCCGGGTGCTGCTGCCGGTGCTGCGAGGGATCGACCCCGCGCTGCGGGAGGCCGCCGCCACGCTCGGCGCAGACGCGTTCGACGTCCTGCGCAGGGTCGAGCTGCCGATGCTCGGGCGCTCCGCGGGGCTCGCGCTCGGCTTCGCCTTCGCCGCGTCGCTCGGCGAGTTCGGGGCGACCTCGTTCCTCGTGCGGCCGGGAGCGCAGACGCTGCCGGTCGCGGTGGCGGAGCTGATCGGGCACCAGGCGCCCGGCTCGTACGGTGCGGGGCTCGCGGGGGCGGTGGTGCTCGGCACGCTCACTGCGGGGATCATGCTGCTCGCGGAGCGGATGCGCGCCGACGGCGCGAGGGCGGAGTTCTGATGGGTGCGGGCGCCGCGGCTCGCGGCTTCGACGTGCTGCTGATCGACGGCCGCTCCGGCTCGGGCAAGACCTCGCTCGCGGATTCGGTGTTCGCCGATCTCGAAGCCGCGGGTCATCGCCCGCAGGTGCTGCGGGTGGAGGATCTGTACCCGGGATGGGACGGGCTCGCCGAGGGCTCCCTCGCCGTCGCGAACGCACTCGACGAGGGAGCGTACCGCAGGTACGACTGGATCGCGGGAGAGTTCGCGGAGCTGCGGACGATCGCCCCGCGGCCTCCGCTCGTGATCGAGGGCTGCGGGGCGATCACCCGTGAGAATCTCGCCGCGGCCGCGCGGTGGGCGGGGCCTGGCGGGCGGGTGCGCGCGGTCTGGATCGAGTGCCCGGCCGGGGAGCGGCGCGCCCGCGCGATCGCCCGCGACGGCGAGATGTACGCCCCGCACTGGGAGCGTTGGGCTGCGCAGGAGGACGCCCACTACGCCGAGCACGAGCCCTGGGATCTCGCGGACGGGCTCGCCGGTTGAGCGAGCCCTTTCCTCCGCCTCGCTCAATCAGCGGGAGGCCGCGCGTCAGAACGCCGCGGGAACGTCCTTCTCCTCGAGCACGGCACGCACCTCGTCGCTGTGGAATGCCTTCGCGAGAGCCTCGACCTCGGGGGAGTCGGCGTTGTCCTCGCGCGACACGAGCGACACGGCGAACTGCTCGTCCTGCTCGGTGATGAGCGCGTCGTCAGCGGGGGTGAGGCCGAGTTGACGGGCGAAGGTGCCGTGCAGGAACACGGCGTCGGCCTCGGGGTAGGCGGCCACGAGCTGCATGATGTCGATCTCGGTGAACTGGAGGTTCTTCGGGTTCGACGTGATGTCGTCGACCGTCACCGTCCACTTATCGGCCTTCGGGTCGAGCTCGATGAGCCCGGCGTCGGCGACCATCTGCAGGGATCGAGCGGCGTTCGACTTGTCCTGCGGAATGACGATCTTGCCGCCCTCGGGCACCTCGTCGAAGCTCTTCCACTTGCTCGAGTACATGCCCACGACGGTGAGGTAGACGGGCTCGATCACGGTCAGCGAGGCGTTGTTGGCCTCGTTGAACTCCTCCATGAAAGGCGGGTGCTGCACGAAGTTCGCGTCCAGCTCGCCGTTCTCCAGCATGGTGTTCGGCTGCACGTAGTCGGCGACCTCGACCATCTCGATCTCGTAGGGCCCCTCGATGGCCTCGGCCGCCGCCTGCACCACGTCGGTCATGGGAGTCGTCGTCGCGGCGACCTTGAGGGTCTGCGTCTCGCCCTCGGAGCCGCCCGATTCGCCCGAGCCGCCCGCGCAGCCGGCGAGGAGCATGAGCGCTGCGGCGCCGATGGCGACCGGGGCGAGGAGACGTCGTGTCATGAGGGATCCCTATCTGTTCGATGAATGGAGGTCTGTGCGGGGCTCAGCGCTTGTCGAGCGCCCGCGAGATTCGGTGGCCGAGGCTCTGCAGGATGATGACGCAGACGATGATGAGCGCGATCACCACGTACATGAGCATGAAGTCGTACTGGTGGTAGCCGTAGCGCATGGCGAAGTCGCCGACGCCGCCGCCGCCCACCACGCCGAGCACGGTGGAGT
Source organism: Leucobacter ruminantium (assembly GCF_017565705.1). Lineage (GTDB taxonomy): Bacteria > Actinomycetota > Actinomycetes > Actinomycetales > Microbacteriaceae > Leucobacter > Leucobacter ruminantium. The sequence goes on from NZ_JAGDYL010000003.1 coordinate 89,009, forward strand.
ACGAGACGAAGCTGATCGTCGCCGAGGTGAGCGCGTAGACGAGGCCCGAGCGCCCGTCGACGAGGAGGAAGCGGAAGACGGTCTGCGGGATCGTCGCGCCCATCGACGCCGCGGCCTCGGTGAGGCCGCTCGGCAGTTCGAGCAGGATCTGCTCGGTGAAGCGCGCGTAGATGGCGACGGCGACGAAGCCGAGCGGGAAGGTCGCGGCCACGGTCCCGAAGCTCGTGCCGAACACGGCGCGGGTGAACGGGATCATGAACACGACGAAGAGCAGGAACGGGAATGAGCGCACGATCGTGACGTAGAGGTTCGCGATCGTCCAGGTGGTGCGCTGCTCCATGAGCCCGCCCTCGCGGGTGAGGTAGATGAGGGTGCCGAGCGGCGTACCGAACACGATGGCGACGACGATCGAGACGAGTACCATGTAGCCCGTCTCGCCCATCGCGACCGCGATCTCGCCGCCGTACTCGCCGAAGATGCGCTCGAACTCGGAGAGGAGGTTCATTCGCCGAGCACCTCCCTCACGTGCGCGAGATAGCTCTGACCACGGTCGCGCCTCGCGGCGTCGACCTCGACGATGTCGTGCAGCCTGCCCGACTCGAACACCGCCGCGCGATCGCAGATCGCCTTCACCGCCTCGAGTTCGTGGGTGACGAGCGCGATCGTGGTGCCGAAGCGCTCGCGGGTGGCCGAGAGCAGGTCGAGGATCTCGCTCGTCGTGTGCGTGTCGAGGGCGGAGGTCGGCTCGTCGCAGAGCAGCAGTGAGGGCTCCGTGACGAGCGCTCGCGCGATCGCGACGCGCTGCTTCTCGCCGCCCGAGAGCTGCGCGGGGTAGTGGTCGACGCGGTGCCCGAGACCCACGAAGTCGACCATCTCGCGGACTCGAACCGAGTCGGGGCCCGAACGCGCCTTGCGCCGCTGCAGCCGCAGCGGCAGCTCGACGTTCTGCCGCACGGTGAGGTTGCCGACGAGGTTGTAGGCCTGGAAGACCACGCCGATGCGGTGCCGCATGCGGTTCATCTGCGACTTGCCGAGCCCTGCGAGGTCGGTGCCCTCGACCAGCACGCGCCCGGAAGTGGGGTGGTCGAGGCCGTTCATCAGCCGCAGCAGGGTCGACTTGCCCGCGCCGCTCTCGCCGAGCACGCCGAAGATCATTCCGCGAGGGATCGCGAAGTCGACGTCGGCGAGGGCGGTCACGGCCGCGGGGCCATCGCCGAAGCTCCGAGTGACGTTCCGGAACTCGACGGCGGGAGTCGCAGGGGTGGGCGCTGTCATCTGCGGGCGGCTCGTTGCTCTCGTGCTCGGTTCGGGAGGCTGACCTCCCCGGTTGTTGTTAGACTCGGTATAAGATATGCCCTTCGGGGTGAAAACACAACCGAGAGCGGGCGAGATAGTGGGACACGCGGACGACGAGACGCGACTGGGCGAGGCGATCTTCACCGCGGTCGCCCGCAATTCCAGCGGTGTGAATGGGGAGAGCGCGGTCGAGGGTGGCCTGCGCGTCGCCGTGGCCTCGCCGACGGCGGAGGACCGCGGCGGCGCGACCAACCCCGAGGAACTGCTCGCGCTGTCGTGGGCCACCTGCCTGAACGCCGCCGCGCGCGTGGTCGCAGGGCCGGGCGTCGACGTCGAGGTGCGCGCCGAGGTCTCGCTGCACCCGCGACTCGACGGGGAGGGGTTCGAGTTCTCCGCGCGCGCCGAGCTGCGCTTCGCGGGCAAGACCGCCGCGGAATCGGCCGAGCTCGCAGCCGCGGCGCACGCGCGCTGCCCCGTCTCGCGCATGCTCGGAGGGCAATCGCCAGTAGAGGTCGTCGCCGTCTGAGCGGCCTCCGCAGATCGAGCGAGGCGGAGCCGATCGCTCGCCCGACCGGCGGAAGGATTCGCTCAGGCGACCGGCGGGTAGACTGGTGGGGTGCTGAATGTCGTGGTGCTCATCTCGGGCGGTGGCAGCAACCTCAAGGCGCTGCTCGAGGCGGCAGCCGACCCCGCATACCCGGCACGCATCGTCGCCGTCGGCGCCGACACGGACGCCGCGGGTCTCGCCCACGCGGAGGCGGCGGGAGTGCCGAGCTTCATCGTGCGTCCCGGCGACCACGGCAGCCGTGAGGAGTGGGGCCGGGCGTTCGCCTCGGCCATTCGCGAGCATCTGCCGCGGGGCTCCGAGAATTCCGAGGGCCCCGGAGACCCCGAAGGTGCGGCGGGCTCCGACGAAGGACTCGTGGTGAGCGCGGGCCTCATGCGCATCCTCCCCGCCGACTTCGTGCGCGAGTTCTCGCCGCGTCTCATCAACACCCACCCCGCGCTGCTGCCGCTCTACCCGGGGGCCCACGCGGTGCGCGACGCGCTCGCCGCGGGCGCGACCGAAACGGGCGTCACGGTGCACGTCATCGACGAGGGCGTCGACACGGGTCCCGTCCTGCGTCAGGCCCGCGTCGAGATCATCCCCGGCGAGCCGGAGGAGGAGCTGCACGAGCGCATCAAGCAGCTCGAGCGGCCCCTGCTCGTGCAGACCGTGCGCGATATCGCGCTCGGCGAGCTGAGCCTGCGGTAGCGCCGAGAACCGAGTACCGTCCCCAGATCCGCAACAGGCAGCAAAAGATATGCGATCGGCGAAAGATATGCCCGAACCGAGCTGAAACTCCATATCTTCTGCAGATCCCAGATATTCCACGCAGCGGCCTCCCGGCCGTTAACCCAGAAGGAGCCCGATGGCAGTCCAGAGCCACGACCCCAGCCTCTACGAGCACCGCGACGTCGTCCCGGTGCGGCGAGCCCTCATCTCGGTGAGCGACAAGACCCGTCTGCTCGATCTCGCCGCGGCGCTCGCGGGTGCGGGCGTCGAGATCGTCTCGACCGGCTCGACCGCTCAGACCATCCGTGACGCGGGCCACCCCGTCACCGACGTGGCCGAGGTCACCGGTTTCGCCGAGGCGCTCGACGGTCGTGTGAAGACGCTGCACCCGGCGGTTCACTCGGGCCTGCTCGCCGATCTGCGCCTCGCCGATCATCGCGAGCAGCTCGAGCAGCTGGGCTTCGCCCCCTTCGAGCTCGTGGTCGTGAACCTCTACCCGTTCGAGGAGACGGTCGCGTCGGGCAAGCCGGCGGCCGACGTCATCGAGAACGTCGACATCGGAGGCCCCGCCATGGTGCGCGCCACGGCGAAGAACCACGCGAACGCCGCGATCGTCGTCTCTCCGGCCCGCTACGACGAGGTCATCGCGGCCGTGAACGCGGGCGGCACCACGCTCGCGCTGCGCCGATCCCTCGCCACCGAGGCCTTCGTGCACACCGCGCAGTACGACGCAGCGGTGGCGAACTGGTTCCTCGACCAGGAGGACGCCGAGTGGGGCGATGCGCCCGTGAACGAGGACGCGCAGGCCGAGTCCTCCGTCGACAGCATCTTCGAGGCCACCGAGGGCTATGTGGGGTACGAGACCTTCGGCCTGCGCGAGGCGGTGCTGCGCTACGGCGAGAACAGCCACCAGCGCGCGGCGCTCTTCACGGAGAACGAGGGTGCGGGCATCGCCCAGGCGACCCAGCTGCACGGCAAGGAGATGTCGTACAACAATTACGTCGACGCCGATGCCGCTCTGCGCGCGGCGTACGATCACGAGCGCCCCGCCGTCGCGATCATCAAGCACGCCAATCCCTGCGGCATCGCCGTCGCCCCTGAGGGCGCGGCCGATCCGATCGCCGCGGCGCACGAGCTCGCGCACGCCTGCGACCCCGTGTCGGCGTTCGGCGGCGTCATCGCCGCCAACCGCATCGTCACGGCGGGTATGGCGAAGACCGTCGCCGAGATCTTCACGGAGGTGATCGTGGCGCCGGGCTTCGAACCCGAGGCGCTCGCGATCCTCACGCAGAAGAAGAACGTGCGCCTGCTCGTGCTGCCCGAGAGCTTCGCCCAGAATCCGGTCGAGTTCCGCCAGGTGTCGGGCGGCTTCCTGCTGCAGGACGCCGACCGCGCCTTCAAGCCCGCGGCCGAGTGGGAGCTCGCGACGGGCGAGCCTGCGGACGCCGCGACGCTCGCCGAGCTCGAGTTCGCATGGCGGGCCTGCCGCGCCGTGAAGTCGAACGCGATCCTGCTCGCGTCGGGCGGCGCCTCCGTGGGCGTCGGCATGGGTCAGGTGAACCGCGTCGACTCGTGCCGCCTCGCGGTGCAGCGCGCGGGGGAGCGGGCAGCCGGCTCTGTGGCCGCCTCCGACGCCTTCTTCCCGTTCGCCGATGGTCTGCAGGTGCTGCTCGACGCCGGTGTTCGCGCCGTGGTGCAGCCCGGCGGATCGGTGCGCGACGCCGAGGTCGTCGAGGCCGCGAAGGCCGCGGGCGTCACCATGTACTTCACGGGTGAGCGGCACTTCTTCCACTGATCGGCCGGGGATCCGGCCGCGGTCGGCGCCAACGCGCCCGTGCGACTGCGGCAGGATCCCTCGCACATAACGCACCGAACCGAGATAAGCGAGGAATCAACATGGAAATCGTCAAGGGAATTCTGGTCGTGCTGCACCTCGTGGGCTTCGCGATGGTGTTCGGCGCTGCGGTCGTGCAGTTCATCGCGGCGCGGAAGGGCGGCCAGGCCCGCATCCTGCCCGTCATGGTGTGGGGCGCGCTGCTGCTGCTCGTCACGGGGCTCGCGCTCGTCGGCATGACCTACGCGCTGGGCGGTCAGCCGAACAACATCAAGATCGGCGTGAAGCTGATCGTGCTGCTCGCGCTGACCGGTCACATCTTCGGCGTGCGCAAGAAGGAGAGCGTGTCGGCGGGCGGCTTCGGCGCCATCGCCGGCATGGCGCTGGCGAACGCGGCGATCGCGGTGCTCTGGCACTGAGCGCGTAGCGACGCGAGACGGGGGCGAGGGATCCGCGGATCCCTCGCCCTCTTTTGCGTATCGCGGCGGCCGCTACCCGTCGTGGCGCTCGAGCGTGCCGATCTCGTCGCCGTTCTCGTCGAAGAGGGTGAGCGTGCCGCCGTCGAGGCTCGCGCTGCGGGCCTGGGAGAGCCACGTGTCGACGCCCTCGCAGAACATGAGCGTGGAGCGCATGACCCCGAGGTCGATCGTGCTGCCTTCGGCGGCGTAGCTGCCGCCGACGCTGTTGCAGCCGTCGGTGCCGCTGTAGTCGCCCGTCGTCTCGGAACCGGTGAACTCGAGCGAGGGGCGACCCTTCTGCGAGGGATCGCCCCATGTGCCGACGAGCGCGGGCTGGGACGCGGAGCAGGCGGTCGCACCGATGAGCAGTGCGGCCGCGACGACGGCCGAGCGCAGGATCTTCTTCATGCGCTCAGGATAGGACTCCGGCATGGGAGCGGGGTGGGGTCGCGGCGGCCGCCCGGCCGCGGTCGCCCGCGGCTCGATACCCGGCGCGCGGGGTGGAAGACGGGACCGATTGCCGATAGCGTCGATCGGAAGGGCGGTGCCGCCGCCGCAGAAGGAGTGAAGATGCCCCTCGCCAGCACCGTCGACATGGTTCGCACCGCACGCTCGGGCGGCTACGCCGTGCCCGCCGTGAACATCGCGGACGACCTCTCGATGCGCGCCGTGATCGCAGCGGCAGAGGCGTACCGGTCGCCCGTGATCCTGCAGACCTCGGTCAAGACCGTGAAATCGATGGGCGTGGACCGTCTCGGCATGATCGCCCGCGCTGCGGCCGAGGCCGCGACCGTGCCGGTGTCTCTGCACCTCGACCACTGCCCCGACCGCGCGGTGATATCCTCGGTGATCTCCCACGGCTGGACATCGGTGCTCTTCGACGCCTCCGACCGGCCGCTCGAGACCGCCCGTGCGGAGACGGCCGAGGTGGTCGCCGAGGCGCACGCCGCGGGCGTCGAGGTGGAGAGCGAGATCGAGAACATCGTCGGAGTCGAGGACGGGGTGGGATCCGACGAGGCGGTGCACGCCTACTCGGCGCGCACGCTCGCGGAGGTCGCCGAAGAGACGGGTGCCGACCTCATCGCGCCGCAGCTCGGCACGGCGCACGGCCTCTACACCCGCGCTCCCGAGCTGCTTCCCGGCCGGGTACGCGAACTCGCGGCGCTGACGGACATCCCGGTCGTGCTGCACGGAGGCACCGGCCTCGACGAGGCCGAGTTCGCGGAGTTCATCGAGGCGGGCGTCGGCAAGGTCAACATCTCGACGGCGCTCAAACTCGCGTACATGCATGCGGCCCGCGATCACCTCGCCGAGTGCGAGCGTACGGGCGTGTGGGAACCGGTGAAGCTGTTCGACGCCGTCTCCGCCCGCATCGAGGCCGAGATCGGCGACCACATCGCGGCCTTCGGCGCTGCCGGGAAGGCCGGGCCCGAGGGATCGGCGGGGCGGGCCACGGCGGTCGGGGAGGTCGCGGCGTGAGCGGCGGTCTGCTGCTCGACTGCGACGGCGTGCTCTCCGACACCGAGCTCGACGGCCATCTCGCCGCCTTCAACCTCGCCTTCGCCGAGCTCGGCTACGGCTTCCGATGGAGCCGGGAGGTCTACGCCGAGCTGCTGCGGGTCGGCGGGGGCAAGGAGCGCCTGCGGCGCTACTTCGCAGACCACCCGGAGATCGCCTTCGCGGGCGGAGCGGATCTCGACGCCGCTGTGCTCGCCCTGCACCGCCGCAAGAGCGAGATCTACGTCGAGATCGCAGAGAGCGGCCGCCTGCCGGGTCGCCCGGGGGTGAAGCGCCTCGTGGAGGAGGCGCTCGACGCGGGCTGGACGGTCGCGGTGGCCTCGACCTCGGCCCCGGAGAGCGTCGAGGCCGTGCTGCGCACCGTCGTCGGCTCGGAGACCCGCGCCCGGATGGCCGGCGTCTTCGCGGGCGACGCGGTCGAGGCGAAGAAGCCCGCACCCGATATCTACCTGCTCGCGCTCTCCGAACTCGGGCTCGAACCCGCGCAGACGGTGGTGATCGAGGACTCCGACGTCGGCGCCGCCGCCGCGGCCGCTGCGGGACTCGCCCACCTCGTCACCGTCAGCTCGTTCACGACGGAGGAGGTCTTCCCCGAGGCCTCCGCCGTCGTCACCGATCTCGGGGAGCCGGGCGCCCCGGCGCGCCTGCTGCGCGGCGGGATCGAGCTCGAGGACGGGCTCGTCACGCTCTCGGGGCTCGCTGCGCTGCGCGGATCCCGGGCCTGAGCAGAGCCGAGGGGCGAGGGATCCGCGGATCACTCGCCCCTCGGCGTGTTCCGACGGCGCTCGTCACCCGCGCGCGAGGGATCCCCAGTGCTGCGACGCGCCGGTGGGCGAGACCGCCTGCGGCACCCCGAGCGGGTTGTCGTCGCGCAGCGGGAGGGGCAGGAGCGCCGCAGGGGCGTTCTGGAACGCGACGGGGCGCAGGAAGCGCGAGATCGCGGCGGTACCGACCGAGGTGCTCGAATCGTTGGTGGTTGCAGGCCACGGCCCGCCGTGCTGCTGAGCCGGCGTGACGGCGACGCCCGTGGGCCACCCGTCGAAGAGTACGCGCCCGACCTGGCGCGCGAGGGCCTCGACGAGCGCCCGCAGATCGGCCGCGTTCGCGGTGCCGCCGTCGGCCTCCTCGGCGCCCAGGTGCACGGTGCCCGAGAGATTGCCCTCGAAGAACTCGGGCACGAGCGCCGCGAGGTCGGTGTCCTCCGGCACCTCGACGAGGATGGAGAACGGGCCGAACACCTCCTCGGTCAGGGTCTCCCTGGCCGCGCGAAAGGCCTGGAGGGGGATCGCGAGGACCGTCGGGAGCGCCCATCCCTGCCCCTCCGAGTCGAAGCGCAGCGCGCCGTCGACCACGGGCCTGATCCCGTTGACCGCGAGCGCTGCGTCGCGCCGCTCCTCGAAGGCACGGGCGATGCCGGGGTTCAGGAGGCGGTGCTCGGCCGACCCGTCCGCGGCGGCGCGCACGGCGTCGGGCAGGGCGGATCCCTCGGGGATGAAGACGACGCCGGGCTTCGTACACAGTTGGCCGGCCGAGCCCGAGACGCTGGCGAGGAACCCCGCCGCGAGCGCGTCCGCGCGCTCCGCGACGGCGGCCGCCGTGACGAAGACGGGGTTGACGCTGCCGAGCTCGCCGAAGAACGGGATGGGCGACGGCCGCGACGCTGCGATGTCGGCGAGGAAGCGACCCGCGGGGATCGAACCCGTGAAGGCCCCGGCGGCGATGCGCGGATCCCTGAGCACCGCGACGCCCTCCTCGCGTCCGTGGATCAACTGGAAGGTGCCGTCGGGCATGCCTGCGGCGCTGAGGGCATCGGCGGCGACCTCGGCAGTGGCGTCGGAGAGTTCGGGGTGACCGGGGTGCGCCTTCACGATGAGAGGGCAGCCCGCCGCGATGATCGCGGCCGAGTCCCCGCCCATGACCGAGAAAGCGAACGGGAAGTTCGAGGCCGCGAAATTGATGACAGGGCCGAGCGGCACGTGCACGCGTCGGATATCGGGACGCGCGCCGAGCGCGAAGGCGTCGTCGGCCGGGTCGATCCGGGCGTCGAGATGAGCGCCCTCCGCCACGGTGTCGGCGAACAGGCGCAGCTGCACGGCCGTGCGGGCGACCTCGCCGTTCAGGCGCGCCTCGGTGAGCCCCGTCTCGCGCATCGCGATGCCCACGAGTCGGTCGCGGTCGGCCTCGAGCGCGTCGGCCACCGCGACGAGCGCGCGGGCGCGCACAACCGGCTCGACGGCTGCCACGGCCGGGGCTGCGGCCGCCGCGCGGGCGACGACGGCTTCGATCGCGGGGGAGAGGGCGTCGGTCATGGATGTTCCTCCGGGGTCGGCGGTGGGGCCGATGCGCTCCCGGCCCTGGCTCAGTCTGGCATATCGCCCGACGGTGCGGACTGTCGCCCGTGAACGGTTCGCGGCGCTGCGACTGTGCGGTATGTTCACACGTTCCCAGTCGTACGAGAGCCGAGGCGGGCCGGCCTGCGGGTGAGGACGCAGGGCGCACACCGGCCGCGGTCGCGACCATACGAACGTCGCGGGCCCCGGACACACAAGGGGAAAACGGGGCGCGGCCCAACAAAACGCGAGGGCCCAGAG
>NZ_JAGDYL010000004.1 GCF_017565705.1 Leucobacter ruminantium
CGGCGGCGGGGCCCCCCACACCCCGGGCGCGCCCCGGCCCCCCTGGGGGTACGCGGGGCCCGCGACACAGCTCAGCGCGAGGCCGCTCAGCCGGCCTTCGGCTGCTGCTGCGTGATGCAGTGGATGCCGCCGCCGCGTGCGAAGAGCGGCCGCGCGTCGATGCCGACGACCTCGCGACCGGGGTACACCTCGCGCAGAATCGCCTGGGCGCGCTCGTCGGCCGCCTGCTCGCCGAATGCGCAGGCGATCACGGCGCCGTTGATGACGACGTGGTTGATGTAGCTGTAGTCGACCCAGCCCTCCGCGCCGCGGAGCGCCGCGGGGGCGGGCAGGTCGATGATCTCGACGCCGGGAGCCGTGTCGGCGATCCAGCGCTCGGCGACCTCGCGGTTAGTGCGCGCGATCGCATGATCGGGGTGCGACTCCGCATCCTGCCGGTGCATGAGGAGCACGTCGGGGTGGGGGAAGGCCGCGAGGATGTCGGAGTGACCGCGAGTGCCGTAGGTCTCGTGGTCGGCCGTGAGACCGCGCGGCAGCCACAGCGCGCTCGTCGTGCCGATGGTGCGCTCGAGCTCCGCCTCGACCCGTTCCTTGGTCCAGCCCGGGTTGCGGCCCGGATCGAGCTGCACCGTCTCCGTCAGCACGACGCGGCCGGTGCCGTCGACCTGGATGCCGCCGCCCTCATTGGTCATCTCCGAGTCGACCAGTTCGGCACCCGCCGCCTCGGCCACGATGCGGCCGATGTGCTGATCCTTGTCCCACTCCGCCCAGTCCTGGCCGCCCCAGCCGTTGAACACGAAGTTGACGGCGCCCAGGCGCCCGTCGTCGCCGATCACGAAGCTCGGGCCGATGTCGCGCATCCAGGCGTCGTTCAGCGGCGCCGAAATGCGATCGATCTGCGCCGAGAGATACTTCGAGGCGATCGACTCGTCGCCGGGGTTCACTACGACGGTGACGGGCTCGTGCTCGCTCGCGGCGTTGGCGACGGCGGCCCACGTCGTGCGGGCCTCCTCGACCTCGGTCTCGGTGTCGCCGAGGGTGTAGCCGCTCGACGGCCACGCGAGCCAGATGCGCTCCTGCTCGTGGCCCTCGATCGGCATGCGCCAGGTGGTCATGGGGTGCTCCTTGTGGTGAAGTGCGGGGTTACGGGTGATGCCCGGCCGCTGGGCGACCGGGCATCGGGAGACTGCGCGAGGGATCCCTGTCGATCCCTCGCGCCTCGAGTTCAGTCGTCGAAGCTGAGCGTCCTCGCGATGAGGGCCTCCTGCTCGACCGCGTGCACCTTGGCGGAGCCGGTGGACGGGGCCGCCGAGGCCGGGCGGGAGATGACGCTGATGCGGTCGTTCGCGAGGTGCTTCGCGAGCACGAGGGAGATGAAGGGCCAGGCGCCCTGGTTCTCCGGCTCGTCCTGGGCCCACACGAGCTCGGCGTTCTGGTAACGGGCCAGCACGCGGCCGAGCTCGATCGCCGGGATCGGGTAGAACTGCTCGACGCGCACGAGCGCGACGCGCGGATCGGGCCGCTTCTCGAGGGCCGCGAGCAGGTCGTAGTAGAGCTTGCCCGAGACGAGCACGACGCGCTCGACGGCGTCGCCGTTCTCGATGCGGGCGTCGTCGATGACCGGCTGGAAACCACCCGAGGTGAAGTCCTCGACGCTCGAGGTCGCCCCGCGCAGTCGCAGCATCGACTTGGGCGTGAAGATCACGAGCGGCTTGCGCGGGCGGGCGTAGGCCTGGCGGCGCAGCAGGTGGAAGTGGTTCGCCGGCGTGGAGGGACGGGCCACGATCATGTTGTCCTCGGCGCACAGCTGCAGGAAGCGCTCGATGCGCGCGGAGGAGTGGTCCGGGCCCTGGCCCTCGTAGCCGTGCGGAAGCATCATCACGACGGAGGACTGCTGCCCCCACTTCTGCTCGGCGGCCGCGATGTACTCGTCGATGACGGCCTGCGCGGTGTTGGCGAAGTCGCCGAACTGCGCCTCCCACACGACGAGCGCGTCCTCGCGCTGCAGCGAGTAGCCGTACTCGTAGGCGAGCGCGGCGTACTCGGCGAGCAGCGAGTCGTAGATCCAGAACCGGGCCTGATCCTCGGAGAGGTTCAGCAGCGGGATCCACTCCTGGCCGTTGGCGCGATCATGGAAGACGGCATGGCGCTGGGCGAAGGTGCCGCGTCTCGCGTCCTGACCGGCGAATCGCACCGCCGTGCCCTCCATCAGCAGGGATCCGAGCGCGAGCAGCTCGCCGAAGCCCCAGTCGATCCCGCCCTCGCGGCTCATCTCGCCGCGCTTCTGCAGCAGCTGCTCGAGCTTGCGGTGCACGGTGAAGCCCTCGGGCTTGTTGAGGTGGGCGTCGCCGATGCGTTCGATCACCGAGCGGTCGACGGCCGTCTCGAGCACGGCGCCCTCGCGCTCGCCGTTGCTCTGCGCCTCCCCGATGCCGCTCTGATCGATGACGGGGATCGAGCCGGTCTGCGCCGCGTGCGTCTCCTGGAACGCCCGCTCCAGGCGGTCCTGGAAGTCCTGCTTCGCCTTCTCGTACTGCTCCTCGGTGATGTCGCCGCGACCCACGAGCGCGCTCGTGTAGAGGCGTCGCGTGGAGCGCTTCGCTTCGATGAGGTCGTACATGAGCGGCTGCGTCATCGAGGGATCGTCGCCCTCGTTGTGGCCGCGCCTGCGGTAGCAGACGAGGTCGATGATGACGTCGATGTGGAAGCGCTGACGGAACTCGTAGGCGAGCCGCGCCACGCGCACGACCGACTCGGGGTCGTCGCCGTTCACGTGGAAGATGGGCGCCTGCACGACCTTGCCCACGTCGGAGGAGTAGACCGCGGAGCGGGAGTCGCGCGGCAGCGTCGTGAAGCCCACCTGGTTGTTGATGATGATGTGGATCGTGCCGCCCGTGCGGTAGCCGCGCAGCTGCGACATCTGCAGCGTCTCGTACACGACGCCCTGGCCGGCCATCGCCGCATCGCCGTGCACGAGGATCGGGAGGGTGGTGAAGGAGCCGATCGGCTTCAGATCCTGCTTCGCGCGGACGATGCCCTCGAGCACCCCGTCGACGGTCTCGAGGTGCGACGGGTTCGCCGCGAGGTGGATCGGCACCTGCGTACCGTTCGGGGCGGTGAACACGCCGGTGGTGCCGAGGTGGTACTTGACGTCGCCCGATCCCGCCTTCTGCGACTGGGCGCCCTCGAATTCGCGGAAGATCTGGCCGTAGGTCTTGCCCGCGATGTTGGAGAGCACGTTCAGGCGACCTCGGTGCGCCATGCCGACGTCGACGCTGTCGACGCCGTCCTCGGCCGCGTCGATGAGCATCGCGTCGAGCAGCGGGATCACCGACTCGCCGCCCTCGAGGCTGAAGCGCTTCTGACCGACGTACTTGGTCTGGAGGAAGGTCTCGAAGGCCTCGGCCTCGTTGAGCTTCTCGAGGATGCGCATCTGCTCGTCGTGGCTCGGCTTGGCGTAGGGCACCTCGAGCTGATCCCGCAGCCACAGGCGCTGCTCGGGATCCTGGATGTGCATGTACTCGATGCCGATCTTGCGGCAGTAGGAGTCGCGGAGCACGCCGAGGATGTCGCGCAGCTTCATGGTGCGCTTGCCGCCGATCCCTCCCGTCACGAACTCGCGGTCGAGATCCCAGAAGGTCAGGCCGTGGTTCTCGATCTCGAGGTCGGGGTGGGTGCGCTGCACGTACTCGAGCGGGTCGATGTCGGCCATGAGGTGGCCGCGCACGCGGAAGGAGTTGATGAGCTCCTGCACGCGCGCCGTCTTGTCCACGGCGCCTGCGACGTCGACGTGGATGTCGCTCGCCCACTGGATCGGCTTGTAGGGGATGCGCAGGGCCGCGAAGATCTCCTCGTAGAAGTTGTGGCCCCCCGTCAGACGCTCGTGCACCTTCTTCAGGAACTCGCCCGAGCCGGCGCCCTGGATGACACGGTGGTCGTAGGTGCTCGTGAGGGTGATCGTCTTCGAGATGCCCAGGTTGACGAGCACCTCCTCCGAGGCGCCCTGGAACTCGGCCGGGTACTCGAGAGCACCGGCGCCGATGATCGATCCCTGCCCCTGCATGAGTCGGGGCACCGAGTGGACGGTGCCGATGCCGCCGGGATTGGTGAGCGAGATCGTGGTGCCCTGGAAGTCGGAGGGCTCGAGCTTGCCGGCCCGCGCGCGCTTCACCAGATCCTCGTACGCGGCGAGGAAGTCGTTGAAGTCGAGCGTCTCGGCGCGCTTGATCGCGGGCACGAGCAGCGAGCGGGTGCCGTCGGCCTTCGGCACGTCGATCGCGATGCCGAGGCCGATGTGGGCGGGCACGACGATCGAGGGCTTGCCGTCGACCTCGGCGTAGGCCACGTTCTGGCTGGGGAACTCCTTCAGCGTCTGGATCAGCGCCCAGCCGATGAGGTGGGTGAAGGAGACCTTGCCGCCGCGGCTGCGGCGCAGGTTGCTGTTGATGACGATGCGGTTGTCGATCAGCAGCTTCGCCGGAATCGTGCGGACACTCGTGGCGGTCGGCACGGCGAGGCTCTGATCCATGTTCTTGGAGAGCGTGCGCGCCATGCCGCGCAGCGGCGTGATCTGGTCGGCCTCGAGGGCCTCACGGTTCGCGCCCGCGTTGGTGCGCGGCGCATCTGCGGGAATCGGTGCGACTCGGGGGGCAGCGTTGGTGGTGCGCGCAGGCTGCGTCGCCGTGCTGATCGAGGCCGTTGCGGGCGCCGGTTCGCGAGCGGCGGCCGGGGCGGCGTCGGCGGCCTGCTGCGAGGCCCCGTACTTCTCGAGCGTCGACCACCACGCCTGATCAACCGAGTTCTTGTCGACCTGGAATTGCTTCCACATCTCCTCGACAAGCCATGCGTTTGCACCGAATTCTCCTGCGGGACCAGCCTGGCCGGTGGTCTCCGTGCGCTCCGCCAAAGCGACTTCCTCTCGTTCGTGTCGATAGGTGGCAATCGTGTAACCGGGGTGCCGGCGCCATAGCCATACCGCAGTCCACACTACGCCCTTTCCGTACGATCCGCGCCCAAACTCTCGGTGATATCTCCGGGGCGATCCTGATAGGGTCGAAAGGCCATGGATGCAGACTCTCGAAGACCTTCGGACCCCCCGAGTACCTGCCGCGCTGACGCGCGGCCCAACGTTTCGAGGTGGAGCCGGCGGTGAACGACTGGATCCTCCTCGCCATCGGAATCGTCCTCACAGCGGGCACCGGCATCTTCGTCGCCGCTGAGTTCTCTCTCGTCGCCCTCGACAGGCAGGAGCTCGAGCGTCGGCGCGACGCGGGCCAGCGCGGTCTCGACCGCGTCATCAAGGGCCTCTCGCGCACCTCGACGCACCTCTCGAGCGCGCAGCTGGGCATCACCCTCACGACCCTGCTCGCCGGGTACACCCTCGAACCGGCCGTCAGCGGCTTCCTCGACGCGCCGCTCGGCGCGATCGGCGTGCCGGAGGATCTGCGGCGCGCGATCAGTGCTCCCGTCGCAGTCGCCCTCGCAACGGTGTTTTCGATGATCGTCGGCGAGCTCGTCCCGAAGAACTTCGCCCTCGCGAAGCCTCTCGCGACCGCCCGCGTCGTGATGCCCGCTCAGGCCGCGTTCACCACCACGTTCAAGCCGGCCGTCCTCGCGCTCAACGGCAGCGCGAACGGCATCCTGCGCTCGATCGGCATCGAGCCGAAGGAGGAGCTCTCGGGAGCCAGGTCGGCCGAGGAGCTCTCCTCGCTCGTGCGGCACTCGGCGAGCGCCGGTCTGCTCGAGGCCGACACGGCGACGCTGCTCGACCGCACGCTGCGCTTCTCGGAGCTGACCGCCGGCGACGTCATGACGCCCAGGCTGCGGGTCGAGAGCCTGCAGCGCCTCGAGCCGGCGCGGGCCGTGCTCGAACTGTCGGGCCGCACCGGCTTCTCGCGCTTCCCGGTCATCGACGAGGACCGCGACGACGTCGTCGGGCTCGTCCACGTGAAGCAGGCCGTCTCCGTGCCGCGCGCGAAGCGCGGCGAGGTGCCGGTCGCCGCGCTCGCGGAGGAGGTCGTGCGCGTCCCCGACACGATGCGACTCGATCAGCTGCTCGAGGAGCTGCGCAGCAGCGGCTTCCAGCTCGCGATCGTGGTCGACGAGTACGGCGGAACCGCCGGCATCGTGACGCTCGAGGACCTCGTCGAGGAGATCGTCGGCGAGGTCGCCGACGAGCACGACCGCGCGGCGGCGGGCGTCGTCGGCACGGCCGACGAGATGACCTTCCCCGCCGACCTGCGCCCCGACGAGGTGCGCGAGCAGACGGGGATCGAAATCCCCGACGATGACGACTACGACACTGTTGCGGGCTTCGTGCTGAGCCGGCTCGGGCGCATCCCCGAGCCGGGCGACGAGGTCGCTCTGCCGGACGGCAGCGCGCTGAGCGTCGTGCGGATGGACGGACGCCGGATCTCGCGGCTGCGGTTCACGGCGCGGCCGATCCCCGCCGACGCGGAGGACGATGCGTCGCGAGACGGCGACCCCCAGGGGGGAGGCGTCCGATGAGCGACTGGATGGGAATCGTCTGGCTCGTGGTGCTGCTCATCGCGAACGCCTTCTTCGTCGGCGCCGAGTTCGCCGTCATCTCCGCGCGTCGCTCGCAGATCGAGCCTCGGGCCGAGGCTGGCTCGAAGCGCGCGCGCACCGCGCTCTACGCCATGGAGCACGCGACGCTCATGCTCGCGACCAGCCAGCTCGGCATCACCGTGTGCTCGCTGCTGATCCTGAACGTCTCGGAGCCCGCCATCCACCACCTGCTGGAGGGTCCCCTCGCGTGGACCGGGCTGTCGCCCGAGGTCGTCAGCGTCACCGCGTTCGTGCTGACGCTCGTGCTGGTCTCGTACCTGCACGTCGTGTTCGGCGAGATGGTGCCGAAGAACGCGGCGTTCTCGATGCCCGATCAGGCCGTGCTGCTGCTCGCGCCGCCGCTCGTCGCGGTCTCCCGCCTCCTGCGGCACGTGATCGCGGCGCTCAACGCGGTCGCGAACGGTACGCTGCGCCTCTTCGGCGTCGAGCCGAAATCGGAGACCACGAGCACCTACACGCTCGAGGAGGTCGCGAGCATCGTGAGCCACTCCACCCGCGAGGGCGTGCTCGAGGACCGCAGCGGTGCGCTGACGGCCGCGTTCGAGTTCACGACGAAGCGGGCGAGGGATCTGCTCGTGCCGTTCGAACGGCTCGTGGTGCTGCCGGCCGGGTCGACTCCCGAGGACGTCGAGGCGGCCGTCGCCCGTCACGGTTTCTCCCGCTACCCGATCGCCGATTCCGACGGCGGCCTCGACGGCTACGTGCACATCAAGGATCTGGTGCGTCTGGGGGAGGACCGGATCTCGCAGCCGATCCCTCAGAAGCGCATCCGCGAGATGATGACGATGCACGCCGACACGGAGCTCGAGGACGTGCTCGCGCGCATGCAGGAGCGGGGCATCCACCTCGCCCGCATCTACGACTCGGAGGGGACGGCCCTCGGCGTCGTCTTCCTCGAGGACGTCATCGAGGAACTCGTCGGAGAGGTGCACGACGCCACCAGGCGGCAGCGCTATGACGCCGACTGAGCGAGGTGGAGCCCTTCCAGCCGATTGAGCGAGCGAAGCCTCTCCCTGCTGATTGAGCCAGCGAAGCGAGTCGAAATCGAGGGCCGCCCCGGTTTCGACTCGTCGGGACTCAAAGCTCCGCGGTCAGCGCGATCCGCGCCGAGAACTCGCTCGGCACGAGCCCGTTCTCGGCGAAGGGGAGGTCGGCGGGCAGCTCGAAGTCGAGCGAGAACTCGAGGGCGTCCTCGTCGATCACGGTGGGCGTGAGCTTCACGGTGGCGGGGTACGGTTCGCGGTCGCCGACGGTGAGGTCGCCGGCGACGTATACCGGATCGGTCTCGCCCTCCGCGCGCCTGATGACGGTCGGCTCGGTCAGGGTGAAGCTCGCGCTCTGCACTCCGACCAGCTCGAAGGAGAGCTCCGCCTCGGTGATCACGTCGTCGCTCAGCACGACGTAGCCCGAGTGCCGCAGCTGCGACCCTGCGACCTCGCCGAGCGAGGAGAGCGCCTGCGGTTCGGTGAGCTCGAAGCTGGAGACCTCGTACACCCGCTCGACCGGAACCGCCAGCAGGTCCGAGTCATTCGCGGCGCGCAGCTCGGCGGCCCGGTTTCCCAGGTCCTCCGCCGTCGCGCACGCGGTCAGGCACAGCGGGAGGGCGACCGTCACGACCGCGGCAGCGGTGAACGCGCGCGGCGCGCGTGTGACGCGGTTGACGACCAATGCGGCTCCCGTCTTGCTGCGAATTGCTTCCGCGGAGAGCCTACGACGGCAATGTGGGAGCCGCTTGTGAGAATGATGGGAGGGCAGCCGATCCCTCGTCAGACGGCGAGCAGCCGCTGCAGCTGCGCACCGACTTTCTCGAACTCGATGAGGAAGGCGTCGTGCCCGAACGGCGAATCGATGCGGGTCGCCCGGTCGCCGTCGAGGCTGCCGGGTGTGTGCCGCGCGATCTCGTCCTGCCCCTCGAGCGTGAAGAGCCGGTCGCTGGGGATTCCCAGCACGAGGGTGGGCAGCTCCAGGGTCGAGAGCGCCGCGCGCACCCCGCCGCGGCCGCGGCCGACGTCGTGGGAATTCATAGCCTGCACGAGCGTCAGGTAGCTGTTCGCATCGAAGCGCCTGGTGAACTTGTTGCCGTGGAAGTCGAGGTACGACTCGACCGCGAAGCGCCCGCCGCCGCCGAGCGGGCTCACCGCCGACTGCCAGGACCGCCCGAAGCGCTCGTCGAGCTCGGTGTTGCTGCGGTAGTTCAGGAGGGCCAGGCGGCGCGCCGTCGCGAGGCCGTGGTGAGGGCCGGTGCCGTCGGGGGCGTCGTAGTAGTTGCCGTCGCGGTAGAAGGGATCCGAGCGGATCGCCTCGAGCTGCACGAGGTTGAGTCCGATCTGGTCGGCCGTCGTGACGGGGGGCGCCGCGATCACCGCGAGGCGTTCCACGCGTCCGGGCCGGGTGATCGCCCATTCCAGGGCGTGCATGCCGCCCATCGAACCGCCGATGACCGTGTGGAAGCGCTCGATGCCGATCTCGTCTGCGAAGCGGGCCGCCGCCTCCACCTGATCCCGGATCGTGAGGTAGGGGAAGCGGCCGCCCCACTCGTGCCCCGAGGGATCGAGCGAGCCGGGGCCCGTGGATCCCTGGCAGCCGCCGAGCACGTTGGGCGCGACGACGCAGTACTTCGTCGTGTCGAGGGGGCGGCCGGGCCCGACGATCTCGGCCCACCAGCCGTCGGTCGGATGGCCGGGGGCCGCCGAGCCGACGAGGTGGCTGTCGCCGGTCAGCGCGTGGAACACGAGGATCGCGTTGTCGCGCCGTTCGTTCAGCTCGCCGAAGGTCTCGTAGGCGATGCGCACGTTCGGCAGCTCGGCGCCCGCCTCCGTGGTGAGCGCCCCGATCGAGGCGAATCGGCGGTCGCCGACGGGGTCGCCGTCGCGCCAACCGCCGGAGATCGGCGGCCGGCCCATCAGCGCGCGCAGCTGCGCGTCGGTGATGAAGTCGGTCGGGAACGAGTCCTCGGGCGTCTGCCAGTCCATAGCTCCCCATTCTGCCCGTGTCGGAGGTGGCCCGCGCAATTGTTACGGGAGGGGGACCCCTCGCGGTCCGGCGAGCACCTGGGGTGCGAACGAACACCCGGGGCGCGAATGAACACCCGGGGCGCGGACGAACACTCCGGGAAGGGATCCCCGAGTGTTCGCTCGTCCCCTTCGTGTTCATTCGGTTTCGAGTGCCCGGTGCCGGGGGCACCGAGTTATCCACAGATCGGTCTTCGGGCCACCGCAGGGGCTGCGCGCAGGCGATGATCGGGACATGAGCATCACGGAGAGCGCATGAGCACCGCAGAGCGCATGGGGAGGATCGAGGCGCATCTCATCTTGACCGATCGCGACGCGCGGATCGGGCCGCAGAAGTCCGTGAGGCTGGGCCGCGGCGCTGCTCTCCCCGCCGAGCTGTGGCGAGCGCTGCAGCCCGAGGACCGGCATCTCGCCCGGGTGCTTGCGACGCATCGCAGAGCGTCGTGCCCGCCCGTCTTCTCGGGCGTCTCCGCCGCGGTGCTGCACGGATGGCCGCTCTACGAATCCGGTGATCCGCCCGTCCTCGTCACGACCCGCACCGAGGGAACGAACCGCAACACGGCGGGAGTCGTGAGACGCCGCGCGCACCTCGAGCCGCACGAGGTCGTCGAGGTGAACGGCCTCCTCTGCACGTCACCCGACCGGACACTGCTCGACCTGGCACGGTTCGACAGGCCCGAGACTGCGGTCTCCTGCGCCGACGCATACCTCCGCGACCGTTTCCGGATTCGTCGTGACATCGACGAGTCGGGCCTCGACGAGTGGCGGGCGATCATGCAGGAGAGGCTCGCGAGACTTCGCGGTCGGCGCGGGGTGCGCCGCGCCCGCGAGCCGTTGGAGGTCGCAGACCCCCGCACCGATTCGCCCCTCGAGAGCGTGAGCCACCTGTACCTGAGCAGATTCGGCTTCGAAGTGGCGCTGCAGGTGCCGGTGAGGTCGCCGCGCGGCGGGAACTACCTCATCGACTTCGAGTTCCTCGGGCTGGGATGCTTCGGCGAGTGCGACGGCAAGCAGAAGTACCTCGACGTCGAGGTGCGGGGCGAGATGACCGCGGACGAGGTGCTCTATCGCGAGCGGCGCAGGCAGAACTGGGTGGAGGCCACCACGCGGAAGGCGGTGTTCCGCTGGGGCTGGCCCGAGATCGCGACCGAGCTGGTATTCGCAAGCGTGCTCGATGCGTTCGGGCTGCCGATCCCTCGCCCGCCTGCCGGTCTGAGGCCGAGCGCTCGGCGCCCCTCGTGACGCAGGCCCGATCCCTCTCCCTGGATCTGCAGGCCGAACGAACACCTGGGGCGCGAACGAACACTGCGGGGGTGAGAGAACATCGTGGGAAGGTCTCCCGGGATGTTCTCTCACCCCCGCAGTGTTCGTTCACTCGGCGCCCGCCGCCGAGCCGCGTCGCGAGCGAGGCCTCGCGAGCCCTACGCGTTCGCCGCCGCTGCCCGCACCTCGCGCGCCGCGGCGAAGCCCTGCTCCAGGTCGGCCTTGATGTCGGCGATGTTCTCGAGCCCCACCGAGAGTCGCACGAGGCCCGGGGTGACGCCCGCGGTGAGCTGCTGCTCGGGCGTGAGCTGCGAGTGCGTCGTCGAGGCCGGGTGGATCACGAGCGAGCGCACATCGCCGATGTTCGCGACGTGGCTGAACAGCTCGAGGCTGTTCACGAACGCCTTGCCGGCCTCGACGCCTCCCTTCAGCTCGAAGGAGAGCACCGCGCCGACGCCCTTGGGTGCGTAGCGGTTCGCAGTCGCGTACCAGGGCGAGGTCGGCAGCCCCGAGTACGACACCGAGGCGACGTCGTCGTGGGAGTCCAGCCACTCGGCGACCTCCTGCGCGTTCTGCACGTGGCGCTCGATGCGCAGCGACAGCGTCTCGATGCCCTGCAGCAGCAGCCAGGCGCTGTTCGGGGCGATCGCCGAACCGAAGTCGCGCAGCAGCTGCACGCGCGCCTTGATGATGTAGGCGATAGCGTCGCCGACGGCGCCGGTGTAGCTGATGCCGTTGTACGAGGGATCGGGCTCCGTGAGGCCGGGGAAGCGGTCCGCGTGCTCGGACCACGGGAAGGTGCCGCCGTCCACGATGACGCCGCCGAGGGTGGTGCCATGGCCGCCGAGGAACTTCGTGGCCGAGTGCAGCACGATGTCGGCGCCGTGCTCGAACGGGCGGATCAGGTAGGGGCTCGCCACGGTGTTGTCGACGAGCAGCGGCAGGCCGTTCTCGTGGGCGACGTCGGCGACGGCGCGGATATCGAGCACCGCGGAGCGCGGGTTGGCGATCGACTCGGCGAAGAACAGTTTCGTGTTCGGACGCACGGCGCGCTGCCAGGCCGCGGGGTCGTCCTGATCCTCGACGAAGGTGACCTCGATGCCGAGCTTCGCGAGCGAGTACTTGAACAGGTTGTAGGTGCCGCCGTAGATGGAGCTCGACGAGACGATGTGGTCGCCGGCGTTCGCGATGTTCAGCACGGCGAAGGTGGAAGCAGCCTGACCGCTGGCGAGCAGCAGCGCCGCGACGCCGCCCTCGAGCGCGGCGACGCGCTCCTCGGCGACCGCCTGGGTCGGGTTGGTGATGCGCGTGTAGATCGGGCCGAGCTCGGCGAGCGCGAAGCGGTTCGCCGCCTGCTCGGTTCCCTCGAAGACGAAGGCCGTGGTCTGGTGGATGGGCAGCGCGCGCGACCCGGTCGAGGGATCGGGCTGCTGGCCCGCGTGGATCTGCTTGGTCTCGAAACCCCAGGCGGTCTGGTCGGTCATGGCTGCTCCTCGGTGAGTGATGCGGAGAGGGTCGGCGCGCGGAGATGCGCTGCTGAAGAGACTACGAAGGTCTTGCGGGAACGACAATGCCGCGCGACACTCCGCGTAACCTGATGCCCCTCCGAGAGCGCCGATGCGCACCGGGATGGCCCGCGAATCGCGTGAATCGTGGGCCAACCCGGCGAAGAACGGCGACCCCGATGCGGAATAGGATCGAAGAGAGGGATCGAGACGAGAGGAGTCGCAGATGGTGAGACGCGTGGTGGTGACCGGGGCGAGCTCGGGGATCGGCGCCGCATCGGTACGGCGCTTCGCGGAGCTCGGCTGGGAGACCGTCGCGGTCGCCCGCCGCGAGGACCGGCTCAGGGCGCTCGCCGAGGAGACGGGTGCGCACGCCGTCGTCTGCGACGTGACCGACGAGGAGCAGGTGTCGCGCCTGGCTGCGGAGGTCGCGGCCACGGGCGGTGCGACGGGGCTCGTGAACAACGCGGGCGGCGCCATCGGCACCGAGTCGGTGGAGCACTCGTCGAACGACGACTGGCGCCGCATGTTCGAGGTCAACGTGCTCGGGCTCCGCGCCGTGACCGCCGCGATGCTGCCGGTGCTGCGCGAGGGAGCCCGCGCGAGCGGTTGGGCCTCGATCCTGAACCTCACCTCGACGGCGGGCCTCAGCGCCTACCCGGGCGGGGGAGGATACAACGCCGCGAAGTTCGCTGCGCACGCCGTCACGGAGGTGCTGCGCCTCGAGCTCGCGGGCGAGCCGATCCGGGTCATGGAGCTCGCGCCCGGCCTCGTGCACACGGAGGAGTTCACGCTGAACCGGCTGCGCGGCGACGCCGCGGCGGCTGAGAGGACCTACGCCGACGTCATCCCGCTCACGGCCGAGGACGTGGCCCGTGTGCTGGTGGGCGCCTTCGAGCAGCCCCCGCACGTGAACCAGGATCTCATCACGCTGCGCCCCGTCGCGCAGTCGAGTGTGTTCCACACGCATCGCGGCCCTCTGGTGCCCAAGGGTTGAGCGAGGCGACGCACATGGCGATGACGCTGCGCGAACTGGCCGAGCACGGCCACGTGGCCGCCGACTGGGCCGAGGCGCTCGAGCCGGTGGGGGACCGGCTCGCGGAGCTCGGACGGTTCCTGAACGCCGAGCGTGCGGCGGGGCACAGGGTGCTGCCCGCGGGCGACTGCATCCTTGCGGCGTTCCAACGTCCGCTCGCGGATGTGCGGGTGCTCATCGTCGGGCAGGATCCCTACCCGACCCCCGGGCACCCCATCGGGCTCTCGTTCGCCACGGCGCTCGATGTGCGGCCGATCCCTCGCAGCCTGCAGAACATCTACAAGGAGCTGCACGACGATCTCGGCATCCCGCCCGCCCCGCACGGCGATCTCACCGCATGGGCCGATCACGGCGTCATGCTGCTCAACCGTGTGCTCACGGTGCGAGCGGGCGCTCCCGCCTCGCATCGCGGCAAGGGGTGGGAAGCGTTCACGGAGCGGGCGATCCGGGCGCTCGTGGCGCGGGGAGGCCCGCTCGTCGCGATCCTGTGGGGCAACGACGCGCGATCCCTCGCCCCCATGCTCGGCTCCGTGCCGCGCATCGAGAGCCCGCACCCTTCTCCGCTCTCGGCGTCGCGCGGCTTCTTCGGCTCGAAACCGTTCAGCCGGGCGAACGCGGCGCTCAAGCAGCAGGGATCGGCGCCGGTCGACTGGCGGCTGGCGTAGCCCGTTCCTCCGCGATCGGGCTCCGCTCCGCTCAATCGCCGGAGCCGACGCGCCGCCGCACGAGCACGCGGTACCCGACCCACAGCAGCACGACCCAGGCCGCGCCGACGATCATGGCCGGCCGGGTATCGGGAACGACCGCGATCATGACGATCACGAAGCCGATGAATGCGAGTGTCGCGTATGACGCGAACGGCCACCACGGCACGGGGAACTCGCTCGCCTCCCCGCCTGCCGCGAGCCTCCGCTTCATGCCGAGGTGCGCGAGCAGGATCATGAGCCACACCAGCACGGTCGCGAAGGTCGCGAGCGCGGCGATGAGGAAGTAGATCTGGTCGGGATAGAGCGCGTTCAGCAGCACGCCGACGAGCAGCGCCCCGGTCATCGCGACGACGGTCATCCAGGGCACTCCCTGCTTCGACAGGCGAGTGAACGCCCGCGGCGCCTGACCCTGTTCGGCGAGGCCGTGCAGCATGCGGCCCGCACCGAAGATGTCGGCGTTGATGGCGGAGACGGCTGCCGTGATCACGACGGCGTTGAGCACGTGGGCCGCGCCCGGAACGCCCACCGTGTCGAAGATCGAGACGAACGGGCTCGTCTCGCCGTCGATCGTGTTCCACGGCTGGATGCACATGATCACGCCGAGCGCGAGCACGTAGAAGAGCAGGATGCGCACCGGCACCGAGTTGATCGCCTTCGGGATGACGCGCTTCGGATCCTGCGCCTCGCCCGCGGTGATGCCGATGACCTCGATGCCGCCGAATGCGAACATCACGATCGTGAAGCAGGCGAGGAAGCCGATGACGCCGTTCGGGAGGAGGCCGCCGTGGTCGACGAGGTTGCCGATGCCGGCCGCACCCTCGCTCCGGTTGCCGAGCCCGAACAGGATGATGGCGATGCCGCCCGCGATCATGAGGATGATCGCGGTGACCTTGATGATCGCGAACCAGAACTCGAACTCGCCGAACACCTTCACACTGATCAGGTTGATGCCCGCGATGAAGCAGACCACCGCGAGCACCCACACCCAGCGGTCGACGTCGGGGAACCAGAACCCCATGTAGATGCCGAACGCTGTGACGTCGGCGACCGCGACGACGAACATCTCGAAGGTGTAGGTCCAGCCGGCCAGGAAGCCGGCGAACGGGCCGACGTAGCGCGACGCGTACTGGGCGAACGAACCCGAGACCGGTTCTCGAACGGCCATCTCGCCGAGCGCGCGCATCACCATGAACACGGCGGCCCCGCCGATGACGTAGGCGAGCAGCACGGCCGGCCCCGCGGCCTGGATCGCGCTGGCCGACCCCATGAAGAGGCCCGTGCCGATCGCCGATCCGAGCGCCATGAAGCGGATGTGCCTCGCGGTGAGGCCCCTGCGGAGTCTCCCTGTGCGAGGGGTATCGGGCGAGGGATCGCGGGGCGCCGCCGCCTCGGCGGTCTCGCCGGTGCCGGGGGTCGTGCCGGAGTCGATGTCGGGGGAATCCACCTGGATACCCTAACCCGGGCGCGGCGGGCCTGCGTCGCCTCGCCGCCACGCCGCGGCGAGCCCGGTGCTGCGACCGCGGCGTGTAGACTGTTACGATGCCCTCTTCCGAGAACACCGACCGACCCGCAGTCGAAGATCCCGCGGCCGAGCCCCAGGCCGAAGCCGCCACCGCGCCGGCCGAGACCGAGCCGACGGAGCCTCAGCCCGGTTCCGCGAAGGCCGACGCTCCCGAACGAATCACCTTCGCCGATCTGGGACTCGCGCCGGAGGTGCTCCGCGCGGTGACCGAGGTCGGGTACGAGACCCCCTCGGCCATCCAGGCCGCGACCATCCCCGTGCTGCTCGACGGGCGCGACGTGGTCGGCCTCGCTCAGACCGGCACCGGCAAGACGGCGGCCTTCGCGCTCCCGATCCTCTCGCGCATCGAGCCCGGCCAGGGCGTTCCCCAGGCACTCGTGCTCGCGCCCACCCGCGAGCTCGCGCTCCAGGTGTGCGAGGCGTTCGAGAGCTATTCGGCCAAGCTTCCCGAGGTGCACCTGCTGCCCGTCTACGGCGGACAGGCCTACGGCCAGCAGCTGTCGGCGCTGCGCCGCGGCGTCGATATCGTGGTCGGCACCCCCGGCCGCATCATGGATCACCTGAAGCGCGGCTCGCTCGACCTCACGCAGATCAAGTATCTCGTGCTCGACGAGGCCGACGAGATGCTGAAGATGGGCTTCGCCGAGGACGTCGAGACGATCCTCGCAGACACCCCCGACGACAAGCAGGTGGCACTGTTCTCGGCGACCATGCCGAAGCAGATCCGCCGCATCTCCGAGCAGTACCTGAACGACGCCGAAGAGATCAAGATCGCCGGCAAGACGCAGACGAGCTCCAACATCACGCAGCGCTACTCGGTCGTCTCGTACACGCAGAAGCTCGACGCGCTCACCCGCATCCTCGAGGTCGAGGAGTTCGACGGGCTCATCGTCTTCACCCGCACCCGCGGCGACTCGGAGCAGGTCGCCGAGAAGCTGCGCGCCCGGGGCTACTCGGCCGCCGCGATCAACGGCGACATCGCCCAGGCCCAGCGCGAGCGCACGGTGCAGGCGCTGAAGGACGGCAAGCTCGACATCCTCGTCGCCACCGATGTCGCCGCGCGCGGCCTCGACGTCGAGCGCATCAGCCACGTCGTCAACTACGATCTGCCGATCGACACGGAGAGCTACGTGCACCGCATCGGCCGCACCGGCCGCGCCGGCCGCTCGGGCGACGCGATCAGCTTCGTCACCCCGCGCGAGCAGCGCCTGCTCAAGGCGATCGAGAAGGCCACGAAGCAGCCGCTCACGCAGATGCCGCTGCCGCGGGTAGAGGAGGTCAACGCGACCCGTCTCTCGCGCTTCGACGACGCCATCACCGCCGCTCTCGACGAGACGAAGCGCATCGAGGCCTTCCGCGACATCATCGACCACTACGTGCGCCACCACGACGTGCCCGAGGCCGACGTGGCAGCGGCGCTCGCCGTCGTGGCCCAGGGCGATACCCCGCTGCTGCTCACCGAGGACGACGACCGCAAGTTCGAGCGCGATCGCAAGCAGGCTGCCCGGTTCCTCGAGGATGGGGCGAGGGATCGCGACCGCGGCGACCGCCCCGATCGCGGTGCGCGCGAGGACCGCGGCCCGCGCGAGCGCCGCGACGACCTGAAGATGTACCGCATCGAGGTGGGCCGCCGCCAGAACGTCAACCCGGGCCAGATCGTCGGCGCCATCGCCAACGAGGGCGGCCTCCGACGCGACGACTTCGGTCGCATCCAGGTGCGCGACGACTTCTCGCTCGTCGAGCTGCCCGCGAAGCTGTCGCGGGAGACGCTCGACGCCCTCTCCGCCACACGCATCGGCGGCAAGCTCATCGAGATGCGCGAGGACAGCGGCCCCGCGCCGCGCGGCAAGGGCTGGGAGGATCGGCGCGGCGGTGATCGCGGCGGACGCGGAGGGTACGACCGCGGCGGGCGCGGCGGCTACGACCGCGATGACCGCGGCGGGCGCGGCTACGATCGGGACCGTGGAGATCGCGGCTCCGACCGGGGCGGTCGCGGATACGATCGCGGTGATCGCGGGTACGATCGCGGTTCGCGCGGCGGCTACGACCGGGGAGACCGGGGCTACGACCGGAACGATCGGCGGGATCGCGACGGCTACCAGGGCGACCGCGGCGGCTATCGCGGGAAGCGCGACGGCGATGACCGGGGCCGCGACCGCTGGGGCGGCGACGACCGCCGTCGCGACTCGGGTCCCGGCCGCGCGGACGGCAAGC
This sequence comes from Leucobacter ruminantium, assembly GCF_017565705.1. GTDB lineage: Bacteria > Actinomycetota > Actinomycetes > Actinomycetales > Microbacteriaceae > Leucobacter > Leucobacter ruminantium. The sequence goes on from NZ_JAGDYL010000004.1 coordinate 17,847, forward strand.
GCAAGCCCCGCTGGTGAAGCGGGGCGCCCACCGCTGATTGAGCGAGCGCCCCACCCGCTGGTTGAGCGTGCGCCGGCGAGCGCCGTGCTGAGCGAGGAGCGCAGCGACGAGTCGAAGTATCGAAATCGAGGGTGGGTTTCGACTCGCTCGTTCCTCGCTCGCTCAATCAGCGGGAGGGCGCCGGCACTCGCTCAACCTGCGGGCGGAGGGTTCCAGCCGACGATCGGAGAGACGCGGCAGTCGAGCAGGATCGTGCCGTAGGCTCCGGCCGCGACCCAGGATCCCAGCGCGTCGAGCGCTTCGAGTCGTTCGACGCGCACGCCGCGGGCGCCGAGCGCCGTCGCCACCGCCGCGAAGTCGGTGTCGACCGCGATGCTCGGCGCCATCGCGGGATCGTCGGCCGCGCGCCCCTCGTTCCAGACGACGATCGCGCAGCTCGGGATGCTGCGGACGGCCGACTCGAGACGGCTGAGCGATGCCAGCCCGTCGGCGCCCGTGCTCAGCACGACGCTCGTACTCGGGGCCGCAGCGGCGACGCCGGCGAGGGCGGAGAGCCCGAGACCGGTCGACTCGAAGCCGGCACCGACAGCGATGAGGCGCTCGGGTGCGGAGGCGGGCCAGAACATGCTCGCCCAGGCGAGGCCGCTGCCGTTCTCGGCGACGACGTACCGGTCGAGCGGCAGGAGCTCGCCGATGCGCGAGGCCACCGCCCTGGGATCGAGGCGCAGGTCGGCGCAGACGCCGCCCGGGTGCTCTACCGCCCCCGTGTCGCGCACCCGCAGCGCGCCCCCGGCCTCCAGCCCGAAAACGCTCTCCCGCCAGCCGCTCGGCAGGGCACCGGCCGCGGCGAGCGACCCGAGCAGGGCATCGAGCACCGCCTTCGCGTCGCCCTGGAGCAGGATCTGGCGGGCGTGGTCGACGCCTTCCGGAGCGCCGACAACACCCTCGTCGATGCGGATCACGGTTGTCTCCGCACCGAAGAGGCCCCGGGACGAGTCTCCTTCGAGACTCGCGCCCACGACGACGGCGACATCCGCCTGAGCCGTGACGGACATGGCGGCCGCCTGGCCGAAGCAGCCGAAGACGCCGAGGTCGGTGCGAGGGTCGGGGAAGATCCCCGGCACGAGCGCGGTGGTCGCGGTGAGGGCTCCCAGAGCCTGGGCGAGCGCCCCGAGCTCGGGGGCTGCTCCGGCGAGGTGGGCGCCGCGGCCGGCGACGACGAGCGGCCGCGCCGCGCCCAGCAGAGCGTTCACCGCGGCGTCGAGGCCGAGGGGAGCCGCGAGGGATCGAGCCCCGGGAGCTTCCCGCGGCCGGGGAGAGTCGGCTCCGAGAGTCGCGGCGCTCAGCGACGCGATCGTCGCGGGGTCGTCGAGATCGATGCCGCCGGCGGCCAGGGCCGCCGCGGGTGCGGATCCCTCGCCCTCCGACGCGTGCTCGTGCGGGGCGGCACCGTCGTCTCCGCGCAGCAGGTCGGCGGGCACCGCGAGCACGACGGGTCGTGCGGCGCGCAGGGCGTACGAGGCGGCTCGCCCGACCGCGCGACCGACATCGACGGCCGACAGGGGATAGCTGCGCACGCCGAGTGCGGCGGCGAGCATCTCCTGGTCGACCTCTCGCGCGGGTGCGGTGCCCGGCTCATCCTCAGCCACGATCAGCAGGGGAGTGCGCGCCTGCGCGGCCTCGGCGATCGCGGTGGTCGCGTCGGTGAAGCCCGAGCCGAAGCCGAGCAGTGCGATCGCGGGCGCGCCTGCCACACGTGCGCAGGCGTCGGCCGCGGCGACCGCACCCGCGGCGTCGGGAATCGCCGTGCGGTGCACCCCCGCCTCCGCGAGTGCGGCCTGCAGGGCGCCCGACGAGCCGCCGAATGCGCGACCCGCGTGACGCGCGAGCGAGTGGGCGAGCGTGCGGGTGAAGGCGGTTGCGGATCGCGTCATCGCGGGTCCTCCCTGGTCTTGGCCGAGCGGCGCCGGCGCGGGGTCAGTAGGTGTGCACGATGCGCCAGCGCGCGCGCCTCAGCGCGTCGACGACCTTGTCGACGGGATCGGGCAGGTTGAAGTTCACGACTGCGACGGCCGCGGGCGGCTCGCCGTCGATGCGCATCGGCAGGGCGATGCCGGTCACACCGTTGATGACCTCATCGCTGCTGATCGCGTAGCCGTCGCGGATCACGCGCAGCGCGCCCTCGCTGAACTCCGCGGTGCCGAGCTGCGCGGCGTGCTCGACGGGCGAGAGGGAGGACTCGATCGCGTGGCCGGCCGCGCCGCGCACCACGGGATGGCGCACGCCCGGGTTGCGGGCGATCGTCGCGGTGACGTTCGAGGGCTCGACGGTGATGAGGGTGACGGCCTCGTCGCCGTCGAGCACTGCGACGAACGCGGTCATGCCGAGCTCGTAGGCGAGCTCCGTGACCGCGGGCATCGCGGCCTCGTGCAGCGCGGGGGCGACGCCGCGCGCGAGCGCCGTCAGCTTCGGCCCGAGCCGGATGCCCGCCTGATCCCTCGCCACGAAGCGGTGCTGCTCCAGCGTGCGCAGGATCCGGTACGCATTCGAACGGTGCACCCCGAGTCCGTCGGCGAGCTCGGCGATGGTGATCGGTCGCCCGGCCTCCGCGAGCAGTTCGAGTGCGCGCAGTCCGCGCGAGAGCGTCTGGGAGCCGGTGGCTGCCGCTGCGGTCTCGCGTGCGATGGTCATGTGTCTATTCTGGCGCAAAAGGAAGGGGTGCCCGTCTCGGACGGGCGAGGCCCCGGGATCGCGGGATCCCGGGGCCTCGGAGTGCCGGAGGCGGGCGACTACTTCGCGGCGAAGCGGAAGAGCTTCTTGTTCGCGAACTCGAGCATGCCGACCTTGCCCATCTCGCGGCCGTAGCCCGACTTCTTCACGCCGCCGAAGGGCACGTCGGGGCCCTCGAGGCCGGAGGCGCCGATGAACACCATGCCCACGTCGAGCTGATCGCCGACGCGCTCGGCGCGCTCGAGGTCGTCGCAGATCACGACCGATCCGAGGCCGTAGGGCGAGGAGTTGGCGAGCTCGATCGCCTCCTCGTCGCTCGACACCCTGTACAGCTGCGCGACGGGGCCGAAGAGCTCCTGACTGTAGACGTCCATGGAGGGGGTGATGTTCGTGAGCACGGTCGGGGTGTAGACGTTGCCCTCGGGCTCGTTGTCGCCCACGAGCACCTCTGCGCCCTGCTCGAGCGCGCCCTGCACCTGCGCGGTGAGCGTCTTCGTCGCCTGCGCCGAGGAGAGCGGACCGAAGTCGCCCGACTCGTACGACTGGCCGGCGATCGCGTTCTTGAACTTCTCGGCGAACTCGTCGAAGTACTTGTCGAGCACCACGATGCGCTTGGAACCGTTGCAGGCCTGGCCCGTGTTCTCCATGCGGCCGCCGACCGCGTGCGCGACGGCGTGGTCGAGATCATCGGTGTCGAGCACGAGGAAGACGTCGGATCCGCCCAGCTCGAGCACGCACTTCTTCAGCGCGCGGCCGGCCTGCTCGGCGACGATCGCGCCGGCGCGCTCGGAGCCGGTGAGCGAGACGCCCTGGATGCGGTCGTCGGCGATGATATCGGCGAGCTGCTCATGGGTCGCGAAGACGTTGACGTAGGCGCCCTCGGGGAAGCCGGCGTCGCGGAAGATCTTCTCGAGGGCGAGCGCCGACTCGGGGCACTGCGCAGCGTGCTTCAGGATGATCGTGTTGCCCAGGATCAGGTTCGGAACCGCGAAGCGGGCGACCTGATAGTAGGGGTAGTTCCACGGCATGATGCCGAGGATCACGCCGGTGCCCTGGTAACGGAAGAAGGTCTTCAGGCCGTCCTCGACCTTGAGCTCCTCGTCGGCGAGCCACTCCTCGGCGTTGTCCGCGAACGCAGCGGTGATGGCCCCGGAGAACTCGGCCTCGCCGACGGACTGCTCGACCGGCTTGCCCATCTCACGGTTGATGATCTCGGCGAGCTCGTCCTTGCGCTCCTCGAAGAGCTCGGCCGCGCGCTTCGCGAGCGCCGCGCGCTCGGCGACCGTCGTGGTGCGCGACCACTCGCGGTACGTGCGCTGGGCCGAGGCCAGGGCGGCCTCGATCTCCTCGGCGGTCGCGTCGGGGTATTCGGCGACCGTCTCACCGGTGGCGGGGTTGATTACTGCGAACGTGCCCATGGATGATTCACTCCTCAGTGACGTCGGTGTTCGGATACTGCCAGTGTCGCATACCGGGATCGGCTGCACCACGGCTTCTGGTAACGTCTTTGCGTCGGGATAACCTCCGCGGAGTGCTGATTTCGGAAATCTACAACGGTTTTTGCTTCGAAATCAGTTGTGATGGGGGAATCGTTGACCGACCTTCCCTGAAACGCTCCCGATGCAGGAGAATCATTCACATGTCGAAGAAGACGCTCAGCAACGCCACCGAGACGGGGCATATCCACGTCGGCAAGGGCCTCAACCGCGGCGCGCTCGGAGTGGTCGGATCGACCATCATCGGTCTCGCGTCGACGGCTCCGCTCTACTCCCTCGCCGCGACGCTCGGCTGGGTGATCCTCGCCGTCGGCGCCCAGGCCCCGCTCGTATTCATCGTGGCCTGCATCCCGATGATCTTCGCGGCCTTCGCCTATCAGGAGCTCAACCGCGAGATGCCCGACTGCGGCACCACCTTCGTCTGGGGCACCAAGGCCTTCGGGCCCGTCATCGGCTGGGTCGGGGGCTGGGCCGTCGCGGTGTCGGCGGTCATGGTGCTCTCCAACGTCGGCGAGATCACCGGCATGTACTTCTGGCTGCTGCTCGGCAACGAGGAGTTCGCCGACAACCGGCTGATCGTCGTCTGCACCTCGGTCGTGTTCATGGCGATCATGACCTTCATCAGCACGATCGGCGTGCAGATGGGCGAGCGCCTGCAGATGGTGCTCATGACGATCCAGCTCGTGGCCATGGTGCTCTTCGGCGTGCTGGCGCTCGTGAATGCCACGAACGGCAGCTACGAGGGATCGGTCGCGTTCGACTGGAGCTGGTTCAACCCTGCAGAGCTGACCTCGTGGTCGGGCTTCATGGAGGCGGTGCTCCTCGCGCTCTTCATCTACTGGGGCTGGGATACCTGCCTCGCGCTCAACGAGGAGACGAAGAACCCGCGCAAGACGCCCGGGCGGGCGGCGCTCGCGAGCATCGTCGTGCTGATCGTGCTCTACGTCGGCGTCTCGGTCGTGGCGATGATGTTCGCGGGCCTCGGCGATACCGGCTTCGGCCTCACCAACCCAGACAGCATCGACGATGTGTTCTCGGTGCTGGGCGGCGCGCTCTTCGGTCCCTGGGGTTGGTTCCTGCTGCTCGGCGTGATGCTGTCGGCCGCATCGTCGACGCAGACGACGATCCTGCCCACCGCGCGCGGCACGCTGTCGATGGCCGTGTACCGGGCGCTCCCCGCGAAGTTCGCGGAGCTGCACCCGAAGTTCAAGACGCCGTGGTTCTCCACGACGCTCATGGGCGTCGCGGCGATCATCTACTACGTCGGCATGTCGCTCATCTCCGAGAACGTGCTCGCCGATTCGCTCACCTCGATGGGCCTCGCGATCGCCCTCTACTACGCGATCACCTCCTTCGCGTGCGTCTGGTACTTCCGCGACACGCTGCGCGACAGCGCCCGCAATCTCTGGATGCGGGGCATCTTCCCGCTTCTCGGGGGCCTGCTGCTCGGCTACGCGTTCGTGCAGTCGGCGATCGACATGTGGGATCGCAACTACGGCGAGACCGTTCTGCTCGGCATCGGCGGCGCCTTCGTGATCGGTGTCGGCGCGATCCTGCTCGGGTTCCTGCTCATGGGCATCTGGTGGCTGCGACCGGGCTCGAAGCCGTTCTTCCGCGGTGAGAGCCTGAACCGCGATACCCCGGTGCTCGTTCCGGACGAGTGATCCGCGGGATCCGACGAGGGATCGGCCCGGTTCGGGCCGGCTGCTGAAAGGCGGGATGATGGATCGGTTCGACGCATTGGTGGTCGGCGCCGGCGTGTCGGGGCTGACGGTTGCGCGCCTGCTCGCGCAGGCCGGGCTGCGGGTGGCGGTGCTCGAGGCGAGGGATCGCGTCGGCGGTCGCGTGCGCACCGAGCGCGAGGGCGGTCGGATCACCGATATCGGCGCATCCTGGATCCACGGCATCGACGACAGTCCGCTCTTCGAGACTGCGACCGCCCTCGGCATGCCCGTCCACGAGTTCACGATGGGCAGCTACCAGGCGGGCGGCAGACCCGTGGCCTACTACGGCCCGGAGGGCGTGCGGCTCGCCGACACCGACGCCGAACGCTTCATCGCAGACATTGCGGAAGCGGACGCCCAGCTGTCGCGGACGATCGCCGAGGCAGAGCCGGGCAGCAGCTACGCCGACGCGGCGGCACTCGCCGTGGGCGCCGTCGCGGAGCGCGGCGGCTGGGAGGCGAGCCGCGCCGAGCGCGTCGTCGAATACCTGCACCACCGCTCCGAGGAGCAGTACGGCGTGGACGCGTCCCTGCTCGACGCGCACGGCCTCGACGACGACGCGGTCGAGGGCGACGAGGTCGTCTTCCCCGAAGGGTACGATCGCCTGGCGACCAGCCTCGCCGACGGACTCGACGTGCGCCTCGAGCATCCGGTCTCGCGCGTGCGCTGGTCGGATGCCGGTGTCGAGGTCGAGACGAGCCGGGGATCCCTCGCCGCGGCCCGCGCCGTCGTCACCGTGCCGGTCGGGGTGATGCAGGCCGGATCCCTCGCCTTCGAGCCGCCGCTGCCTGACCCGGTCGCCGGAGCCCTCGCAGGCCTGCGCATGAACGCCTTCGAGAAGATCTTCCTCAGATTTCCGGAGCGATTCTGGGACGAGGGCGTCTACGCGATCCGCAGGCAGGGCGCAGCGGGGGCCTGGTGGCACTCGTGGTACGACCTCACCGAGCTGCACGGAGAGCCGACCCTGCTCACCTTCGCGGCAGGGGAGTGCGCGAAGCAGATACGCGACTGGTCGGATGAGCGCATCGCCGCATCGGTCATGGACGGGCTGCGCGGCATCTACGGCGACGGCATCCCCGGCCCTTCGCATGCGCGCATCACGCGCTGGCAGGACGACGAGTGGAGCCGCGGAGCCTACGCCTACATGACCGTCGGGTCGGCGCCGGAGGATCACGACCGCATCGCCGAGCCCATCGGCTCGGGGCCTGGAGGCCCGGTGCTGCACCTCGCGGGCGAGGCGAGCTGGACCGACGACCCCGCGACCGTATCCGCCGCGCTGCTCTCGGGGCACCGGGCGGCGGAGCGGGTGCTCGGCAGGCCGATCGCGCTCGCGGGACTCACCGGTCCGCTGCCTCCCGCAGACTGAGCGGCTGAAGCGTTCTCCTCCGCCCGCTCAACCGGCGGAGGCGGCTCCCTCGCTCGCTCCCTCGACCGGCGGAGCCGAGGCCGCGGCGCGGCGCCGTGCGCGGCGCCCGCGGATCCCTCGCACCAGCAGCACGACGACCAGGGCCACGACGCCTGCGACGACCAGCCAGGGCAGCAGCACCCCCAGCACGACCAGCGCACCGCTCGCAGCGGCGCCGAGCGAGGAGAACCCGGCGAGCAGCCCCTCCCAGAAGTTCGCGGGGCCGCCTCCGGGCAGCGCGCTCTTCGAGCTGAGCGAGACCTGGATCGTGGCCTTCTCGACCTGTCCCTCGAGCGCCGTGAGCTGCGCGCGCAGTCCGTCGAGCTCCTGCTGGCGCTGCGACAGCGCCGACTCGGCCTCGAGCAGTTCGCTCGTCGAAGCCGAGTTCGACATCAGCTGCTCGAGACGCTCGACCGACGCTTTGAGCGCGCCGACCCGGGCCTCGAGGTCGACGTGCTCGGTCGTCACGTCCACCGCCGAGCGGCTCTCTGACACCACATCGCCGATCTCGCCGAGCGCTTCGAATGCCTCGTCGAGTTTGTCCGCCGGAACGCGCACGGTGAGCCACGCCGTCGATCCCTCGCCCTCCTGCCGCACCTCGAGCGACTCGACCGAGCCGTCCAGATCGGTCATCGCGGCAGCGGCATCGTCTGCGGCGGCCTCCGGGTTCGCCACCTCGATGGTCAGAGACCCCGTGCGGACCACCGACTTCTCGGCCGCCGATGAGGGATCGGCGGGTGCCTCGGCCGTGGCGCCGTCGAGCGCCCGCTGGTCGGGTGAGACCGCCGACTCGCTCGCCGCGAAGTCGGGGGCTCCCGAACTCCCGCCGGCCGCGCATGCGGAGAGCGGGATGAGCAGCAGACCGGCTGCTGCTGCTGCGGACAGGGCGCGGAGCTGTGTGCGACGAGACATGCCCACACCATAGACGGCACGGGGCCGCGGTGCTCGTGAAGGGGCTGCGCTTTCCCTGGGCGTGGCGCGATCGTTACCGTTCGCAAGAGCGCCCGTCGGCCCGCACGGATCAGTTGAGGGGGAGCGAGACGGTGCCGGTCTCGGGCGGTGCCTCGATCGTGCGCCCGCGCAGATCGGGGAGCCAGCGCATGGTGGCCGCTGCGACGATCGCGCAGATGAGGAGCAGCCCGGACGACACGAGGACGGCTCCGTGCGCGCCGGCCGCGTCGATCGCGACGCCCGCGAGCGCCGAGCCCGTGGCGACGCCCACGAGCTGCCCGGTGCCGATCCAACCGTAGGCCTCTGCCGTCTCCGAGAAGCGCACGGTGACGCCGATGATATTCGATACTGCGGCGAAGGCCGGGGCGGTGCCGAGGCCGCCGATGAAGAGCACGGCGCTCAGCCACCACATGTCGAGGCTCACGAGGCAGGCGAGGGTGCCCGCCAGCACGACGAGGATGCGCAGCAGCAGCGACCACGGCCGCATCTCGCGGTGCCCGATGAGCAGGCCCCCGACGAGGGATCCTGCCGCGAACAGCGCCAGCACGATGCCGGATTCGATGCTGCCGTGCCCACCGGAGTGGCCCGGACCGCCTCCGGCGAACGCGGCGACGACACCCGCCTCGATCGCGGAGAACGAGGCGACGAAGAAGAAGCTGATCACGGTCGTGATGACCACGGTCGGGTAGCGCAGCACCGCGCCGAAGCCGCGCTTCGGCGGGTCGAGACGCACGGTGCCGACGGCGGGGCTCATGATGAACCAGGCTCCGCCGAGCACCATGAAGGCGGCTGCGACTCCGAGGCCGACGGCGGTGCCGAACTGCGAGGAGACGAAGACCGCGACGACCGGCCCCGCGACCCAGATGAGTTCCTGGGCCGCGGCGTCGAGGGAGAAGAGGGCGGAGAGCTGGGTGGACGGCACGAGACGCGGATAGAGCGTGCGCACCGCGGGCGTGACGGGCGGCGTCGTCAAACCGATGAGCGCTGCGATGCCCGCGACGATCGCGAGCGGAAGGTGCACGACCGCGATCGTGATGAGCAGCACGCCGCAGACCAGCGAGGTCGCGCCGAGCACCGGCCGCATGCCCCAGCGGCCCATGAGCCTGCTGCTCAGCGGGCCGGAGACCGCCTGCCCCACGCTCTGCGAGGCGAGCACGACGCCGGCAGAGGTGTAGTCGCCGTAGCCGAGCTCGATGTGCAGCAGCAGGATGATCGACAGCATCCCGAACGGGAACCGGGCGGTGAGCTGAGAGGCGATGACTCGGAAGACACCCGGATTCCGTCCCAGATCACGATAAATGCCCATCAGACGAGTATATGTGCGTATTGCGCGGAGTTCGAGAGTCGAGGCTGCGGATTCAGTCGCCGGATGCGCTCACCGGCGGTGAACGCATCCGGCCCGATCAGCTGCTGGTCGAGTAGACGGGGCCGCCGCCCTGGCCCCTGCCCCGGCCGCGACCGCCCGAACGGCGGCGTCCGCCACCGCCCTGCGACTGCTCCTGGGAGCGGGACTGCTGGGATCCCTGTCGGTTCTGGCCCTGAGCGGCCTGGCCCTGCGCCGTGCCGGATCCCTGGCCCGACCCCTGACCGCGGCCGCGGCCGCCGCGCGAGCGCTTGCGCTTCGCGTTGGCGCCCTGCGACTTGCCCTCGCCAGCCGGAGCGTGACCCGCGGCCCGCTGCTGCGCGGCCTGGGCCGCGGCGCGCTTCTGCTCGGTGACGCGCGGGTCGACGCGCGGCGCGACCTCGCCGATGAGCGCGAGCACCTCGGGATCGACGCTCTTCGCCATCGGGTCAACGGGCTTGGGAGTCACACGGATCTTCGCGGCCCGCATGATCTGGCGCATCTCGCCGCGCTGCTCGGGCAGCACGAGGGTGACCACGTCGCCCTCGTTGCCCGCGCGCGCGGTGCGGCCCGAGCGGTGCAGGTAGGCCTTGTGCTCGACCGGGGGGTCCACGTGGACGACGAGATCGACGCCGTCGACGTGCACCCCGCGCGCCGCGACATCCGTGGCCACGAGCACCTTCGCCTCGCCCGACACGAACTCGGCGAGGTTGCGGTCGCGCGCGTTCTGCGACAGGTTGCCCTGCAGCTCGACGGCGGGGATACCGGCCGCGGTGAGCTGCTTCGCGAGCTTCTTGGCCTGGTGCTTCATACGCGTGAAGAAGATGCGGCGAGCGGTGCCGCTTGCGAGGGCCTCGATGAGCGCGTCCTTCTGCGTCTTACCGGCCACCTCGAAGACGTGGTGGGTGAGCTGCGGCACGGGGCTCTCTGCGGAGTCGACGGAGTGCAGGATCGGATCGTGCAGGTACTTCTTCACGATGTTGTCGACCCCGTTGTCGAGGGTCGCGCTGAAGAGCAGCCGCTGGCCCTGCTTCGGGGTCTTGTTGAGGATGCGCGTGACGACGGGCAGGAAGCCCATGTCGGCCATGTGGTCGGCCTCGTCGAGCACGGTGATCTCGACACCCGACAGGTCGACGAGGCCCTGCTTCATGAGGTCGTCGAGACGGCCTGGCGCGGCGACGACGACGTCGACGCCGGCCTCGAGCGCGGCCTCTTGGCGGCGCTGGGGGATGCCGCCGAAGATCGTCGTGACCTTCACGTGCACGGGATCGGCGAGCATCTTGACGGTCTCGGCGATCTGCGTGACGAGCTCGCGGGTGGGGGCGAGCACGATCGCGCGCGGCCGGTTCGGGCGGCGCTTCTGCTGCACGTTCTCCATGAGGTTCGCGACGAGCGGGATGCCGAACGCGATCGTCTTGCCGGAGCCGGTGCGGCCGCGGCCGAGCACGTCGCGGCCGGCGAGCGTGTCGGGCAGCGTATCGCGCTGGATGGGGAAGGGGGAGGACTTCCCGTTCTTCTCGAGCGCGTGCGCGATGGGCTCGGGCACGCCGAGCTCGATGAACGTGGGGGTCTGGGTGTCGGTCACGTGGACCTTTCCTGTCATGTGCAGCGCGGCCTCGCGGCCGTCACGATCGCGCACCTGCGTGATCGGTGAGGCCCGGGCCTGCGTCGCTGCTGGATCGGCGAGTGCGCGGGACCGCGCATCCGTTCGCCGCGGAGAGTCTCGGAGCCTCGGGCTCCGGCGGGGATCCCTGAGGGATCCCGTACGCATGAAAATCAGCGACGATGGGGTCGGCGTCGAACCGGCCCGTGGTTCCAGCCTAGCGGGTCGAGCTGTGCGGTGCGCCGTACGGCGCGGTGCCGGCCCGTCTCGTCCGGCCTACACCTCGCGGATCGGCCTCGCCGGGACCCCTGCGACGACCGTGCGGGGCGGCACGTCCTTCGTCACGACCGCGCCGGCGGCGACGATCGATCCCTCGCCGATCGTGACGCCTGGCAGCACGGTCGCGTTCGCTCCCACCCAGACGCGCGCTCCGATGCGCACCGGCGCCGGTTCGGTCGTGGCGCGCCTGGAGGGATCGAGCGAGTGGTTCAGCGTCGCGATCACGACGTTGTGCCCGATGAGGGCGTCGTCGCCGATCGTGATCCCTCCCTGATCCTGGAAGCGGCACCCGCTGTTCACGAACACGCGCTCGCCGAAGACGAGGTTCTTGCCGCAGTCGGCAGTGAACGGTGGGAAGATCGTGAGAGATTCGGGCACGGCCCGTCCCGTCAGGCGCGACATGATCCCGACCCGCTCCTCGACCCTCGTATAGCGGGTGTTGAGCTCCATGCAGATTCGGATGGCCTCGTCGGCGAGCTCGTGCATCTTCTGCGCCAGCTCGCCGCCCGGGGTCGCAGCCAGGCCCGTGTGCATCTGCGCGAGAAACTGGTCGGTGTCCATGTGCGTGCCTCTCATTCGGGACTGCGGCGGGCCGATCGGAGGTTCCCGCGGGAACCGGCGACGTTCCTCCACGCTAGGGGACTCGAATCGGCCCGGGGAGACCCTGGGAGTGCCCCTCTCGCAGGGACTCCCGCGGCGCGGCACGATCGTGTTGACTGGAGGCATCGACCTCGAGGCCGATCCCTGTACCCGACCACCCGTGCCGAAGGAGACCGCCGATGCGCACCGTCAACGCCTACGGAGCCGTGAACGCCACCGATCCGCTCGTACCGCTCATGATCGAGCGGCGAGACGTCGGCGCGCACGATGTGCTCATCGACATCGATTACGCGGGCATCTGCCACTCCGACATCCACACGGTGCGCGGTGATTGGGGGCCGATCGCCTACCCGCAGGTCGTGGGGCACGAGATCGTGGGCCGTGTCGCCGAGGTGGGCGGGGCCGTCACGAGGCATCGGGTCGGCGACCTCGTCGGTGTCGGCTGCCAGTCGAACTCCTGCCGCGAGTGCACGCAGTGCCTTCAGGGTCACGACCAGTACTGCCTGAACGGGAACACGCAGACCTACAACGGCATCGATCCCGCCGACGGCACGATCACCCAGGGCGGGTATTCGCAGGCGATCGTCACGAACGAGGACTACGTGGTCGCGATCCCCGTGGGCCTCGATCCCGCGAAGGTCGCCCCGCTCCTGTGCGCGGGGATCACGACGTACTCGCCGCTGAAGCACTGGAACGCCGGCCCGGGCACGCGTGTCGGGGTCGTCGGGATGGGCGGGCTGGGGCACATGGGCGTGAAACTCGCCGTCGCGCTCGGTGCGGACGTGACCGTGCTCTCCCGCGGCACGAAGAAGCGCGATGACGCGCTCGCCTTCGGTGCGGACCGCTACGTCGACACCACCGATGTCGGGGCGTTGCGCGAGCTGCGGGGAGGGCTCGACCTGATCGTGAACACGGTCTCCGCGGGTCTTGACATCAGTCGGTATCTGAACCTCCTCGATGTGGACGGCACGCTCGTGAACGTGGGTGCGCCCGCGGAGCCGTTCAGCGTTCCGGCGTTCGCGCTGATCCCTCGCCGTCGTTCGCTCGCGGGCTCCACGACGGGCGGTATTCCCGAGATCGAGGAGATGCTCGAGTTCTGCGCCGAGCACGGCGTCCATCCCGAGACCGAGCTCGTGAGCGCCGAGGGGATCAACGAGGCGTGGGATCGCGTGCTCTCGGCCGATGTGCGCTATCGCTTCGTCATCGACGCGAAGACCCTCTAGACGAGGGATCGGCGAGCGGCACCGCCCACGAGGCGAGCAGCCGCATGCGCTCCTCCGACGGCGAGCCCGGCTCGGCTGTGTAGGCCGTGAAGGTGAGGCCCGGCTCCGCCTCGAGCGCCATCCCCTCGTAGGCGAGGGTCATCTCGCCGACCGCGGGGTGTCTGAAGGTCTTGGTGCCGGTACCGTGGTGGCGCACGTCGTGTCCGCTCCACAGCACGCGGAACTCCCGGCTTCTCGTGCTCAGCTCGCCGATCAGATCGTGCAGGTCCTTGTCGTGCGGGTCGCGGCCCGCCTCGGTGCGCAGGATCGCCGCAGTCACCTCCGCGAACGTCTCCCAGTCGGGGTAGAAGGCGCGGGCGCGCTCATCGAGAAACGTGTAGCGGGCGAGGTTGGGCGGCTCTCCCTGCATGTCGTAGACCTCGGCGTAGAGAGCGCGGGCGAGCGAGTTGGCCGCGAGCAGGTCCATGCGACCGTTGCGTACGAAGGCGGCGCCCGCGGTGAAGCCGTCGAGCATCCACTGGAGACCCGGATGCGCCCTCCAGCCCCTCGCCGGTCGGCGACGCACCGGTCGTGCGACCGGGCTCGCGGCGTGCGCGAGGTCGAACAGGTGTGCGCGCTCGGCGTCGTCGAGCAGCAGTGCGCGCGAGATCGCGTCGAGCACCCCGGGTGAGACGCCGGAGATCGCGCCGCGCTCGATGCGGGTGTAGTACTCGACGCTCACGCCGGCGAGCGCGGCGGCCTCAGAGCGGCGCAGGCCGGGCACACGGCGGTTGGCGCCGGCGGGCAGGCCGACCCGGTCCGGCGTGACGCGCGCCCGCCGGGTCGAGAGAAACTCGCGCACCTCTGCTCGGTTGTCCATGCCAACACCCTAGAGGCCGAGCCGCTGCCGGGAGAGGCCCCGTGAGCGCCCCTCTGCGGGCCTCGCGAGGGATCCGGCAGAGCCCGCCGATCCCTCGCCCCTGCCCGTAGAGACCCGCCGCGGGAACCGGCCTCAGTTGGTGAGCTTGTTCAGCAGATCGTCGCCCGAGTCCGTGCTGTCGCCGCGCGAGCCGGAGGCCGCAGCGACATCGCCCGGCCGGTTGGCGTCGGCGACGGCGCGCTGGGAGGCGACCACCGCGTCCTCGATCATGGTCTCGCCCCGCTCGAGCGCCTGCAGGTTGCGCGCCCGCAGCGCGCGTCCCGCCTTGTCGGCCGCGACGATCGCGCTGCACTGGGCCTTGACCGAGTCGATCACGGTCCAGATGGTCTCCTCGGTGACGATGGGAGCCTGCGCCGCGTTCGCAACGGCCTCGACCGACTTCGCCGTCTCCGAGAACGCACCCTGGATGAGCTTGTTCGTGCCCTCCTGCACCGCCTCGCCGAGCTCGGCGCCCTGCTTCGCGAACACCGCCTGCTGCCACATCGCGAGCGACTGGCGGGCAGAGGGGAGACCCATGGTGCGGAACGCCGCGAGCCGCCTGCGCAGCGCGAACGTCGTCACGATGAGGTTGCGAGTGGCGGGCGCGTGGGCGAAGCCGAGGAAGAACTGCGAGCGCCAGTCGGACCAGGTCTTCTCGGTCTCGGAGAGCACGAAGGCGAGGTTGCTGTGCACCTCGCGCAGCTCGCTCACCGAGATCGTCTCGCCCTTGTACTCGACCGACTCCGACCCCGACGATTCCGCCGACCGCAGGGCGGCGTCGGCCTCGTCGAACTCCTTGCGCAGCTCCTCGATGACCTGCTCGAGCGCCGCGAGCACGGCCACGACGTCGTCCATGTGCGCGAGCGTCTGCTTGTGCAGCAGCTGGCCGCGCGAGATGTTGTCGGCGAGCGCCGACTCCATCTCCTGCAGCTTGATCTCGGCGAGGTCGATCTTGTCGGTGATGGGCTTCGACTCGCGCACCATCGTGGTCAGCGTGTAGCGGCCCTTCTTGAACCAGCCCACGATCGAGTTCACGGCCTCCTCGATCTTGGGAGAGCGCCACTTCTTCTCGAAGCCGTCCATCTCGCGCAGCATGTCGTTGACGATCACGTCGGCCTCGGGCACCTTGATGTCGCGCTGCGCCTCGAGCAGCTGCACCGACGCGCTGTTCATCTTCTGCATGATCGGGCCGCCGAAGGTGACGATCTGGTTCACGTCGTCGATGAACTTGCGTGCGAGCGCCGGCGCACCCTTCTGCAGGTCCGAGAGCTGCTTCTCGGTGAGCAGGCTGCGGAACTTGAACACCGCGTCCTCAGGGCGGGCGACCTCGACGTCGCCCTGCGAGGTCCGGGCGATCGCGGCTTCGAGCGGGGTGCCCTGCACCTCGGGTGCCTGCGTGTCGCCCGGCTCCATCAGCTCGGCGAAATCCACTGCGACGGTCTCTTCAGACATCGATCATCTCCTGTTCGGTGGTCGGGTTGATGCTATTTCTCGCGGTCGCTGTAGACGTCCGACAGCTTGGCCTCGGCGACGGTCCTGATGAGCGAGTCGAGTGCCACCTTGAAGTCGAGGTCGCGCGACTCGTTGACCTGCCTGATGTTCTCGACGGCCTGGAGGTCGACGGCCTCGACCGCCTGCCGCACCTCCGCGATACGGGCCTCGGGACCGCTCCAGTACTGCGGGTTCGCCATGATGTCGCCGTAATAGTCATCGTCGAGCGCCTTGTGCAGCTTGGTCAGCGTGTCCTTGTACTGCGCCTGCAGCAGCCGGATCTGCTGGTCGGTGCCGCGCTTGCGCACGCGGATGAAGAGCTCGGAGAGGTGCTGGGCGAGGGAGGAGAGCCGGTCGCCGATGTCGGGATACGCGGCGGCCCGCTCGCGCAACCGCTCGATGGCGTCTCTCACGACGTCGCCGTCACCGCCGTCGAGCGCCTTGGCGAGCTCCCTCTCGAGGCGCCGGTTCGACGTGATGATGCGCGCACCGCGGGCCCTGCGCCTCCTGGCGATGATCAGCACCGCGCCGCCGGCCACGACGATCGCCGCGAGGATCGCGATCCCGAGGGCGATGCCGCTGCCGACCGAGCTCCCTCCGCCGCCGTTCCCGGCGAGATCCTGCGAGACCGCCGCGATGGCGAGACCGCCGTCGGCCTCGCCCTGCGAGTACAGGGCCTCGGCGATACCGGCGCCGTCGCCGTCCGATGCCACGGCGAAGCGATCCTTCGCGTAGTCCTCGACGATGATCACGGTGTCCGCGCCGGTCGCGCTCTTGAACTGCGCGGCGAGGGTGCTCGACTGCACGCTCTCGGCCTGGTCGGGCTGCGGGATCACGACGACGCGCACGCCCTCGGGGAGGGAACCGGCGAGCTCGCCGGCGTTCGAGATCGATGCGCCGTCGAACAGGCAGACCGCCCGGTCCCCGCAGGCCTCGACGAGCTGATTCGCGTCGGTGACGGCGAGAGCGGGTGCGCCGCTCGCGAGCACGGCGGCTGAGGCGACCGCGAGGCCTGCCAGGCCCGCTGTGATGCTCTGAGGAAGTCGCACGGTCACCGCCTAGAAGTTGTTCATGACCGACTGGAAGGTCTCGGTGATCTTCGCGGGATCAGTCGCGTCGAAGACCTGCCCGCCCGATGCGCGAGCGAGCTTCGCGAGCGCCTCGACGTCGGCGCTGCTCGAGTAGGCGATCGCGAAGATGCGCACCGGCTTGCGGTTGCCGCCCTCCTTCTGATCGGCGTTGATCTTCTGCACGAGGGTGTCGAGTCGAGTCGCCGAGTCGGTGTCCTCGCCGTCCGAGAGCACGACGATCGCGTTGATGCGGCCCTCTTCGGCGTGGGCCTTCATGTAGTCGTAGGCCTCGGAGATCGCGTCGTACATGGGGGTGCCCGCGCGCTGACTGTTCGCCAGGTCGGCGATGTCGGACTGCAGGCCCTCCTTGTCGCCGCCGAGCGCGCTGAAGGGGCGCACGACTCCGATGCCGTTCACCCGTTCGCCGTCGATCTCCGTGGTGAGGCCGGTGGTGAACGCCCACACGCCGATCTCGTCGGTTGACCGCACCTCGCCGAGCGTGGTCGACGCGCCCTCGATGGCGCCGTCGAGGCGGGTCTTGCCGTCGCCGATCGACTCGTCCATCGACCCCGAGATGTCGATGAGCTGCAGCACGGCGGAGGGCTTGCGGATCGTGGCCCACTGGTCGATCGCGGCCGACACCACCTCGGGCGCGGGCTGGGGGAGCGTGACCGCGGGCTGCGCAGGGTCGATGCCCACATCGGAGTTCAGGTA
Source organism: Leucobacter ruminantium (assembly GCF_017565705.1). Classification (GTDB taxonomy): domain Bacteria; phylum Actinomycetota; class Actinomycetes; order Actinomycetales; family Microbacteriaceae; genus Leucobacter; species Leucobacter ruminantium. The sequence goes on from NZ_JAGDYL010000004.1 coordinate 35,373, forward strand.
CTCGCTCACGTCGATGCCGTCGTCGAGCGGGCGGAAGCCGTACTTCGGCAGCTCCTGCTGCGCCTCGGCGGTATGGAGGAACTTCACGAAGGCCTCTGAGGCCTCCTGCTGCTCGGGAGTGACCCAGTCGGCGTGCAGCACGACGGCGGGGTTGTCGCTCCACATCGAGCCGCCGCTCGGATAGATCGCGACGAGCTTCTCGTCGGGCGGGGTGAGCTGTTCGCCCGGCTGCACCGTGTGCGAGTCGGGATTGCCCAGATTGTAGTTGTAGAGCGAGGTCTCCTCGAGCGCGACGGCGCTCACGTAGTTCGAGCCGCTCCCCGAGGTCTTGTCGGCGAGGTTCTGCAGCACCTTGCCCGTCGTGTCGCCGTAGTGGATGGCGCCCGACTCGAATACGCGCGAGAAGTCCTGGGCGGCGGCGACGTCCGCCGTGGTCAGGTCCTGAGACTTGCCGGAGGCGGCGTAGGCCTGCATCAGCAGCATCGACATGCCGGTGGTCGAGCTGTTCGGGTTGGTCTTGGCGATCTTGAACGACCCCCACATGGGCTTGCCGACGGCGCCCCAGCCGTCGGGGCTCGCGATCAGATCGTGGATCTCGGGGATGCCGATCTGCTTGCCCGGGTATCCGAGAGCCTTCGCCATCGACTCGGGCATGCCGAACACGATGGGGGTCTTCGCGAAGCTCTCGGCGTTCGCGACGACCTTCTCGCCGGCGATCGAGGCGACGCGATCGGTCCACACGGTCGAGGCGGGCGACCACACCGACGGGGCGGTGTCGTCGCCGAGGGCCCAGGTCTTCGTCGAGTCGGAGAGGTATTCGGCCGCGCGGCCCGAGGCCACGTTGACGGGATGCACGGTGGCGCAGCTGCCGAGCGCGTCGTGCTCGGAGGACTCCTTGAACTTCTTCCCGAGCTCCTCCATCAGGTTCACCTTCTCGGAGGAGGTCGCGACGACCACCGGCGTGCAGCCGTCCGAGCCCATGCCGCCCTGCCCGCCGCCCGCCGAGCAGCCGGTGAGTACGAGAGCCGAGGCGGCGATGACCGCTGCGGCCGTTCTCGTCAGCTTGCGATACGACGCGCCACTCATCACGATCTGCGGTCCTCCCGTGTGCGTTCCCCGGTACGCGAATCGCGGTGCCGAACCGCCGATTCGATCGGCCGAGCTTCGCCACTCGTCGCATACATCGTTCGTAGTCCACTGTAGGGCAAAGCAGGCGCGGTCTCGCTGTGCGATGCGCCGTGAGCGGGCGAGGGATCGGGGAGGAACCCGGATCCCTCGCCGCTTCCGGGCCCGCTCGCGGGCGGCACGGATCCCTCGCGAATGAAACGGATTTCTGCCGAAACCGAGAAGAACCGTGATTCTGCGCCTCCCGAATCGGAGGGATCGCGACGTGTGAGGCGCTTATGGTTGAAACATGGGACGCATTCACATCCGCGAGTTTCACGACGACGACCTCGACGCAGTGGTGCGGCTGTGGTGGGAGGCGAGTTCCTCCTCGGAGCAGCCGGTCTACTCGCTCGCCGAGGTCACGGCTTCCTGCCGCGAGGATCACGCCGTCGTCGCGGTGCGCGGCAACGAGGTGGTCGCCGCGGCCGTGGGGCGCGCGGCGCACGCCCAGGGGTGGGTCGTGTTCTTCGGTGTGGCCGAGGACGCCCGCTCCGAGAACGTCTCGGGCGCGCTGCTCGACTCCCTGGAGCGCAAGATGGCGCCGCTCGGCCTCTCGACGCTCTCCGTGCTGATGCCCGAGGGCAGCCGCATCGACCTGCTCACCTCGAACGGCTTCCAGCTGCGGCACAGCCTGCGCTACCTGGAGCGCCAGATGCCCGTGCAGCGGCGCGAGCTCGATCTGCTGAAGGACGTCGGCGGGCGCATCCTGCCGCGCCACCTGTGGCAGAACGTGGCCGGGATGCGGCACGAGAAGCAGCTGCTCGAGGAGCGGCTGGTCGCCCCGCTCGCGCAACCCGAACTCGCCGATCGCTACGGTGTCGTCCCGCCGCGGGCCGTCATGCTCTTCGGGCCTCCCGGCACCGGCAAGACGACCTTCGCGAAGGCGGTGGCCTCGCGGCTCGACTGGCCGTTCGTCGAGGTGTTCCCGTCGCGGCTCGGAGACGGCAAGGCGTCGATGGCGGCGTCGTTGCGCAGTGTGTTCGAGCGCATCGGGGAGCTCGAGCACGGGGTCGTGTTCATCGACGAGGTCGAGGAGATCGCCTCTCAGCGCAGCGACCCGCCCACACCGACCCAGGGCGTCACGAACGAGCTGCTGAAGATCGTCGCCGACTTCCGCAGCCGCGAAGGGCTGCTGCTCGTCTGCGCCACGAATTTCGTGCGGGGTCTCGACGCTGCCTTCATGCGGCACGGCCGCTTCGACTACGTGCTGCCGATCGGGCTGCCCGACGCCGACGCCCGCGAGGCGATCTGGCGGCGCTACGTGCCCGCCGAGGTCGCCGGAGGGATCGACTTCGCGATGCTCGTCGCGCGCAGCGAGGGGCTCACGCCCGCGGACATCGAGTACGCGGCGCGGCGCGCGTCGCAGGAGGCGCTGGCCCGCGCACTGCGGGGAACCGGGGAGAGCGGGGCTCCCGCGGATCTCTCGACCGGCGACTACGCCGCTGCGCTCGAAGTGACGCGCGCGACGGTCTCGGACGAGCAGCAGGCCTCGTTCCTCGAGGACATCGAGCTGCTCGCGCGGCTGTAGAAGCGGGGCGCGGGCCCCCGCTGTCGGTGGTACCCGCTAGCGTCGGAGACGGGGCGGCATCCGGCTCGCACCGCGGAGGGAGACGGCGTGTTCGTACAGGAGCGGGCAGACGGCACGGGGCTGCGCATCATGACGAGCGCGAGCGACCTGACAGCCGCGAGCGCCTGCGAGTTCGCCTTCCTCCGCCGCGCCGATGCGAAGCTCGGCCGCGACGTCGAGGTACCGCCCGACGACGACCCGATGCTGGCGCGGGCGGCGCGCCTCGGAGATGCGCACGAGGAGCGGGTGCTGACCGCGTATCGCGATGCGCTGGGCGAGGGATTCGCGGGGGCACCGGGCGGAGTGGTCGAGATCGCGCGCTGCGACCCGCGCGACGAGTTAGCGCTCGCGAGGCTCGCCGCCCAGACCGTCGCAGCGCTGCGCGGCGGAGCCGATGTCGTCTTCCAAGCGACCTTCTTCGAGCCGTCGCAGCGGCCTGCCGCGCCCGGCTCGGACGAGCCCGAGATCGGTTTTCTCGGCTTCGCCGACTTCCTCGCGCGCACCGAGGACGGAGCCTACGAGGTGCAGGACACGAAGCTCGCGCGGCGTGCGAAGGTGACGGCGCTCATGCAGCTCGCCGCGTACGCGGAGCAGCTCGAGCGCGTCGGTGCGCCGGTCGCGGGGGAGGCGGTGCTGATCCTCGGCGACGGGGCGCGCTCCCGGCACCGCATCGCCGACATCGCCCCCGTGTTCCGCGCACGGCGGTCGCGGCTGCACCGGCTGCTGCTCGAGCGCTTCGCCGCAGCGGGGGCCGACGGGCGGCGGGAGAGCGCGGCGCCGATCGCGTGGGGAGCCGCGGGCGTCGCCGCCTGCGGCCGCTGCGAGGTGTGCGAGCCCGAGATCGTGCGGACGAGGGATCCGCTGCTGGTCGCGGGCATCCGCCGAACGCAGCGCGATGCGCTCCTCGCGGCGGGCGTCGGCACGATCGAGGCGGTGGCCGGCGCGCGCGAGGTCGACGGCATCGCCGCGCAGGCGCTCGAGCGCATCGCGGCGCAGGCCGCCGTGCAGGTCGAGGCCGAGGCGCTCGCCGCCGGAGCGGGAGGCGCGACGGTGCCGCCCGTCCGCGTCGTCGACGCGTCGGCGCTCGCGGCGATCCCTCCGCCGAGCCCCGGAGATCTCTTCTTCGATTTCGAGGGGGACCCGATGTTCCGCGAGCCGGGCGATGCGGGCACCGCGAGGTGGGGGCTCGATTACCTCTTCGGCATGGTCGACGCCGAAGAGCGGTTCACACCGCTCTGGGCGCACGACCTCGCCGCGGAGCGGCGCGCGCTGCTCGCCTTCCTCGATCTCGTCGAGGAGCGCAGGCGCCGCCATCCCGACATGCGCATCTATCACTACGCCTCCTATGAGCGCACCCACCTGCTCTCGATCGCGGCGAGGCACGGCGCGGGCGAGGCGCGCGTCGATCGTCTGCTGCGCGAGCACGTGCTGGTCGACCTCTATCCGATCGTGCGGTCGGCGCTGCGCATCGGCACTCGGTCCTACTCGATCAAGAAGCTCGAACCGCTCTACATGGGCGACGAGCTGCGCGACGCAGACGGGGTGACGAGCGGTGCGCAATCGGTGACCGAGTACGCCGAGGCGAGCGCGCTGCTCGCCTCCTCGGACACGGCGGAGCGGGCGGAGGGGGAGCGGCGCCTCGACGCGATCGCCGACTACAACCGCTACGACTGCGTCTCGACCCTGCGGTTGCGCGACTGGCTGCTGGGAATCGCGGCCGAGCGCGGCGTCGAGCCGCACCGGGCCGAGGAGCCGGCCGATGCGGGGCCGGAACTCGAGCTGAGCGCCGTGGCCGCCGCACTCGCCCGGCACGCCGATGCCGCCGACGATCCGGGCGACCGCACCGCGGCGGCGCTCGCTGCAAGCGCCATCGACTATCACCAGCGCGAGCAGAAGGCCTTCTGGTGGGCGCACTTCGCACGGCTCGTCGACCCGGTCGACGACTGGGCCGAGACCCGCGATGTGCTCGTCGTCGATGAGGCGAGCAGCGGGGTGCTCGAGGACTGGTTCAGGCCGCCGCGGGCGCGGGTGGACCGGCGGCGCCTGCGCCTGCGCGGCGAGGTCGCACCGGGCAGTCGCCTGCGCGCCGGGGGCGAGACCTATCTGCTCTACGCCCACCCCGCCCCGTTCCCGCAGCCGGGCGCCGCTCCCGGCGCGCGCGGGGCGCGCAGGGCCAGGATCGTCGAGGTCTTCGACGGCGGGGTGATCGTGGAGGAGACCGCGGGAGGCGGAACGGTGCACGACGCCCTTCCGATGGCGCTGACCCCGGGGCCGCCGCCGCCCGCCGGCGCGCAGAGGAGCGCGATCGAGGAGTGGGGCGCGGAGCTCGCCGCGGAGCTCGAACGAGGGCGCTTTCCGAGCGATCCGGTCGTCGACCTGCTGCGCCGTTCGCGGCCCCGCCTGCGGGCGGGCGGAGGGCTCGTCCCCGTCGATTCGGAGGCGGCGCTGTCGGCGGCCGGCGGCGACCCCGAGGCCCGCACGATCGGCGCGGTGGTCGCGAGTCTCGCGGGCCTCGACCGCAGCTTCCTGGCGGTGCAGGGGCCGCCCGGCACCGGCAAGACCTACCTCGCGGCGCGCGTCATCAAGCACCTGGTCGAGGAGCGGGGCTGGTGCATCGGCGTGGTCGCGCAGTCCCACAAGGTCGTCGAGAACGTGCTCGAGGGAGCGGTTCGCGCAGGCCTCGCCCCGCAGCGCGTCGGCAAGGTGCCGCAGGGCGGCGCCCTCGAGGAGGGCGCGGAGGAGCCGGCCTACACGGTGCTGTCGAGGAACGGCCAGCTGCCGTTCGTCCGGTCGCACCGGGAGACGGGCCTGGGCTGCGTGGTCGGCGGCACCGCCTGGGACTTCAGCAACTCAGCCCGCTTCGAGCGTCGCGGCCTCGACCTGCTCGTCGTCGACGAGGCCGGGCAGTTCTCGCTCGCGCCCACGATCGCGGCGTCCGTCGCGGCCGAGCGACTGCTGCTGCTCGGCGATCCGCAGCAGCTGCCGCAGGTGTCGCAGGGCAGCCACCCCGAGCCCGTCGACGCTTCGGCGCTCGGCTGGCTGCTCGGCGAGCACGAGACCGTGCCGCCCTCGCTCGGCTACTTCCTCTCCGAGACGCGGCGCATGCGCCCGGAGCTCGCCGAGATCGTATCGGAACTCGCCTACGACGGCAGGCTGCACGCCCACCCGGGCGCTTCGGAGCGGCTGGTCTCCGGGGCCGGCCCCGCCGGGCTCGTGCGGCACGCAGTGCCGCACCGCGGCAACTCGACGCATTCGACCGAGGAGGCGGCGGAGGTCGTGCGTCTCGCGCAGCGGCTGCTGCGCGGATTCCTCCGGCAGGGGGATGCGCCTCCGCGCCCGCTCGAACCGAGCGACGTCATCGTGGTCGCGCCCTACAACGCGCACGTCGAGTGCATCGCCGAGGCGCTCGACGCCGTGGGACTCAGCGAGATCCGGGTCGGGACCGTCGATAGATTCCAGGGCCAGGAGGCCGTACTCGCGATCGTCGCGCTCGCCGCCTCGAGTCCCGAGGACGTGCCGCGAGGGCTCGAGTTCCTGCTCATGCGCAACCGCCTCAACGTCGCCATCAGCCGGGCGCAGTGGGCGGCGCACCTCGTCTCCTCCGACAGGCTCGGCGAGGGGCTCCCGACGAGCGCCGAGGGCCTCGCTGCGCTCTCGGGGTACCTCCGCCTGCTGGAGCGCGCTTCGGTCGCGGACGCTAGCCTGGAGGCATGGTGAAACCCGGAGGCCCCTTCAAGACCCCGCCGTCGAGTCCACTGCCGGATCTCGTGCCGTCCGCGGCTGCTGCAGATCCGGTTCAGACCGAGATTCCCGTGCCCCGCGCCTCGCGGCGATCGGAGATCCCCGCCTTCGAGGTGATGCGCATCACCGACGAGATCGCGCGCCGTCGGCTCGCAGGCCACGACGTCGTCTCGCTCTGCGCAGGCGAGCCGAGCGCGCGTCCCGCACCGGGCACGCTGAAACCCGCCGGCTACACCGGTCCGCTCGGCACGATGCCGCTGCGCGAGGCCATCGCCGGCCACTACCGCGACTGGTACGGGGTCGAGCTCGAGCCGCAGACCGTGGCGGTGACGACGGGTTCCTCCGGCGCGTTCCAGCTCGTCTTCCTCACCGCCTTCGATCCGGGCGACCGGGTCGCGCTCGCGAGCCCCGGCTACCCGGCCTACCGCAACATCCTGCGCGCGCTCGGCGTCGACGTCGTCGAGATCCCCACCGGCTCTGCGACCAGATACCAGCCGACGCCCGAGCTGCTCGACGCGGCCGTCGCCGAGCGCGGCCCGCTCGCGGGGCTGATCATCGCGTCGCCCGCGAACCCGACGGGCACGATGCTCGGCCGAGGCGAGCTCTCGGCTCTCGTCGAGTGGTGCCGCGCGAACGGCACGCGCCTCATCAGCGATGAGATCTACCACGGCATCACCTTCCCCGAGGCGGGCGACCCCGATCCGCGCGGTGTCTCCGCTCGCGAGCTCGACCCCGAGGCGATCATCATCAACTCCTTCTCGAAGTACTGGGGCATGACCGGGTGGCGTCTCGGCTGGGCGATCCTGCCGCAGAGCCTCGTCGCCCCGCTCGAAGCGCTCGCCTCCAACTTCGCGCTCTCCCCGCCCGCGCCCGCCCAGGAGCTGGCCCTCACCGCCTTCACCGCAGAGAGCTACGCCGAGCGCGACGCGGTGGTCGCGGGCTTCGCGCGCGCCCGGGCGCTGATCCTCGCGGCCGAGCCCGAACTCGGCTGGGGCGAGGCCGCCCCCTCGGACGGCGCCTTCTACTACTACTCCGAGCTGGGCCCGCAGCTCGACCGCTTCGGCGATTCGGTCGCCTACGCCCGCGCGCTGCTCGAACGGGCCGACGTCGCGCTCGTGCCCGGCGTCGACTTCGACCCGGTCGCAGGCGGGCGCTCGGTGCGCCTCTCGTACGCGGCGGGCGAGGCCGCGGTCGAGGAGGCGCTCGCGCGAATCATCCGCTTCCAGCGCGGCTGAGCGTTCCGGCGGCGGCTGAGCGGGCCGCTCGCGGCCGAGCCCGCCGGGTCCCGCGGCGACCGTCCGTGCGCCGCGAAACGCGAAGGGGGTGAGGGATCCGCGGATCCCTCACCCCTCGATGCGGGCGCCAGGAGCGCCCCGCGCCCGCTCAGTACTCGATGACGCTGCGGATGCCCCGGCCCTTGCGCATCTGCGCGAACGCCTCGTTGACCTCTTCGAGCTTGATGCGGTCGGTGATCATCGAGTCGAGGTCGACGCGGCCCTCCATGTAGAGGTCGATGATCTTCGGGAAGTCGATCGACATGCGGGTCGAGCCGTAGTTGCAGCCGATGAGCTTCTTCTCCTGGTCGCTCATCACGAACGGGTCGATCGTGATCTTCACGCCGTCGGCGACCTGGCCGACGACGACGGCCGTGCCGCCGCGGCGGATCGCCTCGTAGCAGGCCTCGATCGTGAACGGCAGGCCGATGGCCTCGAACGCGTAGTCGACGCCGCGTCCGCCGGTGAGTTCGCGTACGGCCTCGACGAGGTCGCGCTCCCGGCTGTTGACGGTGTGCGTGGCGCCGAACTGACGGCCGAGCTCGAGCTTCTCCTCGCTCACGTCGGCGACGATGATCTGCTTCGCACCGGCGAGGCGGGCGCCCTGCACGACGTTGAGGCCGACGCCGCCGCAGCCGACCACGAGCACGGTCGAGCCCGGCTCGACCTTCGCGGTGTTGGTGACGGCACCGATGCCGGTCGTCACGGCGCAGCCGACGAGCGCGGCCTGGGCGAGCGGGGCGTCCTTGCGGATCTTGATCGCCGCCGAGGCGGGCACCATGGCGTGGTCGCCGAAGGAGCCCACGGCGAGGAAGCTCTTCACATCCTGCTCGCCGTCGCTGAGGCGCGGCTTGCCATCGAAGAAGACATGCTGGTACGCGGTCTCGTTGGCGAGCTGGCACAGCACGGGGTTGCCCGAGACGCAGAACTCGCACTTCTGGCACGACGGCGTCCACGACAGGATCACGTGGTCGTCGACCTCGAGGTCGGTGACCTCGCTGCCCACGGCGACGACGACGCCGGCGCCCTCGTGGCCGAGCACGAGGGGAGCGGGGGTGTCCCACTCGCCGTCGAGCGCGTGCAGATCGGAGTGGCAGACACCCGATGCCGCAAGCTTGACGAGCACCTCGTTCGGCCCGGGTTCGGACGAGATCTGGAGGTCCTGGATCTCGAGGGGCTGCTCGGGGCCGACGAATACGGCGGCTTTCACATCGATCATGAGGGATCCTTTCAGTGGCGGGTGGTCGGGTCGGTCGCGGTGCTCGCGGGGCACCAGGTGCGGAGCGAGCGGATGAGGTCGAGGATGCGGTCGGGCTCTCCGGCCGGGAACGCCGTCGCCTTGAAGACGGGAGGGATGAGCACCCACACGTACGAGCCGCCCATGGGCACGAGGCTCAGGCGACGGGCGTGCTTCGGGCCGCTGACATCGGCCTTGATCAGGTCGATGCGGCCGAGGTGCTTCTCGATGCGCCGGTTCATGGAATCGAGAACGGGAGAGGCGAGGGATCCCTGCCGGTCATCGCGGCGCACGAAGCGCGCTCCCTGCCTGCCCCTGTGCGAAAGTTCGAGGTCGGCGGGCACGGGGGTGTCGGCGGGGAGCTCGGTCGTGATGCGCAGGTTGTAGACCCGGGAGAAGACGTAGTTGCCCGGATCGTAGCCGAGCGTGAGCACGATGCCGTCGCGCGTGCGCACGGTGACGCTGGTCTGATCGGAGCCCGTGACCGCGCCGAACTGCTCGGCGGTGCGCCGCAGCGCGGCGCGGGCGCGGTCCACGATGGGGCCGGCGCCCGCGAGCGCGTCGCGGCGGGTGCGCTGAGCCTTGCTCACGCGTCGCTCCCGAGCCGCCCGTCTGCCGCGAGGGCGTCGTCGTACTCGTGGCCGAGGTCCTCGGAGCGCACGACGATGTTGCTCTGCGTGTGGGTGAGGTCGGTCGGCGCGAACAGCGGCAGACGGTTGCGCTTCAGCCAGATGATCCCGAAGAGCGCGATCGCTGCGAGCACGACGCCTGCGCTGCCCCACACCACGAGACGCTGCGACATGTCGGGCACGATGAAGATGATCAGGTACGCGCACGACGCGATGCCGAGGATCTGGGGCACCGGGTAGAGCGGCGTCTTGAAGGGCCGCTTCGCCTCGGGGTAGCGGCGGCGCAGCACGATGACGTCGATCTGGGCGATGATGTAGCTGAGCAGCCAGGTGACGCAGGCGATGCTGATGAGGTTCAGGATCAGGTCGATGCCGCCCTGGGCGAAGGTCGAGTAGAGCAGCACGGCGGCCATGCAGCCGGCGGTGACGAGCATGCCGGCCCAGGGGACGCGGCTGCGGCGGCTGATCTTGCCGAACCACTTCGGCAGCAGGCCCTCGTTCGCGAGGCCGTAGAGCATGCGGGGGATCGCGGCGAGGTAGGAGTTGCCGGTCGAGAAGGAGGCGAGGATCGTGACGACCGTCATGACCAGGCCGCCGGTCGCGCCGAAGATCGCGGTAGCGCCCACGACGTGGGGGATCGAGGAGGTCGCCATCTCGGCGAGGTCGGCGTAGCGGGTGGCACCCCAGCCGAAGAGCACGTCGACGAGGAAGATGGTGCAGACGCCGACGACCATCGCGAGGGGGATGTTCTTCCACGGCTTCTTGACCTCTTCGGCCAGCGGCGCGACGAATTCCATGCCGATGTAGAGCCAGATCGCGACCGCGCCCATCGAGGCGAGGGTGCTCCAGTCGGTCGCGAGGAGCGGGTTGTCGACGCGCTCGCCCGTGGCGAAGCCGAAGACGCCCGCGAGGCCCATGATCGCGAGGATGCCCATCATGCCGAAGACGACGGGGATCTGCACGCGGGCGAAGATATCGACGCCCGAGATGTTGAGCGTGAGCAGGATCGCGAGCAGGATGAACGAGAAGGCCGGGGCCGGGAAGCCCGTGAGCGATTCGAAGGAGTCGCCTGCGACGAGCAGCTGGGTGCCGCCGTCAGCCGAGACGAGCACGAGGTAGCCGCCGAGCACCGCGATGATCGCCATGAGGCGGCCGAGCGCTGGGAGAGTGTACTCGCCGACCATGCCGCCTCCGGGGAGCATGGAGGCGAGCTCGCCGTAGGAGATGGCGACCATCGTGATGATCACGAGGCCGATCAGCGCCGGGATGGCGAAGGCGAGGCCGCCGGTGCCGAACCCGTTGCCGAGAGAGACCATCGCGGTACCCGACACCACGAGACCTGTGGAGGCCGCGTAGGCCGCTCCGAATCCGAGACTCCGCTTGAGTTTTGTCATTGAGTTATCGGCCCCTTTGCCCGATCGTGAGAATGTGTCAGCTGTCAGCATGCACCTGGACGACAGGAATCGCACTCGACACAATGTTGTTTTTTGCGACCTTCATCGACAGAATGACGGATATCTGAAGGTGAGGGATCCGACGAACTGTTGAATCGGCGCGTCGTGTCGAGACAGAAGTGACAGAAGGCGCAGAGACGGCCGGCGCGGTAGAGGTGCAGGGGGGGGCGACGGCTCAGTCGCCGCGGAGATACCGCAGGGCCAGCGCCAGCTCGGCCCGCACCTGGTAGTCGTCGAGGTCCGATGAGGTCAGCGACGCGATCTGCTCGAGCCGATGGGCGAGCGTGTGCCTGTGGATGCCGAGCTCGCGGGCCGTCGGCACCTGCCTGCCGTGCTGCTCGAGCCAGATCCGGAGCGTGCGCACGAGATCCGTGCCCTGATCGCGGTCGCTCGCGGTGAGCGGCCCCAGCAGGCGCCGGGCGACGTGCGCCGCGTCCGAGGCGTCGATGAGATCCGCCACGCCCTCCCGCCAGATCTCGGAGAACGCGGTCACGCCGGGCTCGCCGCGCCTGAGCCCGGTCTCCGCCGCCTTCTTGGCCTCCTCGAGGGCGAGGCCGAGATCCTCCCACCGCTCGCAGCGAGACCGGCCGATCACGAGGCCGAACGGACGGATCTGCTCCAGGAAGCGCTCGGCATCGGCCTCGCGCACGAGCACCGCCGCGTCGCTGCGGTACTGCGCGAAGAAGGCAGGCAGCTCGTCGTTCAGCTGGAGCGAGTCGAACGCGGGCAGCAGCCGCGCCGCCTCGAAGTGCTGCGGGATGCAGATGAGCGCGACGAGCGGCGGCTGGGGCAGCGGCCCCCACACGCTCTCGACGATGTGCCGCGTCACCTCGACGCTGCCCGAGAGCACGAGCTGCAGCAGCGCCTCGCGCAGGGTGCGGTGCAGGCCGGCGAGCGCCTGATTCTGCTCGAGCGACACGCTCACGAGCGCGAGCACGCTCGAGAGCACATTGCGGGAGACATCGTCGAAGCCGCGGCTGAGCGTCAGCACGAGCATGCCGCTCGGATCGCCGGCCTCTCCGAGCAGCTGCAGCACGGCCTCGATCTCGGGCGTCGCCTGCGTCGAACGGAAGCGCTGCCCGCTCTCGAGTGCGAGCTGCACGATGGGTGTGAGCTCCGCCTCCGAGATGCGCGGTCCGTCGGGAGCCTCGACAAGGGTCACGGGGCGACCGAGGGGATCGTAGAGCGCGACGCCGCAGCCCAGCTGCCTCGCCGTCTCGTGCAGCGTGGCGTTGAGGCCGTCGCGGCGGGTCGCGGCGTTCGCGATCGCCTTCTGCGCGCGGAGGGACCGGGTGTAGCGCTCGGTCTGATCGCGCTGCAGCACCCGTGCGGCCTCCTGCAGCAGGTCCATGAAAGAGATCTCGTAGGGCACGTCGAAGAGGATCAGGCCGTGCCTGGCGCAGGCGCGCGCGAGCTGTCTGGGCACGCCCCGGTGCACGACGTCGCTGCCGAAGCCGATGCCGATCACCCCGTGCGCGGCGACGAGCGCCGCGTAGTCGTCGTAGATGCGGTCGAGACGCTCGGGCGAGACGCGCACCTCGGCGATCGAAGAATCCGCAGCCTCGACGATCGGGAACTGCCATCCGAGCGTGAGGATCACCTCGGCCGGACCGAGGAACGGGGTCGGATCGATGAGATCGGTGGCGTGCAGCCACTCGAACTCCTCGTCGAAGGCGCTCGTCTCCGAGGAGCCCGCGTCTCCGGTCACCAGCCGGAGCCTCAGCGAGGGGTTCTGGAGCAGCTTGCGCAGGCTGAGCGACACGCGTTCTCGCTAGCGCTCGAAGCGGATCGGAGTTCCCGCCGCGACGCCGATGCGGCGCTGCAGTCCCTCGTCGACGGCGGCGGCCTGCTCCGCATCCGCGTCGGCGACGATGCCGAACTCGTCGAGCACTGCGGACTCCTCGCCGTCGAGCCCCAGCACGAGGCCCGTCACCGAGTCTGCGAGCGGGCCCTCGAGCGCGGCGACGGCGCGGCTCGCCGCCGAGCGCACGGCCCGTGCGAGCGCCGCGGATCCCTCGCCTCGCACGGGAGCCTCGGCGTCGCAGTAGACGACGCCGTCACCCGTCACGGCCGAGGCCGTGACCCCGTCCGCACTGCGCCGCACCCGTACCTCCAGCACCCCGCTCGTGGAGCGGGGCGGCACGGTCGAGAAGGGCAGCGGAATGCCCGAAGGGGCGTCACCGCGACCGCGGGCCTCGTGGCCGTGGTCGGGTGACGCCCCTCCGAAGGAGAACTTCAGATCCATGAAGTCCAGGTTACGCCTGCGCGGCCAGCACGTCCTCCAGCGGCGACGACGCGAGGTCGGGGAACGCGAGCGAGACGCCGTGGTTGGCGATGACGCCCTCGTGCGCGTTGAGGCCCTTCGCGAGCGAAGCGTCGTCGTTCAGCGCCTTGACCCAGCCCTTGTCGGCGAGCGCGACGACGTAGGGGAGGGTGGCGTTCGTGAGCGCCGCGGTCGAGGTCTCGGGCACCGCGCCCGGCATGTTCGCCACGCAGTAGTAGATCGAGTTGTGCACCTCGAAGGTGGGATCGTCGTGCGTGGTGGGGCGCGAGTTCTCGAAGCAGCCGCCCTGGTCGATGGCGATGTCGACGAGCACCGAGCCGGTCTTCATCTGCGCGACCATCTCGTCGGTGACGAGCTTCGGAGCCTTCTCACCCGGGATCAGCACGGAGCCGATGACGAGATCGGCCTCCTTGAGCGCCTCGGTGATGTTGTGCGCGTTGGAGGTGCGGGTCTGGATGCGGCCGTTGAACTCGTCCTCGAGCTGCTTGAGGCGGGGGAGTGCGATGTCGATCACGGTGACCTCGGCGCCCATGCCGTACGCGATGCGCGCGGCCTGCTCACCGGCGGCGCCGCCGCCGATCACGACGACCTTGCCGCGGCGGGTCGCGGTGACGCCCCCGAGGAGGATGCCGCGGCCGCCGTTGGCCTTCATGAGCGAGTACGCGCCGACCTGCACGGAGAGGCGGCCCGCGACCTCGGACATGGGGGCGAGGAGCGGCAGGCCGCGGTTCGGCAGCTGCACGGTCTCGTAGGCGATGGCCGTGGTGCCCGACTCGAGTACGGCCTCGGTCAGCTCCTTGTCGGCGGCGAGGTGCAGGTAGGTGAAGAGCACCTGGCCCTTGCGGAGCTTGTCGTACTCCGAGGCGATGGGCTCCTTGACCTTGAGGATCATGTCGGAGTCGGCCCAGACGCCCTCGGCGCCCTCGACGATCGTGGCGCCCGCTGCGGCGTACTCGTCGTCGGTGATCGCGGATCCGAGGCCGGCGCCGGACTGCACCAGCACCTCGTGGCCGCGGCGGGTCAGCTCGAAGACGCCGGCCTGCGTGATGGCGACGCGGTTCTCGTTGTTCTTGATCTCGGTGGGGATACCGACGCGCATGATGTGCTCCTACTTTGCAACGGGTGGAATTCGTCGTCGACGATTCCGGCTCTGTCACCCCTCGCGCGAGCCGGCGGAGGCGAGCGTCGCTGCGGAGGTGCTGCACTGATTGTGCAGTATATTCGTCATCTTCGAGAGAATAGTGAATAGTCTGCGGCAACTCGGTTATATTAGAGGGATCCCTTGCGGAAGGAAGATCTGAAATGACCGATGGTTCGAAGAATCTGCGCCCCGATACCGAGCTCGATGCCATCGATCGGAAGATCGTGGAGGAGTTGCAGTCGAACGGCCGCATCACGAATGCCGAGCTGGCCGAGCGCGTCGGTGTCGCGGCCTCCACCTGCATCGCCCGCGTGCGCGGGCTCGTCTCCCGCCGCATCATCACCGGCTTCACCGCGACCGTCGACCCCCGGGCCATGGGCCTCGAGCTGCAGGTGCTCGTGAGCGTCACCGTGAGGTCCGGCGCCCGGCAGCGCATCACCGAGCTCAGCGAGGAGCTGCGATCCCTCCCCGAGGTGATGCAGCTCTACTTCCTCGGCGGCGTCGAGGACTTCATCGTGCACCTGGCGGCACGCGACTCCGACCACGTGCGCGACTTCGTGACCGAGAACCTCTCGGCGCACCCTGCGGTCTCGTCCACCCGCACCAGCCTCGTCTTCAGCCACTATCAGAACCCGGTGCGCTCGGTCTCCTGAGTCCGGAGACCGTTCGCCCGCCCCCGTTCGCATTTCCTCCGCTCCGGAGGTCGTATTCGCTGCGCCTGTCGATGAAGATTCGGCGGTCGTGGTTTTCGTAGACGAATATGCGCCACCGCCGTGCTTGGTCCACAGCTGAATCTCAGGAAAGTCTAGACTCGAAACGTGGCGCCTCGGCGCCTAACTCCCTTGTCCAGCACGTCGCAATGTGGCGAAAGCAGAATAGGAAACTCACCTCGTGGAAACGTTCCAGGGAATTCTCGACTGGCTCAGCGGAATCATCTGGGGTCCCTTCGTCCTCATCCCGCTCCTCTTCCTCACCGGCCTCTATCTGACCGTCAGGCTCGGAGGCCTCCAGTTCCTCCGGCTCGGCTCGGCGCTGAATCTCGGCATCATCCGTCGCAGGGATCCCGGAGCCAAGGGTGGCGACATCTCTCAGTTCCAGGCCCTCACCACCGCACTCGCAGCCACTGTCGGCACGGGCAACATCGTCGGCGTCGCCGCGGCCATCGGCATCGGCGGCCCCGGCGCGCTGTTCTGGATGTGGGTCACGGGCGTGCTCGGCATGGCCTCGAAGTACTCCGAGGCGTTCCTCGCCGTCCGCTACCGCACCATCGATTCGAAGGGCGAGCGCAACGGCGGTCCGCAGTACTACCTCGAGCGCGGCATCAGGGGGCCGCTGGGCAAGATCCTCGGCTGGTCGTTCACCATCTTCACGGTGCTCGCCTGCTTCGGCATCGGCAACATGACCCAGGCCAACTCGATCTCGGCGAACGTCGAGAACAGCTTCAACGTGCCCACCTGGATCACGGGTGCCGTGCTCACGGTGCTCGCCCTCGTCGTGCTCGTCGGCGGCATCAAGTCGATCGGGCGCGTCACCTCCGCGTTCGTGCCGATCATGATCGTCTTCTACGTCGCCGCCGCCCTGTACATCCTGTTCGTGAACATCGGCGACGTCCCCGCCGCCTTCGGGCAGATCTTCACCGACGCCTTCACCGGCACCGCTGCGACGGGAGGCTTCCTCGGCTCGATCATGATCATCGCGGTGCAGTACGGCTTCGCCCGCGGCATCTTCTCGAACGAGTCGGGCATGGGCTCGGCGGCGATCGCCGCCGCTGCCGCGCAGACCACCCATCCCGTGCGCCAGGGCCTCGTCTCGATGACCCAGACCTTCATCGACACCATCATCGTCGTGACGATGACCGGCCTCGTGATCATCACCACGGGCACCTGGGACGACGTGGACCCGGAGACCGGGGAGCAGGTCTCGTCTGCGCTCATGACCGGTCAGGCCTTCTCGCACGGCCTGCCGGGCGAGTGGGGCCACTGGGTGGTCACGCTCGGCTTGATCATGTTCGCCTTCTCCACCATCCTCGGTTGGTCGTACTACGGCGAGCGGGCGCTCGAACGCATCTTCGGGCGCCCCTCGGTGATGCCGTTCCGCATCGTGTTCTGCCTCGTCGTCTTCATCGGCGCGACGACGCAGCTGAGCATCGTGTGGTCGTTCTCCGACGTGATGAACGGTCTCATGGCGATCCCGAACCTGATCGGACTCGTCATCCTCTCGGGGCTCATCGCGCGGGAGACGCGAGCGTACCTGAAGTTCGATCCGAAGCTCGTCGCGACCGAGGCCGAGATCGAGGCGGCACTCAAGGATGAGCCCGGCTACCAGGAGTGGCGTGCGCAGGAGGTCGAACTCGACGCCCGAGGCGAGGGGCATCGCACGAACTCGCAGCCGTAGCGATGCGGCGATTCTCGACGACGAAGGCCGGGGCGGTTCGATCGTCCCGGCCTTCGCCGTGCGCTCGACCCTCAGAACATTCGGCGCGGGCACGCAAGCTTCGCTGCGATTCGAAGAAAATTCGGAGATAGGGGTGGATCCTGAACTTCAGCCGGGATGTTCGCTCACCCGTCGCAGTTTCCGCCCCAGGGCGGACATATACTTTCTACGCTTCCGCCGACCGGGCGGAACACGACGCCTCGGTGTCGAAGCGATGGCCCCTCCCACCACCGTCGGGCGGGGATCTGTTCGCAATGATGCGGTTTACAGAAAGGCACGCCTCACCACATGTCAACGCAGACTGAAATCTCGCAGGCCGAAGGATCCGGCCTCGAACGGGCTCTCAGCAACCGTCACATCCAGCTCATCGCCATCGGCGGTGCGATCGGCACGGGCCTCTTCATGGGTTCGGGCAAGACCATCTCCGTCGCGGGCCCCTCCGTGGTGCTCGTCTACATGATCATCGGCTTCATGCTCTACTTCGTCATGCGCGCCATGGGCGAGTTGCTGCTGAGCCGCACCGACTACCGCAACTTCGCCGACTTCGCGGGCGACATTCTCGGCCCCTGGGCCGCGTTCTTCGTGGGCTGGACCTACTGGTTCTGCTGGGTCGTCACGGGCGTCGCCGACGTCATCGTGATCGCCTCGGTCTACATCAACTACTGGCTGCCGGCGCTTCCGGCTTGGATCCCGGCTGTCGCGGTGATCGTGCTGCTCATCCTGCTGAACCTGCCCTCCGTGCGCGGCTTCGGCGAGACCGAGTTCTGGTTCGCCATGATCAAGATCGTCGCGATCGTCGCCCTCATCGCGGTCGGCCTCGTCCTCGTCATCACCGGCTTCACCGCCGACTACACCAACGTGCACGACAACTCCTCGTTCGAGGGCAGCGCATCGTTCTTCAACCTGTTCGACCCGGCATACGGCGGATTCTTCGGCGGCGGCTTCATGGGCTTCGTGATGGGCTTCCAGATCGCCGTGTTCGCGTTCGTCGGCATCGAGCTCGTCGGCACCGCCGCGGCTGAGACGAAGAACCCCGAGCACAACCTGCCGAAGGCCGTCAACGCCATCCCGGTCCGCATCCTGCTGTTCTACGTGGGCTCGCTCGTCATTCTCATGTCGGTCGTCCCGTGGGTCGCCTTCAGCAAGGACGAGTCTCCCTTCGTGATGCTCTTCTCGCTCGCGGGCATCGGCGCCGCGGCCCACCTCGTCAACCTCGTCGTGCTGACCTCGGCCACCTCGTCGGCGAACTCGGGCATCTACTCGACCTCGCGCATGGTCTACACGCTCGCGACCGACGGAGACGCGCCGAGCGTCTTCGCGAAGCTCACGAGCCGCAAGGTGCCCCGCAACGCCCTCTTCCTCACCGGTGTGCTGCTGCTCAGCTCGCTCGTGCTGCTCGCGACCGGCCTCGACAAGTCGACCGGCTTCTCGATCGTCACCACGATCTCGTCGCTCTGCTTCATGTTCGTGTGGACGCTGATCCTCGTGAGCTACCTCGTGTACCGCAAGCGCCGCCCGCAGGATCACGCGACGAGCAAGTTCAAGATGCCGCTCGGCACCGTGATGCCCTACGTGGTGATGGCGTTCTTCGTCTTCCTCCTGTGGGCCTTCACGAAGGACGCCGACACCCTCGCCGGCCTGATCGCCACGCCCGTCTGGTTCCTGCTCGTGGGTATCGGCTACCTGGCGCTCCGCAACAACCCGGCGCACGCCAAGCAGCGCGCCGACCACGTCGCGAAGGTCGCCGAGGAGAAGCAGGCCGCGGCGGCCTGGCTCGCCTCGAACCGCTAGCCGGTACCGAGCCCCGACGGTTCGGTCGTCGGGCGCGGACGCGGGGCCGGGGAGCTGCGGCTTCCCGGCCCCGCGCTGTTCTTCCCGGTTCGCACTGTTCGCGAGGGATCCGCGTATCCTCTCTTCAGGGTGGACGTCCGCCCGGCGGACCGAGCCCGATCCCTCTCGCCCGTATCCGATCCCTCGTCTCGACCCGGCCGCGGAGCATCGCCCGCTTCCGCCGCCACATGCACTCGGAGGTGCACAGTATGACCGCTCTCTTCCGCGAAGCCGTGATCGATGCGGACGCCATCTCGGCGAACGTCGCCCACGTCGCCGGGCTGACGGGCGTCGAGGTGATCGGCGTGGTGAAGGCGAACGGCTACGGCCACGGCGCCATGACCGTCGCACGGGCCGCGCTCGAGGGCGGTGCGCGTCGCATCGGCGTGGCCGACATCGGCGAGGCGCTCGCATTGCGTGCGGAGGGGCTGGAGGCGCCTCTGATCGCCTGGCTGCACGGTGCGGGGGCGAGTTTCGCGGAGGCCGCCGAGCATGGCATCGAACTCGGCGTCTCCTCGATCGGGCAGCTCGCGGCGGCGGCCGACGCAGCGCGGGCCGGCCGTCCCACCCGAGTGCACATCAAGCTCGACACCGGCCTCTCGCGCAACGGCGCCGCCCCCGAGGAATGGGAGGTGCTCTTCGCGGAGGCCGCCCGGCTCGAGGCGGCCGGCTCCGTGCGGGTGGCCGGCATCTTCAGCCACCTCGCCAACACGACTCCCGAGTCGAACCGGGAGGCGCTCGGGGAGTATCTGACTGCGGTCGCGCTCGCCGAGTCGCTCGGGGTGCACCCGGAGACGCGCCACCTCGCGGCGACCCACGGCACCTTCGAGCTGCCGGAGGCCCGTCTCGACGCCGTGCGCCTCGGCATCGGCATGTACGGTCTGTCGCCCTTCGACGGCGTGAGCTCTGCCGAGCTCGGCCTGCGCCCCGCGATGACGCTGCGGGCCGGCGTCGCGAAGGTGCGTCGAGTGCCCGCCGGTGCGGGCGTCTCGTACGACCACACCTATCGCACCGAGCGCGAGACCACCCTCGCGCTCGTGCCGCTCGGCTACGCCGACGGCGTGCCGCGGCAGGCCTCGAGCCGCGGGCCGGTGCTGCTGAACGGCGAGCGCTACACGGTCGCGGGCCGTGTCGCGATGGACCAGCTGGTGCTCGACGTGGGCGATGCACCCGTTGCGGAGGGCGACGTCGCGACGCTTTTCGGCGACCCCGCCACGGGTGCGCCGTCGGCCACCGAGTGGGCCGATGCCGCCGGCACGATCAACTACGAGATCGTCACCCGCATCGGGCACCGCGTGCCGCGCGTCCCCGCGTGATCGTCGTCGTCCCTTCTCCGCTCGGCAGTAGATGTCGAGAATTCGCGAGAACAGGACATCGGCTGACCAGCAGCGACGGGAGCGGAAGCGCGTACCTCAGTTCCTGCGGGGCCATTACGACGGCGCTCACCGCTCGTCGGCGCTACTGCAGCGGCGCGAGTCGCGTCTCGTGGGCGTCGAGCGCCAGGCCCGCAGCGCGCAGCGCACTCGAGCTGTAGCGGCCGATGGCCCGCTCCTCGAGCAGCGCGTCGCGCTGCGCGTCGAGCACGAGCCTGGCGAGACGCAGGTAGGCCTGCGCCGGCGTCTCCTGTTCGAGCGTCTCGATCGCCCCCGTGGCGGGCAGCGCCACCGCGAGCGGTGCGAGCGCGTTGCGGGAGCTCGCCCGTACGCGTTCGACGACCTGCTCCGACGGAGTCGGGAAGAGCTCTTCGTCGCCCGACGGCTGCTGCAGCAGGTCGTCGAGTGCCGCGTTGCCGGCCTCGATGAGGTCCTGGCTGAGCGAGGCGAGCTCCTTGCGATCGTGCTGCGACCCCGGACCGTCGGGCCACAGCCGCTTGATCACGGATGGCAGCGTGAGCCCGTGCAGCAGCAGGGTGATGACGGCGACGAAGAATGCGACGAGCACGAGTTGGGGGCGGAACGGCACCTCCGTGGGGATCGACTGCGCTGCCGCGAGCGTGACGACGCCGCGCATGCCGCTCCACGACAGCACCGCACCGTCGCGCCAGCCGAGCTGCTGGTCGCGCTCGTGGTCGAGGTCGGCCTGGTTGCGCTGCTCCAGCATTCTGAAGCGGTGCGCCTTCTCGGGGTCGACGTTCTTCTTGCCGCGCAGCCGCTCGGCGATGCGCGACATGCCCTCGCTGCGCGCCTCGTAGCGGCCGACGGCGCCGCGCATGGAGAGCAGCATCGGCACGAGGAAGAGCGCGCGCACGAGGATGAGCACGGCGACCACGCCCAGGGCGATGAGCGGCAGGTGCTCGAAGCGCAGCTCGTCGCCGCCCACCTCGTCGACGAGGTAATGCAGTTCGAGGCCCATGAGCAGGAAGACGCCGTTCTCGATGACGAACTGCAGCGTGCGCCAGTTCAGACGCTCGTTCATGCGGGCGGTCGCGCTGAACCGTTTGGCGGAGTGGTGGCCGGTGTACAGGCCCGTGACGACGACGGCGAGCACGCCCGAAGCACCGATCTCCTCGGCCGGGATGAACGCGACGAACGGCACCACGAACGAGACGACGGTGTCGTAGACGGGGCTCACGAGATGGGAGCGCACCCAGACGGTGAGCACCCCGACGAGGTAGCCGATGACGATCGCGGCCGCGACGGAGAAGACGAAGGTGCCCGCGGCGTTCCAGAACGCGAAGCTGCCGGCGATCGCGGCGAGCGCCGTCTTCAGCAGCACGAGCGAGGTCGCGTCGTTGACGAGGCTCTCGCCCTCGAGGATCGACACGAGCCGTTCGGGCATGCCGAGCCGCTTGCCGATCGAGGTGGCGGCGACGGCGTCTGTCGGGCTGACGACCGCGCCGAGCGCGACCGCCACGGGGAAGGGGATGCTCGGCACGGCGAGGTGGAGCAGCCAGCCGATGATGATCGCCGAGATGAGCACGAGCACCACGGACAGCCCGGCGATCGGCCGGATGTTGCGTCTGAAGTCGACGAGAGGCGTGTTCACCGCGGCCGAGTAGAGCAGCGGCGGCAGCACGCCGAGCAGGATGATCTCGGGGTCGACGCGCACCGGCGGCACCATGGGCAGGTAGCCGATGCCGATGCCGATGACCACGAGCAGCAGCGGCGCGGCGATGCCGATGCGGCCGCCGAGGATCGACGCGCCCACGAGCACCACGACCGCGGCGACGGCGAGGAGTCCGATTTCCATGGGATAAGCCTACGAGCCTGCGGACGGGGCGATCGAGAGCGGCGTCTGCCCGGTGCCGTGGAATGCGGCCCATCGCGCCGCCTCGGGGGCGAGCCCGTCGAGATCGATCTCCTCACCGGGGAGCGGGGTGACCGCGAGGCCCGATCCCTTTCGCGAGCCGCGTCTCCAGGTGCCCACGACGCGCCCGTCGTGCACTGCCGTCGCGAGGAACATGCCGTTGCGGCCCGGCACGATCCGCTCGAAGTGCGCGGGGTCGAGCTGCGCGTCGCGGTCGGTGTAGCCGAGCAGATGCTCGTCGAAGGCCGGCAGCAGCAGCCACGAGGGGGCGAGGGATCCGCTCGCTCCGCTCGCGAGCGCGCGATCGGCGAGGTCTGCGGGTGCCCACAGCTCGCCGGCCGCACCCGCGACCCCGTCGAGGCGCAGCGGCACGAGGTCGCCGCGCTCCCCGCCGAGGGCGACGGCCTGCTTGGCCTCGCGCACCGTGAGGCCGCTCCACCACGCGAGATCCTTGACGCGCACGGGGCCGCGCGCCCCGGTGTAGCGCACGGCGAGCTCGGCGAGGGCTTCGTCTCCTGAGAGCTCGCGCGGCGATGCGATCCAGTCGGCGGCGAGCACGAGCCGCGGCTCGCCGCCGCCCGGCGACGGACCGAAAACCGCGATGCCGTTCTGGCAGAGCCACCAGATCACGTGGTAGCGCCAGTTGCTCCGCCACTCGATACCCGCCTCCGTCCACACCGCGGCGAGGCTGTCGCGGTCGTGCGAGGCGCCGCCCGCGAGCGCAGCGGTCGAGACCTCGACGAGCCGATCGAGCACCGCGTCGCTCATGCCGAGGAACTCCCGCCGCTTCGGAGCGCCCGACAGCACCCGATGGTTCGTGAGGCGCTGCATCCACCCGATGTCCTCAGCCGCGACCACGTGGATCGTGCCCCGCATGGGCCAGGAGCGCACGATGAGACCCGCCTCGAACGCCGCCGTCACGTCATCGACCGTGGTGCCGGGCGCGCGCACGCCGAGCGCCCACCGCGCCGAGCGCCAGTCCTGGCCCTGCACCGCGAGCATGCGCCTGGCCACGGCCGCGACGAGCTGCGGGCCGGATGCCTCGCCCGCGGGCACCGGCGCGGGGCCGGCGGGCGCGGATCCCTCACGGATGCTCGGGCCGGGCGTCGATCCGACGGCCGACTCGGCCAGGCCGAGTGCGGCCATGCGCAGGCGAAGCAGTTCTGCCGGGGTGATCGAGGGAGTCGCGTCCATGGGCACAGTGTATGGCGCGCCTCCGACATCGGCGCTGCGAGCGAACACGGCCCGGGAATGTCGCAGGCCGCGCGTATCATGGCAGCTGCCGAACGGGCCGCCGCGTCTCCGACGCCCAGACCGCCCGCCCAACGATGCACCCTCCGGAAGGCACTCGTGTCCCCACTGCTGCGCATCCTGCGCTTCACCCGATCCCTCGCCCCCTACTACGCCGGCATCACGATCGCCGCCGTCGTGGTCACGGGAGCGGGCCTCGCCGTGCCCTTCATCACGGGGCGGGCGACCGACGTGGTCGTCTCCGCCGTGGGAGCCGTCGCACGCGGTGAGAGCGTCGCGGAGGGCACCGTCCGCACGGTCGTGCTGCTCGCGGTCGCCCTGCTCGCCGCGAGCCTCGTCGAGACCCTCATGGGCAACATCGGCGGCTACTGGGGTGACGTCATGAGCGCGAAGATGCGCACGATCCTCTCCTCCCGCTACTTCGAGAAGCTGCTGGCGCTGCCCCAGCGCTACTACGATCACGAGCTCACGGGCACGATCGTCGCCAGGCTGAACCGCTCGATCACCGAGATCACGAACTTCATGAAGACGTTCTCGAACATGTTCGTGACGATGTTCATGACGACGGTCGCCGTGCTCGCGATCAGCGCCTGGTACTACTGGCCCCTCGCCGTGCTGCTCGCGATCGCCTACCCGGTCTACCTCTGGCTGACCGCGCTCACGAGCCGCAAGTGGCAGCGCCTCGAGAACGAGAAGAACGAGCACGTCGACGTCGCCTCCGGTCGTTTCGCCGAGGTGGTCGGGCAGATGCGCGTCGTGAAGTCGTTCGTGCGCGAGCGCAGCGAGCTGCGGCACTTCGAACAGCACTTCGACGAGACGGTGACGCTCACGGGCGCGCAGTCGCGGCACTGGCACACGATGGACGCGCTGCGCCGCGGAGTGCTCAACGTCATCTTCTTCGCCCTCTACGTCATCATCTTCCTGCGCACCGTGACGGGGCATTTCAGCGTCGGCGACATGGTCATGCTCATCCAGCTCATGGCGCTCGCGCGGCAGCCCGTCACGAGCCTCAGCTGGGTCGTCGACACGGCGCAGCGCGCCACCGCGGGCTCCAAATCGTACTTCGAGGTGATGGAGCTCGATCCCGACGAGGTCGAGGGCGGGGGAGGACGGCCGGTCGAACTCGTGCGGAGCGGAGACGGCGCGGCCCCCGACGTCGTCGGGCACCAGGACGGTGCCGCCCCCGAGGTCGTGCGCTTCACCGATGTGCGCTTCGGCTACGACGACGACCCCGACGTGCTCTCCGGCGTCACCCTCTCGGTGAGGCGGGGCGAGCGCATCGCGTTCGTCGGCGAGTCGGGCGGCGGCAAGTCGACGCTCGTGAACCTGCTGATGGGGCTCTACGCGACGCGTTCGGGCACGATCGAGGTCGCCGGGGCGGGCGATTCGCCCGAAGCGCTGCGGCGCAGCATCGGCGCGGTCTTCCAGGATCCCTCGCTCTTCTCGGGCACGATCGCCGAGAACATCGCCTACGGCCGGCCCGACGCCACTCGCGAGGAGATCGAGGCGGTCGCCGAGCGCGCCGCCGTCGCGTCGTTCGTCGAGCGGTTGCCGAACGGCTACGACACCCTCATCGGGGAGCGGGGCATCAAGCTCTCGGGCGGGCAGAAGCAGCGCATCGCGGTGGCGCGCGCCATGCTGAAGGACGCGCCCTACCTCGTGCTCGACGAGGCGACGTCGGCGCTCGACACGAAGTCGGAGCGGCTGGTGCAGGCCGGGCTCGAGGATCTCATGAGCGACCGCACGAGCTTCATCATCGCCCACCGGCTCTCGACCATCGCCGAGGTCGACCGCATCGTCACCCTGCGCGACGGACGCATCGACGAGATCGGCACGCCCGCCGAACTCGCCCAGTCGGGCGGCATCTACGCCGAACTGCTCGCCCTGCAGCACTCGGCCTCGAAGGCCGACCGCAAGCGACTCAAGCGCTTCGACGTCGTGGGGTGACAGTAGGCTTGAGCACCATGAACCTGGGCCAGATCCTCGACGGTGCGACCGAGATCGCGAGCGCGGACGAGGCCTACGCGGTTTTCGAGGAGTGGGCGTGGGAGCAGCGCGGCCTGCGCCTCTACCCCGCGCAGGAGGAGGCGGTGCTCGGCATCGCGCTCGGCTCGAACGTGATCCTCGCGACCCCGACCGGAACGGGCAAGTCGCTCGTGGCGCTCGGCGCGCATTTCGTCGCGGTCGCCGAGGGCAGGCGCACCGTCTACACGGCGCCCATCAAGGCGCTCGTGAGCGAGAAGTTCTTCGACCTCGTATCGGTGTTCGGCGCCGAGCGCGTGGGCATGGTGACCGGCGACACCTCGATCAACCCCGACGCTCCGATCCTGTGCTGCACGGCCGAGATCCTCGCGAACCAGGCGATCCGCGACAAAGACGTCGACAACCCCGATGCGGGCGGCATCACTCAGGTGATCATGGACGAGTTCCACTACTACGCCGATCCCGAGCGCGGGTGGGCGTGGCAGGTGCCGCTGCTGCTCATGCACGACGCGCAGTTCCTGCTGATGTCGGCCACGCTCGGCGACGTGACCGAACTCGCCGCCGATCTGAGCGACGCGACCGGGCGCGACACCGCGCTCGTCACCGGAGTCGAGCGCCCCGTCCCGCTGCACTTCTCGTACGCGGTCGCCCCGGCCCACGAAGTCGTCGAACGCCTCGTCGAGGAGCACCGCACCCCGGCCTACCTCGTGCACTTCAACCAGTCGCACGCCGTCGAGCAGGCGCAGGCGCTCGCGAGCATCCGCGTGGTCGACCGTGCCGGGCGCGACGCGATCGCCGAGGCGATCGGCGACTTCCGCTTCTCCACGGGTTTCGGGCAGACGCTCTCGAGACTCGTTCGGGCCGGGATCGGCGTGCACCACGCCGGCATGCTGCCCCGCTACCGCCGCCTCGTCGAGCAGCTCGCGCAGCGCGGCCTGCTCAAGGTGATCTGCGGCACCGACACGCTCGGAGTCGGCATCAACGTGCCCATCCGCACCGTCGTCATCACGGCGCTCACGAAGTTCGACGGCGAGAAGATGCGCCGGCTCTCGGCCCGCGAGTTCCACCAGATCGCGGGCAGGGCGGGCCGCGCGGGCTTCGACACCGAGGGCGACGTGATCGCCCTCGCCCCCGAGCACGAGGTCGAGAACGCCAAGCAGAGTGCGAAGGCGCAGGCCAAGGCCGCTGCCGGCAAGAAGATCGGCAAGGGGCCCAAGAAGAAGGCGCCCCCGCAGGGCTTCGTCGGGTGGAGCGAGCAGACGCTCGACAAGCTCGTCGCCTCGGAACCCGAACCCCTCGTGAGCCGCATGCGCGTCACCCACTCGATGGTGCTCGGCGTGATCGGCCGCGGCGAGGAGTGGGAGGGCGAGGCCCTGAACACGATGCAGATGCTGATCTTCGACAGTCACGAGCCGCGCGCCGCCCAGTTCGCGCACGCGCGCACCGCCCTCGGCATCTTCCGCACGCTGCGGAGCGGGGGCATCGTCGAGGTGCGCGAGGTGAACGGGCAGCGGCTGCTGCGCCTCACGGTCGAGCTGCAGGCGAACTTCGCCCTCAATCAGCCGCTGTCGCCCTTCGCGCTCGCGGCGATCGAGCTGCTCGATCCGGAATCCGAGAGCTACGCCCTCGATGTGATCTCGATCATCGAGTCGACTCTCGAGGACCCGCGAGCGATCCTGCGCGCGCAGGAGCACAGGGCCCGCGGCGAGGCCGTCGCGGCGATGAAGGCCGAGGGCATCGAATACGACGAGCGCATGGAGCTGCTCGAAGAGGTGACGCATCCGCAGCCCCTCAAAGAACTGCTCGGCGAGGCGTACGAGGCCTACGCCAAAGAGGTGCCCTGGGCGCGGGACTACGAGCTGAGGCCGAAGTCGGTGGTGCGCGACATGGTGGAGCGGGCCTTCGGCTTCCGCGACCTCGTCTCGTTCTACCAGCTCGGCCGGGCCGAGGGCGGTGTGCTGCGCTATCTCAGCGATGCGTTCCGTGCGCTCGAGCGCACGGTGCCGGAGCAGTCCAGGAACGACGAGCTCGAGGAGCTGATCGATTGGCTCGGCGAGCTCGTGCGCCAGGTCGACTCGAGCCTCGTCGACGAGTGGGCCGCGCTCGCCGACCCCGCGGCGGTGGGGCAGCTCGAGGAGCGGGCGCATTCGGATGAGATCGAGGGATCCCTCGCCCCTCCCTCCCGATCCCTGCTCGCGAACGAGCGCGCCTTCACGGTCATGGTGCGCAACGCGCTCTTCAGGCGCGTGCAGGCGGCCGCGTTCGAGCGTTACGACGAGCTCGCGGAACTCGACGGCCCCTCGGCCGGGTCGGGAACCGGCGGCTTCGGCGAGAAGAGGTGGCGCGAGGCGCTCGACGGCTACTTCACCGAGTACGACGAGATCGGGGTCGGGCCCGACGCGCGTGCGTCGGGTCTGCTCGAGCTCGATCGCGGCGCCGACGCGCTCGCCGCGGGGGAGTGGCGGTTCAGGCAGGTGCTGCTCGACCCGGCGGGCGATCGCGACTGGGGCATCGAGGGATCGATCGACCTCCGCGCCTCCGAACAGCTCGGTGAACCCGCTGTGCGGGTGGAGCGGGTCGGGCCGTTGCGGGAGTGACGGCCGACCCGGGGGTGCCGCGCACGGACGTCGGCCCGGTCGGATCGGGGTCTGCCCGGCGGTAGAATCGAGGGATGACTGAAGAGCGTCCCCTCACCACCGAGACCTTCCTCGCGAACGCGGATCACACGCTGCTCGCCCCCGAGACGACGCGCGCGCAGCTCGATGCGTTCATCGAGTCGGCGGTCGCGCTCGGAGTGGCCCGGGTGTGCGTGAGTCCGACCCTGATCCCCGCCGACAAGCGCGGGCTCGAGATCGTCACGGTCGTGGGTTTCCCGACGGGCGTGCACTCGGCAGAGGTGAAGGCGTTCGAGGCTGCGCAGGCCGTCGAGGCCGGTGCAGACGAGATCGACATGGTGGTGAACCCCGGCCTCCTGCAGGCGGGCGACTGGGAGGCGCTGGAGGACGAGATCCGGGCCGTGCGGCGCGCCGTTCCCGCCTCCGTGCTCAAGGTCATCCTCGAGACCGCGGCCCTCACCGACGAGCAGACCGAGGCCGCCTGCCTCGCCTCCGAGGCGGCGGGCGCCGACTACGTGAAGACCTCGACCGGCTTCCACGCCGCGGGCAATGCGACGACCGGGGCCGTGCGCGTCATGTCGGCCACCGTCGGCGATCGTCTCGGTGTCAAGGCCTCTGGCGGCATCCGCACCGCCGAGGCGGCGCGGCGCATGTGGCGGGCGGGGGCGACGCGCTTCGGCATCTCGAGCACGGAGCCGATCGTGAAGCAGTGGGACAGCTCCGATGAGGGCGAGGGATCCGGCTACTGAGCCGCCCGAGCGGTGCCGACACCGTTCTCGGCTGCGCCGGCCGGGACACGGCCGGGCTCGGCCCCGTCCGTACCGGCGCGGTGTTAGCGTGATGACATGGACCAGGGCGACTACCGCACGCAGAACATCGAGTGACCGCTGACGCTGCACGCGGTGTTCCTGGTCGTCACCGTCGAGGACGATCCGCGTGCGGCTGCGACCGTTCGCGAGGTGCTCTCGGGTCTCGAGGCACTGGTGAAGACCGTCGGGTTCCGCGCGCCGACGGCCAGGCTCTCCTGCACCGCGGGGATCGGGGCGCGAGTGTGGGATCGGATCGCGGGAGCCGACCGACCGCGCGAGCTGCACCCGTTCCGCGAGGTGTCGGGGAAGCGGCACACGGCCGTGTCCACGCCGGGCGACCTGCTGTTCCACATCCGCGCCGATCGCGAGGATCTGGCCTTCGAGTTCGAGCGCCTGCTGCTGAGGGATCTCGGCTCCTCCGTCTCCGTCGTCGACGAGGTCTCCGGTTTCCGGTACTTCGACTCGCGCGACCTGCTCGGCTTCGTGGACGGGACCGCGAATCCGATCGGACCGGATCTGCCGCTGTCGGCGATCGTCGGCGATGAGGACCGCGGCTTCGCTGGCGGCAGCTACGCAGTGGTGCAGAAGTATCTGCACGAGCTCGATGCGTGGCAGGCGTTGACGACCGAGCAGCAGGAGGCCGTCATCGGCCGTACGAAGGCCGACAACGTCGAGCTCGACGACGCAGCCGCGCACGCGCAGAAGGCGCACAAGACGCTCGCCACGATCGAAGACGAGGCGGGCGAGCACGATATCGTCCGCGACAACATGCCGTTCGCCAGGCCCGGCAGCGGTGAATACGGCACCTACTTCATCGGCTACTCCCGTCACCTCTGGGTGATCGAGCGGATGCTCGAGCGCATGTTCATCGGTGATCCGCCGGGCCTGCACGACCGATTGCTCGATTTCTCCACTCCGGCGACGGGCAGCGCCTACTTCGTGCCGGCGCCCGGCATGCTCGCCTCTCTCGGCGACCCGGTGTAGGCGGAGGACGAGGGATCCCTCTAGAATCTCCCCATGCGCCTCGGAGTGATCGACGTCGGATCCAACACCGTCCACCTGCTCGTGGTCGACGCTCACCCCGGCGCGAGCCCGGTGCCCTACCACTCGCAGCGGTCGGTGCTGCGGCTGATGCGCTACCTCGACTCCGACGGAGCGATCGTCGAGGAGGGCGTGGACCGTATCGTCTCCGCGATCGCGGAGGCCGCTGAGACCGTGCGCGAGATCGGGGTCGACGACATGATCGCGACCGCCACGAGCGCGATCCGCGAGGCGGCGAACGGCGAGGCGGTGCTCGCCCGCATCGAACGGGAGACGGGCGTGCGGCTGCAGGTGCTCTCCGGTGAGGAGGAGGCGCGCATCACGATGCTCGCCGTGCGGCGCTGGCTCGGATGGTCGGCGGGGGAGATCCTGCTCTTCGACATCGGCGGCGGCTCCTTCGAGATCGCGCAGGGCGCCGACGAGTACCCCGACGTTCAGGTGTCGCTGCCGCTCGGTGCCGGTCGCTCGACGATCAACTACCTGCCGGAGGACCCGCCCACGCGCGAGGCGGTGTCCAAGCTGCGGGCGCACGCCAGGGCCGAGTTCGCCCGCGTTCGCGAGGAGATATTCGCGGGCCGACCCCGCCCGAAGCGGGTGGTCGGCACCTCGAAGACCATTCGCTCGCTCGCGCGGCTCATCGGCGGCCCTTCGGATCCCGTGACCGGCGATCTGGCGCAGCTGCACTACGTCGGCCTGCGGGAGTGGGAGCCCACGCTGCGCGACATGCCGGGATCGGTACGCGAGTATCTGCCGGGCATCACCCCCGAGCGCGGGTACCAGATCATGGCGGGGGCGGTCGTGCTGCGCACCGCCATGAAGGTGTTCGAGGTCGATACGCTGACGATCTCGCCGTGGGCACTGCGGGAGGGCATCGTGCTGCGCTACATCGACGCGCTCGACGCGGGCGGAGTCGATGCGGCTCACAGCGCTCTGCGTCCCACCGAATCCGCTGCGCACGGCGGCGCATAGCCGCAGATCCCGTCGTGTATTCGCGATAGTGTACGGAGACCGCGGGTGAACGGGCCGGGAAAATGTCGGAATCGTAACTATTCCGCCCTGGTTTTCCGGAGCCCGACGATCTCCGGTAGGAATGTCGATGAGTACGCATTCGCCTGCGAACGCGCGGGCGCTCATACAGGGAGGTACGAATTGACCATCTCTCACACCAAGAAGCTGATCGGCGCGACAGCCGCGGCCGGTCTCGTTCTGGGTCTCGCATCCTGCGGGCAGGCGCCCGAGGAGAGCAACTCGGCGAAGGGCGATTCCGATTTCATCCCCTGCATCGTCTCCGACGCCGGCGGCTTCGACGACAAGTCGTTCAACCAGCTCTCCTACGAGGGCGCGAAGCAGGCCGCCGATGAGATCGGCGTCGACCTGAAGAGCGTCGAGTCCAACAGCGAGACCGACTTCGGCCCGAATCTCGAGAGCCTCGTGGGCGAGGGCTGCAACGCCGTCGTCTCCGTCGGCTTCGCGCTCTCGGCTGCGACCGTGGAGTCGGCCACCGCGAACCCCGACGTCGACTACATCCTCGTCGACGACGCGGCCGACAACGACTTCGACGGCAACAAGGACGCGGAGAACGTCAAGCCCCTCCTGTACGACACCTCTCAGGCCGCGTTCCTCGCCGGCTACCTCGCCGCCGGACAGTCCGAGGCGGGCAAGGTCGGCACCTTCGGCGGCATGGAGTTCCCGACCGTGACCATCTTCATGGACGGCTTCGCGCAGGGCGTGAAGCACTACAACGAGGTCAAGGGCACCGACGTGCAGGTCGTCGGATGGGACAGCGAGAAGGAGACCGGCTCGTTCACCGGCGGCTTCGAGGCCAACCAGGACGCCAAGTCGACCGCGCAGAACATCCTCGACCAGGGCGTCGACGTGCTGCTGCCCGTCGGCGGCCCGATCTACCAGTCGGCGCTGCAGGCGATCAAGGAGTCGGGTCGCGACGTCGCCCTCATCGGCACCGATGCCGACCTCTTCGAGACCGATCCCAGCACGCAGGACTTCGTGCTGACCTCGATCCTGAAGGATATGCACCTCTCCACCTACGAGGCCGTGATGTCGAGCGCCGATGGCAAGTTCGATCCCGAGTCCTACATCGGCACCCTCGAGAACGAGGGCGTCGGCATCGCCCCGCTCCATAACTTCGAGGACAAGGTCGACGCCGACCTCGTCAAGGAGGTCGAGGCGCTGCAGCAGGACATCATCGACGGCAAGGTGACCGTCAAGTCCTACCTCAGCTGAGGTGATCAGAGCGGGAGCGGCCGGTGCACACGGGCCGCTCCCGCCCCATTTCTCCGCCCGCACCCGGGCGTTCCACACCACTAGGATCGAGCACATGAAGCTTGAACTTCGCGGCATCACGAAGCGCTTCGGCGACTTCACCGCCAACGATCACATCGACCTTACCGTCGAACCGGGGGAGATCCACTGCCTGCTCGGGGAGAACGGCGCGGGCAAGTCGACGCTCATGAACGTGCTGTACGGCCTCTACCAGGCCGATGAGGGCGAGATCGTGCTCGACGGCAGGGTGCAGCACTTCTCCGGCCCCGGCGATGCCATGGCAGCCGGCGTCGGCATGGTCCACCAGCACTTCATGCTCATCCCGGTCTTCTCCGTCGCCGAGAACGTGATGCTCGGCAACGAGGCGACGAAGGCCGGCGGCGTGCTCGACCTCGCCGAGGCGAGGCGTCGGGTGCGCGAGATCTCCGATCGCTTCGGCTTCGACGTCGACCCCGACGCGATCGTCGAGGATCTGCCTGTCGGCGTGCAGCAGCGCGTCGAGATCATCAAGGCCCTCTCCCGCGACGCGAGGGTGCTCGTGTTCGACGAGCCCACCGCCGTGCTCACGCCGCAGGAGACCGACGAGCTCATGGCGACGATGCGGCAGCTGCGCGAGGGCGGCACCTCCATCGTCTTCATCACGCACAAGCTGCGCGAGGTGCGCGAGGTCGCCGACCGCATCACCGTCATCCGGCTCGGCAGGGTGGTCGGCGAGGCGTCGCCGACCGCGAGCAACGAGGAGCTGGCCTCGCTCATGGTGGGCCGGGCCGTCGAGCTCAGGGTGCGCAAGAACCCGCCGCAGCTCGGCGACGAGGCGCTCACCGTCGAGCACCTCACCGTCAACGACGCGGCGGGCCTCGTGCTCGTCGACGACGTCAGCTTCTCGGTGCGCCGGGGCGAGGTGCTCGCCATCGCGGGTGTGCAGGGCAACGGTCAGACCGAGCTCACCGAGGCCATCGTCGGACTGCAGCCGGGTGCGCGCGGCAGCGTGCGGCTCGGCGGCAGGGAACTGCTCGGCAGCAGCGTGCGCGAGATCCTCGACGCCGGCGTCGGCTTCGTGCCCGAGGATCGCAGCGTCGACGGGCTCGTCAAGCAGTTCAGCGTCGCCGAGAACATGATGCTCGACCGTTCGCACGGCGCGCCCTTCGTCAAGGCCGGGTCGCTGCAGCTGCGCGCTCTGAACGAGTTCGCGACCGAGAAGATCCGGGAGTACGACATCCGCACCCAGGGTCCCTCGCAGCCGGTGGGCAGCCTCTCGGGCGGCAACCAGCAGAAGGTCGTCATCGCCCGCGAGCTGAGCCGTGATCTGCAGCTGTTCATCGCCGCGCAGCCCACCAGGGGCGTCGACGTGGGATCGATCGAGTTCATCCACCAGCGCGTCATCGAGACCCGTGACGCGGGTGTCCCCGTCGTCGTGATCTCCACCGAGCTCGACGAGGTGGCGGCGCTCGCCGACCGCATCATGGTGATGTACCGTGGCCGCGTCGTCGGTATCGTGCCAGGAGACACTCCGCGCGACAGACTCGGCCTCATGATGGCCGGGATGAACGAAGGAGCGGCGGCATGAGCCACGTCACGCCCCAGGCCACCCCGTCGTCCGCGTCGTCGCTGCCGGCGCCCGATCCCTCGCTCGGACCGTCTCGCTGGCGCGTCGCGGGCAGGCAGATCACGACCGGCAACGCGATCATCTCCGTGTTCGCCGTGCTCGCCGCGGTGCTCGTCGGCTCGATCATGATCGCCTGCACCGACAAGGATGTGCAGGAGGCGGCCGGGTACTTCTTCTCCCGGCCCGGAGATACCTTCAAGGCGATCTGGGATTCGGTCTCGGGAGCCTACATCGCGCTCTTCCAGGGATCGATCTACAACTTCCGCGCCGACAGCTTCGCGAAGGGCATCAAGCCCCTCACCGAGACGCTGAAGTTCGCGACCCCGCTCATCGCGGCGGGCCTCGGCGTCGGCCTCGCCTTCCGCGCCGGCATGTTCAACATCGGCGGTCAGGGCCAGCTGCTCATGGCTGCCGCGGCGGCCGGTTGGGTGGGCACCTCGGTGGACCTGCCCGCCGGCATCCACATGATCGCCGCCATCGTCGCCGGCCTCGCCGCCGCAGCGATCTGGGCGGGGATCGCCGGCTTCCTGAAGGCTCGGACCGGCGCGCACGAGGTCATCGTGACGATCATGCTCAACCACATCGCGGTCTACCTGCTGGCCTGGATGCTCGCCACCCAGGGCGTGCTGCAAGCGCCCGGCTCGAAGAACCCGAAGACCGCGGCGATGGCCGACACCGCTGTGCTGCCGCAACTGCTCGGCCCGCAGTTCAAACTGCACGCCGGCCTCATCCTCGCGCTCATCGCCGTCGCCTTCACCTGGTGGCTGCTCGAGCGCTCGAGCCTCGGCTACCGTTTCCGGGCCGTCGGCGAGAACCCCGATGCGGCGAGGGTCGCCGGCATCAACGTCGGTCGCATGTACCTCTTCGCGATGCTCATCGCGGGTGCTCTCGTAGGCATCGCCGGCGTGAGCCAGGTGCAGGGCACCGTCACCTCGGGCTTCGGCGGCGACATCGATGCCGGCATCGGCTTCGACGCGATCACCGTTGCACTGCTCGGCCGGTCGTCGCCGATCGGCATCCTCGGTGCCGGCCTGCTCTTCGGAGCGTTCAAGGCGGGCGGCTTCGCGATGCAGGCGTCGCAGGGTGTTCCGGTCGAGATCGTGCTCGTGGTGCAGTCGCTCATCGTGCTCTTCATCGCCGCGCCGCCGCTCGTGCGGGCGATGTTCCACCTCCCAGATCCCGACCGCAAGCGCCGAAAGCAGCAGCGCCGCCAGAAGAAGGAGGCGTCCGCATGAGCGCCACCGCCGTCGTCCCGTCGCAGGGCCCGGTCAGCGAGGACCTGCGACGCGTCACCGTCGTCTCGTGGAAGGCGCCGATCATCTTCGGCGTGTTCGCCGTGCTCTTCACACTGCTGCCGCTGCTCGCGCCTCGCGAGGGGAATGCGACCTTCCGGCTGACCGCGGGGCACGAGCTCTTCGCGATGCCCGATCTGGTGGTTCCGGCCAATGGCACCGCCTGGGTCGCCGCCGTGCTGCTGCTCGCGGGTGCGGCGCTGTCGACGCTGCTCACCTCGCGCGGGCGCCGCACGCCGATGTGGCTCACGATCGCCTATGTGGTGCTGCTGCTCGTCGGCTTCCTCGCCTGGGCCGCGGCAGGCGGTACGATCCCGATGGTCGGCCTGCTCGGCGGCGCGCTCGCGCTCGCCACGCCGCTCGTCTTCGGCGCTCTCGGCGGCGTGATCGGCGAGCGCGTCGGCGTCGTCAACATCGCGATCGAGGCGCAGCTGCTCGCGGGCGCCTTCAGCGCCGCAGTGGTCGCCTCGCTCGTCTTCAACGGCGTGCTCGCGAACGCCGACATCTCCGACGGCGCTGCCGCCGCGATCGCCGGGACCGCCGGCGTCGTCGCCGCGATGCTCGCCGCCCTGCTCGTGTCGCTCGTGCTCGGCGTGTTCGCCATCACCTATTTCGTGGACCAGGTGATCGTCGGTGTCGTGCTCAACGTGCTCGTCATCGGTGTGACGACGTTCCTCTTCTCGAAGGTGCTCGCCCCGAACGCCGCGCTGCTGAACTCGCCGCAGCCCTTCAAGGCCGTGGCGATCCCCGTGCTCAGCGAGATCCCGCTGATCGGGCCCGTGTTCTTCCGGCAGACCGTGATCGTGTACATCATGTACTTCGTAGTGGCGGGCGTCGCCTTCGCCCTGTACCGCACCCGCTGGGGCCTCCGCCTGCGCGCCGTGGGCGAGCACCCCCAGGCCGCCGACACCGTGGGCATCAAGGTGGCGCGCACCCGCTACCTGAACCTCATGCTCGCCGGGGCGATCGTGGGGCTCGGAGGCGCGTTCTTCACGCTCGCCTCGGTTCCCGCGTTCAATCGCGAGATGACGGCCGGCGCCGGCTTCATCGCCCTCGCCGCGGTCATCTTCGGCAAGTGGGATCCGATCAAGGCGACCCTGGCGGCGCTGCTCTTCGGCTTCGCGACGAACCTGCAGGGCGTGCTCTCGGTGATCGGTTCGCCGGTGCCGAGCCAGTTCATGCTGATGCTGCCCTACGTGGTCACGATCTTCGCGGTGGCCGGCCTGGTCGGCCGTTCCCGGGGGCCGGCGGCGGCGGGCAAGCCCTACATCAAGGCGTAGAGGGGAGACGACTGTGGCCGACACCGGTGACGGGATTCCCGCGGGTGAGGGATCCTCGGTTCCTGCGGGTGAGGGATCCCTCGCCCGAGAACACGAGGGCTCCTCGGATTCCGCGGGCGCACATTCTTCGGAGCCGAGACGGGGTGAACTCGTCGTGGACGAGACCGTCGACGGCGAGATCCTCGGCGATGAGGCGTCGGGCGACGGCGCGTCCGGAGGCGCGGGCGGCGACGTGGACTGGGACGGCCTGCGCGCCGCGGCGATCGCGGCTCTCGACCGCGCCTACGTGCCCTACTCGGACTATCCGGTGGGAGCGGCGGCGTTCACGGAGTCGGGCAGGCTGGTCTCGGGCTGCAACGTCGAGAACGCCTCGTACGGGCTGACGCTCTGCGCGGAGTGCGCGCTCGTCTCGGCGCTGCACATGAGCGGAGGCGGGCGGCTCGTAGCCTTCGTCTGCGTGAACCGCGAGCGCGAGACGATCATGCCGTGCGGCAGGTGCCGGCAGCTGCTCTTCGAGCACTCGGCGCCGGGGATGCTGCTCGAGACGGTCTCGGGAATCCGCACGATCGACGAGGTGATCCCCGACGCCTTCGGCCCCCGTGACCTCGACCGCACGAGGCGGTAGCTTCGCGGCGATGCCGCCACGACCCGAGCAACCAGATCCCTCCCGGAAGGACCAGCCATGAGTGTAGAGCCCTACGACGCCGTCGATGTGATCCGCGCCAAGCGCGACGGCGGGGCGGTGCCCGAGCCCGCGCTGCGCTGGATGGTGGACGCCTATACCCGCGGCTACGTCTCCGAGGCGCAGATGGCGTCGTTCGCGATGGCGGTGTTCCAGCGCGGTATGGAACGCGACGAGATCCGGGTGCTCACCGATGCGATGATCGCGTCGGGCGAGCGCATGAGCTTCTCGGCGCTGTCGAAGCCGACCGTGGACAAGCACTCGACGGGCGGGGTGGGCGACAAGATCACGCTGCCGCTCGCGCCGCTCGTGGCCGCATTCGGCGTGGCGGTGCCGCAGCTGTCGGGCCGGGGGCTGGGCCACACGGGCGGCACGCTCGACAAGCTCGAATCGATCCCCGGCTGGCGCGCGGCCCTCTCGAACGAGGAGATGTTCGCCCAGTTGGACGAGGTCGGCGCCGTGATCTGCGCTGCGGGGTCGGGCCTTGCGCCGGCCGACAAGAAGCTCTACGCGCTGCGCGACGTGACCGGCACGGTCGATTCGATCCCGCTCATCGCGTCGAGCATCATGTCGAAGAAGATCGCGGAGGGCACGGGCGCGCTCGTGCTCGACGTGAAGTTCGGCTCGGGCGCATTCATGCAGGACTTCGAGAAGGCACGGGAGCTCGCGAGCACCATGGTGTCGCTCGGCGAGGACTCGGGCGTGCGCACGACGGCGCTGCTCACCGACATGAACGTGCCGCTCGGGCTGGCGATCGGCAACGCGAACGAGGTGCGCGAATCGGTCGAGGTGCTCGCCGGCGCAGGGCCGGCCGACATCCGTGAGCTCACCGTCGCGCTGGCGCGGGAGATGCTCGCACTCGTAGGGCAGCCGGATGCTGACGTGGAGGCCGCGCTCGACGACGGCCGGGCGATGGACGCGTGGCGCCGCATGATCCGCGCGCAGGGCGGTGACCCCGACGCCGAGCTGCCGACGCCTCGCGAGACCCATGTGGTGACCGCCCCTGCTCCGGGCGTGGTGACGAGGCTCGAGGCGCTGCCCTTCGGTATCGCGGCGTGGCGCCTCGGCGCCGGTCGTGCGCGCGCCGAGGATCCGGTGGTGCACGCGGCGGGCATCGACCTGCACGCGAAGCCGGGGGACCGTGTGGAGGCCGGGCAGCCGCTCTTCACGCTCTCCGCCGATGATGCGGCCCGTTTCGACCGCGCTCTCGAGGCGCTGGATGGCGCGTGGGAGATCGGCGATGAAGCGCCGGATTCCGGCCCGCTCGTGCGCGAGCGCATCGCGCGGGACTGAGGCTTCAGGCGCGCCCCCTTCCCGCTGATTGAGCGAGCGGAGCGACTTCCCGGTGATTGAGCGAGCGGAGCGAGTCGAAATCGAGGGTCCTCCGTGGTTTCGACTCGGCTTCGCCTCGCTCGACCAGCGGTGAGCGAGCGGGGCTGCTCCCCACTCACTCCAACTCCGACACGGCGCGACGAATCGCGGCGGCGAGACGCCGCACGGCCGCGGAGGGCTGCCGCTGCGATCCCTCGCCGGGGGCCGCGAGCAGCACGGATCGGGCGAAGGACGGATCCTCGATGGGGCGCAGCACCACGCCCGGGTGCACGGGCCCGCTCGCGAGCCGGGGCACCATCCCGATCACCATGCGCGCGGCGATCATGCCGAGCATGA
Source organism: Leucobacter ruminantium (assembly GCF_017565705.1). Classification (GTDB taxonomy): domain Bacteria; phylum Actinomycetota; class Actinomycetes; order Actinomycetales; family Microbacteriaceae; genus Leucobacter; species Leucobacter ruminantium. The sequence goes on from NZ_JAGDYL010000004.1 coordinate 73,883, forward strand.
CCTGGAAGTCGTCGGTGTGGATCGCCACCTCGAGCGCGTGACCGGCCCGCTCGAAGGCGTCGATCACCACGCGGTCCATGGGGTCGTCCCAGGTGGCGCCGAAGAGCCAGCGCTCGTCGTGCAGGGTGAGCAGGGTGGGCAGGTCGATCGAGGTGCGTGCGGCGAGCCGATGGTCGTCGGGCAGGGCGAGCATCAGCGGGTCGCGCAGCACCTCGGTCGTGACGATGCCGGGTTGGAACGGCAGCTCGTAGCCGGGCACGGAGTAGACGAGTACGGCGTCGAGCTCCCTGCGGTGCACGCGGTCGACGAGCACGGGCACCTCCGAGAGGGTGGCGTCCACCTCGACGCTGTGCTCGCCGACCTGGGCGACGACGGAGGGCAGCAGCTTCGCGGCGGCGGTGGGGAAGGTGCCGAATCGCAGCCGCACCTGCCCGCGGGTCGTGAGGTCCTGCGCGTCGCGCAGGGCGCGGGTGGTGAGGGTGAGGATCTCCTGTCCGCGTTCGAGCAGCAGCGTGCCGACGGGCGTGAGGGTGCTGCCCCGGGTGGTGCGGTGCAGCACGGGTGCGCCCACGAGCCGTTCGAGGTTCTTGAGGTGGTAGTCGACGGTGGGTTGGCTCCAACCGAGCCGGCGGGCCGCGCGCGTCACGGATCCCTCGCCGTGCACCGCGCGCAGGGCTGCGAACTGCCGCAGGTCGATCATCGCGTCACCTATCCCATATATCAGATCGGCGGTCATTCGACCGCCAGTCATATACAGCATATGTGAGCCCAGAGAGGTCTCGGGGATTCCGTCTGGAGGGATCACTGTCGCACGATGGAGCAATGCTCACCCACGAGCGGGCGCTCTGCTCCGACGCGCGCGGGCTCCCCGAGTTCGCCAGCGTGCGCGGCGTCATCGACTCCCGGATCCTGCGCTTCGGCGTCGTGCGGAACCGTTATCGGGAGTTGAAACAACCCGGTCTCGAAAGAGGCCTATAGTTGACCACCAGAGCCGCACCGACGCGGGGATCAGTTCCGCGGCGGGCAGCCCGAGGACAAAGAAGTCTGGAGAAATACGACATGGCCACATCACTGCGACAGCAGCTCTTCCGGGTGAAGCCGGTGCCACGCGACGGGGGTGAGGGGGGCTCCACGCTGAAGCGCAGCATCGGGCTCTTCCAGCTCACCCTCATCGGCGTCGGCGGCACGATCGGCACCGGTATCTTCTTCATCCTCTCGGAGGCCGTGCCCATCGCGGGCCCCGCGGTCATCTGGTCCTTCGTCATCGCGGCGGCCGTGGCGGGCCTCTCGGCGCTCTGCTATGCGGAGCTCGCGAGCAGCGTGCCCGTCTCGGGTTCCTCCTACTCCTACGCCTACAGCACGCTCGGCGAGCTGCCCGCCATGGGTGTCGCGGCCTGTCTGCTGCTCGAGTACGGCGTGTCGACCGCCGCGGTGGCGGTGGGCTGGTCGCAGTACGTGAACCAGCTCATGGGCAACCTGTTCGGCTTCCGGCTGCCCGAGGCGCTCTCCGCGGCCCCCGAGGAGGGAGGGATCATCAACCTGCCCGCCGTGATCCTCATCGCGATGTGCGCCTTCCTGCTCATCCGCGGCACCTCGCACTCGGTCGTGGCCAACACGATCATGGTGCTCATCAAGATCGCGGTGCTGCTGTTCTTCGTCGCGGTCGGCATCACCGGCTGGAACGTCAACAACTTCGCCGACTTCGCGCCCTTCGGCTTCAGCGGCGTGATGACGGGCGCCGGTCTCATCTTCTTCTCCTTCGTGGGCCTCGACGCCGTCGCCACCGCGGGTGACGAGGCGAAGAACCCGCGCCGCAACCTGCCGATCGCGCTCGTCGCCGCCCTCGTCGTCGTGACCTCGATGTACGTGCTCGTCGCGGTCGCGGCGCTCGGTGCGCAGCCCACCGAGGATTTCGAGGGCCAGGAGGCCGGCCTCTCGCAGATTCTCGAGAACATCATCGGAGCGCAGTGGCCGGGCACGCTCGTCGCCGCGGGCGCCGTGATCTCGATCTTCAGCGTGACGCTCGTGGTGCTCTACGGGCAGACCCGCATCCTGTTCGCGATGTCGCGCGACGGCATGGCGCCCAAGATCTTCCAGAAGGTCAACCCGCGCACCATGACCCCGGTCGCGAATACCATCATCGTCTCGGTGATCGTCGCGATCCTCGCGGGCGTGCTCCCCATCAACTTCCTCGCCGAGATGACGTCGATCGGCACGCTCGCCGCGTTCACGGTCGTGTCGGTCGCGGTCATCGTGCTGCGCAGGCGCGAGCCCGATCTCGAGCGCAAGTTCAAGGTGCCGTTCTACCCGGTGATCCCGATCCTGTCGATCGTCGGCTGCCTCTGGATCATCAAGGATCTGCGCCCCATCACGATCTTCGTGTTCCTCGGTTGGACGGCCGTCGTGCTCGTGTGGTGGTGGTTCACCGGTCGCAAGAACTCGGTGCTCGGCGAGCAGCTGAAGACCGGCCTCATCGTGCTCGTGGGCCCAGGCAAGTACCGCGAGGGCGATGCCGAGCGCGCGGCGGCCCACATCGAGACCGGCAGCATCCCCGTGGCGGGTGTGGAGACGAGGGGCACCGCCGCTGCGGGTGCCGACGACCTCGGCGATGAGGGATCCTCGACCCGCGACGACGGGGGTGCACGATGAGCGTCGTCGTCGGCGTCGCACCCGGGCACTGCTCCCACTCGGCGGTGAGCCTCGCCGCACTTCTGGCTCGCTCGTCGGAGCTGCCGCTCGTGGTCGTCTCGGTGAACTCGGCCGGCTGGCCCCCGCAGCGCCCGATCAGCGGCGTCGACGGGGAGTACCAGCGTTTCGTGCGCGAGCAGGCGGAGACCGCCCTCGACGAGGCCCGTGCCCTCGTGCCGCAGGACGTCGAGGCGAGCTATGTCGTGCACGACGCGTCGAGCGCGCGCCGCGGCCTGCTCGAGGCGTGCGAGCAGGCCGGTGCGCAGCGGCTCGTGGTCGGTGCGAAGGATGCGGGGTCCGAGGACGAGGTGGTGCTCGGCTCGGTCGCCACGGGCCTGCTGCAGAGCGCGCACCTGCCGGTCGTCGTCGCGCCGCACGGTTTCGAGGCCGCGCCCGGCGCGAAGCTCGAGCGCGTCACCGCCGCCTACAGCGGCTCCGAGACTTCGGCCGAGCTCGTGCTGGGCGCCGCTGCGATCGCCGCCGAGGCCGGGGAGGGGATCCGCATCGCGTCGTTCCACACCCGCCCTCGCGGCTTCCTCACCGCGGGCGTCGGCAGCGACGCCGAGAACGAGATCATCGCCGACTGGGAGGCGCAGATCCGCGAGGACGCCGGCGCCATCCTCGACAGCATCGAGCAGTTCGAGCGGCAGCCCGACTCGGTCGAGGTGGTCGTCGGATCGGGCGACAGCTGGCACGCGGCGCTGCGGGCGATCCCGTGGCTCGACGCCGAGGTGCTGGTCGTCGGCTCGAGCAGTCTCGGCCCGCTCGCCCGCATCTCCCTCGGCTCGCACGCCGTGAAGATCGTGCGCAACTCGCCCGTGCCCGTCGTGGTGGTGCCGCGCAGGGCCGCCGACGAGTACGCCGCGCAGGCCGACGAGCTCCTCGGGTAGCCCGCAGGCACCGGGCCCCGGCATTTCCGGGCACCGACTGAGTCGGCCCGCGCATGCGTGCGCCGAAGATATGCGATCTGCAGAAGATATGCCCGTTTCGACCTCGTGCGGCATATCTTCTGCAGATCGCATACGGTGTGCAGCTCCGATCCCTCACCCAGTCCCACCGACAGAATGGAAGTCATGACTCACCTCACCCAGCCCAGCCCCGAAGGAACGCGACTCGGAGAGCTGTGGTCGATCCTGCCGGAGGAGTCGGGCGTCGACGAGCGAGGCGTGCTGCACATCGGCGGGGTGTCGGTGGAAGAGCTCGCCGAGCGATACGGCACGCCGCTGTACGTGTACGACGAGGCGGGGCTGCGCAGGCAGATCAGGCGGTTCGTCGACGGCATGGCCGAGCGCTGGCCGAACTCCGAGGTGCTGTGGGCGTCGAAGTCGTTCCCCGCCGCGGGCATGTACCGGCTCGCCGCCGAGGAGGGCATTTCGGTCGACGTCGCGGGCGGGGGAGAGCTGCGCATGGCGCTCGCCGCGGGCGTGCCGCCCGAGCGCCTGCACCTGCACGGCAACGCGAAGACCGACGCCGAACTCGCGATGGCGCTCGAGGCCGGCATCGCCGTGATCATCGTCGACAACGAGGATGAGCTCGACCGGCTCGAACGGCTGCTCACGAAGCCCCAGAAGCTGATGCTGCGCGTGATCCCCGGCGTCGAGGCGAAGACGCACGCCTCGCAGGCGACGGGCGGCTCCGACTCGAAGTTCGGGCTGCCGATGGACCAGGCCCTCGCGGCGATCGAGCGGATGCGCGCGCACCCGCTCATGGAGTTCGAGGGCGTGCACCTGCACATCGGCTCGCAGATCCTCGAGGTGGAGCAGTTCGCCGAGGCCGTCGAGAAGATCTCCACCGCGGGCGAGTTCGAGACCTACGACGTGGGCGGCGGTGTCGGTGTGAAGTACACGTACTCCGACGATGCCCCGACGGTGGAGGCCTACCTCGACGCCGTCGTGAACGCCGCGCGCGAGCACCTGCCCGCGGACGCCAAGCTCATGATCGAGCCGGGTCGCTCGATCGTCGCCCGCGCCGGCGTCACCCTCTACCGGGCTACGACCGTGAAGCGCACGGGCCGCGTGTTCGTGGCCGTCGACGGCGGGCTCGCCGACCAGATGGACGCCGCGCTCACCGGGCAGCGCTTCGAGGCGCTGCTCGCGAACCGCGCCACCGAGCCGTGGACCGAGACCGTGCAGCTCGTCGGCCGGCAGTGCGAGTCGGGCGACCTGCTCGTCGACCGGGCGCCGCTGCCGGCGGCGCGCGTGGGCGACCTCGTGGTGACCGCGACGACGGGCGCCTACGGCTACACGCTCGCGAACAACTACAACGGCGCGCTGAAGCCCGCGGTCGTCTTCGTCGCGGACGGCGAGGCCCGCCTCGTCGCGCGCCGAGAGACCTACGACGAGTTCCTCGCCCTCCACGCGCCGTCGCTCTGATCGCCGTCGGATCCCTCGCGGATCCCTCGGACTTCTCCCGGGTGCTCAGTAGCCGGGCCTCCGCTTCCGCCATCACCAGAAGCTCGGCTTGCCGCCCGGGTGGTTGACGAGCCCGGGGTCGGCGAGCCCGCGCCAGGGGTTGTCGACGTCGTGCTCGCTCTCGGCGGGTTGCGTCGCCCCGTCGAGCACGGGGCGATCGAGCGTCTTGCCCGGGGGCCAGCGGCGAACGGTGCCGTGGCCGTTGGGGGCCTCGGTGCGGTTGCCGTCGTGCGGGCGGTCCCAGTGCGGGGAGGGTGCCGCCGCATGCTTCTCGAATGCGGGATATTCAGCTGCGTGTCGCATGATGCACCTCCTCTTCGAGGGGTGCTTCCAGGGTACGCCCGTTCCCTGTGACCGGCGCCGATTCTCTCAGGCGAGGGATCCCGCGGCGCCGTGCGGCGCCTCTGCCGCCCGTCGCCTCGGCTGCGTGCTGCCCGGGTCGCTTGCTGCCCGGCCGTATGCGCCGCGACACGCACCCGTATGCACGAGCTGCCCCCTTATGCACGTGCATAAAGGGGGCAGCTCGTGCACAAGAGGTCGTGTCGCGCCCCGCTCGGGGATCCTTCCGGGTGGGCCATCGGGCAACGCGCCCGGTGTTCCCGTGCGGATTTGAACTTCAGGCTCGGTCGCGGTAAAGTTATCTCTCGGTGCCGAGCTCCTTGGGAGTCCGGATTTCCACTATTGGGATATGGTGTAATTGGCAACACTACGGTTTCTGGTACCGTCATTCTAGGTTCGAGTCCTGGTATCCCAGCCACTGAGCCCCTGATTCTCCGCGGAGAGTCGGGGGCTCATGCGTTTCCGGAGCGCGGTCCTCCTGTAGGGGTGAGAAACCTGCGATGCGCCCCGTCCTCGCGGGCGCGGGTGCGGGTAAGGTGCCGGTGCGGGCGAGCCTTTCGTACGCACCGGACGGCCGCCTCGAGATGCACGAAGCGGCCGCCCCGGGGCCGTGGCGCCGGTCTTGCGGCCCCTGGTCCCGTCTACATGGCCGGGGGCATCAGGACGCCGTCGACCAGGTAGACCGTGGCGTTCGCGGTCTGGACGCCGCCGCAGATCACGTTCGCATCATTGACTTTCATCGAGTCTCCCGAACCGGTCACCTCGAGTTCCTGACCTTCGACAGTCTGGTGAGCGCCGCCGATGTCGGCCGGCTCGATCTGGCCGGGCACGACGTGGTAGGTCAGGATCTTGGTCAGTAGATCGCTGTCGGTCTTCAGCGTGTCGATCGTCGCCGCGTCGATCTTGCCGAAGGCGTCGTCGACGGGGGCGAAGACAGTGAACTCATCGCCGTTCAGCGTGTCCACCAGGTCGACGTCGGGGTTGAGCTTGCCGCTGACGGCCGAGACGAGCGTTGTCAGCATCGGGTTGTTCGAAGCGGCGACCGCGACGGGGTCCTGCGACATGCCCTGGATCGAGCCTGCACCGTCGGGCACCTGCTCGGCGTAAGCCGCGCAGCCAGGACCGACGAGGTTCGCCGCCGGATCGGTCTTTCCCATCGAATCGTCCGTCGTGCTCTCGTCGCTCTGCGAAGACGGGGTCTTCGTCGCCTCCTCCGATGCTCCGCCCATCGAGCACCCGGTCAGGGTCGCACCGGCGAGCACCAGTGCGAAAGCGGCGCCCAGGGTCTGCTTCTTCGTGAACATGATTCCTCCTCGAATGGCTGTCCGCGTGTTCAGCGGCTCGTGAGGGTGTTCGGAGCCCGGGCGGATCCGGATGGGAGATTCTCGAAAGTTTTCCGCCGGCGCCGGTCGAAGCGGTCCCGCCCATCCGGATCGCCCTCGGCTCCGAATGCCATTCGACAGGAGGACATCTCATGGACGTTATCGTCATCGGGCTGCTGGGCGGCCTCATCACCGGCATCTCCCCGTGCATCCTGCCGGTTCTGCCGGTCATCTTTCTCACAGCCGGGGCTCGGCCTGCCGAGCGGGGCAGGATGCCCGAGGTGATCCCGGCGAAGCGCAGCCGTCCGTACTGGATCATCGCGGGCCTCGTGCTGAGCTTCTCGCTCGTCACGTTGCTCGGTTCGCTGCTCCTCGGGCTGCTCTCGATCCCTCAGGACGCGATCCGCTGGGCCGGCGTGGTGGTGCTGCTCGCGATCGGCTTCGGCATGCTCGTGCCGGGCTTCGAGCAGCTGCTCGAGAGGCCGTTCCAGCGGCTGCCGCGCAGATCGGTGGGCGAGGGAGGCAACGGTTTCGGCGTCGGCCTGGCGCTCGGCACGGTCTTCGTGCCCTGCGCAGGGCCAGTGCTCGCAGCGATCATCGTCGCAGGGGCGACCGGCAGGATCGGGATCGAGACGGTGCTGCTCACCGTTTCCTTCGCACTGGGCGTCGCGGTTCCGCTGCTCGTATTCGCGCTCGCCGGGAGCGGCGTGGCGCGGCGGCTCCGCGGGTTCCGCAAGCGCGAGCGCGCGATCCGCATCACCGGCGGTGTCGCTCTCATCGCCCTCGCAGTCGGCCTCGCGTTCGACGTGCCGCAGGCTCTGCAGCGGCTGCTGCCGGACTACACGGCCGGGCTGCAGCAGAGTCTCGCGCAGAGCGATTCGGGAGAGCGCGCGCTGGGGCTCGGCGGGCTCGTGACCGAGGAGAATCGCGAGCTCGACAACTGTGCGAACGATGCGGCCGAGCTCGCCTCGTGCGGCACCGCGCCGGCGCTCAAGGGCATCGAGGGGTGGATCAACACGCCCGGCGGGAAGGGGATCGACCTGCGGGAGTTGCGAGGGGAGGTCGTGCTGATCGACTTCTGGGCGTACTCCTGCATCAACTGCCAGCGCTCCATTCCCCACGTGACGGCCTGGGATCGGGCCTACCGCGATGTCGGGTTGCGTGTGATCGGCGTGCACTCTCCCGAATACGCGTTCGAGAAGGAACGCGCGAACGTGGAGGCCGGAGTGCGCGATTTCGGTATCACCTATCCGGTCGCGCTCGACAACCGTCTCGCGACCTGGACGAGCTACCGCAACCGCTACTGGCCGGCCCACTACCTGATCGATGCGCAGGGGACGGTGCGCCATATCTCGTTCGGCGAAGGCGATTACGACGTCACCGAGCGACTCATCCGCGAGCTGCTGCGAGACGCGGATGCCGATGTGCGGCTGCCCGAGGAGACCGATATCGCTGACACCGCTCCGGCTGTCGGGAGCACGACCCCTGAGACGTTCCTCGGGTCCTCGAAGGACCGCAATTTCGCCGGACCTGGCGCGTATCGTGCGGGCGAGGGATCCTTCGCGTTCCCGGAGGGGCAGGATCCCGATACCTTCGCGCTCGACGGCGAATGGATCGTCGAGACCCAGTTCGCAACCCCCGTAGGGGGCCGCCCGGCCTCCGTCCGGCTGAACTATCGTGCGAGCGAGGTGCGGGCGGTGCTGGGAGGCCGGGGCACCGTGGAGCTCGCGGGCGAGGGATCCGAGCCACGATCGATCGATGTGGGAGATGCGCCCCGTTCCTATCGGCTCGTCGGGACGTCCGACCCCGACACGGGGACGCTGGAGCTCCACGTGCCTCCCGGCGTGCAGGTCTACTCCTTCACCTTCGGGTGAGCGGAGGACTCGCGTCGGCGGTGGCGGACGGACGGGAGGTGCATGGGGCATGCTTGAGGAGATGGTCATCGACGGAGTGGAGATTCCCGAGGACGGCGGAGGCGTCGATCCTGCGGATGAGGCGCTGTCGCGGGCAGCGGACGGCGACGAGCGCGCGTTCGCGGCGCTCTACGACATGATGTCGGGGCGGGTGTTCGGGCTCATCATTCGCGTCGTCGTGGATCGCTCGCAGAGCGAGGAGGTGCTGCAGGAGGTCTTCCTGGAGGCCTGGCAGTCTGCGCCGTCGTTCGACGCCGATCGAGGGCGGGCGCGAAGCTGGCTGCTGACCATCGCACACCGTCGAGCAGTCGATCGGGTGCGCTCCTCCCAGGCGTCGAAGCGCCGAGACCTCGCGGTGGGCATCCGCGATCTTGCGGAGTCCCGGCCCGGCGTCGACGCAGAGGTGGAACTGCTCATCGACGGAGGCCGGGCGATACGGTGCCTCGACGGGCTGCCCGAGCCCCAGCGGCGAGCGATCGTGCTGGCGTACTTCGGGGGTTACAGCCAACGCGAGATCTCCGTGCTGCTCGACGCCCCGCTCGGCACGATCAAGACTCGGATCAGGGACGGCCTGACCCGCCTGAAAAGAGAACTGGAGGCGACGCGATGAACGAGCAGGAGTTCCGCGAGCTCTCCGCAGCCCGCGCGCTGCACGCACTCTCTCCCGAGGAGGAGCAGGCATTCTCTCTCGCGCTGGCGGCTCACCCCGAATGGCGATCGGTCGTGGAGGAGGACCGCGAGACCGCTGCCGCACTCGGCGCCGCGGCTCCCGAGGTCTCGCCCTCCGAGGCTTCGAGGGCCGCGATCCTCGACCTCATCTCTCGGACTCCCCAGTTCGACGGCACTCATACGCCCGTCGCGGACCCTGCGCCGGACGCTGCGGGGGAAGACGGCCCAGAGGAGGCCCCGCGTCGGTCGCGGAGGCGCGCTGCGTGGTTCGTGCTCGCGGCATCGGTCGCCGTGCTGCTCGCGGTGTCGCTCTCGTTTCCGTGGGGCAGCCTCCTGCCTGCGCAGGATCCGGCCGTCGTCGCCCTGCAGCAGATCGAGGCCTCGCCCGACGCCGACACCGTCACCGCCGAGCTGCCCGACGGCTCGAAGGGAGCGCTGCACTGGTCGGATCAGGCGCGGAAGGCGGTGCTGGTCACCGAGGGCATGTCCGACGCCCCCAGCGGGCGCGACTACGAGCTGTGGATCGTGCGCGGTGAGCAGCCGACCTCCCTCGGGGTCATGCGAGTCGGTCCGGAGGGGGAGGCGACGGTGCTCGCTGCGGGCTTCGAACCCGGCGACGCACTGGCCGTAACGATCGAGGACCGCGGCGGGTCTCCGACGGGCGCCCCGACCACCGATCCGCTGTTCGTGCTGGCCGCGGCGTAAGGCTTCCCCGAGGTCGAAGGTCGTGAGCACGAGCACCTTCGGCGGGCGGCGGGGGCTAGGGCGACCATTGCGGCGGTGGCTTCGATGCCATCCATGACGGGCATGCGAATGTCCATGAGCACGATCTCCGGGTGGGGCGCTGAGAGGCCTCGCGCTTCCTTTCCAGCGGGAAGACGGCTCGCGCCGCCCACTACCGGCCGGTTCCGAGACCGGTTTCGAGCGTTCCGCCATAGAGCCGCACGCGCGGGTTCTCTCGCACTGGTGGAATCCCGTCGACGCAGGCGGTGAGCTCCGCGCGTCGCGTGCGGACCGCCCCGGTTCCGTGAGGGATCGTTCTCCCTGTGAAGGATCCCTCTCCCCGTGAGGGATCCCTCACCGCGCGACGAGGGCGCTGGTGCGGAGCCGGTATCCGAAACCCGAGACGGAGGGCGCCGTGCACTCGGGCTCCTTGCCCCTGAAACACCACTGAATCCGAAGTGAGAAAATCCCGTACGTGACGACTACGTAGTAGTGGCCTTGTCAAATTCTGCGTGCCTATGATATGGCCAGGGGCCAGTGCGGGGGGCTGGTACGGCACCGGATCGAACTGGACATGAACATGAATAAAGGGGTGGGTTCCGCATCCGTGCGGGACTACGAACGCGAACGGTCGGATACCTCGCTCGGAGGGTCGGTGATGACGGAGCGGCTCGCTCGTGCCGTCGCCGCTCTCGAACCGGAGGGCGGCTCCGTGCTGCTGCTCGGCGAACCGGGGAGCGGCAAGGGTCGTCTCGCCGAGGAGGCCGCATACGAACTCGAGCGTCGCATCGACGGCGGCGTGAAGATCTTCCTGCTCCCCGCCCCGTCCCTGGACGAGCAGTGGGATGAGGAGGTCTTCGAGAACTGGTTCATCGCCCAGCTCGGCGTCGAGCCGTGCGAGGAGCGACAGGTCCGCGGCCCGGCCGCGACGTCGGCCGCCTCGAAGCGCGTGCTCGAAGCGGTGCTGGCGGAGTCGGCTGGGCTCGCCCCGGTGATCGTCGCCCCCTCGGTCGACCGCTACCCCGTGAGGACGGGCGCACTGCTCGCCTCGATGGTGAGAAGCGGCAGGATCCGTCTCATCGCGACCGCCCGCTACCTCTCGGGCGCCGCCGAGCAGATCTCGCGCCACCCCCGCATGCAGCGGCTCAGCATCGGACCGCTCAGCCGTCTGGAGGCCAACACCATGCTGACGCAGCTGCTCGGCTGCGAGCAGATCGAGTTCTCGACGCTGCACCGCTGGTACGCCATCACCAACGGCTACGCGCACTCCCTGACGGTGCTCGCGCTCGCCCTCGACCGCCGCGGACTGCTCGAACGGGAGCGCGGCATGATCTGGGAGAAGACCCGCGACTTCGGGGCGATCCCCGAGGAATTCCTCACCTACCTCGGCGAGGCGTGCACGGCGGAGGAGCTGGAGACGCTCGAGACGATCGCCGTGGGCGAGCCCATCACCGAGGCGGTGCTGCTCGAGAAGCTGACGCCCGCGCACCTGCGGGCGCTCCAGGCGATGGGGCTCATCGTGCCGCGGGAGCGGGAGGGCGGGGAGGTCGCGATCACCACGAGTCACGAGCTGCTCGCGAGCTCGCTGAAGAGCCGCATGGGAGCCGACAGGCGGCGCAAGATCAGCTCGGAGCTCTACACGGCGCTCAGGCACGGCTTCGACAAGCAGGACGAGCTGAGAAAACCGAACCGACTGTTCAGACTCGTGAGCCTCGGCCTCGAGGCCGGCCGTCTACTGCCGATCGAATGGCTCGTCGCGGCGCTCGACGATCCCGGGTTCGAGAGCGACCCCGAGACCAAGCTGGCGATCGCGAGAGCGATCACGCGCCACCCCGACGTGCACCCCGCTCGCCTCGCGGAGGCCGCGATCGGCATCTACCACACGGCCCGCCTGCTCGGTGACCGTCGTGCCGTCGACGAGGCGATGGAGGTCATCGGCGAACTGCTCGACCCGGGAACGCGGCAAGCGCTCCCGGTGCCCCTTCGGATCCGCCTGCAGATCGAACTCGCCACCCATCTCACCCTCGACCGCGAGCAATACGATGAGGCGTTCGAGACCATCGAGCAGCTGAAGCGGCTGGAGTACGAGCCGGGCAGTGCCGCCGACGAAATGGTGCGCTGCGCCTATCCGCTGTTCTACGCCCGCACCGGCCAGCTGCGGAAGGCCGCGGAGGCCGCCCCCGCTCCCGACGAGCAGGGACGCATGGAACTCGAGTGGGTGCGGAGCCAGGCGCGTCTCGTCTCGTCGCTGACGCTCTCCCAGCAGGGACGGTTCTCCGAAGCCTTCGAGATCGCCGACCGCACCCGCACCTTCGCGGCGCTCGGGGGCCGCGTCGAGCGCTTCGTCGGGGACCAGCTCACGCTCGCCATGTTCATCTCGCGCTGGTCCTCGGGATCCCTGCTCGCCGCATCCGACATCCTCGAGCAGGTGCAGACGCGCTCGCTCAGCCTGCTGCAGAACACCGGGTTCGTGGAGGGATCCTCCGCGATCCTCGCCGTGGGGCAGGGACGGTGGCGCGACGCGGCGCTGCACGCAGAACGGGCCGTCGCCCGCTTCGGGCAGAGGGATCCCTTCGGGATGCTCGCGATCTTCAACAGCGTGCTCGCCTATGCGCAGGCGGCGCTCGGGGAGCGAACCGAATCGCGCCGCAGCATCTTCGCGTCGGAAACCGCACGGCCAGGCACCGGCCAGGTGCTGCGGGGCATCGTGCGGATCCTGACGCTCGAGGCGCGGCACTGGAACGGTGAGGCCGACGTCGTCGAACAGGCGAACCGCACGATCGCCTGGGCGCGCCGCGAAGAGCTGCCCTTCATCGAGCTGAGGGCGATGCAGGTGCTCGCGAGTGTGCAGGGAGGCCTCGACTCGGCGCGGCTGATGCGGGCGCGTGAGATCTCCGCGCGCATCGACGAACCCATGGGGTCGGCGCTGCTGGGGTTCATCGAAGAGGTGAACGCGGGGGAGTCGGCGTGGGATGCACCCTCCGCGCGCATCCTCACCGACCTCGGGGTGTGGCTTCCGCTGCCGCACACCCCGCTGCTCTCGGCCAGGGAGCGCGAGATCGCCCTGCACGCCGCGCTGGGCTACTCGAGCAAGTGGATCGCCGAGCGCTTCTTCCTCTCCACCCGCACGGTCGAGACCCATCTGCGGCACGTGTTCACGAAGCTCGGCGTGACGGGCAGGGACGAGCTGCGCTCCTACCTCCGCGGGGGCAAGCTCTCGGCGTGATGCGCAGCTCGCAGTTCGTATGCGTGGAGAGTGCGTAATTCGGCCTGCGGGCCCCGCCGCTGTTCCTAGCATGGCTCCCATCGGGCCCAGGGGATGGAGGGGTCATGCAACCGAGGAAGACGGCGGTCGGCGCGCCGAGGGCGGCGCGGCCTTCGTCGTCGGCGCAGGAACGGCGCCGACATGCGGCTCGCCGCGGGCGTCCCGGTGACGCCGGTCTCGGATGCTCTGCGATCTTCCGGCGGACGGCCCCAGCGCCCGCCGGATGTCATGCCGGCCCCACCGGAGCGGCGTTCGACCGGGTGCTTCCCCTCACCCGTGGGTCGTGCGCCGTGCTCTCCGCGCTTTGCGAGCGTTCTCGCGTCAGCGGTTCCGGTGGGGCCCTCGGGGGTGCGCCCGTCTGATCGCACGGCGAGGGGTTGGGGCAACGCGCGCCCCGGCCGAGCCTTGCCGGGCCGGATGCCGGTCCGGTATGCGGGCCCGGCGCTGTTCCGGATCCGCCGCGCGACCCGGGTAGTGTGGGGCCATGAGCCAGGACCCGCTGACCCGCCGCCGCACCGTGCGCGAGGGGCTCTGGCCCGTGCTCCGGCTGCTCTGCGCGATCCTGATCCTCGTCGCGATCTGGCAGCAGGCCGCGACGACGTTCTCTCGCGCCGTCGCGAACGGCTCGGACGTCGCCACGACGGTCGCGAACTTCTTCAGCTTCTTCACGATCCTGTCGAACATCGCCGCGCTGCTCGTGCTCGCCGTCGCGGCGGTCCGCGTGCTCCGCGCGGAGGGGCAGGACGGGCGCGAGCCCCGATCCCTGTCGTTCGCGCTCGCGAGCGCCTCGTCGTACATGATCCTCACCGGCATCGTCTACAACGTGCTGCTGCGGCAGATCCCTCTCGATCAGGGCGCGACGGTGCCGTGGTCGAACGAGGTGCTGCACGTCGTCGCGCCGGCCTTCATGCTCGCCGACGTCGTCTGGGCGCCGGGTCGCGCGAGGCTGCCGTGGCGGGCGGTGCTCGGGGTGCTGGTCTTCCCGCTCGCGTGGGTGATCTACACGCTGGTGCGCGGCCCGCTCGTCACGAGCCCGGCGACCGGCAACCCGTGGTGGTATCCGTACCCGTTCCTCGACCCGCACCTGCAGGACGGCTACGGCGGGGTGTTCGCGTATGTGATCGGCATCGCCGTGGTGATCGCGGTGATCGCGGTCGGAGTCGTCGCGGTCGGGCGGGCGAGGGATCGGACCTCGGCGGCGGCCGGGGACTAGCCGTCGAGCGCCTCGCAGACGTCGAGCAGCAGACGGGACTGCACGCGGTGCCACTCCTCGGTGTCGGGTTCGGGCCAGGTCGAGAGCTTCACGACGACCGAGTCGGTCTGCGGGTCGAGCCACAGGTTCTGCCCGTGGATGCCGATGGCGCTGACGTTGCTGCGATCGTTGCCCATGCACCACCACTGCCGCGTGTACGAGCCGTTCGGGAAATCGCCCGGGAAGTGATCGTCCATCGCCGCGGGGTCGCCTCCGGCGAGGGTCGCATCGACCCACTCCTGCGAGACGACCCGTCCGCCGGCGGCCAGCCCGCCGTCGAGCATGAGCCGCCCCACGCGCGCGAGATCCCTCGCGGTGCACGAGACGCCGCCGTTCGCGAAGCCGAAGCCGGAGGTGTCGACCGTGATCGTCGCGTCGCGGTCGGCGTCGAGCTTCGCCCACAGCCGCTCGGAGAGCAGCTCCGCGTAGCGGCGGCCCGAGACGCGCTCGACGATCCACGCGAGGACGTCGGTGTGGGCCGAGCAGTACTGGAAGCGGCCCGTCGTGCCGTCGCCGCGCAGCGAGACGAGGAAGGCGTAGTCGTCGGCGGGGTCGTCGTCGCGCCTGGTGCGCCAACCCGCCGAGCGGTCGTGGGTCTGCACCTCCGAGGCGGGGTCGACGTAGTCCTCGCTGTAGTCGACGGCGATGACCATGTCGAGCAGCTGCTGCACGGTCGGGCCGTCGTAGACCGAGCCGGCGAGCTCGGGGATGTAGCGCGTGATCGGCTGCGAGGGGTCGACGGATCCCTCATCGACGAAGGAACCGAAGACGATCGCGCACAGCGACTTCGAGACGCTCATCACGAGGTGCCGGTCGTGGGGCGCGAAGCCGTCGCGGTAGTACTCGGCGACGAGCTCGCCGCCCCGCAGCACGAGGAATGCGTCGGTGTACGACCGTTCGAGCCGCGACTCGAGATCGGGGATCGCGGCGGTCAGCAGGTCGAGCCGCGAGGTCGGGCCGGCCGGGTGCGGGGCGCGCCGCGACACCGTCGCCGACGGGACGATCTCGCCGAGATGGGCGAAGGTCCAGCGATTGTGCGGCGGCTCCTGCCAGTTGTCGAGCGAGGGCTGCTCGGCGGGCGCGCCCGGGTAGCGCGGCGGGTGCGGGCCGGTGCCCCTCGCGGTCGGGGCCGATCCCTCGCCCCTCATGACGCGGCCTGCTCGCGTACGCGCCGCCCTGCCAGCATCACGTAGAGCACGATCGAGACGATCATGCCGACCGGCACGGAGAGATCGAGGTACCCGAGCGCCGCGCCGAGCGGACCCGTCCAGACGTCGGTGGAGAGGAAGAGTGCTGTCGCGATCGCGCCGCCGAGCAGCGACACGAGGCCCGCGAGCCCGAAGCCGCCCCGATACCAGAAGCGCCCGTGGCGGCTCTCGTCGAAGAGGTCCAGGCTGTCGTAGCGGCGCCTGCGCAGCACGATGTCGGCCGCGTAGACCGCCATCGTCGGTGCCGAGACGATGAGCAGGAACTGCAGCATGAGGTTGACCGCTTCGATGAGGCTGGTCGACAGCACGAGCACGAGTGTGAAGACGGTGCCGAGCACGCCGATGAGGATCGCCGAGGCGACGCGCTTGATGGGCACGCCGATCGACTGCAGCGCCATGCTGGCGGTGTAGGTGGTCATGCCGTTGAGCGCGACCGTGTTCACGATGACGCCGAGCACGAAGATCGGTCCGAGCCAGGTCGGCAGCATGTCGAGCAGGGCGTATTCGATGCCGATCGCGATGTCGTCGGGGCTGACGGCGCTGCCGAGCAGGGCGCCGACCGAGGTGAAGAAGAAGCAGGGGATCGCGCCGCCGAGAGCGGTGGCGGCGATGATCGCGGACGGTTTGGTCGACCGCGGCAGGTAGCGGGCCATGTCGGCGCTGTTCGAGTAGGAGAGGGGCGTGGACGCGAGGATCGCGAAGCCGATGGTGAGCGACGACCAGAGCGGGAGGCCCGACAGCGGCTCGGGCTGTGCGAAGCTCCAGTCGATGTGCGGTGCGATGAAGCCGACGACGACGAGGAAGACGACGAGCAGCCCGGCCGTGACCGCGCCGTACGAGCGCAGGATGAGCCCGTGGCCGTAGACCGCTACGAGCACCGTGATCGCCGCGACGACGAGCGAGACGACGACGAGCGCGAGAGTGTGGTCGGCCATGCCCCAGCGGCTGAGCAGTTCTGCGCCCATGAACGAGGAGGCCACCCAGTTGAGGGCGAGGAAGACGCCCGAGATGAACCAGCCGTAGAAGGCGATCACGATCTTGTTGCCGCGGTAGCCGTAGATGGCGCGCTGGATCACGGATCCCGACGTGCCGGCCGTGGGTCCGCTCGTCGCGATGATGCCGGGGAAGATCCACAGCAGGCACGAGGCGAAGACGACGATCAGCGCCTGCCAGATCTCGAGCCCGAGCACGAGGGTGAGGGTCGCGCCGATGGTGAAGTTGAGCACGCTGACGTTGGGCGCGGCCCACACGGCGAAGAGCTGCCGGGCCCTGCCGTGACGCTCGTCGTCGCCCACGAGGTCGATGCCGCGGGTCTCGACCCGGGTGGCGCTGTCGGCGGCCGGATCGAATGGGGTGGATGTGGTCTCGTCCACGGGGTTCCTCTCGGGCTGATCTCGGGATCGTCTTCGATCCCTCCACCTAATTGGTCATTGGGCCAATAGTGTGTCTGCCGCTTATCCAATAGCATTGCGGGCATGGTGTCAAGCGGGGAGAAGCGGGCTCGGCGCAAGCCTCCGGCGGAGCGCCGGGCCGAGATCGTGGCTGCTGCGGCGGCGATCGCCCTCTCCGACGGGCTCGAACGAGTCACCCTCCGCGCGGTCGCCGAGCGACTCGGCGTGCGGCCCGGGCTCATCACCCACTACTTCCCCGCGGCGGAGGAACTCGTCGCAGCGGCCTTCGCGCTCGCGGTCTCGGAGGAGCGCGAGCAGCTCCTTCCGACCGGCGGGAGCCCGCTCGAACGGATCGCCCGGCTGGCCGCGCGCGCCCAGAGCGAGGGCGCCCGCGAACTCTCGCGGCTGTGGCTCAACGCGCGCCACCTCTCCCGCTTCAGCCCGCTCCTCGGGTCGTGCTTGGAGGATCAGGAGGCGCTCGACCGCGAACAGCTCACCGCGATCATCGCCGAGGGGGTGCGCGAGGGGGTCTTCGGCGTCGAGGATGCGGCGGCGGCGGCCGTTCGCATCCTCATCGCCGTGGACGGCTTCGGCGCCTACGCCAACAACCGTAGCTCCTTCGAAGACCCGGCGTTCACCTGCTTCGTCGCCGACGCCGCGGAGTGGGCGCTCGGGCTCGAGGCCGGTGCGCTGCGGGGCGTCGCGCGGGAGGGCGCGGGCGGCTAGCGCGGCTCGCTGCTGGGCCTTTGGTCCGTCGGGCGATGCGGGGGAGGGGGACCGGCTCGCCGGGCCCGCGAGGCCGGCCGGCCCGGAGGACAGCCGGATCCCTCGCGGAACTCAGCGCGCGTAGACCGTGCGCCCGCCCACGACCGTGCGCACGATCGTGGTCTCGAGCAGTTCCTCGGGGTCCGCTGCGAAGATGTCGCGGTCGAGCACCACGAAGTCGGCGAGCAGCCCGGCCGCGATGCGGCCGTACTCGTGCTCGGCGCGGCAGGCCCACGCCGCGTCGCGCGTCGCGTGCTCGACGGCCTCGAGCAGGGGGAGCGCGAAGGCGGGCACGTTGGGTTCGAGCGAGGGATCGAGCGCCGAGCGGCGGGTCGCGGCGACGAACATGTTGGGCAGCGGCGCCTGCGGCGAGGTGGGCGAGTCGGTGCCGAAGACGAGCCGGGCTCCGGCTTGCGTCATCTCGGGCCAGGGGAAGCCGCGGTCGACGCGCGCGTCGCCGAGCATCGAACGCCAGTTCTCCTGGATCGCCGGATCCGAGTGCACGGGCTGCATGCTCGCCGTGATGCCGAGCGCCGCCAGCCGCGCGATCTCGTCGGGGGTCACGACCTCCAGGTGCTCGATGCGGTGGCGGCGCTCGGCCGGCCCGTTCGCCGCGATGGCCGCCTCGACGGCCCCGATGGCAATGCGGATCGCCTCGTCGCCGATCGCGTGCATGGCGACCTGCAGGCCGGCAGCGTCGGCCGCGATCACCACGGGAGCGAGCTCGTCGAGGCTCCAGACGGGCTCGGCCGTCGAACCGTCGGCGTAGGGTGCGCCGAGCGCCGCCGTGCAGCCGTCGACCGTGCCGTCCACGAGCACCTTGATACCCGTGACCCGCAGCCACGGCGAGCGGTGGGTCTCGGCGAGGGATCGCGCCCGCTCGACCTGGGCGAGGTTCTGAGCGGTGTCGCCCGTGGGCTGCACCCGCCAGTGAGCGACGATGCGGGCGGTCAGTTCGCCCCGCTCCTCGGCTCCGCGCATGGCGGTGAGATCGCCCTCGTCGAGCGCCATCTCGGTCGACGCGGTGATGCCGAGCTCGCGGTACGAGCTCAGTGCGCTCGCGAGGAAGCGGTCGAGATCCTCCGGGGTCACGGCGCCGTCGAGGAACGGCCAGACGAGCCGATGCATCGCCGTCTCGTCGACGAGGCCTGTGGGGCCCTCGGCGTCGGCGTGGATGCGGCCGCCCTCCGGCGCCTCGGTCGCGGCGTCGATGCCCACCTCGGCGAGCGCCGCGGTGTTCAACCAGATGGAGTGGTAGTCGTAGGCCTGCGCGTAGACCGGGCGATCGGCGACGACGGCGTCGAGCATGGCTCGGTGCGGCTGCGCCCCGCCGAAGGCGCCGTGCGCCCAGCCCTGCGCGCGGATCCGCGGCTCATCGGGGTGCGCGCTCGCCCACTCCGAGATGCGGCGCTGGATCTCCTCGACCGAGTCGGCGCCCCACAGATCCACCTGCTGCGCGGCCTCGCCCGTGCCCACGACGTGGGCGTGCCCGTCGACGAAGCCTGGCAGCACGGTCGCGCCGCCGAGATCGACCGTCTCCGCGTCGTCTCCCGCGATGCGCCCCGCAGTCGCCGCGTCTCCGACGTAGGCGATGCGCTCGCCGTCGACTACGAAGGCCTCGGCCCACCTGCGCGAGTCGGCGGTGAAGACGCGGGCGTTGCGGTAGAGCTGGCGTGACATCGGGATCCTCTCGGCGGGTGTTTGGGGCGGGGTCGAGCGCGGTGGGTGCTGCGGGGTGCTGCGGGGTGCGGTGCTGCATCGCTGTGCGATGCGGCGCGGCGCGGATGGATCGAGCTCGGTGCGCGTGAGGCCGATTCTATTGTTCAGTTGACCAATAGTCGAGCGGCGGCCCGTGGCACCCGGCCAGGGGGGAGCGGCGGTGCTGCGCTCAGAGAGGGATTGCGAGCAGGTCGTCGACGCACTCGACGCTGCCGACGGCGAAGCGCCGCTGCCCGGCCACTCGCATTCCCGAACGGGCATAGAAGGCGCGCGCTCGCGCGTTCTCGGAGTTGACGCCGAGCCAGATCGCGGCGCAGCCCTCGGTGCGGGCCGCTTCGACCGCGGCGGCGAGGAGCCGGCCGGCCACACCTGCGCCGCGCAGCTCGCGGTCGACGTAGAGTTTCGACAGGTAGGCAGTGCGCTCGCCCGCCCACTCCGTGGGGCCCGCGTCGTGCACGCCGTGGACGCTGAGCGCGTAGCCCGCGACCGCGCCCGCGGCCTCGGCCACGAACACCGCGCTCTCGGCCGCGGCGAGGTGCCGCTCGAACTCGGCGGGCGAGAGATTGGCGCCGATGAAGGCCTCGATCTCGCCTGCGGGGAGCGACGGCGGGCACGCATCGGGGAAGGTGCGCGCCGCGAACGCCGCCAGTTCGGTCGCCGAGACGTCGCCGGTCTTGGCCCTCGTGATGCTCACCTCGGTCATGCTCCGCCCCTCCGTCGTGCCGGTCGGTGGTCATTCGCTCGCAGCCGCGCGATCTCGTCGGCCACGTTCCGTCTCGCGCGTTCCTCCCACAGCTGCCGCGCCGTGGCCGTGCGGTAGATGGCGGGCCGCTCGAGGTAGCGGGAGAGAATGAGGGATCGACCCTCCGCGAATTCGGGGTCCGCGACGTGGGCGTACTCGGCGCGCACGGCCCCGGCGTACTCCTCGTAGCGGTGCCGGGGCGCGGCGAAGATGGAGAGGTCCGCGTCGAGCAGGTGGGCGAGTGCGGGGGAGGGATCCCTCGCCTCCTTATCAGGCGCCGTGGCGACGATGAACTCGCCCACCCGGCTCACCAGCGAGGGGTCGAGTGGGAACACCTCGAGGGAGGCGACCGCCAGCTGCGCCGAGGCGGTCTCGTCGGTGCTCCGGCCGAGGTAGACGGCGTCGTGGAACCAGGCCGCGAGCAGCGACTCCGGGGAGACGCGCTCGCCGCGGGTCGCGAGGTGGTCGAGGGCGAGCAGCACGTCTTCGAGGTGGCGCTCGTCGTGATAGCTGCGGTGGGGTTCGCTCCAGCGGGCGAGGGTGTTCTCGCCGAGGCTGAGCCAGGCGTCGGAGGCCGTAGCGCTCGTGGTGCGCGTCACGCTCGTCGCGCCGAGCAGCTCGCCGAGGCTCTGCCACTCGGTGGTCAGGTATTGGCGTCGGCGCAGGGGAGTGACGATCGGGCGCTCGGCCTGGCGCACGCGGAGGCCCGAGTCGCGCAGCGCGTGCACCACGTCTTTTGCGGTGACCGGGCGAGCGCCGATCGCGACGGCCTGATCGTGGAGCGAGGCCGGCACGTCGTAGTGGTCGAGGTCGAAACTGCGGCGAGGGATCCTCAGGCGTTTCGCGAAGGCGTGCAGCTCGTCGGTGGCGGTGTCGGAGACGAGGTGGCTCCAGAGGGTGCCGTGGGCCGGCCACGCGGGCGGGTCGATGAGGATCGCCATCCACTCAGCGTACTGCGCCGTCCCGCCCGTTGAGCGGGGCAACCCGTCCGTCGAGCGGGCGCAGCGTCCCAAGCCGCTCGTTGAGCGAGCGCAGAGTCCCCAGCCGCCCGTTGAGCGAGCGCAGCGAGTCGAAACGCGCCGCACTCCGCCGCCCCCGCGATCCCTCCACGCACTGAGGCCCCCTGCTAGCGTGTGTCCATGACGACGATCCACGCCACCGGTACGAGCGAGACGCACGTGCTCGCTGAACGCGCCACGATCACCGCGCTCGTCTCCGTGACGTCGCGCGACCGTTCGGGGAGCATCGACGCGGCGACCCGGCTGCACAACTGGCTCGTGCAGCGGGCCGAGCAGCTGCGGGGGAGCTGCGACGCGACCTGGCACTCCGCCGACGCCATCAGCACGTACAGCTACAAGAGCTACGCCGAGGGCAAGTTGAAGCAGGTCGTCTTCGAGCACCGCACCTCGAGTCGCGTGCGCGTCAAGCTGTCGAACCTGTCGCTCGTCAGCGCGCTCGTCACCGAGCTCTCCGAGGCCGGGGTGACGACCAATGTCGACTGGTCCCTCACCGAGAACACCCGTCGCGTCTACGAGCGGCGCATTCGCAAGGCCGCGGTCGAGGCCGCCCGCGAGGTCGCGGACGACTACGCCGAGGCGCTCGGTCAGCGCGTCGAGCGCGTCGTGAGCATCTCCGATACGCCTGCGGGAGGCGGGGCGCCGGTGGCCGCGTTCGCACGGTCGGCGGCCGGCTCCGGCGCGCCCGAGGTGACCGTCGCCGAGATCACCGTGAGCGCAACGGTGACCGGGGTGTACGAAGCGGTGTAGGTCGCGGGGCTCAGAAGGCTCCCAGTGATCGATAGACCGTGATCTATGAACCTGTCTCGGAGGAAGGCGGTCGTTCCGTCTCCTCGGGATCGCCATCGCTCTCGCCCTTCTCGGAGCGTTCCACCCCGATCGTGAGGCTCGTCGCGAGCGCCGCGACCGCGCCCACGGCGACGAGGATCGGTGCGAGCAGGGCGCTCGCCGCTGTGATGGCGACGCCCGCGGTCAGCGGGATCTCGAAGATCGTCTCGCCGTTCTCGCGCTTGATGTAGAGGCGGCGCGCGTTCCCCTCCTCGATGATCTCGCGCACCTTGGCCATGAGCTCGTCGCCCGTGACCTTGAACTCCTCGTACCAGTTGTTGTCGGTGTTGTCTGCTTTGCCTTCGTTGCCCGCGTTCTCAGCCATGAGCGGTCCCCTCTCGATGCGGTGTGGCCGCAGCCTATAGAAGGAAACCTGAGGTGACCTGACCGTCGATCTACCGTGGCGTATTCAACTCCCAGCGATCCGCGGCGCGCCCTGCGATCTCCTCCCATGACTCCGCATCCCACGCGAATCGCGCGACAGCACACGTCGGCATGTGCTCGATGCCGCCGTTCGACAGCTGCGCCGCCAGGTCGCTGATCCCCAGGTTGTGCGCCACCACCATCATCGAGGCGGCGCCGCTCTCCCCGGCCTTCTCGAACAGCGTTTCCGCCGGCGCGAGGTACAGCTCGGGGTCGAGGTCGACTTCGACGTCGAGCGCGGCGCCGAACTCGGCCGCGGTCGTGCGCGCCCGCACCGCGGTGCTCGAGAGGATGCGCTCGACCTCGGCGCCCGCGGCGACCAGCCGCTCCGCCATCGCTGGAGCGTCGCGTAGTCCGCGCTCGTTCAGGGTGCGCTCGTGATCGCGGAGGCCGGCATCGCCCCAATCGGACTTCGCGTGCCGCACCAGTATGAGTTCGATCATCGTCAGTCTCCGCTCCGTTGCTCGCGTGCTTCCTCGAGTCGCTTGACAGCGCTGGGGCCGACGCCGTGCAGGGCCAGCAGCTCTGTCAGATCTCTGGGCAACTCCTCGACAGCGGCATAGCCCGCGTCGATGAGCGCCCCCGTCGCCGGGCGACCGATCTTCACCCCGTCGAACACGGGTCCGCGATCCTCCATGTGACGAGGATAGCCGCCGGGTGATTCCTCGTTACTGCCTGCCACCAAGATGCGGCGGCAGCGGGTCGGCGAAGCGGTAGAGGAGGGCGTCGGCGATGTACCACATGCGTCCGAGGCCGGAGTGGGGGGGGCGTAGCCCAGGTGGATTCGACCGCGTCGGACTCGGTTCGACGGCCTTGCCAGACCTTCGAAGCCGAGGTTTTGGCGAAGCATCGATAATTACGACTTCCATGCTGTCCGGCTTGTTCAGCCCGAGGTCCAGAACCGTCTCTTTAGTCTTTTGGATCTCACTCGCTGTGTAGGCGATGACGACGAAGACAGCGGAGTTAGTGCCGTTCGCCTTCTTGTAGACCTCGACCTGGTTCTCCATGTTGCGCTTCAGTGAGCTACTCTTGGCCAGCTTGAACTCGATCAGGCTCTTGTCGAGTCCCTCCGAGATCTTGAAATCGACCGGACCACGGCCGTTGTTGGGCTCGCGATTGACATCGAACCTGGACTTCTGAAGCAGGAGGCCGAAGAACAACTGGACATCCTGCTCGCTCGACAGTCCTTTGCTGTCCCCCTTGTTGAGCAAGCGCCAGCCGTCCTGATGGGTCTGCTGCACGTTTAGGTGACATCTGATCTGGCTTGCCCGAGGGGTGGGTCTGGAAGGATGTTGTTGTGCCAAAGCCATACCCGAGTGAGTTCCGTGACGATGTTGTGCGCGTCGCGAGGAACCGCGAGCCTGGAGTGACGATCGAGCAGATCGCGAAAGACTTCGGCGTTCACCCGATGACGTTGCAGAAGTGGATGCGTCGCGCCGACATCGACGACGGCGCCAAGCCTGGCCAATCGCGGACTGAGGCGGCCGAGATCCGTGAGCTGCGCAAGCGGAACCGTCTTCTGGAGCAGGAGAACGAGGTTCTGCGTCGGGCGGCGGCGTATCTGTCGCAGGCGAACCTGCCGGGAAAAGGCTCTACCCGCTCGTGACGGAGCTCGCTGATGCAGGAATCCCTGTGACGGTGACGTGTCGGGTACTCAAGCTCTCCCGCCAGCCTTACTACTGATGGTTAACGAACCCCATCACCGATAGCGAGGTGGTGGAGGCGTATCGTGCGAACGCGCTGTTCGACGCTCACCGTGACGACCCCGAGTTCGGGCACCGGCTCCTCGCCGACGAAGCGCGTGACGCCGGTGAGGCGATGTCGGACCGGACCGCGTGGCGTATCGCCTCCGCGAACGGCTGGTTCAGTGCGTTCGGCAAGCCCAAGCGCGGCAAGGGACGCCGTCCTGGACCGCCGGTTCACGACGATCTGTGCGCCGTAATTGACGGGGACGGCAGGACCCGGCATGTGTTCGCGGCCGACGCACCGAACAAGCTGTGGCTCGTGGACATCACGGAGCACAAAACCGTCGAAGGCAAGCTCTACTGCTGCGCGATCAAAGACGTGTTCTCCGGTCGGATCGTGGGGTACTCGATCGATTCCAGGATGAAGTCTCGCTTGGCCGTGCAGGCGCTCGAGAACGCCGCCTTGATGCGCGGCGATGTCGCCGGTTGCATCGTCCATAGCGACAGGGGATCTCAATTCCGAAGCAGGAAGTTCCTGCGCGCGCTGAACCGTCACCGCATGGTTGGGAGCATGGGAAGAGTGGGCTCGAGCGGGGACAACGCGGCTATGGAGAGTTTCTTCGCGCTTCTGCAGAAGAACGTCCTCGACCGCCGGTCCTGGACCACCCGCGAGCAACTGCGCATAGCGATCGTCACCTGGATCGAGCGAACCTACCACCGCCGACGTCGCCAGGCCCGTCTGGGGCGCTTGACGCCCATCGAGTTCGAGACCATCATGAACACGACCGTCGCACTGGCGGCGTGACTAGGAACTGTCACCTATTCGTGCAGCAGACCCGTCTGCATGTTGTAGTTGAACTTGGCCCGCGCGACCGGCACCTTCCGCCGGTCGCCTTCGGAGACGTGCTTCACCGCGAAATCGCTCGTGTAACGCAATAGGAAGTGCTTGATCAGGTTGGTCGTGAGATCGGAGATCGTGTCCCTACCGACGCCATTGCTGACGAGCGCAAGCTTCTCCACGTGGCTGGAGCTCGTGATCTGCTCATCGCCGATGTTTCGGAGGAGGCTGCCGAGCGCTCCGTGCAGGGAGACGGCGAAGTTCCTCCCGAGGCCGTGCCCGGCGTTGCCGTCGACTGTGAACCCAAGCCAGTTCTGCCGCACCTCGCTGAAGGTGTACCAGCTCTTGATGCGGCCGGGGGACAGGGGCTCGTGGGCGTGATCCCGCAGGAATCGGAAGTAATCCACGATCTGCTCGTGCAGCGCCTAGTATTCTTCCTTGTCGCTGTTGAAGAGCAGGAACGGATCGATAAAGACCGGAAGGTCGGTGACCACGGAGATGTCGAATGCGCCCCACTCCTCTAACACCTGCGGGTCAACATTGAAGCGGTCGCTGAAGTAGATGCCGGCGGGATCAGCGGTCCATGATGTCGACCTCTCAGCCACGCTCAACCAATCGCCCTTGCGTCTTGTCGTACACATAGTCGACGATCTCGCCGGACATAATCATCGAGACCGCCTGGTTGATCACATCGCGAGGAACGACGAACCACTCCGAAGGGTCGTAATCGCGGCCCTTCCGATCAACCTGGGTGAGGTCGAGGCGCACGTCGGCGAACACCCGGTGTAGCAGGTTCTCTAGCGCTGAGGCCCTGACGTTGTACACACGGTAGTCAGCGACGATCTTGACCGGAGCCATCAGGTACGTTGGCGACATAGAGGCGCTCTTCACCCGCTGCTCGACGCTGGTGGTCGAGAAGCCAATCTTGTGCAAGTCTTTGATATTCGCGATCAGCGGGTCGGTGCTCAACGACTGCAGCACGTAGATGTGGCCTGTTTCCGTATCGCCGTCGAAAATCTCATTCAGGTCAGTCTTGGCACGAACAACTGCTTCGCCGCTCTGCTCATGGAGTCTGATGGAGAGCGACTGTCGATAGAGCGATGACTCGGTACCATTCTCGAAGATCACGCGGAGCCGCTGCTTTTGTTCAGCCTTGCCGCCCACAACCATGGTCTTGGATTCGCCGACCTCGGCAACGAACAACAGCATCCCGTTCAAGACGAAGAAACGGCCCTCCTCGATCGTCTGAACCCCCTGAAACGGTGCAAGACGCATTGAACCGTCGCGCAATCCAGCATGCGTTTCGGCGAAGAGATACTCGAAGCTGTCGAAGTCCTTCGCCCGTGTTCGTCGCGCCACTGAATCCGGTGCATCTGCCGAGCGCCGAACGGGAAGATCCGACACGTCGAGAATCCCAGACTCATCACTGAGCAGCTCGTTGAGGTCGTCGCCTTCCAGCAGGTCGTCAATGGATGTCGGCGCTTCGGATATCTCGAGCAGCCCGAACTCGTCGAGGTGCTTCACGGCCTCGGCTTTCGCCTCGTTGGACAGGAACCCGTCGAGGCGAGCTCCGAGCTTGCGCTCGGCGATCTCGCGCGTCTGCGAGCTGGGTGGTCGTCCTTCGGTCCGTCTGAACTCAACGATCTCGAGGAAGGCGCGTTCCAGCCGGTCTGACGAGGTGAGTTTCTTTGGCTTCTCGGCCGCGTTCAGGAGTTCGTCGTCGAGAATGTCGTCGAGCGTGATGACCAGATTCTCGTTCGACGTGAAGTCGATGGGCGTCATCACCGTTCTCCCGTCTCCGTCGCGGCCTTCTCTGCTTTACGCTGCGCCGCGAGCTTCTGCAGGAACAGCAGGGCCGCGGCCAGGCGCTTCTCGGTGGGGTCCTCGGACCGGATGTCCGGGTTCCTTCCGTGCACCTGCTTCCACGTCTTGATCTTCGGGAACAGTGACAGAGCCTCCTCCTCGGAGAACTCAATCCTCGTCGAGGTGATCGTGTCCTGGATCAGTCGGAGCACAGAGGGGGTGACCGACTTCGACAGCACCTCGAACGCCCGCTGGAACGGATTCACCGAGTCGATGAGGTTGATGTTCAGCTCGTCGATGCTCACGAACTTCTCGGCCATCTTGATGAAGCGCTTGTCGCCGACCTCGCGCACCTCGCCGTTCTTGATGACCGAGTCCACGACTACTTGCTGGCGCACCTCCTCGACCTGTTCCTCTGTCAGATCCGGGTACTTCTCGCGGATGATCTTCGGGATCAGCACCTTGTTCGTCGTCTCGGCGTCGACCGAGCCCGCGGCGGCACGGGCGAAGGCGTCGTCCTGCAGGATCGTCGCCTTGAGGTCGTTCAGGTCGGTCGCGACGATCTGCTTCACACGGTCGCTGGAGGGCTCCTTGAAGCCCTTGATCTTGAGTTCGCCCTTCTTCGCCGGCTCGTCGTCGAACTTCTTGGTCTTGAAGTTGAAGTTCGGTGCGAGCACCTGCTCCATGAGGAGCGACGCCGTGATCGCCTTCAGCATGTTGTTCACCGACACTTTGACCTCTCCTTGCGAGGCGTCGGGCTCGGCGATGAGGTTCGTAAACTGCGCGTGCGACTTGCCAGAGCTGTCGCGGGTCACGCGCCCGATGATCTGGATCACCTCGGTGAGGGAAGCCCGGTAGCCGACCGTTAGAGCGTGCTCTGCGAAGGGCCAGTCAAAGCCCTCCTTCGCCATGCCCAGCGCGATGATGATGTCGACCGCGTCACGTTCTTTCGTGGCGGTGTGGGACAGGTAGTGCAGCGTGTCGCCGCGCTTCTTCTGGTCGGTGTCGTCGACGAGATCCGCGACCCGCACAATCTCGCCGGTGTCCGAGCGGCGCACGCCGATGATCCCCGTGTCGGGATCGGTCGATTCCACGTGACCGATCGCGTCGATGATCCGGCCGACTTCCTCGAGCTTGTCCTTCGTGGACTCGCCCGAGTTCACGCTCGGAATATGCACGATCGTCTTCTTGTCGAGGTCGA
This sequence comes from Leucobacter ruminantium, assembly GCF_017565705.1. Classification (GTDB taxonomy): domain Bacteria; phylum Actinomycetota; class Actinomycetes; order Actinomycetales; family Microbacteriaceae; genus Leucobacter; species Leucobacter ruminantium. Next base: position 102,084 of record NZ_JAGDYL010000004.1, read on the forward strand.
GCACCTCATGGATCGCATCCGTGTACCGGCCCTGGTAGAAGTGATGCCCGATACCCAGGGACCGCAGGTGCTCGTAGCCGTTGAGCTGGTCGTAGTAGTTGAACGTGACCGGGGTGAACTTTGCCTCGTCCTCGGGCGACAGTACCGGCACCGAGTCTCCGCGGAAGTACGAGCCGGTCATGGCGACAATGTGCACGTCAGACCCACTCATTACGTCGCGCAGCAGAGCGCCCAGCCGCGAGGTCTCGGTGTCGGCCGAGACGTGGTGGAACTCGTCGATCGCCAGCACAGTGCCGTTGAACGACTCCGGAGCCAGCTTCTCGAACGCGAAGCGCAACGTGGCGTGCGTGCACACCAGCACCGCGTCAGGCCCCTCGAGGAACTCGATGAACGCGTCGACCTTGCCCGCAGACGAGCCCGCGTCGCACAGGTTGTGCTCGTCCTTGATCTCCCAGTCCGCCCAGAAACCGTGCTTCGTCAGCGCAGTCGAGGCGAACGACGCGCCGATGGACCGCTCCGGCACCGCGACAATGACCTTCCTGCGGCCCTGGTTGTAGAGCTTGTCCAGCGCCACGAACATCAGCGCGCGGGACTTGCCCGACGCCGGCGGAGCCTTCACCAGCAGGTGCTGGGCGTCGCGTTGCTCGAACACGCGCTGCTGCATCTCGCGCATGCCCAGGACGTCGGTATTCACCGAGGCCTTCGTCTGCGCATAGGTGACGTTGACGATGTTGACGGGCTTGTTGATCGCGTTCACTTCGCAGTCCTCCGGGTCTTCTTCGCCGGGGCCGACGCAGCCTCCTCAGCTGTCATGCGCTCGTACAGCTCGAACAGGTCCGACAGTCGCTGCTCGTCGGACTCATATGGCTTCTTCGAGTAGATCGAGTCGACCAGAGCGTCGATCTCCGCGTGCGCGTCCCGCAGGTCCCGCGGCATCTTGTCTGGGTCGTAGAGCTCCGCCAGTGTCTGCTCACAGTGGTATTCGCGCACGTCCAGCACCCGGAGTGCCGCGATCGTGAGCTTCTCCTTGGTCGTCTCCGACAGCGGAGGCACCGGGAAGTTGTTGTAGACAATCGTGTTCGAGTAGCGGAGCCGAGTCTCCAATTGGCCGCCTACTGCTCGGGTCCACGCCATGTGCATGCGTGACGTCAACAGTGCGAATAGCCACGGCTCTGCGTCGTAGACAGCGAACGCCTGATCATTGATAACCCATCCCGGCTCCAGATACCCGATAGGTATGTAAGACCGACGTTCCGAGGACACCCTGGGCACGATGATCGCATCGGTGGGCTTGTAACGAACTTCTGCAAATTGAAACGCAACATTAGCGAGTTGCTGCGTAGCGAGTTTCTTGCTCTCGGATCGTGTAGCGGCAGTGCGTTTCACCCGATCGGCGATCGTGGGGATCGACCTTACCTCGTCTGCGTCCCTTGGTTCGATCCAGAGGCAGTACCGATCTCGCCCGTTGATGAAATCATCAGCGCCCGTGTACCTCTTGATGTACACCGTGCTCACTGGCGACGCGGTGATCAGGGATTCTCGATCGCTCGATGAAAGGATCAGATTGCCGCCGTCCGCGGGTTTTGAACCGAAGAGCATTGGTGGCAGCTGTGTATTCAGGGGCTTAGTGCGGCGAGTTGCGATGACGTCGGTCCCGTCGGCGAGATATCCGTTGATATTCGTTGCTTCGATCTGCAGTCCATCCGTGAAGATGTACTTCGGCTGCGCCGACCTGTTCCTCAGCGAGATAACCGCTACCGTGACGCCAGCGTTGTACTTCGCATTGTTCTCCCACTTGAACGAGGTGTACGCATAGCCGATCTCGAGGCCAAGCGCAAAGATGCCTGGGAACATCAGCTCAACATGCTGCCCTTGCGCCACCGAGTTCGTCGTCACGAAGGCAAGCTCCGCCTGCGTAGACGATATGTATCGAGCGCCCTTGATAAACCACAGCGCTATGTAATCGAGGTTCTTCGGATAAGCACTGGAGCCGAAGACCGGCAGGAAGTCGGCCTTCATCTCTGCTGTCTGCTCACTAGCCCCCTTGTACGGAGGGTTCCCGATCAGGTAGATCTCCGTCTCGCCGTCGTTCGGACAGACCTCGTTCCAGTCCACTCGTGTCGCATTGCCGGCCTTGATCTGTCCTGTCGCCTTCAGCGGGATCAGCGGGATATCGACCTTGAACTTCTCGCGGAACTCCCTGTTCATCTGGTGTTTGGCGATCCACAGCGACAGGATCGCGACCTCCACCGCGAAGTCGTCGATCTCGATTCCGTAGAAGTTCTCGATGCTGATCTTCGAGTCGGCCCACAGGACCTGATGCGACGGGCTCAGCTCGGCGAGACGCTCGAGAATCGCGTGCTCGAGCTTCCGCAACTCCTTGTACGCGATGACGAGGAAGTTTCCCGACCCACAGGCGGGGTCGAACACCTTTATGGTCGCGATACGGTCCAGCAGCCGGACCAGCCGGCGCTCGCTGCCCTGCGACTGGTTGAGCTCCTCCTTCAGCTCGTCGAGGAACAGCGGCTCGATCGTCTTCAGGATGTTCGGCACCGACGTGTAGTGCTGGCCGAGGTCGCTGCGCTTGCCGGGCGTGACGATCGCCTGAAACATCGAGCCGAAGATGTCGGGGTTGATGTCTCGCCAGATGAGCTTCCCCGAGGCGATGAGCTCGTCGCGCGCCTGCTTCGTGAAGCGCGGCACGACCTGCTCGTCGGTGACCGTGAACAGTCGGCCGTTCACGTACGGGAAGCCCGCGAGGTGAGTCGGCTTGTCAGCTGGATCGGCAGTGTCCAGTGCCTTGAACAGCTCCGTCAGGAACTCTGCGAGGTCCGACCCATCGGGCTGGGTCTGAGACCCGACCGCGTTCGTGAACTGGTTGTCCTCGAAGATTCCAGTGTCCTCGGCGAAGAAGCAGAACAGAAGCCGGGTGAAGAAGATGTTCAGCGAGTGACGCCCCTGCACGTCGTCGAAGATGCCCGGGTTCGCATTCAGCAGCTCGTCGAAGAGCTTGCCCATCCGCTCGGCCGCCTTGACGTCGGCGTGCGACTCCGCGACGTACTGCGCTTTCTCCATACCCGCCCAGGGGAGGAAGAAGGTGAAGTGCTGGTCGATCTCCCGGATGGGGAAGCCGATCGTCTCATTCGTGTTCGTGTCGTGCGCGATGAGGTCGACGTAGTCGGTGGCGATAACGAAGCGCGTGCTGAATCGGACGACTGCCGGAGTCGTCTTGAGTTCCTCGAGGGCCTCCAGCGGGTCGCCGTTCGCTTCCTTGAAGTAGACGACGTTCTTCTGCGCGACCTCGGTCGAGGGATCGACAGCGACGTTCAGCGAGCCGTTGCGGAGCCTTGTGACATTGCCCTGAGGCTTCCCGTAGGCGAGCAGCAGATCGAAGATGAACTCTCGGTTATACATCTCTCTGCCAGCCAGAGGCGCGACGCGCTCCTCGATGGCTTTCAAGCTGAGTCCCGCCATATGGATGTCCTACTTTCACACGTGCTGCTCCGAAACAGCAAGTCATAGCGCGCCTTTGACTCCTCAATGAGGCAGCGCGTCACGTCGTGATCATCCTATCGGCGGGGTACGACACCCGAATCTGCGGGAAGCCTCGTTGGGGGGGCCGAGTACGCCGGTCGGCGCGAGGGCTCGGTACCGGTCGGCCAGACTCCGTACGCCGTGCTCAGTGCAAACGAACGCGACCCTCGCACCGTGTTCGTTCTCCGCCCTCAGGTGTCCTGCTCGAACATAGATGGCTCGATGCCTTCGAAAAGCGCTCCGGCCTCGACGCCTAGCGACGCGGCGATGCGCACCAGCGAGCGAACGCGGGTCACAGCTTAAGCCGAGTTCTCTTCCGCGATCGGCAGTCCGGTCCGGTAGTCAGTTTGCGGTTCGCCGCGATCGGCGCGCCTCACGTTCTCGGCCATGTGGGCGACCCGCTCCTCCCAGTCGTGTCCGTCGGTCACGCCGCCCGTCAGGAGCAGATTCTGCCGGGCGATGAGTTTGTCGCAGTCTTGGATGATCTTTGTGTTGGCTTGGGCGACGGTTGGGAAGATCCATCGGATGTGTTCGACCATCGCGTCCAAATACGGCGCGATGAGCGGCGACAGGTGAACGCTCTCTCCGCTCGCCTTGATGAAGTTCTTCGCGTCGCTGGACCACGCCTTCTTGTCCTCAAGGAGCGAATCAGAGTCGAGCGCTACCCGCGCAGCCGATGCCTCGCCAATGGTTCCGCTGAAGCGCCACGGAGCCGCGACATTGTGGAGCACGTAGTTGCGCAGCTTCGCGAGGAATGGGCCGCCGGGGTGGTCTTTCATGATGACGGCGGCGCGTTTCGCGTAGTCGTCTTGGATCGTCTTGCTCTGAGCTCGGACGACGGCTCGGCTCTGGTCGATGACCGCTCCGAGGCCAGCCGTATAGGCGATGGTGACCTGGTCGAGAGACCGAATGATCCATTGCTGCTTCGTGCGGTCGCCGGTGTTCCGCATCAGCTCGGCCATGAACTCTTCGTCGTTCTCGCACTTGTTCAACAGGTCGGCGAAAGAGACGGAAAAGCCTGCCCATGCTTCGAAGACGCGTTTGAGCTGATCCAGGCGATTGGCGAGGCGATTCCCCGGGTGCTGGCTAATCCGCTTCTCCAGGTCCTCGATCTCCTGAGCGTCGGGATTCGTCCAGTTCAGCGACTCGGGGTCGAAGCCCTCATCATCGTTTCTCACGGGAACAGTTCTCCATCTTCAGTCAGGCCGGACGGTCGGTCGAACGCGGCAGGAGCACGTCCATCATGGGGCCGGCGGTCGCTCCTGGTTCGAGGACGAGAGCTGCTTCGAAGCGGGGCCCGTTGGTCATGTCACCGTCCCACTCGTAGACGACCGTGCGGAGGGTGTTCAGATAGTGTCCGATGAGTACGGCCACGGGGAAGGGGCCATGGAATGCAAGGTGCACCTCTGCTCTCCCGTAATCGGCGGAGAGGCGCTTGATGTGACCGGCCAGCGCCTGACTGAGACGCCCTGCTTCGCGAGAATCGATTCGATCGGAACCGGTCGCTGAGAGAATCTCGACTGCGGCGAAGCCTTCGGGGGAGTCGGCCACGAGGCGTTCGAAGGCCTCACGATCCGGGGCCGGCGTCAGCGTGATAAAAACGGCGACCCTGTCCGTTTCGGTCGACGGTGCAGCGCCTGTTGAGGGCTTCGCTGACGTGAAGTTTGTGGTTATTGGGTCGTCGGTTGAGGGGGTGGACTCCCACGAGTCGCCCCGCACATCGAGAACAGCGAGATTGCCGATCTTGGTTTCCGGGAAAGCAGCACCCAGCGCGAGCCCGATGGACAGATGAGCGCCTCCAGAGATCTGCACCCGCTTCGCTCCAGCAGCAAACACGGCATCACCGGTCAGCGGGAGTGTGCGGCGCAACAGGTGGAGCCCCTCGGAGGAGGGGAGCCGTCCCTCGGTCGCGGCTTTGATCCGAAGGTGCAGGTCGTCGTCGTCGGCGTCGATAGCAAACGGGTCGGGGCGGCTCTGAATCCGGATCGTGAAGTCCCTGCTCTCCGCATGAATCTGTGGCCTTCGTTGCTCGATGCGGTGCATGAGGAGATCGCGAACGATCTCGATCTCACCCTCGGGCACGAGCATGTTGGCTTGCTTTTTGTCCGCGAGTGTCCTCGCCGGCGCGAGTCGCAACAGCCGGTCTGGGGCGTCGTAGTCACACTTTCTTGGGCTTCGAAGCCGGGCGACCTTGTTAGCGATGCACAGACTGAACGCGGGATCACGATCAAGCTCAAGGAGCCGTGGGAGTTCGCGTTCACGGACGATCTCGCTGGCAGCGACCTCAGGTGTGACGATAAGCACGCCCGCCGATAGCCCCTGGGTGAGTGCCTGCTCGAGTCGGTCGGTTGTCGTGCCAGGGCGAAGATCGACACGGTCTCGCCACACGACGAGCCCGGCCGCCCGGAGAAGATTTTCCAGCGCCTCCGCCTGCTGTGTCCCGTCTGACTGTCGGTAGGAGATGAAGACGGGGCCGTCGCCCCGCACTGCGCCGTCGGGGAGTGGGCCCAGTGGGTCGAATCGCGTGGGAAGAGTCACGGTCGCTTCCTTTATGGTGGCGCGCGCAAGTCGTCTACGGCGGGCGACAAGCCCGAAGAATCTGCCAACGCCGCCCGGCGTGAAGACGAGCAGAGCGACGGGGCTGTCGCTTGCGCTGGCGGCAGCTCGCATGGCATCGCGGTCGATCGAGCTGGGGCCGGAAGGCGCGGGATGGCTGTGCCATTCCCCGACGTAGCCGATGGGGTCATCTGCTGCTCGATCGGTAAGGAACGCCGCGAGACGGGCGTTCGCCAGCACATCATCGCGAACGTAGCGGTCCTTCGTCGCGGCAGCGCTGTCGACGACGAGGGCGTGAGTAACGACGACGTCGTTGTCCTCGTGGTATCCGAGAAGGATGCCCCCGATCTCGAGCGGGAGATGCTTCGCTGACTCCGCCGCGATCGTCTCGTAAGCGCCTGGACGGACGTCGATGCTCAGGGTGGAGCGCGTCATTGGGAAGTCCTTGCTGCAGCGATGAGCACGTCTCGCACTTCGCCGGAGGGGTGGAGTGGGCGGTCAGTGAGAAGCCCGATCGCGTGGCGCACGGCCGTTGCCGCAGCCTCGATCGCGACGTGAGGGGGCGTCGGCGAGACCGGGCTGCCGCACCCTGCTTCGAAGAGCGGGGGCGCGTCGCCCCCGCCGCTTGAGCGAGGCAGCGCGTCAGCCTCGTCGAGCGGCGGGAGCAAGTCGATGCGAAAGGCCGTACCGTCATCCTGGATCGACACAGAGACGATCCGCTTCTGGACGGACTTCGCCATGACGTGAAGCAGTGCCGTGGTCGCGAAGTCGGCGCTGGCGTCCACGACTAGTTCGTGATTCGTCAGGAGTTCCATGGCGGCATCACCCGAAGTCACAGCCTCCACGAGTCCCTCGACGCTGCCAGGCGGGATCTCGTGCCGCGAGATGAGATGCCGCCGCACGGCGGCGGCTTTCGGCAGACCCACCATTTCGGAACCGACGAGGTGACGGATGAGGTTGCCGGGCATGACGATGTCATCGTCAACCAGCGTGAGATAGCGGACTCCTGAGCGCACGAGCATATCTGCCACGAAAGAGCCGATCGCGCCGACGCCGACGATGGCGACCCGCGCCTGCCCAAGCCGGGGCGCGATCAGGCCCGCGCGGGCAGTCCTAGCTGCGGTGGTGTCAGCTGCAGCACGCAGGCGTCGAACATCGATGTCTCCGTCTTTCGTCGGCCGCACCTCGAGGGTGATCGCGGCGTCGTGGTCGCCTCGTCGATAGATCAACACCACGATCGTGATGAGCTTGTTTCGGATACGCCGGTCCAGGTCCACACTCGGATCGATCCGGGCTGCCACGTCCGCCCAAGTCCTCGGCGGAGTGTCGATTTCGCCGAGATCGGCGATATAGCCGAATCGGTCCTTTCTGTGCTTGGAAGACTTCGCCGGGCGCGTACCGCTCCCGATCCGCATCGTGCTATTGCTGCTCGGTCGGAATCGCACGAAACTGTTTCGACGGTGGGCGAGATCATCGTAGAGATACAGGCGCTCATCCTCGGACGGATGGAAGTACCGTTCGAGATCTAGGTCGGGTCGGTCCGCTGGCCACCCGGCGTCGGAGTCCTCGAGCCAGGCGGCGATGTGCTCCAAGAATGCCGCCGCTTCGGTCCACCACAAGTCGTCATGATCGTCCTCTGCGACCAGGCATAGGGACCCGTCGAGCTCTCTGTGCCATGACCAGGGGACGGCGTCGGGATCGACTGGGTTGACGCGCGGTGGACGGAACGGAAAGCGCACGGGAAGCAAGATCTCCACGTCCGTCGCCTCGCCTGAATGCGCGATCTCGCCTCGCCACCCGCGTTCGTTCTCTGTGAAACCGGCGCGGATCAGTCCTTCTTCAAAATGCTGACGCGAGTATGCGACGTATTCTTCGTGCTCGGCGGTCATCAACCGAACGTCCTCGTGCCAGCCGGAACCAACCGCTCGCCCGCGGAGATCGCGAACGCGCGCTTCGAACCGTCTTCATTGAAACCGGGGGGCATCGGAAACACCGTCTCGTCGTCCCCGTTCTTGCCGAGCAGCTTCTGGAAAGCGAGCGCTGCCTTGCCCTCGTGCTCCTCTGCGAGCGCCGCCTGAGCGTCGTCTGCAGCATCAGCGAAACGGCGCTGAGCCAATTCCAGTTCGTCGTCGGTCGCGCGAATGCTGATCGTGTGACCGGGGAGCGTCGGGTCATCCACCTCGATGCCATAATCGACGAAGGCACGTACGATCTTGGACACTTCGCCGAGCGCCGAGACGTAGTACTCGGCGTGGTCGTTGCCCGTCACCTGGCCGGAAGCGAAGGCCTGGTATGTTGCGACCTCGATGAAGAAGCCGCCGGGCTTCTTGGTGCCGAGGAGCGAGCGCCGAGTCTGCCGCAGAAGCTTCACGGTGGGGACGTAGAAACCATCGTGCGCTGCATTCATCTCAGATGAGAGCGAAGTGAGTGACTCCGGGTTGGTGCGCACCCATTCGTTGTCGTTCCCCTTCTGCGGTATCTCCCAGGACTCGCCGTCCCAGTACGGGCGTGCGGGAACAGCGTCGACATAGAGGTCGTACTCGGGGAAGGAAACCTGCAGGCTCCGATCCTGGCGTTTGGTCCGGAGATGCCCGTCGGCGTCTCTGCCGAACTCGGCATCCAGAACCGAGAAGAACCGGTCGAGGATCTCCTTCGACGTGACATCGTTCGGCAGCTCGGGAAGTCGCACGAACACATCGACGTCCTTCACACGCTTGATCGAAACGCTTCTCTTGTAGGAACCGATCAGCACCGGATTCACCCCGTAGCCAGTGAGCTTCGGATCGGCCTCGAGAACTTCGCGAACCAGGCGATGCGCCTCCGGCGCGTTGGCCTTGTCGTCGCCGGGCTCGATAGAGCTCAGGGCATCTTTGAACTGCTGCTTCAGATGGGTCATCGGGTGCTCCGCTCTACGTTCGATTGATTCCTACGAGTGTACGAGCGGCCTCCGACGTTGGATTCGCGGCTGCGGTACGCAGCTTCTCCGCTTCTGCTTAATCAGAGTCAGAGCTTCACCGCACCGACTCCCTACGATGGAACCATGACCGCTCCGCAGGCACTGCAGCAGCCACAGCTTCCCGAGCTCCTCATCGTCCCCGACGTCGCCGCCTGGCGCGCCTGGCTCGACGAGCACGAAGACACCTCCGACGGGGTCTGGCTGGTGCTCGCGAAGAAGGGGACGACCGAGCCGACCACGCTGAGCTATGCGCAGGCGCTCGAGGAGGCCCTGTGCAGCGGGTGGATCGACGGGCAGAAGGGCAGCCTCGACGCGGCGACGTTCCGCCAGCGATTCACACCGCGCCGCCGCGCGTCGATGTGGTCGCAGCGCAACATCGGAATCGTCGAGGAGCTGATCGCGCAGGGACGCATGCGCGAGCGCGGCCAGGCCGAGATCGATCGCGCCAAGGTCGACGGTCGCTGGGAGCGCGCATACGCGGGATCCGCGAAGGCCGAGGTGCCCGACGATCTCACGGTCGCGCTCGCCGCATCCGAAAAGGCCGCCGCGACGTTCGCCTCCCTCAACGCTGCCAACCGCTACGCGATCCTGCACCGCCTCATGACCGCCTCGAACGCCACGACTCGCGGCAACCGGCTCGCCAAGATCCTCACGATGCTCGAGAACGGCGAGACTCCCCACCCGCAGTAGGGCAACAGCTAGGAAGGCACGGCCGCCGCGAACCACCTTGCGGCGGAGCCGACCAGGTGGATCCCCGACCGCACCATCCGCGTTACACCCGATATTTGCGCTCCGGGACGATCGCGCCCACCATGGAGCTCATGACCGAAACGGGAACGACCGCCGCCAACCTCGCCGCTGCGCTGAGCGCAGATGAGTCTTCGGCGCGCCTGCAGGCGGCGCTCACCGCGGGCACGCACCCCGACGACGCGTACCTGGAGCCCCTGATCGAGCGCTGCGCCGTCGAGCCCGACTTCTACGTGCGCGACATGCTCACCTGGGCGCTCACGCGGCTGTCGCCCGAGATCGTGCTGCCGCGCGTGCTCGAGGAGACGCGATCCGACGTGCCGCAGGCGCGCAGCCAGGCGCTGCACACACTCTCGAAGCTCGGCGACGAGCGCGGATGGCACGCGATCACACCCGCCCATCTCCACGACGCCGACGACGAGGTCGCCCGCGCCGCCTGGCGCACCGCAGCCGGGCTCGCGCCACTCGACACCCACGCGGATCTCGCCCGAGAGTTCTCCCGCGAGCTGGGGCGCGGCGACCTCGACGTGAAGCGCAGCCTGAGCCGTGCCTTCGTGGAGCTGGGCGAGGATGCGATTCCCGCGCTGCAGGCCGTCACGATCGACGCCGCGCACGACAGCGAAACGGCGCAGCACGCGCGGGCGACGCTCCGGCTGATCGAAGACCCCGAGGCCACCTTCGTGCTCGAATAGCGCCCGACGGCGCGGGATCGGGAGCGAGATACTGCACTGCGCGAGGGATCTCGGGCGACTCGGGCGAGGGATCCCTGACGGCCCCCGGCGTCGCGCGAGAGGGATCCCTATCGGTCCCTGTCGACCTCGATCAACCGTGCATCGATCTCGCGGCCGTCGATGGTCACCTCCATCATCGTGCAGCGCGGCTGCCTGCGGCGGTCGGTGGGCGACCCGGGGTTCAGCAGGCGCATGCCGCCCGGCGAGACGGTGTCCCACGGGATGTGCGAGTGCCCGAACACGAGCAGGTCGACTCCTGGGACCTGCTCGTCCATGCGCTGCTCCCGGCCGCGCGTCTGGCCGGTCTCGTGCACCACCGCGACCGAGACGCCCTCGACCGAGAACCGCGCGACCTCGGGCAGCCGCGCCCGCAACTCGGGGCCGTCGTTGTTGCCGAACACGCCGTGCAGCACGCTCGCCCGCGACGCGAGCAGGTCGAGTGTCGCCTCATCGACCCAGTCGCCCGCGTGCACCACGACGTCCGCGGCCCCGGCGGCGTCCAGCACCGCCCCCGGGAGGCGCCGCGCGCGCTTCGGCACGTGGGTGTCGGCGAGCAGCAGGAGCGTCGTGGTCACCCTCCCATCCTCGTGCCGCGGGAGCTCCTCGGGCAATCCCCGGAGGCTCCTCGGCCGGCCCCTTACACGCGCGCCGTCCCACTACCACTGCGACGCGGGCCGCACCACCCCTCGTGCCGCCCGCGCGGCGGAGAGAGGATGGAACGGCAGTAGCAAAAAGGGAGGCAAGCTATGGTCACCGTGGCGCAGAACATCGTCGACACCCTCGCCGAGAACGGGGTGCAGCGCGTGTACGGCATTCCGGGCGACTCGCTCAACGGCTTCACGGACGCGCTCCGCACTTCCGACATCGAGTGGGTGCACGTGCGTCACGAGGAGGCCGCGGCGTTCGCCGCATCGGGGGAGGCCGCGACGACGGGAAGGCTCGCCGTCTGCGCAGGCAGCTGCGGCCCGGGCAACCTGCACCTCATCAACGGGCTCTTCGACGCCAATCGCTCGCGCGTGCCCGTGCTGGCGATCGCCGCGCACATCCCGAGTGACGAGATCGGCTCCACCTACTTCCAGGAGACGCATCCGCAGGAGCTCTTCCGCGAGTGCTCGGTCTACGTCGAGCACGTCTCGACCCCGGCGCAGATGCCGGGCGTGCTGCGCATCGCGATGCAGACGGCGATCGAGAAGCGAGGCGTGGCCGTCGTGGTGATCCCGGGCGATGTCGCGCTCACCGAGGCGACCGACACGACCGTCACCCGCCTCACCCCGTCGCAGCCGCGGGTGATCCCGTCGCAGGCCGAGCTCGACCGAGCGGTCGAGCTGCTCGACGGGGCCAAGAAGGTCACGATCCTCGCCGGGGCCGGCGTCGCGGGTGCGCACGACGAGGTCGTGGCGCTCGCCGACAAGCTCGCGGCCCCGATCGTGCACGCCCTGCGCGGCAAGGAGCACGTCGAGTACGACAACCCCTTCGACGTCGGCATGACGGGCCTCCTCGGCTTCGCCTCGGGCTACCGGGCGATGGAGCAGGCCGACACGATCCTCATGCTCGGCACCGACTTTCCGTACCCGCAGTTCTACCCCGAGAAGGCGGTGAAGATCCAGGTCGACCTCCGCGGCGAGAACCTGGGCCGGCGCACCCCGCTCGACCTCGGGATCGTGGGCGATGTCGGCGAGACCGCCGCGGCGCTCCTCCCGCTCCTGAAGCACCGGCGCAGCCGCTCCCACCTCGAGAGTTCCGTCGAGCACTACACGAAGACGCGGCGGCGGCTCGACGAGCTCGCCGTGCCCGCGGGCTCGGGAAAGCCGATCCACCCGCAGTACGTCGCGCGCCTGATCGACGAGATCGCCGCCGACGACGCCGTCTTCATCCCCGACGTCGGCTCGCCGGTCGTGTGGGCCGCGCGCTATCTGCGGATGAACGGCCGCAGGCGTCTCATCGGCTCCTTCAGCCACGGCTCGATGGCCAACGCCGTCTCGCAGGCGATCGGGGTGCAGGCGGCCCAGAGGGATCGCCAGGTCATCGCGCTCGCCGGGGACGGCGGCTTCGCGATGCTGCTCGGCGAACTCCTCACGCTGGGCCAGAACGAGCCCCTGCCGGTGAAGATCGTGGTGTTCAACAACTCGTCGCTGAACTTCGTGGAGCTCGAGATGAAGGCGGCGGGCTTCGTGAACTACGGCACGGGCCTGAAGAATCCCGACTTCTCGGCGGTGGCCCGGGCCGTCGGCCTGCACGCCGTGCGGGTCGCCGAATCGGCCGAACTCGAAGCCGCGCTGCGCGACGCTCTCGCGCATCCGGGGCCCGCGCTCGTCGAGGTGATGACCGATCGCCAGGAGCTGTCGATGCCGCCCTCGATCTCCGCGGCGCAGATGAAGGGCTTCACGCTCTACGCGCTGCGCACCGTGCTCTCGGGGCGCGGCGACGAGATCGTCGACCTCGCCAAGACGAACCTGCGGCAGATCCTCTGAGGGATCCATACATGGTGAGGGATCGGGAACCCGCACCGGGTTCCCGATCCCTCACCGCGATCGCGTCAGTTCTCGTTCGCGGGGCCCGTCGGCGGCTCGCCGAGCGAGTCGGTGCCGCCGCCCGCGATGTCGAGGCGGTTGCGCAGATCCTCGGCGTCCTCGTCGGCGGGACCTGCCGGCTCACCGCCGGCACCGGCCCCGTCGCCCTCTGCGGGATCCCTGTCGGCCCCGCTTTCCCCACCGTCTCCTGTCGCCGCTCCCTCGCCCCTCGTGGAGGTTGCCGGGCCAACGGGGGTCGCTCCGCCCTCATCGGCCCAGTCGGAGCCGGTGCGATCATCGCGCGCGGGATCGCTTACGGCGTCGGCCTCCGCCACGCCCGGGCCCGCTCCGGTGGGGACGGTCTCGGTGCGCTCCTCGGGCTGGCGCTCCTCTGCCCGGCGCTCGCCGCTGCGGTCGTCGTGCTGATCGGGGGTCGAATGCTCCTGCATGGTGGATCCCTCCCGGTATCGGTGCCGAACGAATCTCGCCCGGTACCCCGAACGTATCCGCGGGCCGGCTGGGCGCTCCAGGGGTTGCGGTGCCGCACGCGGATGCGTTAGCAGCCCACGCCCGCGCGATGCCGAACGCGGGTAGGGTGCTGCCAGAACACACTGCGGGTGCGGCATCCGCGAGGGATCCCTCAACCGCCCCGCCGCACCGAGGAGACGACATGCCGCACCCCTATCTCGAGGGCACCGCGAAACCGCGGGTGTTCGCGCATCGCGGATTCGTGCCCGCGGACGCCGCCGCGCGCGGCATCGCGGAGAACACGCGCGCCGCGTTCGAGGCCGCCGTCGCGGCGGGCGCCGAGTACCTGGAATCCGACTGCCACCTGACGCGCGACGGCGCGGTGGTGCTCGCGCACGACGCCGACCTCACCCGGATCGCGGGCGACCCGAGGCGCGTCGCCGAGCTGAGCCGGGCCGAACTCGCGGAGGTCTTCGCGGATCGCGGCGGTCTGCTCACCCTCGACGAAGCGCTCGAAGCGTTTCCGCTCGCGCGCTTCAACATCGACGTGAAGGCCGCAGCCGCGGCGGAGCCCGCCGGCCGCATCGCCGCGCCCCACGCGCACCGCATGCTGCTGACGAGCTTCTCCGACGACATCCGCCTGCGCGCGCTGCGCGCCGCGGCCTCGGCCCCCGGAATCGAGCGCCTCGCCACCTCGCCCGGCCGCGGATCGCTCCTCCGGATACTCGCCGCGGTCGCCTCGCGTTCGCGCGGGCTCGCCGCCCGCGCCCTCCGGGGCGTCGACGCGCTGCAGATCCCGGAGCGGCACCGGGGCGTGCCCATCTTCGGCCCGCGCCTCGTCGCGGCCGCGCACGCGGCGGGAGTCGAGGTGCACGTCTGGACGGTCAACGACCCGGAGCGCATGCGATCCCTCGTCGCCCGCGGCGCCGACGGCATCATCACCGACCGCGCCGATCTGGCGCTCGCGACGCTCCGCTAACGGGAAGGGGGATCCGCAGCGGGGAGCCGCGTCAAGCGCTCGTCCAGCACCCGGTCCAGGCGGGCGATCTCGGGGGAGTCCTCGTGCAGGCCCGTGGCGGCGAGCAGTCTGACGCGCGCCGGCAGATACCGCTCGGCGCGCAGTTCGTGCGCACGCTCGGGGTGCACCTCTGCGAGCTCGGGATTCGACGCGAGGTTCCAGGCGTTGTCGACGAGCTTCACGTAGCGCCCCACGGGGTGGGCGCACGCGCGGTCGATGAGCCGTTCGTATGCCTCGCCCGGCCTGCGGGTCACCGACTCGACGGCGGAGACCACATCCGGTGCGACCCCGCGGTCGGCGAGTTCGCGCGCGGTCACGTCGGTGTCCTCGAGCACGTCGTGCAGCCACGCCGCTGCCTCAGCCCGAGGAGCGCTCGACTCGAACAGCGCAGCGCCCGCGGCGATCGGTGCGAGGTGGGCCTCGAGGTAGTCCCGCCCGAGCTTGTCGACCTGTCCGGCGTGGGCCTCGCGTGCGATCTCGCGGGCGAGCCGCTCGGCCTTCTGCGTCATCCTCGCTCCTCGCCGGCCGCCGGAGGAGGCCTCACCGCTCAGTTCTACCAGCAAACGGAGATCGGCGGCGGGTCCCTTGACTCGGCTCCGCGCTCGTACCGCGGGGCGTCGGCCGGTGTCAAGGGAGGTCCGCGGCGCGCGCCGGAGGGCTACGCTCGCGCCATGACACCAGAAGCAAGCTCCGCCTCAGCTGCGGCAGACGCGGCGCCCGAAGCACCCGGGCGCCTGCGACGCGCCATCACCGGCCCGCTCCTGTTCGCCTTCATCCTGGGAGACGTGCTCGGCGCGGGCGTCTACGCGCTCATGGGCGTGCTCTCCGAGCAGGTGGGCGGCCTGCTCTGGGCGCCGCTGCTGCTCGCGCTGGCGCTCGCCATGCTGACCGCGGGCTCCTACGCGGAGCTCGTCACGAAGTACCCGCGCGCGGGCGGCGCCGCGGTGTTCGCGGAGCGGGCGTTCCGCAGCCCGCTCGTGTCGTTCCTCGTCGGCTTCTCGATGCTCGCGGCGGGTGTCACGAGCGCCGCGGGCCTCTCGATCGCCTTCGCAGGCGACTACTTCAGCACCTTCGTCGACCTCCCGGTCCCGCTCGTCGCACTGCTCTTCCTCGCAGTCGTCGCCGCGCTGAACGCCAGGGGCATCCGGGAGTCGATGGGCGCGAATCTCGTGATGACGATCATCGAGCTCAGCGGTCTCGTGATCGTGGTCGTCGTCGTCGCCGTCTTCGTGGCGGGCGGCGGGGGAGATCCCTCGCGGACCCTCGAGGCGCCCGCGGGCAGCGGCGTCGCGGGAGCCGTGCTCGCAGGCGCCATCATCGCCTTCTACTCCTTCGTCGGCTTCGAGACCTCGGCCAACGTGATCGAGGAGGTGAAGCAGCCCACCCGCACCTACCCGCGTGCGCTCTTCGGAGCGCTGATCACCGCTGGGGCGGTCTACGTGCTCGTGGGTCTTGCGAGCGCCGCGGCACTGCCATCCGAGGAGCTGAGCGAGTCGAGCGGCCCGCTGCTCGCGGTGGTCGAGGCGACGGGGATCGGCGTGCCATCTGCGGTGTTCAGCCTCATCGCGCTCATCGCCGTCGCCAACGGGGCGCTGCTCACGATGATCATGTCGAGCCGCCTCGCCTACGGGATGGCGGAGCAGGGGCTGCTGCCGTCCGCGCTCTCGCGGGTGCTGCCGAAGCGCCGCACGCCGTGGGTCGCGATCCTCGTCACGACGATCGCCGCGATGCTGCTCGCGCTCATCGGCGACCTCGCCACGCTCGCCGAGACGGTGGTCCTGCTGCTGCTCTTCGTGTTCCTGAGCGCGAACGTCGCCGTGCTCGTGCTGCGCCGCGACCGCGTGGAGCACGAGCACTTCAGGGTGTGGACCTTCGTGCCGGTGCTCGGGATCGCCTCGTGCGTGCTGCTGCTCACGCAGCAGCGCGGCATGGTCTGGCTCTTCGCGGCGGTCCTGCTCGCGGTCGGCGGGCTGCTCTACGCTGTGGCGAGATGGGGTGCACGGAGGGCCCGAGCATGAACGAATCTACACCCGAAGCGCAGCCGACATCGGTCGAGGATCTGGATCTGCAGCGCTATCTCGGTCTCTGGTACGAGGTGGGGCGGCTGCCGCTGCGCTTCGAGGACGATGCGGCGGTCGATGTGACCGCCGAGTACTCGCTGCGCGAGGACGGCACGGTGCGGGTGGACAACCGGTGCATCGATGCCGAGGGAGCGCCGACACGGGCGCTCGGCCAGGCGGTGCCCGATGCGGAGCACCCGGGGCGGTTGCGGGTGAGCTTCCTTCCCGAGGGATTGCGGTGGATCCCCTTCACCCGCGCGGACTACTGGGTGCTCGAGATCGACCCTGACTACCGCCACGCCCTCGTCGGCACTCCCGATCGCAAGCACCTCTGGCTGCTCGGCCGGGAGCCGGTCATCGACGCGCAGCTCGAGCGGGAGTATCTCGGTGCGGCGCGCCGGCAGGGCTACGACCTGGCGGCATGGATCACGACGCCGCAGTCGGGCGGGCGGGTGACCGAGGAGATGCTCGCCGAGGAGCAGTAAGGGATCAGCCCTCGCCCCGCCATCCCGCCGTGACCTCGACCCAGGCCTCGGCACCGCACAGCTGCTCGAACGACTCGACAGGGATCTCGACCGCCGACGACGCGGTTCCCGCAGCCGGGAACACCGTCTCGAAGCGCCGCAGCGACTCGTCGAGGAAGACACGAGCCTCGCCGGGGTTCGCGAACGGGCACACGCCGCCGACCGGATGGCCGGTGAACTCTGCGACGTCCTCCGCGCGCAGCATGCGGGGCTTGCCGCCGAAGCGGCGCTTGAACATCCCGCCGTTCACGCGGGCGTCGCCCGCGGCGACGACGAGCACGGCGCGCTCGGGAGCCTCGGGATCGTAGAAGCCGAGGGTCTTCGCGATGCGGGCGGGGGCGGTGCCGACCTTCTCCGCCGCCAGTTCGACGGTGGCGCTCGACTCGTCGAACTCGAGGATCTCGCCCGTCCAGCCGCGATCCGCGAGATGCTCCCGCACCCGAGTCGTTCCCATATCCGATCCTTTCCGCTCTCGTCTCCGCCGGTCACGCCGCAGCCTCTCGGGCAGCGGCACGGCCCCACACTACCGTCACGCCTACCGGCTCGGACTCCCGCAAGTCAACCCCGCTGCCCGTGCGCGCCCGTCGGCGTACGCTCGAAGACCACTCGCGAGGCGGTGTGCCGTCTCGCGGTTCCGGAGACGACGAGAGGAGCCGGAGCGATGAGAGAGACACCGATGACCGACACATCGATGAACCCGACATCGACGACCGATGCGCCGGTGGGGGAGGAGACGGCGAATGGCGGAGCGTGATGGCGAGCGCACGGTGCAGCCCCGCAGCTTCGGCGTCGAGGAGGAGTACCTGCTGCTCGACGCGACGAGCGGCTCGCCCACCGACGGGGCGGCCGAGCTCATCGACCGCATGCCCGAGCACGGCGCCGACGCGGAGCGCGAGTTCTTCTCCAGCCAGCTCGAGACCGCGACGCCCGTGTGCATCGAGGCGGGGGAGGCGGAGCGATCCCTCACCGGATTCCGCCTCGCAGCGGCCGAGGCGGCGACCGCTCGCGGTGCCGTGCTCGCGGGCACCGGACTGCCCCCGGTCGGCGGGGAGACCGTCGGCACCGTCACGCCCAAGGATCGCTACCGCGCGATCGACGCCGAGATGCGGAACGCGGGCGCCTACCAGTACGTCACCGGCACGCACGTGCACGTCGAGATCCCCTCGCGCGATGCGGGCGTCGCCGTGCTGCGCAGACTCGCCCGCTGGGCGCCCGCGCTGCTCGCCATGACCGCGAACTCGCCCGTGTGGTGCGGCGAGGCCACGGGTTTCGCGAGCTGGCGCTACCTCATGAGCATGAACTGGCCCCTCCGCGGTTACCCTCCCGACTTCATCGACGGAGAGGACTACGCCCGCTCGGTCGAGCAGCTGGTCGGTAGCGGCGTGCTGCTCGACTCGGGAATCGTCACCTGGATCGCCCGGCTCTCGGAGAACTATCCGACGATCGAGCTGCGCATCGCCGACGCCCAGCTGACCGCGGGGGAGGCGGTGTCGTTCGGCGTCATCGTGCGAGCGCTCGTCGATCGTTGCCTGAGCGACGAGGCGCACGGCCTCGAGGCGCCGCGCATCGCGCCGGGGCTCGTCGACGGCGCGCTGTGGCTGGCCGCGCGCAACGGTCTCGAGTCCGAGCTCGTCGACCCCGCGACGGCCGAGTCCGTGCCGGCGCTCGAGTTCGTCGAGCGCATGGTCGGGTTCATTCAGCCCGAGCTGGTGCGCTTCGGCGGCCAGGGCCGCGTCGACCGCTATGTGGAGCGGCTGCGGCGCGAGGGCAGCCCGGCTCGCCGACAGATCTCGCGGTTCGCCGAGGGCGGCATCGGCGGCCTCCTCGACCTCTACCGCGAGGGATCGGCCGCGATCTCGCCGGAGGCCGGCCAGGGGTGAGGGATCTCCGCCCGCCGATCGAGCGGGCGGGGATCCCTCACCCTCGTCCAGCCTGCGGCGCGGCTCAGGAGTCCGAGAGCGCGTCGCTGACCTCCGTGGGCTTCTGGTACTGCTTCTCGGGCAGCGCACGGAGGGCGTCGAGCACGCGCTCGTCGGCGCCCGAGTCGCGGGCGGTGGCGACGAGGTCGTCGCGGCCCGCGGGGTAGCCGACCCCGCCGAGGAACTTCTGGATCTGGATTGGATTGGGCTGCTCGGACATGCGGGTCTCCTCTCTTCTCCGAGCCTCGTCCGGATCATCGGTGCCCGAACGGGGGTATATGAAGTTGCTCGCCTCGTGGCGGCGGTCGACGATGGTGGTCGGCGCCTCCAAGTGCACGGCGGGGCTCGGCACGATGCCGGCACCGCCGAAGCACTCCATGACGCGCCACTGCGCCACCCGGTCCTCGCCGGCGTGCCGCGGAGGCAGGCTCTCCCAGAAGTCGAAGCCTCCCGCCGCGACGAGCGCCCGTCGCTCGAAGAGCACGCAGCTGCCCACCCAGGCGATGCGATAGGCGATGCGGTCGCCGTCGGAGAGCCCGAGGTCGGCGGCGAGGTGGGCGAGGTTCGCGGCGTTGTGCAGCGGCCACCTGCGCTCCATCGCGGGCCCGGGGCGCATGCGCTCGGGCTGCACGCCCTCATCGCCCCACGGTTCGAAGTGCTGCGTCTCCTCGGGGCGCACGTCCTCGAGGAACGACAGTCCCTGCACCGCATAGCCGACGAAGCCGCACCGCTGTTCGTCGAGCGCGGCCACGAGCTTCTCGAGCGCGCCGGGTTCGAGCCAGACGTCGTCGTCGAGGTAGAGCACCCGCGGAGCCCGGGAGAGGTCCAGCAGGAACTGCCGATGCTCGGCCATGCCACGCCGCTCGCGGTGCCTGTGGAGTTCGACCGCGCGGCCCTGCGCGCGCAGCACGCGCATCATGGCGCGCACGGCGGGCGAGCCGAGTACGCCGCTGTCCGACTGGTCGCCGACGATGACCCTGAACGGCGGGTCGTCCTGCGCCGCGAGGCCGGCCAGGGTCACGGCGAGTTCGGAGTTGCGACCCGAGGTGGGCACGAGCACGTCGAGCTCCGCGGTCTGGGGTTCCGCCGGAGCGCCCCACTGCGCGGCGCCGCGGCGGCTTCCGGGGCTCACGGGATCACCGCCCCCGCGGCGCGCGCCGCACGGTGCTCATTCCGCGAGGGATCGCCCGCGGCCCGCGCTGCACCGGTCGTGTTCCGCGAGGGGCCGGGGGCGTCGCGGTCGTCCGATGCCTCGTCGCCCCGGCCCGTGTCGGCCGAGACCTCGGGCTCCTCCAGCTCCTCGAGCGAGCAGACGCAGGTGCCGCTCTTCCGCACCGCGACGTCGGCGGCCCGCTGCGCGAAGTCGGCGGCGTGCTCGAGCGGCATCCCTGCCGCGCGAGCGGTCGTCAGCGCCGCGGCGAAGACGTCGCCCGCGCCCGAGGCCTGATGCTCGGGGGCGGGCCTCGCGTAGGTGCGGTGGGGGAGCCTGTTGCGGCGCAGCAGCACGGTGCCGGTGCGGTCGAGGGTCACCACGATCGCGGTGGCCCCGGTCTCGGCGAACAGTTCGTCGGCATCGACGTTGCCGACGCGCTCGGATCCCTCGCCCAACTCCGCGCCCTGCACCCGCTCGGCCTCGGCCGCGTTCGGGGTGACGACATCGGGGTGCAGCGCGCGCCACCGGCGGGGATCGTGGGCGTCGACCACGAGCAGCGGAGGACGCCGCAGCCCTGCGAGCGCGGCCACGGTCTCGTCGTCGAGCAGCGACGAGCCGTAGTCGCAGATCAGCAGGGCGTCGCTCGTTCCGGCCGCCGCGGCCACGTCGTTCACGAGCCGGCGCCGCGCCGCGCCCGGCCACGTATCGGTCTGGGTGCGGTCGAGACGCATGAGCATCTCGTCTCCCACCGACACGCGCACCTTCGTCGTGGTCTGCGCTCCGGGCACCTCGCGCAGCCGGGTGACGTCGACGCCCGCCTCTCCGAGCCTCGCGAGCAGCCGCGACGCTGCGGCGTCGGCGCCGACGGCTCCCACCGCCCGCACGCGGGCCCCGAGCGCGGCCAGGTTGAGGGCGGTGTTCGCGGCCCCGCCAGGGGCGTCCCTGCGCGCCTCGATGTCGACGACCGGGGCCGGCGCCTCGCGGGCGAAGCGCTCGATCCGACCGCTCCACCAGCCGTCGAGCATGAAGTCGCCCACCACGGTGACGATGGGCCGGTGCTTCCTGACGAGTTCGATGCAGCGAGCGTTCATGACGTGCTCCTTTCCAGAGGGCGATGCGCCGCTCGGTTTCGGAATGCGCGAGTCGGGGCAGAGGAGTGACGACCGCCCCGAGGTGCGCGGGCCGCGAGGGTCCGGCGAGGCGGGAGGGCGGAGAGGGGAGCGGAATGACAGACGCGGAACAGTTCGAGGAACGGGCGCGCGCGCTCGCGATCGGGCCGCTGGGGAACCGGCTGGAGGACGTGCGTCGCATCGCCGTGGTACGCGGCGGGGGCATCGGCGACGTGCTCTTCGCGCTGCCCGCGATACGGGCGCTCGCCTCCGCCTACCCGGGCGCCGAGGTCGTGCTGCTCGGGACGCCCGTCGCGGTCGAGCTCTTCGAAGGTCGGCTCGGGGCTCCGCATCGTGCCCTCGTGCTGCCGCCGGCGCGCGGTGTCGGCGCGCCCGACACGGCGCGCGACACCGCCCCCGACACGGCCGCCGAGACTGAGCGGTTCCTCGCGGCGCGCAGGGACGAGGGGTACGACCTGGCCCTTCAGATGCACGGCGGCGGACGGTTCTCGAACCCGTTCGTCCTCGGCCTCGGTGCCCGCTGCACGGCAGGCACCCGCACCCCCGACGCCGAGCCGCTCGACCGCAACCTCGAGTACGTCTACTTCCAGCACGAGATCGCCCGTTGGCTCGAGGTGGCCGGTCTCGCCGGCGCACCGCCCGTCGAGCTCGAGCCGCGGCTGCGGGCAACTCCGGGCGAGCTGGGCTTCGCGTGCGAGCGCTTCGGCGAGGGACCCCTCGTCGCCGTGCACCCGGGCGCCACCGATCCGCGGCGCCGATGGCCGGCGGAGCGCTTCGCGGCGGTCGCGAGCGCGCTCGCCGACGAGGGTGCGCGGGTCGTGATCGTCGGCAGCTCCGCGGAGCGGGAGCTCTGCGCCCAGGTCGCCGACGCGGCGGCACTTGGCTCCGAATCGCCCTCCCGGGTGATCGACACGGCGGGTGCGCTCTCCATCTCCGAGCTCGTCGGCACGCTCGCTCGGGCCGATCTCATGATCGGCAACGACAGCGGCCCTCGCCACCTCGCGCAGGCGCTCGGCACGACCACGGCCTCCGTGTACTGGTGCGGCAATCTGCTCAACGCCGGCCCGTTCGGCCGGTCGCGTCACCGCGCGCGCGTCTCCTGGACGATGCGATGCCCCGTCTGCGGCCGCGGCATCGTCGACGACGGGGGCGCCGAGGAGCGGTGCGCGCACGACGTCTCCTTCGTCGGCGACGTGCCGGTCGAAACGGTGCTGGCCGACGCGCGGGCGCTGCTCGGCGCGACCGCGTGAGCCGGTGAGCCCCGACCGCGAGCCCGCGAGCTCCGGATCCCTCACGGCCATGACGGCTCCTGCTCGGGGCAGATCACGAGTTCGCGAACCTCGCAGTGCGGCGGCTGCTGCAGAGCGAATACGACGCTCCGCGCCACGTCCGACGGCTCGTTGAGCTGCGCGTCGGGCCCGGGCCGGTACTGCTCGGGCCGGTCGTCGAAGAACCGGGTGCGCATGCCCGCCGGGATGAGCGTCGTGACGCCCAGCCGGCCCGCGGTCTCCGCGGCCAGGGCCCGCGAGAAGCCGAGCACCCCGAACTTGGAGGCGCAGTACGCGGTCGCCTCGGGAAGCGCCCGCAGGGCGAGCGAGGAGGCGACGGTGACGACGCGGCCGTGGGCGCGCTCGATGTGCGGCAGCGCGGCGCGCACGGTCGACACGGTGCCGAGCAGGTTCACGCCGATGACGCGCTCCCACTCGGTTGCGTCGACGTCCTCGAGGCGGCCGCAGCGGTCGATGCCGGCGGCCGTGACGACGCCGTCGATGCCGCCGAGCTCCTCGGCCAGTTCCGAGACGGCCCGTTCGACGGCGGAGCGATCCGAGACATCGGCTGCCCTCGCCGGCCAGCGGCCCGAGAGCGACGAGACGTCGAGGTCGATGACCCCGGGCGATCCTCCGGCCTCCTCGACGGCGCTTGCGACCGCCTCTCCGAGGCCGGAGGCGCCTCCGGTGACGAGGATGCGGCCGAGGGGGCGGGGGTAGAGCGAGTGCTGCATGGTGTTCTCCTTCGATGTCGTGGGGTGCGGGAGCGCTCAGCCGACCTGGGCGAGCGCCTCCGCGAGGTGCGTGGTCGAGCGGCCGAGGTGGTAGGGGAGCGCGACGGCTCTGCCTCCCCAGCTCTCGAGCAGCCGCGTCTCCGGGAGGGATTCGACGCGGTAGTCGCCGCCCTTCACCCAGAGGTCGGGGCGCAGGGCGTCGAGCGCCGCCTCCGGCCCGTCCTCCTCGAAGACGATCACGTCGTCCACGCAGGCGAGCGCGCGGAGCATCTCGACGCGGTCGTCCTGGCCGATGATGGGTCGCGTCGGCCCCTTGAGCCGCCGCACCGAGGCATCGGAGTTGAGGAGCACGATGAGGCAGTCGCCGAGCGCGCGCGCGGCCTCGAGGGTGCGCACGTGTCCGGCGTGCAGCAGGTCGAAGCATCCCCCGGCCGCCACGACGGTGCCGCCGCGATCCCTCACGGATTCGACGAGGGATCGCGTCCCGCGCCGCTGCTCCGCCTCGGCCACCTCGACGCCGACCGTGCGGTCGCCCTGCAGTCGGCCCAGCGAGGCCACGCCGCCGCGGGCGAGGTAGGCCGCGGCGTCTGCGACGGCCGTTCGCACGGCGGCCTCGTGCCCCTCGCCCCGCGCCAGCGCCACCGCGGCGGACGCGGCGAAGCGATCGCCCGCACCGCACGGGTCGCCCGTCTCGGCGGCCGCGGCAGGCACGAGCAGCGCATCGCCCCGCTCCTCGAGCAGCAGGGCGCCGTGCGCTCCGAGCGTCACCGCGACCGCTCCGCAGCCGTAGCGCTCGAGCAGCCGGGCAGCGGCGTCGCCCGCCGCCGCGGGGTCGGGGGGCGTGCCCGCAGCCGCGGCGGCCTCCGCGAGGTTGGGAGTGACGAGGGCGGCCGACGCGACGGGCTCGGCCCCTCTCGGGTGGGGATCCCATACGAGCGGCACCTCACGACCGCGGCGCCGCAGCGCCTCGCGCACCGCGGGATGGGCGGCGAGGCCGCGACCGTAGTCGGCGACGACGAGTGCTTCCGCGGCCTCGATCGCGGCGATCGTGTGCGCCCCGACGCGCGGGGCCGGGGCTTCCTCGCAGCCCTCGTCGATGCGGCACACGGGGTGCCCCTCGGCGCGCAGGCGCGATTTCACCGGGGTGGGCGCGTCAGACGGGCACGCGACGAGGTCGACGTCAGCGAGATGTTCGCGCAGTCGCGCACCGCCCGCGTCATCCGACAGGGCGGTGACGAGCACCACCTCGTGGCCGTCGGCCTCGAGCATGCCCGCGACGAGCCCGGCGCCGCCAGCCCGCGAGTTCCGCGATGTCACCTCGACCACGGGCGCCGCGGCGTCGGGGTAGAACTTCGTCGCGGTCCCGTCGATGTCCTCATCGAGCAGCACGTCTCCGACGATCGTGATCCTCATCGTGCGCTCCTCTCCCGCGCGGCCGATCCCTCGTGAACTGCCGGTTCGGCTCCTGCCGCCGACCGTGCGCGCGCGGCCGAGGCCGCGTGCCGCGCGCAGACGGCGTCGAACACCTCGCACACCGCGTGCACGGCGGCGAGCTGGAACTCCTGCACGTGCGGCCCAGGGCCGTCGACGCAGATGGCGTCGTCGCAGATCGAGGACAGCGGGTTCGGCCCGGGCCCCGTCATCGCCCAGGAGACCGCTCCCACCTGTCGCGCCGCCCGAGCTGCCTCGAGCAGGTTGCGGCTCGCGCCGCTCGTCGACAGGAGCACGACGATGTCGCCGGCCCTCCCGTGGGCGCGCACCTGCCGAGCGAAGACCTCGGCGAAGCCGTAGTCGTTGCCGATGGCCGTGAGGCTCGAGGTCTCCGCGTTCAGCGCGAGCGCCGAGAACGCCGGTCGCTCCTCCCGGTATCTCCCGACGAGCTCGGCGGCGAAGTGCTGAGCCTCGGCCGCCGAACCGCCGTTGCCCGCGATGAGTACGCGCGCCCCCGAGCGCAGGCGCTCGGCGAGGTCGATGCCCCAGGCCTCGAGGTGGTCGGCGTGCCGCTGGGCCGCGGAGAGCACGCGCTCGAGCCCGCCGAAGTGCTCACGCACCCGCCCGTGCACGGTGGTGGAGGCGGTCATAGCGCCACCCCCTCGAGCCGGCGCACATCGGCGAGCGACTGCCCAACGGCGAGTTCGTAGGCCGCCTCGGTGCGGGCCGCGACCCGTTCCCAGGTGTAGCCGGCCTCGACCCGCAGACGTCCGGCCGCGCCGAGCGCGCTCCGCAGCTGCGGGTCCTCGCACAGCCGCAGGAGCGCCGACGCGAGCGCCTCGGGATCCCTCGGGGGCACGTGCAGGCCGGTGACGCCGTCGACGACGCTGTCGGCGAGGCCCCCGACGGCCGCGACGACCACGGGGGTGCCGCAGGCCATGCTCTCGAGCGGCACGATGCCGAACGGCTCGTACCAGGGCGTGCAGACGACGGCGTCGGCGGAGCGCAGCAGCGCCGGCATGCGCTGCTGAGGAACCTGGCCCCTGAAGTGCACACGGTCGGCGACGCCGAGCTCGTCGGCGAGGGTCGCGAGCCTCCGGGCCTCGGGGTCTCCCGAGAGGGGCTCCGCTTCGGATGCGCCCTGGGGGCCGCCGACCACCTCGAGTTCCACATCGTCGAATCCGGCGTCTCGCAGCGCCGCGAGGGCCCGGATCACGACGTCCACACCCTTGCGCGGCACGAGGCGGCCGACGCTCAGCAGTCGATGCGCCGCGCCCGGCGTCTCGGCGGGACCGGAGGCGGAGAAGTTCGCGAGGTCGACGCCGCAGGGCACGACGGTGATCTTCGCTCTCGGGATGCCGAGCGCCTGGAGCTCTCGGGTCTCGTCCTCGCAGGTCGCGATGACGGTGTCGACGCGGCGGCCGACCATGGGCTCGAGCCACGCGCGCTCGGCCGGGCTCGTGTCGGCATCGCCCTGGTGCCGGCGCTTCACGGAGCCGAGCGCGTGATAGGTGTGCATCACGGGCGGGTGCGGCACGCCCGGGCCGAGCGCCCGCACGCCGTCGAGCGCGGCGAGCCCGGACATCCAGAAGTGGCTGTGCACGACGTCGGGAGGCGCGGGCCGCCACAGCGCAGCGAGCTCTTCCGCGAACTCGGGCATGTGCGGCAGCAGCTCGTCCTTGGGCACGCGCGCGAGCGGTCCCGCCGTGACGTGCACCACCTCGACGCCCGGGCAGAGCGCTACGCGGTCGGGCAGTGCGGGGTCGTCGCGTCTGGTGTAGACGCTCACTGCGTGACCGCGGGCCGCGAGGGCGCGCGAGAGGGCGGAGACGTGCACGTTCTGCCCTCCGGCGTCGACGCCCCCGAGGGCGGCCAGCGGGCTTGCGTGTTCCGAGACCATGGCGATTCTCATCGGTCTGCTCCTTCCAGGAGTGCGGTGGTGCGTGCGGGCGAGGGATCCTGAAGCTGCGGTCGTGGGCCGGAGCGGCGTCTGCGCCGGGCGGTCGCGCTCTCCACGACGTCGTGCAGCAGGGCGTCCCACTCGGCGTGGAAGCGCTCCAGGCCGTAGCGCTCGCGGACGGAGCTCCGGGCCGCGGCGCCGCGGCGCCTGGCCTCCTCGGGATCGGCGATGAGCTCCCGCGCGGCGCGCACGAGATCGTCGGGGTCAGCCGAGATCGCCCCGGCTTCGGGAGGCACCGCGCGCGAGGCCTCCGTCGTGTCGAACACGAGCACCGGCATCGCGAGGTGCATCGCCTCGAGCAGCGAGAGTCCGAGCGATGTCCATCGCACGGTGTGCAGATAGACCCGGCGGCGCGCGAGCTCCCGGTGCAGCCGCGCCGTCGGCAGGTCGCCGACCACGCGCAGGCGCTCCTCTCCGAGTTCGAGCGCCGCGGGCAGGAGATCGGTATCGATCCCGAAGCAGTCGATCGGGGCCGCCTCCGCGAAGCGAGGGATCAGGTCGGTTCCGGTGACGCGGCCGCGGCGCACGGGCTCATTCACGACGAGGCCGAGCGACGGGAGCTCGCCCGTGTAGAGCGGCCCGGGGTCGGGGATGCCGTGCTCGATGACCCGGGTGGTTGCCCGCCCGCAGTCCCAGACCAGGCGGTTGAAGTGCGTCACGTGCACCACGGGGATGTCGCTCTGCTCGGCGAGGAAGTGCCGCTCGGTGACAGGGCGCTCCTTCGGCGTGTTGTGCTCGACGAAGACCGCAGGCAGCTCCGACCCGAGTCGACGGCCGAGCAGGCGCTCGGCGAGTTCGAGTTCCTCGACGCGCTGCAGCACGACGATGTCGACGTCGGTCTCCCGCAGCGCAGCGGGATCGACGGTCCGCGCCCCGCCGCGGGGCAGGGCGAGATCCGCACCCCGATCCGCGGGGATCAGGTACTCGTGCTCTCCGCGCAGGAAGCCGTCGGACCACGCTCCGTGCACGTGCCAGAGGAGGATTCTCATTCGTATGCTCCGTTCGTCGTTGCAGCAGGGATTCGGAGGGGCGCCGGGCGCTCGATCTCGGTCACCGCCGAAAGCACGGCGTCAGGGGACACCGCGGCCAGGCACGGGTGCCCCGGCACGGGGCAGACTCTGGCTCGGGAACCGCGGCAGGGAGCCGCCTGGTCGCCGAGCAGGCGGAGCGGGACGCCGGAGGGCGCCCACCGCACCGCGGGGACGACGGGGGAGAAGAGGCTCACCACCGGCGTGCCGACCGCGGCGGCGAGGTGCGCGGGGCCGGTGTTGCCGCAGACGACGGCCGATGCGGCGGCCAGCACGCCGGCGAGTTGCGGGAGCGAGCACGCGCCGGCGAGGTCGAGGGCGCCGGGGGCGCGCTCCAGGATCCGGCGCGTCAGCAGCCGCTCGTCCCCGCTTCCCGTGAGCACCACCCGGCGTCCCTCGGATTCCAGGAGGCGGGCGGTCTCGGCGAAGCCCTCGATCGGCCACTGGCGCGCCGGGGCGTCGGCTCCCGGGTGGAGCACGACGTAGGGGCCCGGCCCGGTGAGCTCGCGCACATCGGGAACCGCGCGGACGCGCAGGGCTCCGTCGTCCGCCTGCGGGAAGCCCGCGGCGCCGACGATCGCGAGCGCGCGCTGCGGTTCCGGGATGTCCTCCGGCAGATCCTCCCCGGGCCGGAGCCGTACGTCGAGGAGCGAGCCCGCGTAGTCGACCGAGGCTCCGGAGATCCGTTCGACGCCCGCCGACCTGAGCAGCAGGGCGAGGGGGAGCGGCGACTGGTGGAAGGACGTCAGGATCACGGCCTCGGAGACGGCCGCCCCGCGCACCAGCCGGACGAGTGCGCCGTGGTGCTCGGCCGTAGCCGCGGGAGCGGGGTTCGCGATCCACGGCGCGTTCCACACGATCACCTCCGACACCCCCGGCAGCAGACGTGCGGCCTCGGCTCCGCGCGGCCCGCACAGCATCACGACCTCCGCCACCGCCGCGACCGCTCGCACCGCAGGTCCCGCGAGCAGCACGTCGCCGAGGCTGTCGAGGCGCGCCACGAGCACTCGCCTGCTCATCGTCGTCCCTCGCTTCCCGCGAGCAGCAGATCGACCGCGTCTCCTACCGTCTCCGCGGTCAGCGGAGCCGTCGCGCACTCCTCCGGCCTGGTGCGCGCGGTCGGCACGAGTACGGCGACGGCGCCTGCGGCGCGCGCCGCCGCCACGTCGGCGCCGATGTCACCGATCATCGCCACACGCTCGGGAGCTATTCCGAGCTCCGCGGCGGCCGACAGGATCATCGCCGGGCGCGGCTTCCTGCACTCGCAACCGTCTTCCGGCGCGTGAGGGCAGATCCGCCACACGTCGAAGCCGCCCAGCACCTCGGCCACCCGGTCGTTCACCCGCTGCACGGCCTCGGCCGAGACGATCCCTCGGGCGATGCCCGACTGATTGCTCACGACGCCGAGCGGGAAACCGAGCGAGCGAAGACGTTCGAGGGCCTTCTCCACGGTGGGCATGGGTACGACCGCGGAGGGATCGCCGTTGTACGGCACGTCGACGATGAGCGTGTCGTCGCGGTCGAAGAGGAATGCCTCGATGTCGTGTTCCATGCCCCCCCCGTGCCCGGAGGAGCAGTCCTGAAACGCGGTGCCGGCAGCCTTGCTTCTGCTCCTGCTCCTGTGGTACACGTTGCGGATGCACGAGACCCCTGCTCCCACTCCTCCGCCCGACCCCAGGCCGGTCCTTCTCGCGCTGCGCGCGCTCAAGCTCGGCGATCTGCTCGTCGCGGTGCCCGCGCTCAAGGGGCTCCGGCGGGCCTTTCCCGACCATCGCATCGTGCTCGCGACCTCCGGCTGGCTCGCTCCCGTCGTGGGCCTGATCCCCGCCGTCGATGAACTGCTGCCGACCGACGGACTCGACGACCCGCCGGCCTGCGAGCCCGGGCAGGTCGACATCGCGGTCAACCTGCACGGCAACGGACCGGAGAGCCGGGCTTGGATCGACGCGCTCGGCGCGCGACTGAAGATCGTGCACCGCTCGCCCGCAGACCCCGGCGGGGTGCCGTGGATCGACGGCACGCACGAGCGTGTGAGGTGGGCGCGGCTCGTGAACGCGTTCGGCGCATCCGCAGACCCCGACGACGTTTCGATCGAGGTTCCGGTGGTCGACGCCGAGGCACTGGCGGCAGGGGATACCGCCGGCGGAGCGCGCGACATCGCGATCGTGCACGTCGGCGCGGCCTACGGCTCCCGTCACTGGCCGGCCGATCGCTTCGCCCGCGTCGCCTCGGAGCTGGAGCGCGACGGCTTGCGCGTCCTGGTGACGGGAGGCGCGGCGGAGGCCGATCGCGCCCGCGAGATCGCGAGAGCCGCGGGCCTCGACGAAGGCGCGATGCTCGCGGGACGGGCGGGACTGCGCGAACTCGCGGCCCTCGTCGCGGCGGCGCGCATCGTCGTCACCGTCGACACCGGTGCGGCCCACCTCGCCTCGGCCTACGGCACGCCGTCCGTCATCGTCTTCGGGCCGGCCCCTCCCGAGGAATGGGGTCCGCCACCCGGACCCCATATCGTGCTCACAGCCCCCGAACTGCGTCGCGGAGACGCTTTCGCGGCCGACCCCGATCCCGCCCTCCTCGCCGTCGGCGCGGAGCAGGTGCTGTCGGCGGCCCGATCACTCCTCGAAGGCGGCCGAGCCGCGCACACCGACCGCGAGGAGCCGTTCGCGCAGCACCGCGAGGATCCGTGAGAGCAGGCGCGAGACCTGCATCTGGCTCACACCGAGGTCGGAGGCGATCTGCGCCTGGGTGAGATCTTCAGCGAAGCGGAGGCGCACGATCCGCCGTTCATCGGCGGTCAGCGCCTGCATCGCATCCATGAGCACGAGCAGCGCGTCGGCGCGCGGCTCGAACGCCGGCTCGTACGGACGCAGCGCACCGAGCGGCTCCGACGAGGAGTCCTCCCCATCGTGCGCCGTCGAGTCGAGTGAGAGTGCGGTGCGGGCGAGCTGGCAGCGCGCGGCGGCCGCCACGATCCGACGGGGGCGCTTCACCGCGCAGGCCAGTTCTGCGAGCGTCGGTTCGCGCCCGAGCTGCTGGGCGAGCCGCGAGGCGCAGTCCGAGAGTTCCCCCGTGAGCTCCTGCAGAGCGCGCGGAGGCCGCACCGACCACGAGTAGTCGCGCAGGTGGCGCTTGATCTCACCGGAAATCGTGGGTACCGCGAACGCCGCGAATCCGGATCCCTGCCCCGGGTCGAAACGGCGCACGGCTTTGGCCAAGCCGAGATAGGCGGCCTGTCTGACGTCATCGATATCGTCGGCGACCGTTCGGAAGCGGTTGGCCACGGCATCGGCAAGGCTCAGATACTCGGCCGTGACCCTCTGATGGATTCGGCGACGGGCCGGGTCGGAGGCGCTCGCCGCAGCTGCGAGGAGCGCCTCCATCCGGGCGTCGTGGGCGGCGTGGGCCGAGCGCGGCGCCCACGGGAGCCGCGCCCTCGCGAGCCGCGCGCTCGTGCCGGGCGGAGGGCCCGACCGTGCCGGCGTTCCGGCCACCTGCGCCGTGGTTGCGGCCCTGCGGCCTGCCGGCGCAGCGGACAGAACGGTCACGGCTCAGTCCACGCGCTTGCGGCCGACGATCAGTCCGTAGATCAGCAGCACGACGATCGATCCGCCGATGGCCAGCAGCCACGTTTCGAGCGACCAGAACTCCCCGAGATCGGCCCCGAACAGCACGCCTCCCAGCCAGCCGCCGAGCATTGCGCCGACCACGCCGAGCAGCAGTGTGGCGATCCAGCCCCCGCCCTGCCTACCCGGGAGGATCGCTTTCGCGATGGCCCCGGCGATCAGGCCGAGTACGAGAAATGCGATGAAACCCATGATCGTGCTCCTTCCATCCGGGCGGATCTCGCCCGTTTCCCCGACGGTAGCCCCGCGTCCCGGGCCGGGCCAGGGGGTTGTGCCCCGGCTCTCCGATGGGTTAGTACGCGGGCGCCGTGCTCACTCCGACTCGACCGCGCTCACGTGGTGGGGTGCCCCCACAGGCTTCGACTCGGCCGATCCGCGCTGCCTCAGGAAGATGGAGAACGCCACCATCGAGCCGACGGCGAGCAGTTCGGACTGCCAGTTCTGCAACGTGCGATTCCAGAAGTCCGCGGATACGAGGTACTCACCCACCGATACCGGCGGCTGTCCGTGCAGGGCCTGATCGGCGTTGTACACGGTCGTACCCGCGAGCGCCTGAATTCCCCAGGAGGCGACGAAGACCGCCCCCATCGTGAGGATCAGCGAGTTGCTGTAGCACCACCTCCGCCAACCATCGGCGCGAGCCCATGCGGGGGAGTTGGCGCGGGCATGCGCGCCGACCCGCTGCTCCTCGTCGCTGCCGAGTCCCTCGTCGCCCGGCTTCTTCGACTCGGGGGAGCCGCGCTGCACGAGCCACACCGTGGCGAGGATGAAGAGGAAGAACTGCAAGTACTCCGACTGCCAGTTCTCGGCCACGTCGACCACGAAGTCCGATGAGGTCACGAACCCGAACCAGTCGGTGCCCGGGGCGCCGTGCGCAGTCTGCTCCTCGTTGTACGCGAGCAGGCCCGCCACCGATTGCCCGGCGAGCGTCACCACGAACGCGGCCGCGAAGGCGATCGAGAGCGCGTGATCCCTCAGCCTCATCGGAATCACCTCCCCATCAGCACGATCGCCAGCATCGCCGCGAGACCCGCGGCCACCACCGTCATCCAGAACAGGAACGTCGCTCTCATGCCGCGATCTTAGGAGCGGTCGTTCGGGTGCGGGCAAGCCCTTGCGCGGTCGCCGCCGATATGGCAACCGCCGCAGGTTAGCCGGGGCGCGTTCCGATGTCGAGGGGGTCGCGCACGCGCCGTGCCGGGCATAGCTTCGGGATGAGGCTACGATCCCTCGAGCGAAAGGACGTGAGCAGCATGCCGAACCCGCAGCTGAAGGACGAGGATCTCTACGAGCGCCTGCGAGAAGACGGCGCGTCGAAGGAGAAGGCCGCCCGCATCTCGAACGCCGCGGCGAAGGAGGGTCGATCGCGCGTCGGCAAGCGCGGCGGCGAGGCGGAGGACTACGAGGACCGCACGGTCGCCGAACTGCGCGAGCGCGCGAAGGAGCTGGGCCTGACGGGTTACTCGAGACTCCGCAAGGGCGAGCTCATCGAGCTGATCCGCTCGCACTGAGCGCGGTGCGGGAGCTCTTTCCGGGGGAGCGCCCGCCTCCGCCGGGCAGGCTCGCCTCCCCGGGGAGACCGGGCCCCGCAGCTCACAGCGGCCAGATCTCCTCGCGCCGGCCGACCAGCACCGACAGGATGACGGCGAGGGGCACGAGCCAGAGCACGGCCATGAGCACGGCGGCCGCGCGGAGCTTCGACCTCTGCTCCATCCGGCTGGCGCGCAGCACCAGCATGAGCACGAGCGCGAGGAGCGCCACGACCACGCCGACGCCGCACCACACCGGCTCCCACCTGGCCAGCAGCAGCAGCCCGAGCACCAGGATGACCGCGGCGACGCAGGATGCGACGAGCCAGCGACCGCTGCGGGTGCTGTTCAGCGCTGGCTGTCTCGCGATCGTCGCGGGGTCGGCCTGGCCGCGGTGCGGGTTCGGCACGGAGGCCTCCGCCTCGTCGCTCTGGGTCGAGCCGTCGAGCACCGGGCGCTCCTGGAACTCCTGCCCGTAGGGCGGCCCGTCGGCGGTGCCGTGGCCGGCCGGAGCCTCGAAGCGTGTCGCGTCGTGCGGCGCATCCGGCCGCTCCTCGGTCAGGCGCTCGGGGCTGTCGGGATCGACCTCCGGCTCGCCGTGCTTCGGCTCATCGCCCTGACCGCTTCCCGGAATCTGCTCGTTCGACATGACGTTCTCCCTCCGGCTGTTCGCGTGCGGCCGAAGCTAGCACGGGTCGGAGAACTCCCTCAGGGGGTCGACAAACGGAGGGCGATGCCGTAGCGGCGCGTCGGCGCGATGGTCAGGCCTTCTCGGAACCGGGCTCGTCGACGAGGCGCAGTCCGCTCGGCGCGTTCGCGTGGGCCATCAGCTGCTCGATCCACGCCGGGTTGATATCGGGCGTCTCGGCCGCATCGAACTCGAAGTGCAGCGGGATGCCGGGCTGCAGCCAGATGCTGCGCTGGTGCCCGTCCTCGTCGACCCAGGTGAACACGACGCTCTCCTGCAGGTTGAGCTTGCCGAAGATGGTCGTTCTCAGGTGGGTGAGGGTGCGATCGTCGAACGCGAAGCTCTTGCCGTAGCCGTAGTGCAGATATCCCATGGTTTCGCCTTACCGTTCCGTCGCGCGCTTCTCGGCCTCGTCCTCCGAGACCACCACCAGGCCGCGCGGGGTGTGCGAGAAGTCCGCGAGCACCGAGAGCCAGGCCTTGTTCAGCTGGGGCGGGCGGCTGCCCGCGAAGCGGAACGACAGCGGGATGTTCGGAGTCAACCAGATGGAGACGCGACCCCCGCCGCGCTCCGCGGGATTCACCCAGCTCATCAGAAAGCTCTCCTGGCGGCGCAGCTTCATGGTGATCGCCACCTTCAGATGCGCGAGGGTTCTGTCCTCGAACTCGAACTCTTGTGTGCCCCCGTAAACCAGAAATCCCATGTGCTCATAGTGGCATGACCTGGGAAGAAGTGATAGTGCGCCTGATCTGTGGGCGCGCCGCGAAGACAAAGTTCGCCATGACGAACTTTAGAACCATGTATAGTCGAACTCAGTGGGGGATCCCTCACGAGACCTCTTACGGAATGAACGGAGAAAGGGGCCGCGATGCGGAGGACACGGCTGGGAGCGGGCTCGCGCCACGACGCCGGGAGAGCGCCGGGCGGTCTTCTGCGGTTGCTCGGCCCCGCCTTCGTCGCGGCGATCGCGTACGTCGACCCGGGCAACGTCGCCGCGAACCTCTCGGCCGGCGCCGGCTACGGCTACCTGCTCGTGTGGGTGCTCGTGCTCGCCAACGCCATGGCCGTCATCGTGCAGTACCTCTCCGCGAAGCTCGGGATCGTCACGGGGCAGAGCCTGCCCGAAGCGCTCGGCGAACGCCTGCCCCGCACCGGCCGCCTGCTCTACTGGGCGCAGGCAGAACTCGTCGCGATCGCGACCGATCTCGCCGAGGTGATCGGCGGCGCGCTCGCCCTGCACATCCTCTTCGGCGTGCCGCTGCTGCTCGGCGGCATCATCGTCGGCGCGGTGTCGCTCGCGATCCTCGCCGTGCAGCGCACGGGCCAGCTCGGCTTCGAGCGGGTGATCCTCGCGCTGCTCGCCGTGATCACCGTCGGCTTCGTCGCCGGTCTCTTCGTCAGCCCGCTCGACTGGGGCGGCATCGCGTCGGGCATGATCCCTCGCTTCGAGGGCACCGCCACCGTGCTCCTCGCCGCGAGCATGCTCGGTGCGACGGTCATGCCGCACGCCATCTACCTGCACTCCTCGCTCGCCCGCGACCGTCACGGCTCCTCGACCGACCCGCGGCGGGTGAGCGAGCTGCTGCGCGCCACGCGCTGGGACGTCGGGCTCGCGCTGCTGCTCGCGGGCGGCGTGAACATCGCGATGCTGCTGCTCGCGGCCGCCTCGCTGCCCGGCGTCGCGGGCACCGATACGATCGAGGGCGCCGCGGCGGCCATCAGCGCCCACCTCGGTCCCGCGATCGGCGTGATCTTCGGCATCGGCCTGCTCGCCTCGGGCCTCGCGTCCACGTCCGTCGGAGCCTACGCCGGGGCCGAGATCATGCAGGGACTCCTGCACGTGCGCATCCCGCTGCTGCTGCGCCGGCTCATCACCCTGCTGCCGGCGCTCGTCGTGCTGGGGCTGGGGCTCGACCCCACCTGGTCGCTCGTCGTGAGCCAGGTCGTGCTCTCCTTCGGAATCCCCTTCGCGCTCATCCCGCTGATCTCCCTCACCAGCCGCCGCGGGGTGATGGGCGGCTTCGCGAACCGGACGGCGCTGCGCGTCGTCGCGATCGTCGTCGCCGCGCTCATCGTGGCGCTCAACGCCCTGCTGCTCGTGCTGACGGCCGTCGGCGCGGCGTGAACGCCAGAGCCTCTGCGCTGGTCAGTAGACGTTCCGTTCTTGCGATTCTCGAACATCTACTGCCGAGCGCAGAAGGGGGCACGGCATAGGCTGATCGCATGTGCGCGATCTACGGGGCGAGCGGCGGCCCCCACGGCCTCGGTCTCACCTTCGACCTGCCGCCCATGCACGAGCCCGACAGCCGGGCGCTCGTCGAGCGGTGGGCGCGCGAGCAGCGGGGCAGGGCGCGCATCACGGGTCGGAAGGCGCGCAACCTCAACCCCCTGATCCACGTGAGAGGCGGCGCGCGCTCGGTGGAGCTCGGCTGGTGGTGGCTGCACGTCGCAGGCGCCCCCGCCCCCTACAGCGCCTTCAACTCGCGCGACGACGCGCTGCTGCGCAGCTGGCGGGAGCCGTTCCAGCGGCGCGCTCTGCTGCCCGCGCGGTGGTACGTGGAGAAGGGGCGCACCTTCGCGCTCCCCGGCGACGAACTCTTCGGCATCGCGGCGATCGTCACGCCGGTTCCGGGGGAGCGCGGCGGCGGCATCGACGGCGAGGGCGAGCTGCTCAGCTACTCGATGGTCACCCGAGACGCGGTCGCCGCCGCCGCCGAGGCGGATCCGCGCATGCCGCTGGTGCTGCCGCGCGAGTTCCACGACGAGTGGCTCGATCCCGATCGCGTGGGCGACGCGGAGCTCATCTCGCGTGCGCGGTTCGCGTCGGAGGGGATCGGGGCGGCTCTGCGGATCATCGACGTGGCGGGCGAGGGATCCATGCCGCCCACGCTCTTCTGAGCCGCCTTGCGGTGATCCCTCGCCGCGTCAGCGATCCCTAGCGGTCCAGAGCCTTCAGGATCGCCGACTCGAGATCGCCGTCGCGCTGCGCGACGTACTGCTCGCCGGCCACGATCACGGTGGGGGTCGAGACGAGCCGCTGCGGTCCGTCGGCCGGCTGCGGCGTTCCGCCGCTTCCGAGCAGCTGGGCTCCAGGGGCGAGGCCGAGCAGACCCTCCTCGGTCGCGATGCGCGTGTTGTCGTCGAAGAAACCGGCGAAGCGCTGCTCGGCCACGCACTGCCGCAGTTCGCCGTCGACATCGGCGCCCGCGTCCTCGGCGACCGCGAGCAGTTCGTCGTCGGTGAGGCCCTCGGTGCCCTCCGACGGCTGCACGTCGGCGCTCAGCAGGCTCGTGTGCACGTCGAGCGCGGCGTCGGGGGAGGACTCGACGATGCAGGCGAACAGATTCGCCGCACGGGTCGAGTAGCGGGCACCGAGCGAGGTCTGGTCGAGGAAGTTGAGGGGGTAGACCTGCAGAGTGATGTCGCCCGCCCGCACGTAGCTGTTCAGCATGTCGCCGTTCGCCTGCTCGAAGGCGCCGCACGCCGGGCACATGTAGTCGACGTACACGGTCACGTCGACCGGCGAGCCTGCGGAGCGATCGGCCTCGGGGGCCTCGCGCGAGTCGCCCGAGGCCGAGCCCGACGAGACGAGCTCCCCGCCCTCGCCGAACACGGCGCCGCCCGAGGCCATTCCCTCGGGCCCGACTCCGCTCGCGGACGCACCGCTCACGGTCGGCACCGGACCGGGCTGGAAGCCGAGCCCGAACACGAAGAGCGCGGCCAGCAGGGAGAGCTTGGACGCGAGGGTGACGTATCCGATGATCGTTCCCGCCAGCGCGAGACCCCGGCCCCGCTGACCGCTGCGCTTGATCCGCGCGAGCGCGATGTGGCCGCAGATCATGCCGACGAGCGACACGAAGAACGAGCCGACGAAGGCCACGACCGCGAGCGAGCTCATCGGCGCGACCGGCGGCTGCGCGTAAGGGTGCGGCGGTGCCTGCGGGTACTGCGGAGCCTGCGGCTGCGGCGAGGGATCCCTGTCGTCGCCGGGAGTCGGGGGAAGCGTCATCGGGCTGCTCTCAGTGCTTGTGCGGCGGGTGCTCGGAGGAGGGGGTCGGCGGGTTCTCCGGCGTGGGAGCGGGAGGAATGCCCGCGCCCGCGCGGAGCAGGTCGCGGATCTCGGTGAGGAGCTCCTGCTCGGTGGGTGCGACGGGCTCCTCTTCGGGAACCGGGCGGCGCAGCTTGTTCATGGGCAGCACGAACACGAAGTAGACGACGGCCGCGACGATCACGAAGTTGATGATCGCGCCGATCACAGCGCCGAGGGCGATCGCACCGCCTCCGGGAAGCGCGAACTTCAGCGCCCCGTCGAGGGAGTCGGCCTTGAAGACCATGCCGATGATGGGGTTGATGAGCGAGTCGACGACGCGCTCGACGACGGAGTTGAACGCAGCGCCGATGACCACGGCCACTGCGAGGTCGACCACGTTGCCGCGGAGCAGGAACTCCTTGAAGCCCTTGAACATGGATGCTTCCCTTCTGGATACCTGTCGGTGGTGTTGGTGGGAACGGACGAGGCCCCGGTATCACGATACCGGGGCCTCGTCGCGGAGGGGCGAACCTCACCCGCGATCACATGCAGGCGGCGGTGTCGTCCATCATCGCGGAGACGAGATCCTGCGATGCCTGCTCGATCTCGTCGTAACCGTAGTTCGTGGCATTCGCCGGGTCGCTGATGATGTCGTAGAAGAGCTGATACACGTCCTGGTTCGGGCTCTCCTCGGCCGCGAGGCGCTGGAACACGTCGAGCGCTTCGGGGGAATCGCTCGCCAGGTCACCGGTCGGGTTGAGGGCGAGGTACTCGTTGAACACGGAGCAGAACGCCGCCGAGTACTCGAGCGAGTCGACTCCGGGGTCGCCCTCCGAGAAGCCGGAGCCGGTGTCCGCTTCGTAGTCGTAGTTGTCGAGCTCCGACTGCAGCTCGTCGAGGGAGCTGCTGTAGTCCTCGAGCTCCTTGTTGACGTTGGAGATGATGAAGCTCCAGGCGATGATGATGCCGATGCCCGCCAGCACTCCGACGCCGCCCAGGATGAGACCGGTGATCGACATGCCCTTCGACTGCTTCTTGCCGATCGCGATGAAGCCGAGGATCAGCGCGGCCAGGCCGCACAGGACCGTGATGATGCCGCCGACGAACGGGATCCATCCGAAGATCATCCCGCCGACGACCGCGACGATGCCGAGCACGAGCGCGGTGATCGCGAGACCCTTCGGCTGCTTCGGCGCCGTCGGGTAGCCGTAGCTCGGCACACCGGGGGCCTGCGGGGCGCCGGGGCCCTGCGGAGCGCCGGGGCCCTGCGGAGCGCCGGGCTGGAAGGGCTGCTGGGGCGCGCCGGGCTGGAAGGGCTGCTGGGGGCCTCCGGGCTGCTGCGCGGACTGCGGCATCTGAGGGGCCTGGGGCACCTGCGGCGCCTGACGTCCGGTCGGCGCCTGCGGCATCTGGGGCGCCTGCGGGGCCACCGACTGCTGCGGGGTGGTGGCCTGGAAGTCCTGGGCGTCCTGCGGGGCGGGGGCCGGGGTCAGCGGCGTCGTGTGCTGGGCGTCCTGCGCGTCGGGCGCTGCAGGTGCCGGGGTCAGCGGCGTCGTCGGCTGCGCGTCCTGCGCGGGCGGGTTATCGCCGGCACCGCTCGGGGCGGTGTTCCGGGAATCGTCGTTGGGCGTGTTGGTGTCGGACATGTCCGGTCTCCACTCCTGGGCTGTGTCGGTGGCTACCCGGTGAGGTTGACACGCCCGTTCGGAGCGAGCCGGTGTTCAGGACCCGGGCTGCGCGAGGGCCGCGGTGGGCTCCCACAACCTCCATCCTATGCGTTCGTGTGCGCAGCGCACCGCGGCCCCGGCTGGCGGAGCGAGTGGAGCGGGTACCTCCGCTGGTTGAGCGAGCGAAGCGAGTCGAAACCCGCCGCACCGAGTCGGCTCTTCGGTTTCGACTCCCTCGTGCCTCGGTCGCTCAACCGGCGGGAGGAGCGGGTCGAAACACGCCTCGCCGAACTGAGAACCCGAGCGTCGGGAGCATTCCGAGGCTCACGCGGTAGCGTGGGGAGCATGGAGTTTATCGGCGCGAAGCCCACCGTTGACCTCACCTATTCCGACGTGTTCCTCGTGCCGAGGCACTCCGACGTGGGGAGCCGCCTCGCGGTCGAGCTGACGCCCCGCGACGGCACCCCCGCGACTCTGCCGCTCGTCGCGGCCAACATGAACTCGGTCACCGGACCGCGGCTCGCCGCCGTGCTCGCGCGGCGCGGCGGGCTCGCCGTGCTGCCGCAGGATCTCTCCCTCGACGGCACCGAGGCCGCGATCCGCTGGGTGAAGCAGCAGCCCGTCGACGTCGACACGCCGATCCTGCTCTCGAGCGAGCTGACCGCGGCCCACGCGCTGCGCCTGATCCCTCGCGCCGAAGGCCAGAGCGTCGTCGTGATCGACGGTGCGGAGCCGGAGGGGCGCGTCCCCTCCGAGCGGATCAGGGGAGTCCTCTCGGCCGCGCGACTCGGCAGCGTTCCATCCGATGCGCGGCTCGGCGACCTCGTGCACGGGGCCGCCCCGCTGCTCGACGCCGATGCGCTCGCCGGCGCTCGGGAGACCTTCGACGCGGTCGACGAGGTCGCGGCGCGGCACGACGTCGAGACCGTCTGCGTGGTCGAGCGGGGGGAACTGCTCGGTACGCTGTCGCGCCGCTCGGCGCTGCGCCGCTCGATCTACGCCCCCGCCCTCGACGGCGACGGCCGGCTCGCGGTCGCCGCCGCGGTCGGCATCAACGGCGATGTGGCGGGCAAGGCGCGATCACTCGCCGCCGCAGGCGCCGATGTGCTCGTCGTCGACACCGCGCACGGCCACCAGGAGGGCATGCTGCGCGCCCTGCGCGCCGTATCCGAGCTCGGCCTCGGCCTGCCGATCGTCGCGGGCAACATCGTGACCGCCGACGGTGTGAACGATCTCGTCGCGGCGGGCGCCGACATCCTCAAGGTCGGTGTCGGCCCCGGCGCGATGTGCACCACGCGCATGATGACGGCCGTCGGCCGCCCGCAGTTCTCGGCAGTGCTCGAGACAGCCCAGGCTGCGCGCGAGCTCGGTGCGCACGTGTGGGCCGACGGCGGCGTGCGCTACCCCCGCGACGTCGCGCTCGCACTCGCCGCCGGCGCGGCCTCCGTGATGATCGGCTCCTGGTTCGCGGGCACCGCCGAGTCTCCTGGCGAGCTCGTCTCCGACGCCGACGGGCGGCAGTACAAGGAGTCGTGGGGCATGGCGTCGACGAAGGCCGTGCAGGGCCGCTTCGGCGGGCTCGACGCCTTCGAGCGGGCCCGCAAGGAGCTCTTCGCCGAGGGCATCTCGTCGTCGCGCATCTACCTCGATCCGCAGCGGCCGGGCGTCGAGGATCTCGTCGACATGATCACCTCGGGCGTGCGCTCATCGTTCACCTACGCGGGCGCCGAGAGCCTGCAGGAGTTCCATGTGCGCGCTCGCGTCGGCCTCCAGTCGGCCGCCGGCTACGAGGAGGGCAAGGCGCTCCCCGTCAGCTGGTGAGCCGCCATTTCGCTGCGTTCCCTCCGCTGCTCGAGCGAGCGAAGCGGCTTCTCTCGGTGAGACCGACCGTTTCAGCGAAACAGACTGTTTCAGCGCTCCCGGAACAGTCGGTCTCGCTGAAACCGTCATGTTCGGCACGTGCAGGGCAAGGCGGGGAACCCGCGCAACCGGGCGCACCCGCTGCGGTGCGCTTGGTGCGCGCATCCGCGCTACCGCTTACTCCGTAGCCCGGCACGCGAAGACCGATGCGTCGCTCTCGGGCGAGGAGCTACGCCAATTCGTAGGCATCGGAGAACTTCCGGCCTTGTTCAGCCGCGCAACCCCGCGAACGCATCTTGCGCGAAGTCGCCGCTGATCGTGTGACCTACGGCCACGAGAAGGTCTTCGCCGATCACGATCTCGTCCTTACCGCCGAGCGCGGCGAGACGAATCGGCATCATCCGGCCAGAGTATACGACCGCGAGGCGGCGCGAGGGTCTCGGTCCCTCCGCCCCGCCAACTAGACCGTCGTCGAGGCGATGGTGCCGAAGAGCAGCATCAGAAACAGGATCAGGCCGACCGTCAACTGCAGGATCATGACGACGAGGCCGATGTAGAACCCCGCCATCGCGAAGCCGATGCCGCGCTGCCCGGTGTTGCCGATCTGCTTCGACGCCACGACGCCCAGGATGAGGCCGAGCAGCCCGATGAAGAACGAGGTGATGAACGCCCAGATCGCGGTCTTGTTCATCGGCGGCCGCACTCCCGCCTGCTGCGCCGCGTAGGGGGAGTACATCGCTCCGGGCATGCCGCCCGGCTGGGTGTAGGCCGCTCCGCCCGGCGCGTAGTGCACCGGTGGCGCCTGCGGCGGCGCGGGTTGCGGTTGCGACTGCGGCAGGCCCGGCGGGGGAACCTCCGGGTGCGCGGGCGTTCCCTGGTGCGGTGCCGGTGCGTCGTTCATGCCGGTTCTTCCCCTTTCGACCGTATCCAGCCTACCCGCGAGCTCCGGACGGATGAGGGCGAGGGATCCCTGCCGAGCAGAAGCGAACTCCGCGAGGGATCCCTACCGGCCTTCGATGACCGCGAGTTCACGGTCGATGAACGCCTCGAGGCTCACCGCCTCGTATTCGGGCTGCTGCCAATCCTTCCCGTTCACGAGGGAGAGGGGGAGGCTGGAGAGCAGCTGCTCGTCGGTCGACTGCGGCTCGGAGTCCCGCTGCAGCCGCTCGTCGGGGGCCAGGCCGAGCACCCCGCGACCGGCCGTGAGATCCGTGGTGACCTCGGCGACGAAGCTCTCGAAGGCGCGGTACATGACGCACTCGCGCGCGGCGGTGTCGTCGGCGCCTCCCGCGCGCATGGCGATGACCATCAGCTCGGCGTCCTTGGGGCCTGCCGTGCCGGGTTCGGGGACGTTCTCGGCGCTCAGGAGCGCGCGATGCACGGCGTAGGCGGTCTCGGGTTGGGCGTCGACCTGGCAGGCCATGAAGTTCGCGGCCCTCGTCGAGTACTCGGTGTGGCCGGTCGCGCGGTCCAGCGCGGCGACCGGTACGATCTCGAGCGAGATGTCGCCCGCGGCGAGGCGCTCCTCGAGCATGTCGCCGTTCTCCTCCTCGAATGCGAGGCAATCGGTGCAGGCGTAGTCCACGTAGAGCGTGACGTGCACGGGGGCGCTCCCCGGAGCGGGGATGTACGCACCGCGCTCCTCGATCTCGCCGATCGGAGGGGTCT
This sequence comes from Leucobacter ruminantium, assembly GCF_017565705.1. GTDB lineage: Bacteria > Actinomycetota > Actinomycetes > Actinomycetales > Microbacteriaceae > Leucobacter > Leucobacter ruminantium. The sequence continues at coordinate 144,876 of NZ_JAGDYL010000004.1, forward strand.
CGACCGCCTCCGTCGGCGAGGTGAAGACCACCCCTCCCGTTCCCATGTTCGCCGGCGCCCAGGTGTGCGGCAGCTCGAGTTCGGGCGATGCGCCGGAGGCACCGCGGCGCGCCGCCTCGCCGACGGCCGAGACCGCGATCCCTCCCGCGATGAGCGCTATCACGACGAAGATGCCGACCACGAGCTGGAAGATCGTGTTCACCCCGCCGATGATCATCGCCGCGACGGCGAAGCCCTTGCCGCGCTTGCCGTCGCGCCCGAGTTGGGACACCGCGATGAACGAGAGCACAAGACCCAGCAGCCCGATGATGAAGGAGGATACGAAGGCGAACACGGCGAGGCCGTTGAGCGGCGGCCGGGGTTGCGGCTGCGGGGCGTACGGTGCGGCGGGCGGGTGCGCGACGAGAGACGCGTATCGGGGCTGCTGCGGATCGGGGATCGTCGCGGGCATCTGCTGCTCGTCGCTCATGTGCGGGGACCTCCTCACGGTCCCGACCAGGCTATATCCGAGAGGGATCGCCGGGAATGTCAGCGGGGCCTGCAAGAATGGTGCGGGCAGTCCACAACTCTGGAGGAGCATCGGTGAAGTACATCTCGACCCGCGGCGGCATGGAGCCGGCCCCCTACAGCGCGATCCTGCTGGAGGGGCTCGCAACCGACGGCGGGCTCGTCGTTCCCGAGACGGTGCCGCAGGTCTCCGCCGAGCAGATCGAGGCGTGGCGATCCCTCGACTACGCGGATCTGGCCACCGAGATCCTGAGCCTCTACGCGACCGATATCCCGCGCGACGACCTCGCGCGCATGTGCCGCGCCGCCTACAGCGCCGACAACTTCGTGGACGAGGCGATCGTGCCGGTCTCGCCGCTCGCCGGGCCCGACACCGGCATCTCGCTCGTCGGCCTCTCCGAGGGGCCGACGCTCGCCTTCAAGGACATGGCGATGCAGTTCCTCGGGCAGGCGCTCGAATACGCGCTCGAGAAGAACGACCGCGCGCTCAACATCATCGGGGCGACCTCGGGCGACACCGGTTCCGCCGCCGAGTACGCGCTCCGGGGCAAGCACGGCATCGCCGTGTTCATGCTCTCGCCGCAGGGGCGCATGAGCGAGTTCCAGCGGGCGCAGATGTACTCGCTCACCGACGACAACATCCACAACATCGCCGTCGCCGGCGTCTTCGACGACTGCCAGAACCTCGTGAAGGCCCTCTCGGGCGACCTCGAGTTCAAGCGCGCCCATGAGCTGGGCACGGTCAATTCGATCAATCTCGGCCGCATCAGCGCCCAGATGGTCTACTACTTCTGGGCCTGGTTGCGCACCACCGACGCGGTGGCCGAAGCCGAGCGCGCGGCCTTCGAGGTCTCGTTCACGGTGCCCTCGGGCAACTTCGGCAACATCCTCTCCGGGCACCTGGCGAAGGCCATGGGGCTGCCGATCCGCAGACTCGTGCTCGCCGCCAACGAGAACAACGTGCTCGACGAGTTCTTCCGCACCGGCGTCTACACGCCGCGCACGGCGGCCGAGACGCACGCGACGTCGAGCCCCTCGATGGACATCTCGAAGGCCTCGAACCTCGAGCGCTTCGTCTTCGACCTCCTCGGGCGCGATCCCGAGCGGCTCGCCGCCGCCTGGCGCGAGCTCGACGAGACCGGGAGCATCGACTTCTCCGCGGATCTGCCTCGCTTCGAGGCAGAGTTCGGCTTCCAGAGCGGCACGAGCACGCACGCCGACCGCGTCGCGACCATCCGCTCGGTGTTCGAGGGCAGCGGCGTGCTCATCGACCCGCACACGGCCGACGGCGTGAAGGTCGCCCGCGAGTACGCCGAGCCCGGCGTGCCCATGCTCGTGCTCGAGACGGCGAAGCCCGCGAAGTTCCCCGACATCGTGCTCGAGGCGACCGGCGAGCGCGTCGGCATGCCCGAGCACCTGGCCGGGTTGCTCGAGCTGCCGCAGCACGTCACCGAGATGGATGACGACGAGGCGGAGCTGCGCGACTTCATCGCGACGCGAGCCGTGCACCGCTGATCCCTCGCGGCGGGCCGGCGCTCGCGCGTCGACGGCGGCGATCGTGCGTCCGACCGGAGCCCGGAGGTTCGCGGACACCGATGTCGGCGGCACCCTCTATGGTGGTTCCTACGACATCAACAGGGAGGTGCCGATGTTCGGCGGGAGACGGCTGCGAGAGCTGAACGCTCGGATGAACGATCTCGAGGTGCGCGCGGGCACGCGCGGACGCGGCGGCTCCGACGGGCTGGCCGAGTCCTCTCGGGCCCGCAGGGCCTGGGGCGACTCGTTCGGGCTGCTCGCGACGCGCGCGCTGCAGATCATCGTCGTGCTCGTGCTCACGACGGTCGTGGTGATCGGTCTGCGCACGCTGAGCACCGTCGTGATCCCCATCCTGCTCGCCCTGATCTTCGCGAGCACGTTCGCCCCGGTGATGGGGTGGCTGCGAGCCCGCATCCCCGCGGCGCTCGCCACGGTACTCGTGCTGCTCACGATCGTGCTGCTGCTCACGGCCGTCGGCTGGCTCATCGTGTGGGCGGTGAAGGATCAGTGGGACGACCTCTCGACCCAGGCGCAGGACGGCTTCGCCCAGGTGCTCGACTGGGTGAAGACGCTGCCGTTCGCGCCCGACCACGAGCAGCTGATGGAGTGGCGCGACACCATCGTCGACTTCCTGACGAGCTCGCAGTTCGGTTCGGGCGCGCTCGCGGGTGTCGGCGTGGTCACCAACTTCATCACCGGCTTCGTGCTCATGGTCGTGGTGCTGTTCTTCTTCCTGAAAGACGGGCCGCAGATCTGGCGCTTCCTGCTGCGTCCCTTCGAGGGAGCGGCGCTGGCCCGCGCGGAGCGCGCGGGCGCGAAGACGGTCGACACGCTCGGCCACTACGTGCGCGGCACCGCATCGGTGGCTGCGGTCGACGCCATCGGCATCGGCATCGGCCTCGTCATCCTGCAGGTCCCGCTCGCGCTGCCGCTCGCCGTGCTCGTGTTCGTGCTCGCGTTCATCCCGATCGTGGGTGCGACCCTCGCAGGCATCCTCGCCGCGCTCGTCGCCCTCGTCGCGAACGGTCCGCTGAGCGCCGTGCTCGTCGTGGGCGTCGTGGTGCTCGTCAACCAGCTCGAGGGCAACTTCCTGCAGCCCGTGCTCATGGGGCGCGCGCTGAAGCTGCACTCGCTCGTCATCCTGCTCGCCCTGACCATCGGCACCGTGCTGAGCGGCGTGCTCGGTGCCGTGCTCGCCGTGCCGATCGCCGCGGTCGCGTGGGGCGTCATCCAGGTCTGGGACGGCCCAGATCTCCCCGCGAAGCCCTTCCGGCCGAAGCCGGGCGAGACCGACTGACGTCACGAAAGGCGTATCCCGCATGCGACTCCTCTTCCAGATCGTCTCCCAGGTGGTGCTCTCGGCCATCGCGCTCGTGGTCGCGCACTTCGCGCTGCCCGGCTTCGAGCTGCACATCGGCGGCTTTCTCACAGCGGTCGCGGTGTTCGCCGTCGCGCATGCCGTGCTCGGTCCGTTCGTGCTGAACATCGCGCAGCGCTACGCCGCGCCCCTCGCGGGCGGCGTCGGGCTCGTCGCGACGCTGCTCGCGCTCTGGGTCGCGACGCTGTTCAAGGGCGGCATCGAGATCCGCGGTGTCGAGACCTGGGTGCTCGCCCCCATCATCGTGTGGGTGATCACCGCGCTCGGCGGCTGGATCTTCATGGCCTTCGTCATCGAGAAGCGGCTGAAGCGCCGCGAGACCGAGAAGGCGATGAACCGGGTGAAGCGCTGAGCGCCCCGGACGCAGCGGGCGCAGGGGTGGCGGGCGCGGTGGACGGCGTGGGCGCGGTGCTCGAAGCCACGGGCGTCTCCGTCGAGATCGACGGCGCCGAGTTGCTGCCCGAGACCTCCGTCACGCTCACTCGCGGCGCCTGCGTCGCGGTGCGCGGGCCGAACGGCGCAGGCAAGACGACGCTGCTGCGCGTGCTCGCGGGGCGGATGCGCCCGAACCGCGGCCGCGCCGAGCTCTTCGGTCGTCGGCTCGACGAGCGCGACCGCGAGGTGCGCCGGCACATCGCCGCCCTGATCGAACCGCCGACGCTCTACCCCGATCTGACAGTGAGGGATCAGCTCGCGCTCGTCGAGGCGGCGTGGGAGGGCGAGGCCGAGGGTGCTGCATGGCACGGTTTCGGCAGCGGCGCGATCGACCGCTTCGGCATCGCCGCGCTCGCGACGCGCTTCCCGAACGAGCTGTCGAGCGGGCAGCGGCAGCTCGTCTCGCTCGCGGTGACGTTCGCGCGACCCGCTTCGGCGCTGCTGCTCGACGAGCCGGAACAGCGGCTGGACCCCGATCGGCGATCCCTCGTCGCCGAAGCGGTCCTCGAGGCACGCGACGGCGGGGCCGCGGTCGCATTCGCGTCGCACGACGCGGAGCTCGTCGCGCGGGTGGCGGGTTCCGACGTGCTCGTCGGGGGAGCGAGTTCGGCGTGAACCGCAGCGCCGTCCGCGTCGTGCTGCGCCGCCGAGGCGCGCGCTTCGACGTCGGCGACGCGTCGTACCCCGTCTACATCGCGATCATGCTCGTGATCATCGTGGTCGCCCCGATCGTGCGAGCCGGGCTGCTCTGGCTGCGAGCCGAGTTGCCCGCGACATCCGGCGTGGCCGCTGGGGGCGAGGGGCCTCTATCCGCCGTCGCCCCCGTGCTCACCGTGGCGACGGCCCTGCTCTGTCTCGCCGGCTCGAGGATCGGACCCGCCCGCGCCGGCCTGCCGCAGCTCGACCTGCTGCACGTGACTCCGGTGTCCAGGGCACGTCTCCTCGGTCCCTCGGTCGCGCGGTGGCTCGGCGTGGGCGCGCTCGTCGGAGTGCTCGCGGCGGCCGTGGCCGTCGCCGCCCGGGCGCTGCGCGGCGAGTTCGACGTCGGCCTCGCGGTGGCGCTGCCGCTCGCCCTCGCCTCGATCGGTCTGCTGGCCGCGGCGGCGCCGCTCGTCGGCCAGCTCAGCCCCCGCGCACGCGCACTCGCGGCCCTGCTGCTCGGTGCGCTCGCGGCGGCGCAGTTGTGGGCCGCGCGGGCGCTCGACGGTGCGGGGCTCGCCGACCCCTGGTCGATCGCCGCGCGACTGCTGAGCGATGCGTCGACCCAGCCGCTGCTCGCGGTCGTGCCGGTGGCTGCGGCGGTCGCGATGATCGCCTGGACCCCCGCGATCGCCGCGCGCCTGCGCTGGGAGGCGCTGCGCGAGCAGGCGCTGCGCTGGGATACCGTGCAGACCCTCGTCGTCGCGGGCGACCCGAGCGCCGGGCTCGCCCGCCTCGGGGCTCCGGTGCGGTGGGGGAGGCGCATCCGGTTCCGCCCCGGCCGCGGTCTCACGGGCGCGATCGCGGCGAGGGATCTGCTCGGCGTCGTCCGCGCTCCCGGCCGAAGCCTGCTCGCGCTCGGAGGTGCGAGCGCCGCCGGCGCTCTGTGGGCCGCGGCGCTCGGCGCATTCGATCCCTCGTCGATCCCCGCGGCCTCGGCCGAGGGGCGCTTCCTGCTGCCGTATGTCGGCTCGGCCCTGCTCGGCGCCGCGTCGCTCCTGCTCGCGTATCTGTCGAGCTCGGCCTGGTGCCGAGGCATGGCTGCCGCGGCGCAGGGGAGCGGTTCGCCGCCGCTGCTCCCGGTCTCGCCGGCGTCGCTCATCGCGCGACACCTCGTCGTTCCGGCGGTGCTGACCGCGGTGGCGCTCGGGGCGGGCGCGTTGCTGGGGACGGCCGCAGGCGGTCTCATCGGGCCGCACGTCCGGTTGGCGCCGCTCGTGCTGCTCTCCGCGGTCCTCGTCGCCGGGGTGGTCGTCGCCATGCGGGCGGCCGCCGTGTTGAAGGGCACCATCCCCCTGCGGCTGCTCGCGCCGGTGCCGACGCCCGCTGGCGACATGGCGGGCGTCAACGTGCTGATGTGGACGCTCGACGGCCCCATCGCCGTGCTCTTCCTCGGGGCGGCGCTCGGCGTCGTGTGGGCTCTCGCCTGCGCCGCGTCGCTCGCTCCGCTCGGCGCGGCGCTCGTCACCTGCGCGGTGCTCGCGTGCGGGCTGCTGTGGGCTCGGGTCAGGCTCGGCAGGTCCGTGCACTGAGTCGGCGCGACACCCGTACGATCGGGTCCAGAATGGGCACCGATCGGCGTGATCATGCGGGACACACCCGGGAGTCGCGCCCCGATTTTGCGTAGGCCGCGAGCATATGTCAAGATATACGAGTTGCCAGCGCAGCAGAGAGATCGAAAGCGCGAAGCAGCTCCGGCCCCATCGTATAGCGGCCTAGTACTCCGCCCTCTCACGGCGGCAACGCGGGTTCGAATCCCGCTGGGGTCACCGGATAGCGAAAGCCTCACCTTCGGGTGGGGCTTTCGTCGTTTTCGGGGAGGGGCGCCGCGCCGGAGCCGCCGGAGTAAGCTGGAAGGGTATGGCCCGGAGCCTCCGGGCAGACAGACTGGCACGAAGAGGAGCGCCCTGTGACCCGCACCATCAAGCTCGCCGTCATCCCCGGTGACGGCATCGGACCCGAGGTCATCGAGCAGGCGAACCGCGTACTCGACGCGGCGCTCGCCGGCGGCGAAGTCGCCCTCGATCGCACGGAGTTCAAGCTGGGTGCCGATCGCTTCCTCGAGACGGGCGACACGCTGCCCGAGGCCGAGCAGGCCGCGATCGCCGAACACGACGCCATCCTCTTCGGCGCCGTCGGAGGCGTGCCGGGCGACCCTCGGTTGAAGAACGCGAACATCGAGCGGGGCCTGCTGCTGAAGCTCCGCTTCGACTTCGAGCACTACGCGAACGTGCGCCCCTGCACCCTGTTCCCGGGCGTGGAGTCGACGCTGAAGCAGCCGGGAGACGTCGACTTCGTCGTGGTGCGCGAGGGCACCGAGGGCCCCTACGCGGGCAACGGCGGGCGCCTGCGCCCCGGCACCCCGGCCGAGGTCGCCACCGAGGTGTCGGTCAACACCGCGTTCGGCATCGAGCGCGTCGTGCGCTACGCGTTCGAGACCGCGCAGAGCCGGCCGCGCAAGAAGCTCACCTGGGTGCACAAGACCAACGTGCTCGTGCACGCGGGCGCCACCTGGCAGCGCATCGTGCAGACGGTCGCCGCCGAGTACCCGGAGATCGCGGTCGACTACATGCATGTCGACGCCGCGACGATCTTCATGGTGCAGGATCCCTCGCGCTTCGATGTCATCGTGACTGATAACCTGTTCGGAGACATCCTTACGGACCTGGCCGGCGCCATCGGCGGCGGCATCGGGCTCGCAGCCAGCGGCAACATCAATCCCGACGGCACGTTCCCGAGCATGTTCGAGCCCGTTCACGGCTCTGCGCCCGACATCGCTGGGCAGCAGAAGGCGGACCCGACCGCGGCGATCCTCTCCGCAGCCCTCATGCTCGACCACCTCGGTCTGACCGCGGATGGCGATCGCGTGCGCGCCGCCGTCCGAGCAGACCTCGCCACCCGCGGAGCCGCGACGCGCCCCACGGCCGAGATCGGCGACGCCGTGATCGCCCAGCTGCCGCAGCGCGGCTGAGACCCGCAGCGCCGGGCAGCCGCTCCATCTTCTTCGACCGCGAGAGAGTACCCCAATGACCGACCTTGCCTTCACCATCACCGAAGCCGACCGGCTGCCCGACGCCGAGCGCGCAGCGATCCTCGCCGATCCCGGCTTCGGCAACCACTTCACCGACCACATGGTGTCGATCGTCTGGACCCGCGAGGCCGGGTGGCACGACGCCGAGGTCGTGCCCTACGGCCCGATCCCCATGGATCCTGCGTCGTCGGTGCTGCACTACGGGCAGGAGATCTTCGAGGGGCTGAAGGCGTACCGCAGGCCCGACGGTTCGATCGTCACCTTCCGCCCGGAGGCCAACGCGCGCCGCCTGAACGAGTCGGCGGAGCGTCTGGCATTGCCGCACATCCCGGAGAGCCTCTTCACCGAGGCGATCCGTCAGCTCGTGCGGATCGATGCCGACTGGGTCCCGGGCGGCGCCGACCAGAGCCTGTACCTGCGCCCGTTCATGATCGCCGATGAGAGCTTCCTCGGCGTGCGCGCTGCGGAGCGTGCGCGCTTCCTGGTGATCGCGAGTCCCGCGGGAGCCTACTTCACGGGCGGCGTGAAGCCCGTCTCGATCTGGCTGTCCTCCGATCTCGCCCGCGCCGGTCGCGGCGGCACGGGCGCCGCGAAGTGCGGCGGCAACTACGCCTCCTCGCTGCTGCCCACACGCATCGCCGCCGAGAACGGCTGCGCCCAGGTGCTGTTCACCGATTCGGCGACCGAGGACACGATCGACGAGCTCGGCGGCATGAACCTGTTCCTCGTGCGCTCCGACGGCACGCTGCTCACGCCGCGGCTGAACGGGAACATCCTCGACGGCATTACCCGTCGCAGCCTGATCCAGCTGGCCGAGGATCGCGGCCTGCGCGTCGAGGAGCGCGACATCACCGTGCGCGAGTGGGCCGAGGGCGTCGCCGACGGCTCGATCGTCGAGGCGTTCGCCTGCGGTACGGCCGCGGTGATCACCCCGATCCAGCGGCTGGTCGGCGACAACGGTCTCCTCGTCGATTTCGGCGACACGGCTCCGGGCGAGCTGACGATGTCGTTGCGCGAGGAGTTGACCGGCATCCAGACCGGCATCCGCGAGGATCGGCACGGCTGGCTCGACGCGATCGCTCCGGCTCCCGCGGAGGTCTGAGGCATGAAGGTCGCGCGTTTCCTCGTCGAGGGCGAGATCTCGTACGGAGTGCTCGATGAGGCCGAGTCCGCTCCCGGCGTCGAAGGCGGCCGGGACGACGGTGTCGAGATCGTCGAGCTGACGGGTGACCCGATGGTGTCGGGCTACGATACGACGGGGCGCCGCTTCCCGCTCGGTGATGTGCGTCTGCTCGCACCGGTGATCCCTCGCTCCAAGATCGTCTGCGTGGGCAAGAACTACGCCGATCACGTGGAGGAGATGAGGGGCGAGACGGGTGGGGAGGTTCCCGCGGAGCCGCTGCTCTTCCTGAAGCCGAACACCTCGGTGATCGGCCCGGGCGACCGGATCGTGCGCCCCGAGATCTCCGAGCGGGTGGAGCACGAGGGCGAGCTCGCGATGATCATCGGCGCGATCGCGAAGAACGTGCCCGAGGAGGATGCGCTGAAGTACGTCTTCGGCTTCACCTGCGCGAACGATGTCACGGCGCGCGACCTGCAGATCGCGGACGGACAGTGGGCGCGGGCGAAGGGGTTCGACACCTTCTGCCCGCTCGGCCCCGTGATCGAGACCGACCCGGATCTCTCGGACGCCCGCATCACGACGCGCGTCAACGGCGAGCTGCGCCAGGACGGCCGCACCTCGCAGCTCATCTTCTCGCTCGCCCGCATCGTCGCGCACGCCTCGCAGGCGTTCACGCTGCTGCCCGGCGACGTGATCCTCACGGGCACGCCCGCGGGGGTCGGCAGGCTCGAGGCCGGCGACGAGGTCGAGGTGAGCATCGAGGGCGTCGGCACGCTCGTCAACCGGGTGGTGTGAGCGCGATGCCGGGGAGTGGGGCCGCGCGGCCCGGAACCGGCGATGGATCGGGCGAGGGATCCCGGGGGTCCTCGTTCGGCGACGGATCCGCTTCCGATCCCCGGCGACCGAGCCGACGCGACCTGCTGCGCGGCGGCGGTCTGCTCGCTGCGGGAGCCGCGGCCGGTCTCGGCGGCGGCGCGGCGTGGCGGGGGATCGAGTCCCGCGAGCATCCCGGCCAGCCCTACATCCCCGAGGAGTTCTCGGTCCCCAAACCGCGGAAGACCCCCGGGTTCGATCACCTCGTGGTTCTGATGGGGGAGAACCGCTCCTTCGACAACCTGCTGGGCCGCCTCTACACGCCTGACGATTCGCCTCCCGGCGGCTCGTTCGAGGGCCTCGCCTTCGGCGACTACGCCAACAGAGCAGAGGACGGCACCGTCGTGCCCGCTCATGTCTACGCGGGTCCGACCGACCGCATCATGCGTCGGCCGGACCCGGACCCGGGCGAGGAGTACCCCCACGTCAACACTCAGCTCTTCGGATCCCTCGATGAGCACAACAGAGGCCGCGAGGTCTCCGAGATGCGGGAGCCGTTCAACGCGCCCGCGCCGGGGCGGCGGGCCACTATGACCGGCTTCGTACTCGACTACGAGGCCGACTTCGTCGGACGCACCGGCCGTAGGCCGAGCGCGGCCGAGCGCGACCAGATCATGGGATCGTTCAGCCCGGAGATGCTGCCGGTGACCTCCGCGCTCGCGCGAGAGTTCGGCGTCTACGATCACTGGTTCTGCGCCGTGCCGAGCCAGACCTTCTGCAACCGCAGCTTCTTCCACGCCTCGACCTCGCACGGCTATGTCACGAATGCGCTGAACGGCGGCTACGACAAATGGCTGAACGCGGCGGCGACGCCGACCGTGTTCAACCGTCTGGAAGAGGCCGGGCTGAGCTGGCGGGTCTATTTCGACGAACTGCAGCTCGTGTCGTTCACCGGCATGATCCACGCGCCCGTGCTCGAGCGCTATTGGAAGACCGAGCGCTTCGCCACGATGGAGCAGTTCGAGACCGACGCCAAGAACGGCGAGCTGCCGGCCTACGCCTTCATCGAACCGCGCATGGTGTTCAACCACAACGATTTCCATCCGCCGGTCGGCGTCGGCCGCGAGAGCCCCGTCGACGGCGAACGGGTCTACAACGGTGCCCTCTCCGATGTGCGAGCGGGCGACGCGCTGGTGCATCGGGTCTACACGGCGATCCGCACCTCGATGTCCGCACGGGGCTCGAACTACCTCAACACGGCCATGCTGCTCACTTTCGACGAGCACGGCGGCACCTACGACCACGTCGCGCCCCCTGCTGCGGAGCCGCCCCAGCGCGGGAAGGGTGAGATGGGGTTCGAGTTCGACCGCCTCGGCTGCCGGGTGCCGACCGTGCTGATCTCGGCGCACGTCGAGCGCGGCAGCGTCTTCACCGAGACCATGCACCACGGCTCGCTCGCAGCGACCCTCTGCGAGCGCTTCGGCCTCGAGCCGCTCACGGATCGAGACCGGGGCGCGCCCTCGATCGCGGGCGCGTTCAACCGCAGGGTGCCGCGCCACGTCGCCGACTGGCCGCAACCATCGCCCGCCTTCGTGCCGCCGAATCCCGAGGGCGGGCCGCATCCGGCCGAGGCCGACCCCGATCGCCCGCTGAGCCCGCCCGCGAAAGGGCTTCTGGGCCTGCTCATCTCCCGCTATGGCACCGCGGAGGAGCGCGCGCACCCGCCTGCCACGTTCGCCGACGCCTATCGCACGCTGCAGAAGTACGGGAACGGACTGTTCGGGGCGGGCGCGTCGGCGTGACCGTGCCCGTTCGTGCGGCGTAACATAGCGCAAGCGCGGGTTGCGAGCGTGCCACACTGAAAGCTCCGACGAAGGGCAGGTGCCGACATGACCGCACGGAGTTCTGTCACGCTCCGCGGCGATGCGCCGCGGTTCGGCGTCGAAGAGGAGTACCTGCTGCTCGACTCCGAGACGGGGCTCCCGCGTGACGGCGCCGACGAGCTGATCGCCGAGCTGCCCGGGTTGCGCGCGGAGCACGAGTTCTTCCACAGCCAGCTCGAGACGGCCACCCCCGTGTGCGGCACTGCCGCCGAGGCCTTCGACTCGCTGCGCGAGTTCCGTTCGGCCGCCTCCGCCGCGGCAGCGCGTCACGGGCTGGTGCTCGCGGGAACGGGGCTGCCGCCCATCGGGGCGACCGAGCCGGGCCGCGTCACCGACAACCCGCGCTACGGTCGGATCCAGACGGAGATGCGCGAGATGGTGAAGCGGTACTACTCGACCGGCACCCACGTGCACATCGAGGTGCCGTCGCGAGACGCGGGCGTCGACGTGTTCCCGCGGATCGCCCGCTGGTCGCCGGTGCTCGTGGCGCTCACGGCGAACTCGCCGATCTGGCTCGGCGCCGACTCCGGCTATGCGAGCTGGCGATACCTGCAGCTGCAGCAGTGGTCGAGCTCGGGCTACCCTCCCCGCTTCGAGGACGCCGCCGAGTACGAGCGGATCGTGGAGGGCCTCGTGCGCACGGGCGCGCTGTTCGACAAGGCGCTCGTCAACTGGTCGATCAGGCTCTCGGAGAAGTTCCCCACGATCGAGCTGCGCACGGCCGACGCACAGCTCGCCTCCGACGATGCGGTGGCCTTCGCACTGATCCTGCGCGCGCTCGTGCATCACGCCCTCGCGGAGGGCGAGGCGGGGGAGCAGTCGCCCGCGATCCAGCCCGACCTGCTGCGCGGCGCGCACTGGGTCGCGGCGCGCAACGGTCTGGGCTCCGAGCTCGCCGACCCCGAGAACGGCGAGTCGCGCGCCGCCTTCGAACTCGTCGACGAACTCGTCGAACGGATCGCCCCGTCGCTTGAGGCGACGGGCGACCTCGCGCACGTCGAGCGGTTCGTCGCCGCTCGCCGCGCCGACGGGGGCCCGGCGGCGATGCAGTCCCGGGCGTGGCGCGAGGGCGGCATCGCCGCCGTGCTCGAACTCTATCGACAGGGATCCCTCGCGGCTGCCTGATCCGGCATCTGCTCGCGGCTGCTCTGGGGTGAGGGATCCTGACGCGGGTGCTCGGGCCCCTCGCCCCTCCCGCGCGTGGCTGTTACGCTCGGAGGCAGGAGCGCGAAGGAGGGCCCGGTGCCGAGCGAATGGCGGGCGCTGCGCAGCGGCGAATCGGTGCGCGAGCGGCGGAGGCAGCTCGAGCGAGCCCACGAGCGCTTCATCGCCGACGCGGGGATCGCTGCCGACCCCGAACTGCTCGAGCGCTTCGCACGGCAGGCGGAGCTGCGTCCCGTGGTGTTCGCGTCGTGGCTCCGGTCGCAGCAGCGCACGGTCGACCCCGGCCGGGCGCCCGAACGGCCCGCGCTCGACGCCGACGAACTCGCAGAGCTGCGCCGCATCCACCCCATCGCGAGGGTGATGCCGGTCGTGCAGCGGCTGCTCTTCGAGGAGGCGAGCGACTCGGGCCTCATCGTCGCGGTCGGCGACGCCGCGGGGCGCCTGCTGTGGCTCGACGGCGACGCGCGCCTGCGGTCGGCCGCAGAGGACATGGGCTTCCGGGCCGGTATGGACTGGTCCGAGGCCGCCGTCGGCACGAGCGCACCCGGCAGCGCTCTGGCGCTCGACCACGCCATCCAGGTGCTCGGCGCCGAGCACTACAACCGCGCGGTGCACCAGTGGAGCTGCACCGCCGCACCCGTGCACGACCCGACCACCGGTGCGATCATCGGCGTCATCGACGTCACGGGCGGCGACAGCGCCGCGTCGCCCCACATCCTGCCCCTCGTCGAGGCGACGCTCGCCGCCGTCGAGGCAGAGCTCAAGGTGGAGTCGCTGCGATCCCTCATGGAGTCCGGCCGCCCGGGAAGCGTCCCGACCGCGAGGTCCGCGGCCGTCGCGCCCCGCTTGATGGTGCTCGGCCGCGACCCGGCGCTGCTCGAGACCGGCCAGGGATCCCTCGCTCTCACGGGGCGGCACGCCGAGATCCTGCTCGCCGTCGCCCGGCGGCCCGGGCTCGGTGCGGCCGCGCTCGCCGAGGAGGTCTACGGCGACGCGGCATCGCAGCAGACGCTGCGGGCCGAGGTCGTGCGGCTGCGGAAGGGGCTCGCCCGGCACGGCGCCGGCATCGACCTGCTCTCCCGCCCCTATCGGCTCGACGCCCCGCTGCGCATCGACGCAGTGGAGGCGCTCGAGGCGCTCGGCCGCGGTGCCCACCGGCTCGCCCTGGCCGCCTACGAGGGGCCCGTGCTGCCCGGCTCGGCCGCGCCGGCCGTCGAGCGGCTCCGGGCCGACGTCGACGCCACCCTGCGCGAGGCCATGCTGCAATCGGCGGCGCCGGACCACCTGTTCGAGTACGCGCAGCACTGGGCCGGCGACGACGCCGAGGTGTGGGAGACCCTGCTGCAGGTGCTGCCCCCGCACAGTCCCAAGCGCGCCCGCGTCGTCGCGCGGCTCGAGGCGCTGCAACGTTGATGCAACCCTCCCCGGCCTAGCCTCGGAGCACCGGGGGCGCGCGGCCCCCGGAATCCGACAACGACGTCAGAGGAGACCCACCATGGCCGTGTACGCAGCCCCGGGCCAGCCCGATTCGCTGGTGACCTTCAAGAGCCGCTACGAGCACTACATCGGAGGCGAGTGGGTGCCGCCGGTGAAGGGCCGGTACTTCGAGAACCCCTCGCCGGTGACCGGCAAGGCCTTCTGCGAGATCGCCCGCGGCACCGCGGAGGACATCGAGGCCGCGCTCGACGCGGCCCACGCTGCAGCCCCCGCCTGGAACGCGTCCAGCCCCGCCGAGCGCGCGGTGATCCTGAACAGGATCGCCGACCGCATGGAGCAGCACCTCGAGATGCTCGCCGTCGCCGAGACCTGGGACAACGGCAAGGCCGTGCGCGAGACCCTGAACGCCGACCTGCCCCTCGCGATCGACCACTTCCGCTACTTCGCGGGCGCGATCCGCGCGCAGGAGGGCGGCATCTCCCAGATCTCCGAGGACCTGGTGGCCTACCACTACCACGAGCCGCTCGGCGTGGTCGGCCAGATCATCCCGTGGAACTTCCCGATCCTCATGGCGACGTGGAAGCTCGCACCGGCGCTCGCCGCCGGAAACTGCGTCGTCATCAAGCCGGCCGAGCAGACCCCCGCCTCGATCCTCGTGCTCTTCGAACTCATCGGCGACCTGCTGCCGCCCGGAGTCGTGAACATCGTCAACGGCTTCGGAGCCGAGGCGGGCAAGCCGCTCGCCTCGAACAAGCGCATCCGCAAGATCGCCTTCACCGGCGAGACGACGACGGGGCGCCTCATCATGCAGTACGCCTCCGAGAACATCATCCCCGTCACGCTCGAGCTCGGCGGCAAGAGCCCCAACCTGTTCTTCGACGACGTCATGGCGCAGGACGACGCCTACTGGGACAAGGCGCAGGAGGGCTTCGCGATGTTCGCCCTCAACCAGGGCGAGGTCTGCACGTGCCCGTCGCGCGCGCTGATCCAGGAGTCGATCGCGGGCGACTTCCTCGACGCCGTCGTCGAGCGCACCGAGCGCATCAAGCGCGGCAACCCGCTCGACACCGACACGATGGTCGGGGCGCAGGCCTCGAACGACCAGTTCGAGAAGATCAAGTCGTACCTCGACATCGGCAGGCAGGAGGGCGCGCAGGTGCTCACCGGCGGAGGTGTGGAGGATCTCGGCGGCGAGTTCTCCGAGGGCTACTACATCCAGCCCACCATCTTCCGGGGCGACAACTCGATGCGCATCTTCCAGGAGGAGATCTTCGGACCCGTGGTCTCGGCGACGACGTTCACCGACTTCGACGATGCGATCCGCATCGCCAACGACACGCTCTACGGCCTCGGCGCGGGCGTCTGGAGCCGCAACGGCAACACCGCCTACCGTGCCGGTCGCGCGATCCAGGCCGGCCGCGTGTGGGTCAACAACTACCACGCCTACCCCGCGCACGCCGCGTTCGGCGGCTACAAGTCGAGCGGCATCGGGCGCGAGAACCACCTCATGATGCTCGACCACTACCAGCAGACGAAGAACCTGCTGGTCAGCTACAAGGAGGAAGCCGACGGGTTCTTCTAGGCCGCTCGGCGGAGAGGCGGGACCATGGACGAGAAGACGTCGGACGCCTGCGACATCGCGCAGAGTCCGCCGACCGAGCCGATCCCGGGGGTCGTCGACGCGCGTCCCGAGGTCGAGGGCGAGACCGAGAGCCGGCTCGCCTTCACCCCGGCCGCACTCGAGTTGATCGACGAGCTCTGGGAGATGCACGGTCCCCTCATGTTCCACCAGTCGGGCGGCTGCTGCGACGGCAGCGCGCCCATGTGCTACCAGCGAGGCGAGTTCAAGACCGGCGGTCAGGACGTGCTCCTCGGCACCCTCGTGCTGCCGCCGCTCACGAGCGGTGCTGCCGGCAGCGGCACGGGCGCGGACGACGGCGGGGGCGGCGAGGGATCGCCCCGTGAGATCGAGTTCTGGATGTCGCGCGAGCAGTTCGGCGTGTGGGCGCACACGCACCTCACCGTCGACGCGGTGCCCGGTCGCGGCTCGGGCTTCTCCCTCGAGGCGCCCGAGGGCAAGCGCTTCCTGATCCGCTCGCGACTGCTCTGAGGTGAGGGATCCTGACGCGGGGTGCGTCAGGATCCCTCACCCCCATAGGGTGGAGAGCATGGACGAGCAGCGCGCGCACAACGGATTCACCCTGCCGGCGATCGGCTTCGGCACCTACAAGCTGAACGGCGCCGAGGGCGCGGCAGCCATCGCATCGGCGATCCGCGGCGGCTACCGGCTCATCGACTCGGCGTTCAACTACGAGAACGAGGGCGCCGTGGGCCGCGCGGTGCGCGAGTCGGGCGTCGACCGCTCCGAGATCACCGTCACGAGCAAGCTGCCCGGTCGCCACCACGAATACGAGGCCGCGCTGCGCACGATCGAGGAGAGCGTCTTCCGCGCCGGGCTCGACGCGATCGACCTCTACCTGGTGCACTGGCCCAACCCTGTCACCGGCAAGTACGTCGAGGCGTGGCGCGCGCTCATCGAGGCTCGCGAGCGCGGGCTCGTGCGCGAGATCGGCGTCTCCAACTTCCTGCCGGAGCATCTCGAGCGCATCGAGGCCGAGACGGGGGTGCGGCCCGTGCTCAACCAGATCGAGCTGCACCCGTTCTTTCCGCAGACCGAGGCGCTCGCGCTGCACCGCGAGCTCGGCATCATCACCGAGGCCTGGAGTCCCGTCGGCCGCGCGGGGGAGCAGGTGCGCCACCCGGTGGTGGTCGAGATCGCCGGGCGCCACGGCATCGCCCCCGTGCAGGCGATCCTCGCCTGGCACGTCGCGCGCGGCGCGGTGCCGCTGCCGAAATCGGGCGACGCCGGACGTCAGACCGAGAATCTTGCGGCCGCCGAGATCGTGCTGAGCACCAATGAGGTCGACGCGATCACGGCGCTGGGCAAGCCCGACGGGCGCCAGAAGGATCAGGACCCCGCGGTCTACGAGGAGTTCTGAGCGGTGTTCAGGCCGCGCTGAGCTGAATCGTGGCGGCGGTCAGCACATGCTGCTGTGGGACTTCCGGCTGTGGCTTCTCGCCGACCGCTTCCCCCATCCGCTCGAGGAGACCAGGGTAGATGTTCGGGTGATCGGAGACCTGCGGCCGGAGCTCCGGGCACTGCGCCGCGATCTCTGCGAGGCGTTCCGGGGCTGGCGAGGGATCAGCCAGCGCCGCCGCAGCGGCGTTTCGGTCGGAGGACTGCATTCCCAAAAAATACACTCAATCCAATTATGGGTGGAGTTGAGTATGAGGCCGGACGTCCCCTGAAGCAGATCTCTCCTCGGCCCGGCCGATTGTCGTACCGCCGCGCCCGCGGAGAAGTCGTGAGGGGACGCGTTCGGGGGTAATCACGCGGTCATGACCCCCGAACGTGACCCCTCGAGCCCCTCGAATCCGTTCAGCGCATCCGGCCCGGCTGGCACCTCCAGCCAGCGTCTGAACCGCCTCCGGATCCCTCGCCCAGTCGCGGATGCGACAATAGACGCGATGGATCCCAACAAGCTCAACCACGACGCGCAGCCCGCTGAGCAGGGCAAGCTGATCAAGACGCGCCCCGCGAAGGCGGGCGCGCGCCCGCAGGTACGCCCCATGGCCGAGGGTTGGAAGCAGATCACCAACCCCGACGGACGCCCCACCCTGCAGTTCGCGTCGCCCCGCGTGAAGCAGCCCGCCACGCACCTCGCAGATATGACGCTCGCCGAGCGCGAGGCGAAGGTCGTGGAGATGGGGCTGCCGAAGTTCCGCGCGAAGCAGCTCTCGAAGCACTACTTCGAGCACCGCACCACCGACCCGGCCGAGATGACCGATCTGCCGAAGGATCGCCGCGACGAGCTCGCGGAGGCCTTCTTCCCGCCGCTGCTCACCGAGGTGAAGCGACTCGTCACCGACGACGGCGACACGATCAAGTTCCTGTGGCGTCTCTTCGACGGGGCCCTCGTCGAGTCGGTGCTGATGCGCTACCCGGGCCGCATCACGCTGTGCGTGTCGAGCCAGTGCGGTTGCGGCATGAACTGCCCGTTCTGCGCGACGGGCCAGGCGGGTCTCACCCGCAACATGTCGACCGCCGAGATCCTCGACCAGATCGTGCAGGCGAACCGCGTGATCGCGGAGGGCGGCCTCGGTCGCAGGCGCCGCGCGGGCAACGGCGCCGAACCCGAGCGTGTGAACAACATCGTCTTCATGGGAATGGGCGAGCCGCTCGCCAACTACAAGCGCGTCATGAACGCGGTGCACCGCATGATCGCCCCGGGCCCGGAGGGGCTCGGCATGTCGGCGCGAGGGATCACGGTCTCCACCGTCGGGCTCGCCCCCGCGATCCGCAAGCTCGCCGACGAGGACATCCCGATCACCTTCGCGCTGTCGCTGCACGCACCCGACGACGAGCTGCGCGACGACCTGATCCCGGTGAACAGTCGGTGGAAGGTCGAGGAGGTGCTCGACGCGGCCTACCACTACTACGAGAAGACCGGCCGCCGCGTCTCGATCGAATACGCGCTCATCAAGGACATGAACGACCACGCATGGCGCGCCGACCTGCTCGCAGACAAGCTGAACGCGCGCGGTCGCGGCTGGGTGCATGTCAACCCGATCCCGCTGAACCCGACGCCCGGCTCGATCTGGACCGCCTCGACCCGCGAGGTGACCCGTGAATTCGTGGACCGGCTCAACGCGGCCGGCATCCCCACGACGCTGCGCGACACCCGCGGCAAGGAGATCGACGGCGCCTGCGGGCAGCTCGTCGCGACGGAGCAGGACAAGGCCGAGGCCGAGGCCTTCGCTGCGGCCGCGGGCTGACCGACCCGGGCAAAGCCTGGCCGAGCAGGCCGAGGAGGGCTGGGCCGGGCGGGTAGCGGGCCAAGCCGGATCAGGCCAGATCGGCCCAGCGCAGGATCGCTGAGAGCGCCACCCCCACGAGCACCGAGCTCGCGTTCGCGATGAACGCGATGATCAGGGCGTTCACCGGGGTGGCGCGGCTTCGCGGTGCTCCGGCGCGCCTCACCGCCCACCACCACAGCGCGATACTCTCGACCGCGATGACGGCGAGCTCCGCGAGCACGAGCCGCGGCAGGTCGAGCGATCCGGCGAGCCACAGGAGCGGGTGGGTGCACTGCAGAAGCCACGCGGCGACCGCCGCCTCCCACGCGCGGCGGGGGTGCCAGCCCAGGCCGCGACCGAGCGCCACCACGATCGGGATCTCCACCAGGCACGTCAGCAGATAGGCGACGGGCCACTGGAGCATGCCGGTCACACTAGCGGACTATTCTGGAGCCATGCGCCGATTCGACATCGCCCCCGAACCAGTGTTGAGCGGATCCGTAATCGGCCCGATCCTCGTGATCGGAGTCGTGGTGATTCTCGTCGTCGCGGCGGTGATCTGGTACCGAAAGCGCCGGTGAACGCGGACCCCGCGTCCGGCGGAGCGGCGCACGGCGGCGGCGCACCCGGCGCGGCGGCCCCAGGCGCCGCCGCTCAGGGATCTGCCGCCGAGCCCGGAGGCGCCGCCGGGCCGCGGGTGCTCGGGCCGCTCGCCGGCCTCGCAGTTGCAGCGGCAGTGGCGGCGGTGCTCGCCGTCGCCGCGCCCTACCCGGTGGCCGCCTTCGGGGTCGCACTGCTCGGCCCACTGCACGTGCTTCTCGCGGTCCGATACCTCACGGGTCGTGTATCGGGCGCGGTACGCGGGCCTGCCGCGCGCCTGCTGATCGCGGCGGTCGCGGCGATGGCGCTCGTGCGCGCCTTCGCGGCGATCGATCCGCGCGTCGGGCAGTTGCTCGAGACCGCGGGTGGCGTCGCGGTGCTGTCCGTCGCGATACTTTGGGGGCTGCGCGGCGCATGGCGATCCCTCGCCCTCCTGCCGCTGCTGCTCCTCGGCGCCGGAGCGCTCGCCCAGACCTCCTGGTACTGGTTCGCGCTGACGCACGCGCACAACCTCGTTCCGCTCGTCTTCCTCTGGGACTGGGCCCGCCGGTACGCTCCGGCGATGCGGTGGGCGTTCACCGGCGCGTGCGCCGCGCTGATGCTCGGATTCCCCGCCGCGGTGCTGGTGGGTCTTGTCGATCCGTCATCCGGTACGGCTTCGGCGGGGCTCGTCGCGGGCTTCGCCGATCCCTCATCGCTCGTCGCGGGAGTCTCCCACCACGGAATGAGCCACGAGCTCTCGGCCAGGCTGTTCGCCGCCTTCGTGTTCCTGCAGCTGTTCCATTACGCCCTCTGGGCGGGCTTCTTCCAGTTGCGGGGGAGAGCCGAGGTCGCCCGATCGCAGCTGCCGTCCGGGCGCCGCTTCTGGCTGCTCGCGGGTGGAGTCACCCTGCTGTGCTGGGTCGGCTACGCGGTGGGATACGCGGACGGCCGCGCGCTGTACGCGGTGCTCGGCGCCCTCAACGTCGCGCTCGAGCAGCCGATCGCGGTGTGGTTGCTGCTCACCGCGCTGCCCGACCGCGCGACGAGCCCCCTGGTCGCGGGGCTCCGGGCGGGCGGGGGATCCCACGGCCCGGCGACCCCGACGCCGGAGGGCTAGCGCCCGAGCGCGCGGGCCAGCAGTTCCACGTCGGCGTCGTCGTTCCAGAGGTGGAACGAGATGCGGGCGTTGCCCGCGCGGCCCGAGGCGACGATGCCGGCGGCCTGCATCGCGGCGAGGTCGCGCCCGTCGGGATCGGCCCACGCGACGATCGCCGAGTCGCCCTCGGGCAGGCCGAGTGCGGCGCGCGCTGCGTTCGCGAGGCGCAGGTCGTGGGCGTACACCTCTGCCGGGTCGAGCGACGCGAGGAGCTCGAGCGCGGCCTCGGTGCCGGTGATAGCGGGCCACGCGGGGGAGAGATCGAAGCGCCCGGCACCCTCGGCGAGCGGCATATGTCCCGCGTAGCAGGATGCCCAGACATCGTCTGCGGAGCACCAGCCGGCCGCGATCGGCACGAGTGCGTCGTCGAGGCCCTCGCGCACCGTGAGGAAGGCGGTGCCGCGCGGGGCGCAGAGCCACTTGTAGGCGTGGCAGACGGTGAAATCGAAGCCGGCGGCACCGACGGGCAGCCAGCCGAGCGACTGCGTGAGATCGACGAGGGTGCGGGCCCCCGCGTCGGCCGCTGCGGCCGCGATCGACTCGTGGTCGGCGATCTCGCCTGTCGCCGACTGCACCAGCGAGAACACGACCAGGTCGGTCTCCGGGCGCACGGCTGCGGCGAGCTCGGCGACGGGCGCGTAGCGCACGCCGACGCCCCGGTGGGAGAGCTGCACGAAGGGGTGCACGAGCGAGGCGAAGTCGCCTTCGGCGCACAGCACCTCGGCTCCGTCGGGCAGCGATGTGGCGACGACGGAGGCGAGCTGCGACACCTGCGAGCCGATCGCCACGCGGTTCGCGGCGACGCCCGCGAGGTCCGAGTAGAGCCCGCGGCAGCGCTCGTACGATTCGCCGATGGCGCGGGCATCGAGGCGACCCGCCGCCCAGTCGTCGACGAAGTCGCGCATCGCCGCCGCGGTCTCGCGGCTCGGCAGGCCGCCCGTGCACGCCGAGAGGTAGCCGCTCACGGGGGCGAAGCGGCTGCTGAAGCTCGTGGTCCGATCCATCACTGCGGTCATGCGGCCAGATTAGTCACGCCTGGAGCATAATCAAACAGAATCATTCTTATCATTTGCTTCATAAATGGTTATGTTCGGGGTAGACTCCTCACCATGAGCACCACCCGCACCGGCGATCCCCTCGGCTCGATCGACTCGACCGAGCTGCGCATCCTCCACGCGCTCGCCACCACCGGATCCCTCACCGCGGCCGCTGTCAGCCTCGGCCTCAGCCAGCCGGCCGTGAGCCAGCGCATCAAGCGCGTCGAAACCAGGCTCGCCGTGCCGCTCATCGAACGCAACGGCCGCGGCATCAGGCTGACCTCGGCCGGCCGCATCCTCGCCGACCACGGCCGCACCGTCGTCGCCGAGATCGACGCCGCGCTCGCCGCGATCGACGACCTGCGCGGCGAGCGGGCGGGCACGCTGCGCCTCGTCGGCTTCCCGTCGGCATCCGCCACGATCGTGCCGGCCGTGATGCGCGCGCTCGCGGAGGAGGCGCCCGACGTATCGCTCCAGTACCGCGAGGCCGAGCCGCCCGAGGCCGCGCGGCTGCTGCGCGACGGCGAGGTCGACTGCGCGCTGATCTTCGTCTACGAGGGATCGGCCGAGCTGCCCGCGGGCAGCGCATTCCTGCCCATGTGGCGCGAGGAGGTGCGGCTCGTCGTATCCGACACCCGGGCGGGTGAGAGCGAGATCGCCCGCCTCGGAGACTACGCGGCGGAGCACTGGATCGCGGGGTGCGAGAAGTGCCGAGGGCACCTGCTCGACGCTGCGGGGCAGGCCGGGTTCGAGCCCGACATCATCCAGGAGACCGACAACGTGCCCGCGATGCTCGCGATGGCCGCGGCGGGCGGAGCGGTCGCCCTCGTGCCCGGGCTCGCGCTCGCCGCCGCCCGCACGCTGCCGGACGACGCGAGCGCGCTGCCGCTCGATCCGCCCCGCTACCGCACGATCGGCCTCGTCTCCATGGACACCGCGAACGAGAGCCCGCAGGTGCGGCTCGCGAAGCGCCTGCTCGGTCGCGTCGACGGATCCTGCTGGGGGCTGGAGGCGGTGGCGTGAACCGACGCACCGCAACCGCACCGGCACTCGCGGCGCCAGACGCGCCCCCGCTCGACCCCGACACCCGGCGGCGGGTTCAGCGGCGCACGGTCGTCGTGCTCTCGGTCGCCACGATGCTGTCGGGCTTCGGCACGGGGGCGTCGCTCTCGGTCGGGGCGCTCGTGCTGGCCGAGATGAGCGGCAATGAGGCCATCTCCGGTCTCGCCTCCGCGCTCTTCAACGCGGGTGCGGCTGCCGCCGGTATCCCGCTCGCCCGGATCGCCGCGCGCCGCGGCCGACGCCGCGCCCTCGTCGTCGGCAGCTTCGTGGCAGTGGCAGGCGCCCTCGTCGCGATCCTCGCAGCGGCGGTCGACGCCTGGCCGCTCTTCGCGCTCGGGGTCGCCATGGTCGGTGTCAGCAGCGCGGTCTCGCTGCTCGCCCGCTTCGCCGCGACCGACCTGGCAGTGCCGGCCAACCGCGCGCGCGATCTCTCGTTCGTCGTGTGGTCGATCACGGTCGGAGCGGTCGTCGGCCCCAACCTCATCACGCCCGGGGAGGCCGTCGGCGACGCGCTGGGGATCCTGCCGCTCGCGGGCGTCTTCGTCTTCGCGCTCATCGCGCAGCTGCTCGCGGCGCTCGTCAACTGGATCGGCCTGCGGCCCGACCCGCTGCTCGAGGCCCGTCGCCTGCCCGTCGAGACGGGGCCCGTGACGTTGCCCGGTGCCGGAGAGGCGGTCGACGGAGGCGAGGGATCCGCCGCTGCTGCTCCCGCCCGGGCGTCCGGTGCCGCTGGCGGAACGGTCGCGGGTCCGGCCGCCGCCCCGCCCGCCGGCGCGGGCGCCCGCTGGGGCGTCATCATCGCGATCGCGGCCGCGCAGGCGATCATGGTGGCGCTCATGGCGATGACCCCGCTGCATCTCATGCACCACGAGGGTACGCCCGCCATCGTCGGGATCACGCTGAGCCTGCATATCGCGGGCATGTACGCGCTGTCGCCCGTGTTCGGCGCGCTCGCGAGCCGGCTCGGGCGCCTGCGCGTGGTCGGCCTCGGCTGGGGGCTCCTGCTCGCCGCGGTCGTGCTCTCCTACGTCGCGGGCCCGTCGCACCTGCTGGTGCAGGTCGCGCTCACGCTCCTCGGCCTCGGCTGGAGCGCGGTGACCGTGGCGGGTGCGGCCCTGCTCACGGATCTCACCCCGTCGGCCGAGCGTCCCCGCTGGCAGGGCCGCTCCGACACGATCATGAGCGCGGCAGGCGCCCTCGCCGGCGTGCTCTCAGGGGTCGCCTTCGCCTACGGCGATTTCTCGTTCCTTGCGCTCGTCGCGGGAGGCCTGCTCGCGGCGGGCGTCATCGCCTCGGTCGCATGCGGAGGAAGGCGACCGCGAGACCGATGAGGCCGGCTCCCGGTGCACCCCGCGTGCCCGAGGCGGAGGTCGTGCGGGTGGGCGCACCCGCCCGCACGACCTCTAAACTGGAGACGATGACTACGAGCAGCGATCCCCAGTTCTCCACGGCCACCGGTAGCGATGTGCGCGTGCGCTTCTGCCCCTCGCCCACCGGCACCCCGCACGTCGGCATGGTGCGCACCGCCCTCTTCAACTGGGCCTATGCCCGGCATACGGGCGGTACCTTCGTCTTCCGCATCGAGGACACCGACGCGGCACGCGACAGCGAGGAGAGCTACGCGCAGATCATCGACTCGTTGCGCTGGCTCGGTCTCGACTGGGACGAGGGCATCGACGCGGGCGGGCCTCACGGCCCCTACCGTCAGTCGCAGCGCGGCGAGATCTACCAGGATGTCATCGCCCGGCTGCGCGAGGCCGGCTACCTCTACGAGAGCTATTCCACGGCCGAGGAGATCGACGCCCGCAACGAGGCCGCGGGGCGCCCCAAGCAGCTCGGATACGACAACTTCGACCGCGACCTCACCGACGAGCAGCGCGAGGCGTTCCGCGCCGAGGGCCGTCAGCCGGCCCTCCGCTTCCGCGTGCCCGACGCCGACCTCTCCTTCACCGATCTCGTGCGCGGTGACATCACCTTCCCCGCCGGCTCCACGATCGACTTCGTCGTCGTGCGCCCCAACGGCGCGCCCCTCTACACCCTCGTCAACCCGGTCGACGACGCGCTCATGGGCATCACCCACGTGCTGCGGGGCGAGGATCTGCTGTCGTCCACGCCCCGGCAGATCGCGCTGCATCGCGCGCTCGTCGAGCTGGGCATCGAGCGGGCGATCCCTCGCTTCGGTCACCTGCCCTACGTCATGGGCGAGGGTAACAAGAAGCTCTCGAAGCGCGACCCAGAGTCGAATCTGCTGCACCACCGCGACCGCGGCTTCATCCCCGAGGGCCTGCTCAACTACCTCTCGCTGCTCGGCTGGTCGCTGTCGGCCGATCGCGACGTGTTCACGCGAGAGGAGATGGTCGCCGCGTTCGATATCGCGGACGTGAACCCGAACCCGGCCCGCTTCGACCAGAAGAAGGCCGACGCGATCAACGCCGACCACATCCGCCTCCTCACGGAGGACGACTTCTTCGAGCGCATCCTGCCCTACCTGATCGCGGGCGGAGCGCTGCCCGTGGAGCCGAACGAACAGCAGCTGGCCACGGTGCGCGCCGCCGTGCCGCTCGTGCAGAGCCGCGTCACGGTGCTGTCCGAGGTCGTCGGCATGCTCGGCTTCCTCTTCACTCAGGCCGATGCGCTCGTCTACGAGGAGGACGCGCTGAAGTCGCTGAAGGGCGACGCGCCCCAGGTTCTCGCTGCGGGCATCGCGGCGCTCGAAGCGATCCCCGAGGGATCCTGGCGCACGGAGCCGATCCAGGCCGCGCTGCAGACCGCGCTCACCGACCCCGAGCAGGGTCTCGGACTCAAGCCGCGCGTCGCCTTCGGGGCCCTGCGCGTCGCCGCATCCGGTCGGCGAGTGTCGCCCCCGCTCTTCGAATCGTTCGAGCTGCTCGGGCGCGACGAGACCCTCGCGCGCCTGCGCCGCCTCGAGGCGAAGCTCTCGAGCGACTGAGGCGCGCCAGCTCGCGCAGCCCGGCCCGAACCGATGCAGACAGGGGATGTGATGACCGACCTCCGCGAGGCGCCGATCGGTGTCGCCGTCATCGGCGGCGGCCCGGCCGGTCTATCGGCCGGGCTGCAGCTCGTCCGCGCGAATCGACGCATCGCCATCCTCGACAGCAACCGCCCGCGGCACTCGGCGACGCTGCAATCGCACGGCTTCCTGACCCGCGACGGGGCTCCTCCGCTCGAGCTGCGCCGCATCGGCCGCGAGGAGTTCGAGGCCTACCCGACTGCAACCTTCGCCCAGGCCGTGACGCGGGAGGTCGTGCCGCTGAGCCGCGACGAGGCTCTGGCGGTCGGCTTCCCGGACGGGCTCGGATTCCGCGTTCGCGGAACAGGGATCCGCGGCTCCGCCGATGTCGAGTTCATCGCCAGGCGCGTGCTCGTCGCAGCGGGGCTCACAGAGGAACTGCCGCCGCTGCCCATGATCCGCGCCTACTACGGCACGGCGCTGCACAGCTGCGTCGAGTGCGACGGCTTCGAGAAGACCGACAAGCCGCTCGCCCTCATCGGCGAGACGAGCGACCTCTTCGGCCGTGCGCTGCTGATCAGCCGCTTCAGCTCCGACCTCGTGGTGTTCACGAACGGCGCCGACACTGTGCGTCCGGAGCAGGAGGCGCAGCTCTCCGCGATCGGAATCCGGGTCGAGCGGAGGCCGATCGATGACATCGTCGGGGAGCGGGCCGAGATGACGGGCGTGCGCCTCGCCGACGGCGAGGTGATCCCTCGTGTCGGCGGCTTCGTTCGACCTCGCTGGCACGCGCCGATCGAGTTCATGGGCGCCGCGGACCTCGAGCGCGACGAGTGGGGGCTCATCGTGGTCGACGAGCGCGGCGAGACATCCGTGCGCGGTGTGTACGCCGTGGGAGACATAGTGCCCCCGGGGCCGCAGCAGCTCATCATCGCGGCGGGCAACGGCGCCCGCGTGGCGGCGAAACTCAATATGGACATGATCAGGGGCGCGCTCGGAGTGGGGATGGTCGATGAATAGGATCGAGGAGCATGTGGAGACGTCGGCAGGACCCGAGGATTCCTCGAAGTATCTGACGCCGGGAGCCAGGGCCGCGACGGCCGGCGCCCGCTACGCGACGATCTCGGCGGTGTTCGCGGGCATTCTGCTCATCTCGAACGTCGTGGCCGTGAAGCCGATCGCCTTCGGAGCGATCCCGCTCGGCGAGTTCTCGCTGCCGCTCGTGTTCGACGGGGGAGTGTTCCTCTTCCCGCTGGCCTACATCCTGGGCGATGTGCTCGCGGAGGTCTACGGGCTCAAGGCGACGCGGCGCACGATCTTCATCGCCTTCGGTCTGGCGCTGCTGGCCTCGCTCACCATCCTCGCGGTGCAGCTGTCGCCGCCCGCGGACGGCTGGGAGAATCAGGAGGCCTTCGCCGCGGTGCTCGGCTTCGTACCGCGAATCGTCGCGGCGAGCCTCACCGCCTTCCTCGCAGGCCAGCTGCTCAACGCCTGGGTGCTCGACCGCATGCGTCGCCGCACCTCGGGCCGGTTCCTGCGCACGCGCCTCATCGGCTCGACCCTCGTGGGGCAGCTGATCGACACGCTCCTGTTCTGCACGATCGCGTTCGCGGGCATCATCACCGGGCTCGACTTCGTGATGTACGTCGTGCTCGGCTACGTGGTGAAGGTGCTCGCCGAGGTCGTGCTGCTGCCGGTGACGACCCGCGTCATCAAGGCGGTGCGCCGCGCGGAGGAGCGCGCCGCTCAGGAGGCGTAGCGGGCCGCGGCCTCTCGCGCGAACTCGGGGCCGTACTGCCTGCCGAGCACCTCGTCGCGCAGCTCGGCGAAGTCGCCGTCGATGATCGACTGCCTGATCCGCTCGACGAGGCGCACGATGAACCGCTCGTTGTGGATGGTGGCGAGCGTCGAGGCGAGCATCTCCTTGGCCTTGAACAGGTGGTGCAGGTACGCGGCGGTGGTGTTCTCGCAGGTGTAGCAGTCGCACTCGGGGTCGAGGGGTTCGAAGCGGCGGCGCTGCGCACCGGCCTTCGCGTTGATGCGCCCCCTGCTCGAGTACATGGTGCCGCCCCTGGCCTGACGCGAGGGGGCTACGCAGTCGAAGGTGTCTGCTCCGGCGGCGATGCCGGCGAAGAGGTCGTCGGGCTCCGAGATGCCGAGCAGGTGGCGGGGCTTGTCCTCCGGGAGTTCGTCGGTCATCCACGCGCAGATGGTTCCGAGTTCGGTCTTCTCGAGCGCACCGCCCAGCCCGAAGCCGTCGAAGCGCTGCTCGGGTGCCTCGTCCCCGGTCATCTCCGCGAGACCGCGAGCGGCTTTGCGGCGCAGGTCCTCGTACTGCGCGCCCTGCACGACGCCGAAGAGGGCCTGATAGGGGCGGTGCCCGCGCTCGGCGGTCTGCCGCGCGTGCTCATCGAGGCACCGCACGGCCCAGCGGGCGGTGCGGTCTACGGAGTCCTCCTGGTAGGCGCGCGTGTTCATGAGCGTCGTGCACTCGTCGAAGGCGAAGATGATGTCGGCGCCGAGCTGGTGCTGGATGCGCATCGAGACCTCGGGGGTGAAGCGGTGGCGGTCGCCGTTGATGAACGACTTGAACGTGACGCCGTCCTCATCGACGTGCGCGAGTCGTTCTTTGTTCTTCGCGATGACCTCGTCGCTGCGATGCGCGTTCTCGTCCATCGAGATGACCTTCTTGAAGCCCACGCCGAGCGACATCACCTGGAATCCGCCCGAGTCGGTGAAGGTCGGTCCGTCCCAGTTCATGAACCGCCCCAGTCCGCCGGCTTCATCGACGACGTCGCTGCCGGGCTGCAGGAACAGGTGGTAGGCGTTGGCGAGCACGGCCTGCCCGCCGAGCTCTCGCACCGTCGCCGGGAGCATCGCCTTCACCGTGGCCTTCGTGCCGACGGGGATGAAGGCCGGGGTCTGGATATCTCCGTGCGGGGTGCGGATCGTGCCCGCCCTTCCGAGGGGTCGATCGTGCGAGCCGACGGAGCCTCCCCGCTCGAGGCGATGCTCGACCTCGAACCCGAAGTCGGCGGGGGAGGGCGGCGGAGAGAGCGGCGTCATCTGGGTCACCAGACCATTCAAGCAGTTCGCGGGCCGCGGGCCCGCTCCGCGATGCGATGCGGGCGCCGGGTTGAAGCGCCGAGATCGGGTCGGAGCGGCAGGCGGCGAATGGCGACACGCCCGGCTGGAGAGCGCATGTTGCCCGGGCCTTCGGATCCCCGTAATGTAATCCCTTGTCAGCGCGACGGAGCGGGGCGCGAGAGCGGCCCGGCCGGAACGGCTGATATCGGACCTGAGGGTCATCGAGTGAGAGCTTGAAGCTCAGCTCGGAATGTGATACCTTAGATTCTCGCACCACCGACAAGTCGGTCAGGCCGAAAGGCTCGATCTCTGTGGGTGGCGATCGCAGAACGAATCTGATCGTTCGGCGAAACTGACGGTTGCTGTTCGGAAGCCTTGTGGGGTGTGTACGGGTGGTGTCTGGTCTTTGAGAACTCAATAGTGTGCACTTGATTGTCAAATGCCAATTATTTATCCCCGTCACCGCGCCCTTTGTGTGGGTGTGGTTGATGGTGATTCCTTTTGGACAAAAGTTGAACGTCAGTAATTGATGTTCGTATTTTGTCAGGTCAAACTCGCAGCTGTTCTGCTTATTCCGCAGGATGGTTTG
>NZ_JAGDYL010000035.1 GCF_017565705.1 Leucobacter ruminantium
TGATCGCACTCGCCCGGAGGCGTTGCGACGTGATCTACGCCATGCTCAAAACCGGCAGTCTCTACCAACCCCGAGCACAGAGCGGCGCCGCTCTCGCGGCTTGACAAAGGTCATAGGGGCACCCCCCATATCTACGCGGAGTTCGCGGCGCGAGGATCCCGCTGGGCTGTATCGTCGCAGGTGGATATCGGAGTGACCCGATCCCACGCGTTCCCGCTGAACACAAGCTGTGCCAGTTCGGATTCGAACCTTCCCGAACTCATAGTCGTGCACCTGGACATCGGTTATAACAGCGAGAAGTTCCGTGAGCTACTCGATGTTCGTGAGTAAGAACATGCCTTCCGCGCCAGCGACGCTCCACTGCAAATGAGGAAGTGACGCATCGTGGAATGCGGGATACCCCCGGAGCAACCGCGGATTCCGCAAGCTTCACTTCTGATGGAACGTCGTATCCGAGTGATCGACACGCTCATCGCCCTCGCCAATTGAGACGTGTCCCGTAAATGATCTCGGTGGGAGCTGGGATCACGGAGATATGTCCCGATTCGAGCTCCTCTCGGATGGCCAATGGGCCTTGATTACTGACCTGTTGTCGTGCCCTAAAGATAAGGAGGCCACCTGTGCGTTCTACGAGGGGCGCGTCAGCGTGGCATTCGTCGAGGTGGAGGTCGGACAGAGATTCATCCTTTCGGCTTAGCATCGGCCGCGGCGTCGACGAGATCGAGATTCGCCTGTCGGGTCTCCTTCATCGCCAGTAGGCAGAGCAGGCTCAGAACTGCATAAGCCGCGAGGTAGTATCCGACTGCCATCTCCCCGAAGACCGGGATGAGCGCCTGCGCGACGAACGGTGGGAGTGCCCCGCCGACGACTCCTGCCAGGCTGTATGCGACGCCGGCGCCGGTGTAGCGGTACCTCGTATGGAACAGTTCGGGAAGTTGTGCTCCGACGGGGCCGTATCCGATCCCGGCTATGGCGAGTGTGACGCATAGGCCCACGGCGAACGCGAGGGGCGAGCCGATGTTGACGATGGGCATCAGGACGAGGGCCCATGGGATCGCCAGCACACAGGCGAGAATTGTCAGCGGTTTGCGGCCGAAGCGATCGGAGGCGGAGGCGGAGGCGGCGATGACTCCCGCGAAGATCAAGGCCCCGACGATTCCGATGGAGAGGACTGTGGGATTGCTGAGTTTGAGGGAGGTGCCTCCGTAGCTGATGAGCCAGGTTGCACCTGTATGGAAGAGTGCGAAGACCATGGACAGGGAGCCTGCGCCGAGGAACACCTGGACGGGTTGTTTCCGTACGACTTCGAACAGCGGATTTCTTGCCAGCTGCCGCGTCGACTTCAGCTTTGCGAAGCTCTGCGGTTCTTCGATGCTGAGGCGCACGAACAATCCGATCACCACGAGAATGAAGCTTGCGAGGAACGGGATGCGCCAGCCGAGGGTCTGGAAGGTTTCTGGTGACATCGTCAGGCTTGTCGCGAGGAAGGTTCCCATTGAGAGGGCGAGTCCCAGCGCCGGGCCGAGCTGAGGGAAGAGAGCATAGAAGCCGCGGCGCTCGGGAGGGGCGTGCTCACCTGTGAGCAGGACCGCCCCCGCCCACTCTCCGCCCACGGCGATCCCCTGGATGATGCGCAAGAGCACCAGCAGGACGGGGGCGAGACCGCCGATGGTGGCCGCGCTCGGGAGGACGCCGATGGCGACAGTCGCCCCTCCCATCATGAGAAGAGTCGCTACCAGCGTTGCCTTCCGGCCGATCCGATCGCCGAAGTGCCCGAACAGGATGGACCCGAACGGCCGGGCGACGAAGGCTACGCCGAAGGTTGCCAGGGCCGCCAGGGTGCCTCCTGCTGGGCCGAGGGCCGGGAAGAACTGAGAGCTGAACACGAGTGCCGCCGCGGTTCCGAAGATATAGAAGTCGTAGAACTCGACCGTTGTCCCGATGAGGCCGGCAAAAGACACTTTCATCATCTGCCCGCGTGAGTAGTGCTTTGTCTCAGGCATGAACTCCTCCTTGGCTCCGTTGCTTCAGGTCCGGGGATCTGGGTATCAACTTAAGAAGCCGGAGAAGGGGGAACCAGTGCACGTTGTGTACCCTTCATGGAGGCGAGAAGATGGGCAGCGCGCCAGACGAGAATCACGTGCACGCGGAATCGTGAGCGGTCTGACAACAGCACCTGCCGTACCACGAGCGTGCGCCATACTCTGAGACCGGTCGGGGGAGGAACCAGCGCGAGAACTCCTCTCCCCATGATTGCGGGCCGGCGAAGCCGATGTCTCCTTGTCGTCTCGCAACTGCGCAGCGACGAATACCCCACCACAGCTCGTACTCTGGGGGATACGTGCACCTCGAGGTAGGGAGCAGCATTCGGCCAGCTCAGACGTTGTGTGTCTCTGCTCACAGTGCAGGTGGCCGCGCATCTGCTGTGTCGGCTCGGACTCGAAGATGAAGGCGATGAGAACCGACTCTGTGGAAGGGATTGTGTGATGAGCGCGCGCCGCATCTATCTCAGATACTACGGAAAACAAAGAGGAAGAGTGATACTCGCTCTTCGGATTCTGTTCCCGATGCACATACCTTTTCAGGGTTCGTCGTCGAAGATGCCTTTATGGGCTCGGGCGCATGAATCGAGGGCACAGTATGTGCAACAAGACAATTCGGGTGCGGTTCGAAATAGGGCAATCACAGGGGAGTATGCGCCCCATGCAGATTACTGGTCGCTTTCCTTCGCACTGAAGCACTTAGGAGATCGTTGGTCGCTGCTCATCGTTCGTGAACTTCTTACCGGAGAGCAGGGTTTCAATGATCTTTCGCGGGCTCTCCCTGATCTGTCACGTACACTTCTGTCGCAGAGATTAAAACGGCTTGTGGATATGGGGCTGCTACTTCGAGAGAGCTCCGCAGATCCCCGAGGGACACGGCTCTATAGATTGACTGGGAGCGGCTACGCGCTGAGTCATACGTTGGAATCTCTTGGAATCTGGGTTCAGCACTGGGGTCATCCTGTGGAGCACGACCTACAGGTAGGAGTCGCAACCCTTCTCGGCCAAATGAGACGCGCGCTCGTGGCTCAGTCCCTCCCGCAGGATTCGATGCTTATAGCCTTCGTTTTCGAAACCCAGACGTCCCGCCAGCTGCGCGGCTACCTACAGTATGAGCGGGAAACCGCAAGGTCGGAACTTGGACGGCCGAACGCCTCTCCGGACCTCGAAGTGCATGTCTCTCCGAGGGTGCTGTATGAGCTGTGGTGGGGGATTCGCCGTTGTGCTGAAGCGCGCCGGCGAGGCGACATTGGCTTCGTAGGCCCATCATCATGGGGCGAACATTTCTCGGGTTGGTTCCTTCCCAGGCCGTTCTCGGAGCAGAACGGGCGTTCATAATGATCTTGCTGGTCTGAGCGTCACCAACGCTTGTTAAAGGATCCCGCAACCATTCATGGCTCTGTGGAAATGGTAGATGTGAGAAATCGTCCGTTTCCTGGAGAGCGACGAAGAGCAGCAATCTCCTTGCAGCCGGTATTGGGGTGTCGATTGCAGGACTCTCGCGGTCATTTCAGACGACTGCGCTGCACACGATATCTGCTCCATGATGGACGGGTGCTCGAAGTGCTATTCCCACACTCAACTTAACTCAGCATTGATGTGGGTGGAGAAAAGAAAGTATTCAGAATTTGCATCGGGCCGAGTCGTGATCATGAGTCTTCCGATTCAATTTTGAGGAGCGCGCTATCGAGAAGACCGATCAGGAGCTCCACCTCGGTTTCAGAGATCGTGAGTGGAGGCGAAACAATGACAGCGTTGTTGCGGGGTGCAATGCCAGCAGGATAGACGAGGAGCCCTTCCCTGAAGCACACATCAGCGAAAGAGGCTCCCGTCACTCCAAGCCGAAGCTGTCCATTTCTGCTGGCATTCTTTGACAGTTCGAACCCCAGAAGAAGGCCCCTTCCGCGAACCGCAACCATGCGAGAATGCTTCTGTTCGAGTTCGAGTAGACCCGTTTTCAGTTGCTCTCCACGGGATCGTACGTTCTCGAGCACACAGTTTTTTTCAATATAGTCGATCACGCTAAGGCACACGGCGGCCCCCAGAGGGTTGCCGGAGAAGGTGTGACCAAATGGGGCCACTCGACTATGTTCGCGGAAAGCCTCGACCACCTTCTCCCGTATGAGCACGCCTGCCACCGGTGAATAGCCGGCGCTGAGTCCCTTGCCTATGACCAACATGTCAGGGACGATTTCCTCATTTGAACTCGCGAACCACTCACCAGTCCGCCCCATTCCTGTGATTACTTCATCAAGGATCAAGAGAATGTCTTGACGATCACACACTTCCCGGAGTCGTGTGAGGTATCCCTTCGGCGGCACTAAGACGCCCCCGGCCGCACCAACGATTGGTTCTACGATCACTGCTGCGATGGTCGAGGGGTCTTCCTCGATGATGGTCTGTTCAAACTCCGCCGCCGCGCGCTCACCATAGGCAACCTCATCTTCACCGGAATATGCAAGACGCGAAGCATCGACGGTCGGACCCAGGGCAAAGGAATGCAGTAGTGTCCCGTAATCCGGTCGACGAGCGGTATGCCCAGACATTGAAAGGGCGCCCATTGTCATTCCGTGGTAACTCGTTGCGCGGCCAAGAATCTTGACCTTGCCCGGATGCCCCAGTTCCCGCCAGTATCCGACTGCGGCCCGCATGGCGTACTCTGTTCCCTCGGAACCACTATTCACAAAGAATGCCCAGTTGAGGTCTCCGGGCGCGAGTTCTGTGAGTCTTCGCGCGAGTTCTTCGGCAGGCTCATTCGTAAATTGCGTGCGATAGCTGAAGGCGAGGCATCCAGCCTGCCGACTGACTATTTCAGCAACTTCCCGGACGCCATGGCCAATGTTTGCCGTCATTGCCCCGCTCGACCCGTCGAGGTACCGCTTGCCTGTGCTGTCGTAGAGGAAAACGCCTTCCCCCCGAGTGGCCGTCAGATACTCGCGGTCAATCTCTTGCTTCAGCAGTGCAGAAGTCATAGTTCGCCCCTTGTCTTTCCATACGAATAACGGAGAAAGCTCGGTTGGTTCTCTCGATTGCCTACACCGCGCGCAGCACGACCGCGCTGCCCTGACCCCCGCCGCCGCAGATGCCCACGGCGCCGAGCGAGCCGGAACCGAGCGCAGCGAGCTGACGGGCGAGCGTGCCCACGATCCGCGCCCCCGAAGCCCCGATGGGGTGGCCGAGCGCGATCGCTCCGCCGTGCGGGTTGACGACGGCCGGATCGATGCCGAGCTCCCGGGTCGACTGCACTCCGACCGCCGCGAAGGCCTCGTTGATCTCGACGATCGAGAGATCGGAGGCCGAGGTCTCCTCCGTCATCTTCGCGAGAGCCGCGGCGATCGCGCGCGCAGGCTGCGAGTGCAGGTGCGTGTCGGGGCCGGCGACGAAGGCCGTCGTCTCGACCCGGGCGATGGGCTTCAGCCCGAGCCGAGACGCGGCGGTTTCGGAGACGAGCACGAGCGCGGCCGCGCCGTCGGTGATCTGGGAGGCATTGCCCGCGGTGATCGTGCCGTCCTTCGCGAACGCCGGGCGCAGACCCGAGAGCGATTCAACGGTCGTGTAGGCGCGCACGCCGTCATCGGCGGAGACCACCGCGTCACCGCGGCGCGAGGCGACGGTGAAGGGCGCGATCTCACCGGAGAAGAAGTCGCCTGAGGCGGCGGCGCGCTGGTGCGACTGAGCGGCGAAGGCGTCCTGCTCCTCGCGCGCGAGCGCGAGCGGGGCGTTGCCCTGCTCGGTGAGGGCACCCATCGCGACCTGGTCGAACGCGTCCGAGAGGCCGTCATGATCGACGGTGTCGACGAGGGTCGCCGGGCCGTACTTCACTCCGGCTCGCAGCGGGATGACGTGCGGCGCGAGCGACATCGACTCCTGGCCGACCGCGAGCACGACGTCGGCCTCGCCCGCAGCGATGAGGCGCACGCCCTGCGACACGGCCTCGGTGCCCGAGAGGCACACAGCGTTGAGCGTGATCGCGGGCACGTTCATGGGAACGCCCGCCCCCACCGCGGTCTGCCTGGCCGGATTCTGGCCGGCGCCAGCCTGCAGCACCTGGCCCGCGACGACGATATCGACCTGCTCGGGCGAGACGCCGGCGCGCTCGAGCGCGGCCTTCGCGGCGTGCGCGCCCAGGACGGTCGCGGGCTGACCCGCCAGCTGGCCCGTGAAGCGGGTGAACGGGGTGCGGGCGTATCCCGCGATCAGTGCAGAGTTCGAAGCGGGGCTCGGTGCGGCCATCAGTTGCTCTCCTCGAGGTCGACGGTGAATGCGGCGCCGGTGGTGGCGCGGATCTCCTCTTCATCATGCCCCGGCGCGATGCGCTTCAACACCAGCGACCCGTCGACGACGTCGAACACGGCCCGGTCGGAGATGATGCGATCCACCACGCCCACGCCCGTGAGCGGCAGGTCGCACTCGGCGACGATCTTCGGCGTGCCGTCCTTCGCGACGTGATCCGTGATCACGATCACCCGAGGCGTTCCCGCGACGAGGTCCATCGCGCCGCCCATGCCCTTCACGAGCTTGCCCGGGATCGTCCAGTTCGCGAGGTCGCCGTTGCCCGCGACCTGCAGCGCGCCGAGGATGGCGGTCTGCACGTGACCGCCGCGGATCATGCCGAAGGAGGTCGCCGAATCGAAAATCGCGGCGCCCGGCACGAGCGTCACCGTCTGCTTGCCGGCGTTGATGAGGTCGGCGTCCTCGTCGCCCTCGTAGGGGAACTGACCCATGCCGAGGATCCCGTTCTCGCTCTGCAGCATCACGCTGACGCCCTCGGGCAGGTGGTTGGCCACGAGTGTCGGGATGCCGATCCCGAGGTTGACGTACTGCCCGTCCTCGAGCTCCGAGGCCGCGATCGCGGCCATCTCGTCACGCGTCCACATGGTCACGCCCCCTTCAGTTCGTCGCCGGCCGCGCCCGGAGCGGCAGCGCCCACCGCCTCCGGTCGCGAGCGCACGGTTCGTTGCTCGACGTCTTTCAGCGGGTCCTCGACCCGCACGATGCGCTGGACGAAGACACCGGGGGTGTCGATCCGCTCGGGATCGAGGTACTCGTCGCTCAGGTGCTCGACCTCGGCGACGGTGACCCTGCCCGACATCGCGACGAGCGGGTTGAAGTTCTGCGCCGTGAGCCGGTAGCGCAGGTTGCCCTCGAGGTCGCCGGTGTGCGCGCGGACCAGGGCGACGTCGGCGACGATGCCGCGTTCGAGGATCGCGCGCTTGCCGTCGAACTCGGCCTCGGGCTTGCCCTCGGCGATCGGGGTGCCGACGCCCGTCGGCGTGTAGAAGGCGGGGATGCCGGCGCCGCCCGCGCGCAGCCGCTCGGCCAGGGTGCCCTGGGGCACGAACTCGACCTCGAGGGCGCCGCTCAGGTACTGCTCGGCGAACAGCTTGTTCTCGCCCACGTACGAGCCGAGCACCTTCGACACCTGCCGGTTCTCGAGCAGCAGGCCGAGGCCCTTGCCGTCGACGCCCATGTTGTTGGAGACGACCGTGAGACCCTTCGCCCCCGTGTCTCGCAGCGCCACGATCAGGTTGTGCGGGATCCCGCACAGGCCGAAGCCTCCGACGGCGATCGTCATGCCGTCCCGCACCACTCCGTCAAGCGCCTCCGCCGCACCCTCCCTCGTTTTCGACGCCATCGCTGCAGCCTTCCGTTCACCATGTGATCAATGTCGCGCTGGAACGAGCGTACGCGCCATTCTTTGGTGAAATCAAAGACCAACTGCGTATTGCTCATATCATGAGTACGTCGCATGATAGCGTTCACAATATGGACTTTGGATTGAGCCAAGATCAGCGCCTCACACCCGGGGCTCAGGTCGTCGGAAGGGTTGCTTCGATACTGAGGGTCCTAAGTGTGAACATGCCGCGGGGCATCGGAACAAGTGCGGTCGCACGCATGACAGGCCTCTCCCGGCCCACGGCACACCGCTTGCTCGGTGCACTCGGAGAGCAGGGCTTCGTGGACCGGGACCAGTTCACTGGCACATGGCTGCTCGGCCCCGAGCTCTATCTCATGGGTTCAGTCGCGGCTGAACGCTACGACATCACAGAACTCGCCCGCGAGCACGTTGCTGCTCTTGCAGATGAGACTGGCGAGAGCGCTTTTCTCTCTGCCCGACGCGGAGGTGAGACCATTTGCTTGCTGCGGCAAGATGGTAGCTTCCCCATCCGCTCGTTTGTTCTCTACGAGGGTAAGCGGTTCCCCTTGGGGGTGGCCTCCGCTGGCCTGGCGATTCTTTCGTTTCTGACCGAGGCAGCTGCAGAGCGATACATCACCCAGGCTGAACTTGAGGCAAGATACGGTCCTGCCCACTCCAGTAACGCACTGCGCGAACGCGTCACCGAGACACGCGAGCAGGGGTACGCAGTCAACCCCGGCCTTATCGTTAAGGGCAGTTGGGGTATGGGCGCCGCGGTGTTCAATAGAGCCGGGCAGCCGGCTTGGGCGCTGAGCCTGACCGGTATCGAGCCGCGCTTTACCGTAAGTCGACAGCGGGAACTCGGACGACTGCTACTGCATCACGCCCACCGGCTTACCAAAAGATTGTCTTCAGGATAGGCAGGAAAGCAGGGAACGCGATTAGGCGATGGCGGGATTCTAAATCCTTAGGACGATCCTCTCACCAAATGCCGCATCGATGAAGGCCTGGCCGAGGCCTCCGTCATAAAACGCTGTGCGAAACTCTTGATACCCCTCCTTGAAGTGAGCCCATCCTTCAGTATGAGCAGGAATGATCTGCCGTGCGCTAAGCATCTTCGCGACCTTGACGGAGTCTTCTTTGGGCATTGTGATCTCAGCTCCATCCAGAAGTTCTGCAAAGCGCGCCCCACCTCCATACATGATTGCGACATCGACCGGTGCAATTCGTTCAGCGATCATCCTGCCGATGTCCAATGACCAGTTGTCGCCGCTGATATAGATGCTCGGCAGGCCCGCTCCGCTGAGAAGGAAGCCGATGACCTGCCCCGTACTTGCCGCAATCTCGTCGGGTCCATGTTGGGCAGGAAGGGCAGTGACCAGTAAGTTCCCACCGTCCGGTAACGGGAGCATTGTTTGCTCAAAGTCGGCTAGACCCTTGGTTGTTCCCCCCAACCTCGCAGCTCCCTCCGTCGTTGTGATGATCTGGGGGATGCTGGGGAGTAGGCTCCGCCCGGAGTGATCAAGATGATCGATGTGATGGTCATGGGTAATCAGCGCGCCGTCCAAGGGAAGGAGTGACTCTGCGTCTATGGCAGGGCCAGCGGTCTTTAACAATTCAGGTACGCCGTCTTCGGCGGTCAGCTACACGCCCACCGATGGCGGGGAGCCCGGGGTCGATCACAAATGGGTCGTGCACGAGGAACTGGACAACCCCGGCGAAGCACCGCTGGCCGATGGCACCGAGGTCGTGCTGGAAGCCGAGCACATGGCGGGAATGCAGGGGGCAACGGCGACGATCGACCACTCCACGCAGGAGACGGTCTACATGGTCGATGTCCCCGGCGGTGAGATGCCGATGACGAACCACAAATGGGTCGTCGAGAGCGAAGTCCACCCCGCAGGCTGACCAGGCGGCACGGATCGGGGGTCGTGGGGCCGCTCGACGGAAAGACAGAACTGGAAGAGGCGGGCAGTGAGCGCGCACACGCAGCCGGTGGCCGATGCCGGTATCGAGTTGGAGATCGGCGGGATGACCTGCGCCTCCTGCGCGAACCGGATCGAACGCAGGCTGAACAAACTCGACGGCGTCTCCGCGACGGTCAACTACGCCACCGAGAAGGCGAAGGTTACCGTGCCCGCCGGGTACGACCCGGCCCTGCTGATAAGCGAGGTCGAGAAGACCGGGTACACCGCCGCCCTCCCCAAGCCCCAGCAGGCGGAAGCCGCGTCTACTGCCGAGGCGGATGATGCGGACGACCCTGAGCTGACCTCGCTCAGGCACCGGCTGATCGGGTCGATCGTGCTCACCGTGCCGGTGATCGCGATGGCGATGATCCCCGCCCTGCAGTTCACCTACTGGCAGTGGGCCTCGCTCGCGCTGGCCGCCCCCGTGATCGTGTGGGCGGCCTGGCCCTTCCACAAGGCCGCGTGGACGAACCTCAGGCACGGCACCGCGACGATGGACACCCTCATCTCCATGGGCACCTCGGCGGCGTTCCTCTGGTCGCTCTACGCCCTGTTCCTCGGCACTGCGGGCGTGCCCGGCATGACGCACGCGTTCGAGTTCACGATCGCGCCGTCCGACGGAGCGGCGAACATCTACCTCGAAGTCGGCGCAGGCGTGACGATGTTCATCCTCGCCGGCCGCTACTTCGAGAAGCGCTCCAAGCGCCAAGCCGGAGCCGCCCTGCGCGCTCTGCTCGAGCTGGGGGCGAAGGAGGTCGCCGTGCTCCGCGACGGCATCGAGGCGAAGATCCCCACCTCCGAGCTCGCCGTCGGCGACGAATTCGTCGTCCGCCCCGGCGAGAAGATCGCCACCGACGGCACCGTGGTCTCGGGCACCTCGGCCGTGGACGCCTCGATGCTCACCGGCGAGTCCGTGCCCGTCGAGGTCGCAGGCGGCGACACGGTGACCGGCGCGACCGTCAACGCCGGCGGACGCCTCGTCGTCCGCGCGACCCGCGTCGGGTCGGACACGCAGCTGGTGCAGATGGCGAAGCTCGTCGAGGACGCCCAGACCGGCAAGGCCGAGGTCCAGCGCCTCGCCGATCGCATCTCCGGGGTGTTCGTGCCCATCGTGATCGTCATCACCGTCGTCGCGCTCGGTGCGTGGCTGGGGGCCGGGTTCCCGGTCGCCGCGGCGATCACCGCGGCCGTGTCCGTGCTCGTCATCGCCTGCCCTTGCGCCCTGGGCCTGGCGACCCCGACGGCGCTGCTGGTCGGCACAGGCCGCGGGGCGCAAATGGGCGTGCTCATCAAGGGCCCCGAGGTGCTGGAATCGACCCGCAAGGTCGACACCGTCGTCCTCGACAAGACCGGCACCGTCACCAGCGGCAAGATGACCCTCACCGACGTCATCACCGAGCCCGGTATTGACCGTGCCGAGCTGCTGCGGTACGCGGGCGCGATTGAGAATGCCTCCGAACACCCCATCGCCCAGGCCATCGCCCAGGGCGCGACCGACGAGATCAGCACCCTGCCGACGCCGGAAGGCTTCGCGAACGTCGAGGGCAAGGGCGTGCAGGGCATCGTTGACGGCACCTCCGTTGTCGTGGGCCGTGAGACGCTGTTGGCTGATTGGTCGCAGCAGCTCTCCCCGGAGGTTGCCGAGGCGAAAGCCACCGCTGAGGGCGAGGGCAAGACCGTCGTCGCCGTCGGCTGGGATGGGAAGGCGCGTGGCATCCTCGTGGTCGCCGACACCGTCAAGCCCGCGAGCGCCCAGGCGATCGCCGAACTCACGCAGCTCGGCTTGACCCCGGTGCTGCTCACCGGCGACAACGACGCCGTCGCACGGCAGATCGCCGCCGAGGTCGGCATCGACGATGTCATCGCCGAGGTCCTGCCCAAGGACAAGGTCGACGTCGTCGCCCGGCTACATGACGAGGGCAAGGTTGTCGCGATGGTCGGCGACGGCGTCAACGACGCCCCCGCCCTCGCCCAGGCCGACTTGGGCCTCGCGATGGGCACCGGCACGGACGTGGCGATCGAGGCCTCCGACATCACCCTCGTGCGCGGCGACCTCCGGGCCGCGGTCGACGCGATCCGGCTCTCCCGCAAGAACCTGTCGACGATCAAGACGAACCTGTTCTGGGCGTTCGCTTACAACGTCGCCGCGATCCCGGTCGCCGCGCTGGGCATGCTCAACCCCATGCTCGCCGGAGCTGCGATGGCGTTCTCGTCCGCGTTCGTCGTCGGCAACAGCCTCCGACTGCGCAGCTTCCGAAGCGTCACCAAGCAACCCTGAACCGACCCTCCGCACGAAGACCGAAAGGCATCACGACCATGACGACAGAAGCACCCGCCACTGCCAGCTGCTGCACCACGAACACCGAAGTCTCATCCCCGGGGAACGGCCGCGAGAACCTCCTCGCCGACACCCGCTGCTGCGGCGCAACCGAACCGGCTGTCACCCAGGAGACTGCCGATGATGAGCATCAGCACGGTTACATCAGCGACAAGCAGGCCTATCTCCGGCGCATGAGTCGCATCGAGGGCCAAGCCCGCGGCATCTCGAAGATGATCGACGACGAGAAATACTGCATCGACATCCTCACCCAGGTCAGCGCCCTGACCCGCGCCCTCCAGACCGTGGCCACCGGGCTGCTCGATGACCACCTCACGCACTGCGTCCTCGACGCCGCCAAACTCAGCGACGAGGCGGCCATCGAGAAGATTCAGGAGGCCACTCGGGCTATCAACCGGCTCATACGTTCCTGAGCGCGGCTACCCTGGTTGGAGCAGGCTTAAGAACTACCCGCAGGCGAGATATTGTGTCAACCGATTTAACTCCCGCGCTGGATACTGCGGAGAGTATGGTGAGCTGCCTGCCCTCGATGTTGGCGCCAGTGCGCCAATGCGGGGAAGCTCGACGCGTTCGCGTAGGACGGTGATAAGATTTCGCGGTCGCTGACGGCCGACGAGGTTCTTTGACCGCTTCGAACCAGGTCATTCGTCCATTACGGCATTCACGAGCAAGTTCTGCAGGCCGATTTGAGCGAACTCATTCTCAGGCTTCGCGCTGACCTTCCACATATCTTGCTATCGAGGATGAGTCGAGATTCGCCGCCGCCAAATCGCAACCGCTCTGAGGCCGTCTTGAGCCCAAGCTGAGGCCGTCTGAGCCCACCTTTCCGTGTGAAGGGTGGGCTCAGGTGACGGTTTCAATGCGGCGGATGTCTGCGGGCGACGGGTTCAGGTATCTCCTGAAGACCGTCGCCGTTGGGGATGGCGATCGTGCTCTTTCGACTCCGCTGACCCGCTACTATTCCGAGCAGGGGACCCCTCCCGGGCGATGGATAGGGGAGGGGCTCCCAGGCTTGGGTGAAGGGCAGATCGGGTCGGGCGATCAGGTTACGGAGACCCAGCTTCAACTCTTGATCGGTATGGGCCACGATCCGGTCTCGGGAGATGCCCTGGGGCGTTCCTATCGGCGATTCAAGAGCCTCGACGAGCGCGTCGCGGCACGTATTGCTGCGCTTGATCCTGCCTTCACGCCGGGGAAGCGGGCCGAGATGGTCGCCCGTATCGAGGCAGAGGAAGCAGCACGCGGAGAGCGGAAAGCAGTAGCGGCCTACGATTTCACCTTCTCGATCCCGAAGTCCGCGTCGGTCCTGTGGGCGGTTGCGGATGTCGGCACGCAGCAGCTGATCTGGCAGGCGCATCATGCCGCTGTTGCGGATGTGCTGCAGTTCATGGAGCGCGAGGTCGCTGCAACACGTTCGGGTTCTGCTGGACCGGACGGCGCGGTACTGCAACTCGACGTTGCCGGGCTTGTTGCAGCAGGCTACGACCACTTTGATAGCCGCGCAAACGACCCATACCTGCACACCCACGTCGTTGTCTCGAACAAGGTGCAGACTGCGCACGATGGGCACTGGCTCGCGCTCGACGGGCGACCGTTGCATGCGGCGACGGTGGCACTGAGCGAGCTCCACGAGGCCGTGTTCGCCGACGCGCTCACACGGCTCCTCGGTGTGTCGTGGGAGCAGCGGCAGATGGGGCGGGATCGCAACCCGGCCTGGGCGATCACGGATGTGCCGCAGGATCTCGTGCTCGAGTTCTCGAATCGGTCCCGCTTCATCGAGATCGAGAAAGAGAAGCTGATCCGCGACTACGTGGAACGCCACGGCAGTAGACCGTCTGCTGCAACGGTGCTGAAGATGTTGCAGCAGGCCACGCTCTCGACGCGCCCCGAGAAGACCGTGCGATCGCTCGAAGACCTCATCGCAGAGTGGA
Organism: Leucobacter ruminantium; assembly: GCF_017565705.1. GTDB lineage: Bacteria > Actinomycetota > Actinomycetes > Actinomycetales > Microbacteriaceae > Leucobacter > Leucobacter ruminantium. The sequence continues at coordinate 13,917 of NZ_JAGDYL010000035.1, forward strand.
GGAACCGCGCATCAGCACTCCTGGGCGAGGACGCAACAGCCTGGGCCTCACAGGTTGCGTGGCGCAACCATGACGCCGCAGTTGCCGCAGGGAGTGACGCTCAGCAAGAGGCCGGCGCAGCGATCGCAACACCTCTGTTGCGAGCCGATGACCTGCCGCTCTCCCTGATTACGCAGCTCGGCTCAGACGTCGTTGCGGCGGTGGGCGAGAAGCGATCAACCTGGCGACGATGGAACCTCCTGGCCGAGGCCGCGCGTCAGTCGATGTGGCTCCGCTTCGCGAGCACGCGAGATCGGGAGCTCATCGTGGAGATGATTGCGGACGCGGCCGAGGACGACTCGCTTCGCCTCACTCCGGCTGAACTCGCGCTCACCCCTGAGATGTTCCAGCGCGAGGACGGGGCTACGCGATTCCGCCCGAAGCACGGTGAGCTGTTCTCATCCGAGGCACTGCTCGCTGCCGAAGACCGGTTGCTCGCCCGTGCGAAGAATCTCGCGGCTCCCACACTCGTTTTCGCGACGATGGAACGCGTTGCCCAGGAGCCAGATCGTGAGGGGCGACGTCTCGGCCCTGACCAGGTCGATGCGCTCACCCGAATCGCGGTCTCCGGACGCACGGTCGACATACTCGTGGGACCCGCGGGCACGGGCAAGACGACGGCCCTCGCGGCGCTTCGGCGCGCTTGGGAGTTCCAGTACGGCGAGGGTTCAGTCGTCGGGCTCGCACCTTCCGCTGTCGCTGCGGAGATCCTGGGCAGCGAGCTTGGCATCCTGGCGGAGAACACCGCGAAATGGCGTGAAGTCTTTGAACGCACCGGGCAGAGCTTCACTCGCGGGCAGCTCGTGGTTCTTGATGAGGCTTCCCTCGCGGGTACTCATTCGCTTGACCAGATCACCCGCGAAGCCGAGCGGGCCGGGGCCAAGGTGCTCCTGGTCGGGGATGTCGCTCAGCTGCAAGCGGTGGATGTTGGTGGGGCCTTCTCGCTGCTCGTGCACGACCGCGACGGCGATACGCCGGAACTCACGGAGGTCTGGCGGCTGCAACACGAATGGGAGAAGCGCGCCTCGCTCGAGCTTCGGTACGGCCACCAGCGGGTCATCGACACCTACGTCGAACGGGGGCGCGTGAGCGGTGGCACGGCCGAGGAGATGGCCGAGGCCGCATATCAGGCCTGGTGGGCAGACAAGCAGGCCGGTCGGGCTTCGATCCTGATCGCCGAGACCAACGACAACGTGACGTTCTTGAACGAGCGCGCCCGGGATGACCTCATCATCGCCGGCTACGTCGACGCCGAACGCCAGATCGAGCTGCACGACGGCACTTCCCTCGGCGTCGGTGACACGATCATCACGCGCAAGAACGACCGTCGACTCAGGTCAGCTCGTGGCTGGGTGCGCAACGGCGAACGCTGGATCGTCACCCACGTCGCCGACGACGGGTCGGCAACTGTGCGGCCGCCGACCAGCCGCCGGGGCGGCTCGATCCTCCTTCCCGCGGCCTACGTCGCCAACTCGGTCGAGCTCGGCTATGCGGTCACCGCGTACCGCGCCCAAGGCGTCACCGTCGACACCGCGCACACGCTCGTCGAACCGACGACAACTCGGGAAGTGCTGTACGTCTCCATGACGCGGGGCCGCTACGAGAACCGTGCGTATGTCGCGACCGACCACCCAGACGTGGCACATTCGATCGCACACCCCGGCGACGACCCCGACCGTACGGCGCGGGCGGTACTCCACGGCGTTCTGCAGCACGTTGGTGCGGAGCGTTCTGCTCACGAGGCGATCACGGCTGAGCAGGAGCGCTGGGGCGGGATCGCGCAACTGATCGCCGAGTACGAAACCATCGCGACCGCAGCCCAGCACGACCGCTGGATGCAACTCCTCACCGATTCGGGACTCTCATCTGAGCACGTGAACGAGGTGGCCGCGAGCGAGGCGCTCGGCGCGCTCATCACAGAACTGCGCCGAGCCGAGGCCAACGGCTACGACCTTCCCCGACTGCTGCCGGCCCTGATCACCGCACGCCATTTCGGCGACGCCGACGATGTGGCGAAGGTGCTGCACTACCGGGTCGAGGGCGCGACCCGCCACCCGAGGCACAGCGCGGCCGCTTCCTCGGTTCGACTGATCGCAGGGTTGTTCCCCGAAGCGACCGGCCGAATGAGCGCGGAGATGCGCACCGCGCTGACGGAGCGCCGAGAACTGATCGAGGAACGTGCAGCGGGCCTCACCGATCTTGCGCTCGCACAACCCGGCAGTTGGGCGACCGCCGCAGGCGTCGCGCCTCGGTCGGGTCCGGATCGAGGCCGCTGGCGGGCACAGCTCATCACCGTCGCCGCCTACCGCGACCGATACGGCATCACCGATCGCGCACCGCTGGGGGTCTCGCCCGAGGGCGTCGCGCAGCGACTCGACTACGCGCGCGCTGAGGCAGCGCTCCTGCGTGCCCAGCAGATCGCCGCCCGCGCAAGCCAAACTGAGGCGCCGCACCGGCCTACGTCCTCGCATGACCGCCACGGCCCGAGACGGTAAACCGAAGCGACGTACGTGCCAGGCCATCTTTCCAACGACGAGAATGACGGCAAACAAGCGGGAGAGCGATGTGAACGGGAAGACGGCGAAGGCGGCAGAGTTCGAGGCATCCGGGTGGAACTCCGGCACTCCTGAGCGGAAAGCCCGGCGGTCTCAACCGGTGAACGCACCACAAATCGCTTTCACTGTAACGAGGAGGGTCAGTTCGACGCTCGCCGGGGACCGGCTACAGAGCGTCTGTGGCCGGTTGAGGAGTCCGACACGGCAGGTGAGGAGTTAGCCAGTCGGCTGATCTCGTTCTGCCTTCTTCAGGCGAGGAACTTTCTCGACACGGATCCCCAGCTCCTTTGCCCACGCTCGGAAGTATCCCCCCACGCCATGCGTGCTCGAGTCCGTCCATTTAGCCCCGATTGCGTCACGGATCGCTGACCCCACTACGAGCGGCGCAGCCTTTGGGCTACCGCGCAGCAGGGCGATCCCTTCCGAGCCACCGGGCACCTGCTCCAGCCGCCTTAGCAATGCGCCACTGTCCAAGCTCCCATCCGAATTTAAGACAGTCGGGGGTATGGGTACAAGCCAGCCGTCATCGGAAACCGTTGCGACTCCGAGTGCCGCCAAGGTTCGAAAAGCGTCGCGATCGTTCGAGCCGTTTGGAGGCAGCCGCAGCTTCTCCCCGGCGCCGATCCGCGCGAGCATCGCCAATGGGCGTCGCGGCGCCTCTTGGGGTACACCGGGCCTGCTCCGCACGGGCGAGCGCTGCGAGAGGAGGCGTTGTCGATTCGTCGACTCAGCGTCACTTTGGAGAGCCCAGTGGCCGCCGCGTCGTGACGCGAGCCCGGCGTACTCAAACCAACTCAAGAACACCCGCGCGTAGCCCACCCACGTGCCGTCGGCTACCGATACAGCAGGAAAGACCGATGGTAGTGCGTGAGCGAATTCCTCGGATGTCGCGTAGCCATCGTTCTTCTGAGCGATCTCGGAGAACGTCGACAGTGCACGGTGGCGCCGCAAAGCTGCGGTGATCTTCAGTCGCACTGCCGCCTCCGGATCTGGAGCGTTCATTATCGATTCGCTAATGGTGACAGTGAGGGGCTCGTACTGAGTCACGCCGAAGAGGCGCATTTCCCGAGAGAGGTTGAAGATGACGTTGTCGCTCGTAGCCAGCTGGGTGGCCAGGGAACTGACAGTGGCCATGCCGCCGTTCTTCATCACCAGGGGCAGCATGCGAGCGATCTGATTTGGCGCCGACCTGAGGATATAGGAGTCTTCGAGCGGGACTCGGCCAGTGTTCAGGTAGTCACGGAAAGTGTCCCAGTACGTATCGAGTCTGTCGCCAATCTGAACTATGAGTCGACGGTCCACCAAAGCCTGCACCGCTTCAGGAGCGTAGCGATCGGTGACTTCCCCTGCTGGAATGGGCGCGTATCGTGCCACGTGCTTCAGGATCTCAAGCGACTCCGGATCGAGTTGAGCTAGGTCCAGATCGAAAAGCCCTTGGATGTTCAGCGACTCAGCGAGAAGCTGTTCGGGACTGCTTCCGCCCTTCAATTCGTGTAGCACGTGATCGGCAAGCTTCTTGAGAAGCCACGGCAGTCCTTGACTGTACTCGCGTAGCCTTGACCGGAGGTCTCTTCCGAGTTTGATCTTGACGCTGCGCTCGAGCCGATCGATGATCGTCGAAACTTCACCGGATCCGAAAGGATCGATGACAATGGTTTCGGCTGCGCTGCGGATGTCTTCTCGGAATTGGTAGGGGTGCCCCTCGATCCAGCCAACCAAGTCGGTCTTCCAGGCGAAGCCGATCATAAAGTGCCCCGGTACGTCTTGCATGCCGAGCGCGAGATCCCGGAAAGCTTGCGTGAGTTCGGGCGATCGGAATACGTTCTCGAACTGATCAAAGAAGACCAGCACGGGATGCGCTGGGTTTGCCCACTGCAGGTCACGAATCGTTGTGATCGCACTCGACAGGCTTGCCCAACTCGCGTTGTTCGGGAGAGTAAGGAGGCCGCGGCGAGAAGCATCAGCACAGGCTCGGCGCAGGACTTCGACGACGTAGCGTGATGAGGCCGCTGTTCGGGTATCCATCACGATGGCGAGGCCACCATCGCTTTCAATGCTCGCGGCGAACTTGAGCGCCAGACTGCTCTTGCCCCAGCCGGACTGTGCGTTTAGGATCACGACCTTAGTGCCGGCCGCGACATAGTTGGCCAACTTGTCCAGGCTCACCTTCCGCCCGACAAAGTACTTCGGACCCGCAGGGAGTTGATATTGGAAGTCGCTCTTGGACGAAACAACGGTCGCAAGCACGACCGTATCGGCGCTCTCCTGCGCTTCGGCGGCGTCGACTGCGTTGGTTCTGGCGTCGTGCACCGGCAGTCGTTGTGCGTAAGGGCTTGTGCTAACTAGCTCCAGTACGGGCTCCGGCACATTGCCCTGTGCCGACCACACCACGACTCGCGTCGGCAGCCGGGTCGATGGGTCGACGTCCAGCACCGCGCTGTAGGTGCCGTGCTTCGTAATGATGATCGCGAAGTCACTGTCGAGGGCCGTCGGTGCTGGGTGGGGCGTGATGATGCGCTCAGCCAGGAGCGCGTCTGCGATTGCTTGAGCGTGGAGGTACTTGAAGTTCTGATCCTTCTCGAGGATGCTGCGGGCGAACTGTTCGCCGTCAGCCGTCAAAGATGGAACTGCGACAATCAAGCCAAGGGTCCCGGGGTTGTCGAACCTCTCCAGCGTGAGTTTGCCGTAGAAGTTTGTGACTTCCTTGGCGGCGACAGGCTGGGAGTAGGCCTTGCACTCGACCATTGCGACTCTGCCGTCGAGTCGCGCCTTCGTGACCACGTCGAGTTCAATGCCGTTCGAACTTACGTTGACAGTGCTACTCGTCGGAGCTTCATATCCGTAGCTTTCGAGTAGCTTCGCAACGAATACTTCGAACAGGTGGCCTCTCGCGTGAGAGACCGCTCCGGCCGTGTCGCCTTCGGCAAGCACAAGCAATGTTGTCGACCCAAGTTCGTTCGTCGTCGTCACGGTCACGATCCTAGCGGTGGATCGAAGCGACGCCATCTGGAGGCGCGGCCCGCAAGGCGCCGGGACGCCGCGCAATGCCCACTTGGGGGTCTCTCACGGAACGTACCGCGCTCGCACGTGTGACCAGAACAGGTCGCGCGAGTTGTTCCAATCCAGGACCCGGCGGGGTCTGGTGTTAATCCGGTTAAGACCACCCTGGTTTGTGAACTCGCTCCTCAGATTCATCGCCGCAGACTGTCCCCGAGACAAGTTCACCAAGAGGCTCTACCGGGGGGGTGCCCCTATGACCTTTGTCAAGCCGCGAGAGCGGCGCCGCTCTGTGCTCGGGGTTGGTAGAGACTGCCGGTTTTGAGCATGGCGTAGATCACGTCGCAACGCCTCCGGGCGAGTGCGATCA
>NZ_JAGDYL010000036.1 GCF_017565705.1 Leucobacter ruminantium
CCGCGCGGCGACGGGCGGCCCGCGGCGACGGGCGGCGCGGCGGCCGCGCGGCGGGCGGCGCCGGGAATCGGTTCCGGGCGGGCGGGTCCGCGGGCCGCGGCGGCCGTCCGCAGACTCAGACGGGCTGCAGCAGGTTGCGGACCGCGTCCTTGACCCCGGTGCCGTAGCGGCGGTAGCGGCCGAGGCGCAGCTGGTGGAGGATCGGCACGAGCCGCAGCGCGCGCGCCTCGGGGTAGGCCTGCCTGGCCTCCTCGAAGAGGTACTTCTCCCGCGCCTGCGCCACGCGCGCGGGGGTGGCGCCCTCGAGCGCCTCGACGCGAGCGGCGAGCGCCTGTGCGCGCAGGAACAGCCGCCGGTTGCGCTCGGTGCGGGGCTCGGCGAACATGCGGAGCTTCTGCGCGAGGCCGAGCCTCGTCATGCCGACCTCGTTGCCGCCGTGCTGGCGGTAGTCCGTGAGCGCCTCGTCGTGCATGCGCACGCCGTCGCGCAGCGCGGCCACGACCGCGAGCCATTCGTCGTGGAGCCAGGACTCCGGGAAGGGGCGGGCGGCCTCGACGAGCGAGCGGCGCAGCATGACGGTGGCGCCGGTGGCGAGGTTGCGGCGGAGGAACTGATCGTAGGCGCGCCCCGATTCGATGAGGGATCGCTCGCCGTCGCTCATCGCGAGCGCCGTGAAGAGATCGTGCCCGAGCGGTGCGCCGGCCGCGTCGACCTGGCGCGCATTGCTGAACACGTAGAGCGCGGCGGGGTCGTCGAAGCGGGCGGAGAGACGCTCGATGCGTTCGGGATGCCACACGTCGTCCTGATCGCAGAGCGCGATGAGGTCGCCGGTCGCGGTGCTCAGTGCCTGCTCGAAGTTCTTCGTGACGCGCAACGGCGGGTCGTTGCGCAGCACGACGAGCTCGGGGGCGGTGCCGTGCGCGTCGCGGTGGGCCGCGACAGCGTCCTCGACGATCGCGACGGTGCGATCCTGGGAGGCGTCGTCGCTGAGCACGATCTCGTCGACCGGCCGCGTCTGCGCGAGGATCGAGGCGATCTGCTCGCCGATGAAGCGCTCGCCGTTGTGGGTGCCGAGCGCTACCGAGATGCGGGGCGCGCTCACGGGGCGACCTGCTTCGCGAAGTCCTCCTCGGCGGCCTCGGGGGCGGTCTCCGTTGCGGCTTCGGGGGCCGGTTCAGGAGCGGTCGTATCGGGTGCGCTGATAGGGGCGGCCCCGCCCGCGATCGCCGGCTCGGCCGCCGGCGCTGCGGCGAGCGCCGGCCCCATCGCCGCGGAGCTCGTGCCCGGGATGAGCCGCTGCCCGCGCTTCGTGAAGAGCAGCAGGTAGAGCCCGAAGAGGAACAGCCCGAACGCCGCGCTCGAGACGAACCAGACGGTCAGCGGCGGCAGGGGTACGGTGCTCCACCACCACTCGTAGCCCTGGTTGAGGTTGCCGTTGGCCTCGTCGACGCCCGTGAGGTAGCGCTGCATGTTGGTGTGCATCGCCTGCGCGTTCATGACGCCGACGCCGAAGAACACGAAGAAGGCCTGGATCTTGTTGAGGCCGAGGTTGTCGGAGTCGAAGCCGCTCGTGGCGAGTCCGATGAAGATGAGCATGAGCGGCAGGATGTAGCGCGGCTGCACTTCGAGGCCGACGTTGGCGTGCTGGCCGTGCAGCACGTAGAGCGGCAGCACGACGAGGGCTGCGAGCGTCAGTGCGAGCGAGAGGGTCTTGCGCCAGCCGAGCTTCTGCAGGCCCCACATGAGCAGGGCGACGAAGACGCCGATCATGACGACCATCACGCTCGGCAGCACCGGGGTGTCGAGCCAGCCGAGGCGCCAGGCGCCGAGGTTGCCGGCCCAGAGGAAGGGCAGCTGGGTGATGTTCGAGATGAGCAGCTTGATCTGGTCGCCGATGCCGTAGCTCGGGGCGGTGATCGCCTCGGCGCCGGCGACGACGGCCCAGCTGGTCTGGCCGGAGGTGAGCACGGAGTAGCCGCCGACGGCGATGAGGCCGAGCGGCAGCAGGCACAGCGAAAGCCACTGGCGGCTGCGCCGGAAGCTCATGATCATCGCGATGACGGCGGCGAAGGCGACGTAGCTGGCGGCGTCGCTGCGGGCGCCGGCCCCCATGGCGCCGGCGAGCGCGCCGAGCGCGCCGAGCCCGATGCGGGGGCCGAGCCGGTCGGTTCTCAGGTATTCGGTGAGCGCGACCCACACGAGCAGGCCCGAGAGCACGGCCCAGCTGCTCGGGTTCGAGCTCGCGATGAAGAAGACGCCTACGGGCACGAGGGCCACGGTCGACGCCCACAGGATCGGCCCGCGCCGCCCCGGCCTGATGAGGGCGAGCACGGCGATGGTGAGCCCGACGAACACGGCCGCGTTGAAGAGGCGCATCGCGATGACGGAGCCCTCGATGTTGTCGGTCACGAAGACGCGCATCACCGAGTAGAAGACGGGCGGATAGCCGCCGCCCGCGTTGGTGCGGGTGGTGCCCATGAGGCCTTCGTCTTCGGGTACGCAGGCCGCGCTCTGCTCATCGTTCGCGGCGTAGCAGTGCGCCGAGAGCACGAGCCAGCTCGGCACCTCCTGCACGAGCGCCTCCGAGCCGGGCTCGCACACGTTCTCGGTCTCGCCCCAGGCGCACCAGATGCTCGCGAGGTGGTAGTCGTCGTCGGGGGCGGCGCCGACGGGCGAGGCGAGCGCCCAGCCGCCGAGCCCGACGAACGCCGACAGCCCGAGAGCGACGGCGAGGAGGATGCGCTTCCAGCGGCTCGGCTCCATCTACGTGCGTTCCTCTCTGCGGCCGGATACTGCCGAGAATTGTACCGGAGCCCCGTCGCGCCGCCGGGGACGGGGCGGGCGCGCCGACGATGACGACACGCGATCGCGGTTCTGCCGCGCTCCGCGGCGTGAGCAGGCCCGGGAGGCACGCCCTAGGATGGAGCGCATGACCACGGCAGCCGGAGCGGGTTCACCCACCCCCGAGCGCGTCGTCATCGTCTCGCGCATCTACCGGCCCGAGCCGGCCGCCGCCTCGCTGTTCCTCGGCAGCGTGGCCGACGCGCTGCTGGAACGGGGCCACGAGGTCGAGGTGCTCACGGTGACGGCTCCGCGGGCGCTCGGCGAGGGATCGCGCGGCGAGCGCATCCGCCGCTTCCCGGTGCTGCGCGACCGCAGCGGCTACGTGCGCGGCTACGTGCAGTACCTGTCGTTCGACATCCCGCTCGCCTTCCGCCTGCTGTTCGCCCGCCGGCCCGCGGTGGTCCTCGTCGAGCCGCCGCCCACGACCGGTGCGGTCGTCCGGGTCTTGTGCGCGCTGCGCCGGATCCCCTCCGTCTACGATGCGGCCGACATCTGGTCGGACGCGGCGGGGCACGCGACGAGCTCGGGGTTCGTGGTGAGGGCGCTCCGGTGGGTCGAGCGCTTCGCGATGCGCGGGGCCGCCGCCATGTGCACGATCTCGGAGGGCGTGGTCGGTCGCGTGCGCGAGCTCGGGGTGCGCACGCCAATGACGGTGACGGGGTTCGGCGCCGACACCTCGGTGTTCCGCTACGTCGAGGCGCCGATCGAGCGCGTGTTCCTGTACGCGGGCACGTACACGGAGCTGCACGGGGCTGGGATCCTGGTCGACGCCTTCGCGATCTTCGACGCGACCCGGCCGGGCTACCGCCTGCGCTTCATCGGGAACGGCACGGGCCGGGAGGAGCTGCGGGCGCGGGCCGAGCGGCTCGGGATCGGCGACCGCGTCGAGTTCCTCGAGCCGGTGCCGGCCGAGGCGCTGAGGCCGCAGCTGTGCGGGGCCGTCGCGAGCCTCGCGACCCTCGCCCCGGAGGGCGGGTACGAGTACGCGTTCACGTCGAAGGCTTACTCCTCGCTGGCGAGCGGCTGCCCCGTCATCTTCTCGGGGCCCGGCCCGACCGCCGCCTTCATGCGCGAGGCAGCGGAGAGCGCGCCGGTCGGCGCCGCGGTCGACTACGACGCCGAGGCGATCGCCGACGCGATGCGGGACGCCGCGGATCGCCCGCTGCCGCCCGGGGAGCGGCGGCGGCTGTCCGATTGGGCGGCCGCCGAGCACTCGATGCTCGCGACCGGTCGGAGGGTGGGCGAGGTCGTGCTCGGGGCGGCCCGGCCGGGGAGGCGGTCATCGTGAAGCGGCTGTTCGCGAAGGCCGCCGACTGGGCGGTGAGGAACCGGTCGAGGATGCCGCGCTGGATGGGCCGGGCGATGGAATCCGCGGCCCGCGACCCCGACGGCCTCGTCGGCCGGATCAGCGCGCGCCTGCTGGGCGGCGGCGCGAGCGCGAACACCGAGGTGCCCGACGCCGAGCTGCGGGTCTACATCGCGCCGACGAACTACTCGGGCCAGGGCTTCCTGTGGGCGCGGGCGCTCGAGCAGGCCGACGCCCGCATCGCGGCGCGCAACTGCGCCGTGCACCTGCCGGGCGGCTACGCCTTCCCCGCCGATACGCCGGTATCGATCGCGACGGTGAACGCGTCGGCCGAGTGGGCCGAAGCCGAGTGGCAGGCCGCGAAGCGGTTCACGCACGTGCTGGTCGAGGCCGAGCGGCCCATGTTCGGAAAGCGCTTCGGCCGCGACCTCGAAGCCGAGGTGCGGGCGCTCGAAGCCGAGGGCCTCTCGGTCGCGTTCATCTGCCACGGCACCGACATCCGCGACCCCGAGCGGCATGCGGCACTGACCCCGTGGTCGCCGTACCCCGAAGACCCGCGCACCGCCGACCTGCAGAGCGACGCCCGCGAGAACGCGGCCCTGCTCGAGCGCATGGGGCGGCCCGTGTTCGTGTCGACGCCCGACCTGCTCATCGACGTGCCCGATGCGACGTGGTGCCCGGTCGTCGTCGACGCCGAGCGCTTCGCCACCGATGCGCCGCTCCTGCCCGCCGCGCGCAGCAGCCGGCCGCGCGTCATCCATGCGTCCAGCAACCACCTGCAGAAGGGCAGCGGCAGCATCGAGCTCGCCCTCGCACCCTTGATTGCGAGCGGCGCGCTCGAGTACGAGCTGATCGGGTCGACCCCGTCGGCCGAGATGCCCGGCGTCTTCGCGGGCGCCGATATCGTGCTCGACCAGTTCCGGCTCGGCTCGTACGGGGTCGCGGCGTGCGAGGCGATGGCCGCCGGCCGCGTCGTTGTCGGGCACGTGCTGCCGCAGGTGCGCGAAACCGTCGAACGCGATGCCGGATTCGCTCTGCCGATCGTCGAGGCGACGCCCGACACGCTGCACGACGTGGTGGCCGAGCTCATCGCCGACCCGGCGCGCATGCGCGGGCTCGCAGCGGCCGGCCCCCGCTTCGTGGCACGGATGCACACGGGCGAGGCGAGTGCCCGGGCGCTCACGTCGCGCTGGATCCGAGCGTAGCCCGGGCTCACCCACACGCGTGCGGAGCTCGGATCTCCGTCACGCACCTCGAACACGGGCTCACTTCATCCAGCTCGCCGGCACAGCACCCCCAGTGTGGAGCCTCATGCATCACCGGCATGCCCTGGGTGGTGCATCAGGCTCCACGCCTCTTCGGGAACGCACGCCTCTCCCGAGACTCAGGCGGCAGCTGCGCCGCGCCCGGCACCCCGCTCGGCGCGGGTCTTATCGCGGGCGTCCTTCCAGCGGCGCATGCGCCCCTCGACGGGGTGCTCGATGAGGCGGTAGAGCAGCCAGGCGAGCAGGATGTCAACGGCGAGCAGCGCGAGGTTCCACCCGATGTTGCTCCACGAGGGGGCCTGCGGGCCGAAGACGCGCAGGGCGAGGTAGATCGCGGTGGCGTGCACGAGGTAGAAGGCGAACGACCAGGTGCCGAGCCTCACCTGCAGCTTGGTCTCGAAGATGGAGCGGCGCCCGCGCAGCGTGTTCAGGCTGAACACGAGAATGGCGAGGCCGGTGGCGACCGTGAAGATCTCGTTGCCGAAGCCCGCGAGCACGCCGAGCGGGCGGATCCCGCTGAAGAACTCGGAGCCCATGATGACGACCAGCGCGGCGCCGATCGCGGCGACGCCGACGAACGGGTGCAAGCGCGGGCGCCAGCCGCTGCGCACGGCCCAGGCGAGCCCCATACCGAGCAGGAACTCGGGCACGCGGGTGACCGGCACGGGCACGGCGGCGAGCCAGGATTCGGGCCAGAGCGTCATGCCGAGGCGATAGGCGAAGGCCCACGCGATCGCGGCGAGCGAGAAGAGCAGCGCACCGCGCTTCGTGAGGGGCAGCAGGATGCGCGACACCCACGGGTGGATCGCGTAGAAGAGCGCCTCGACCGAAAGGGTCCAGGCGGCCGGGTTACCCGAGAAGAGGATGACGGGGTTCGCCCACCATGCCTGCAGCACGACGACCGAGAGCAGCAGGATGCCGAGGTCGAACGGTTTCAGGAAGCTGCCTTCGGGAATCGGCGCGAAGGTGTAGAAGACCGGGATGGCGACGAGCAGCGCGACCATGTGCGCGGGCCAGATGCGGGCGAAGCGGCGCCAGTAGAACGTGCTCGTCGGCACCTGCGGCCGCATCGACCAGGTGAGCACGAAGCCCGAGAGCACGAAGAAGAAGGTGACGCCGAAGTAGCCCTGGTTGAAGAGGAGGTTGATCTTGCCCGGCAAGGGCGCGAAGACGCGCATGTGGTACAGGAAGACCATGAATGCGGCCCACCAGCGCAGCCCGGTGAGCACATCGAGGCGCGGCGTACGTTCTGCGAGGATCGCGGCGCTTCTCGGGTTCATGTTCTCGGTTCTGCTGCGGAAATGGGCCGCGGTCAACTCTACTGCCTCGCGCGCGCACGACCGAAGTACGTGTTTTCCGTAAGATGGCAGGGTGAACGAGTATGCAGTCGACGTCGTCATCGCGGTGCACTCGGCGGAGCGTCCGGTGGCCCGCGCGGCCGGTTCGGTGCTCACCGGCACGCAGGCCCCGGTGCGCGTGACCGTCGTCGCGCACAACATCGACCCCGAGATCATCCGCGAGCGGCTCGGCGACCTCGCCGGCGATCCGCGACTGCGGCTCATCGGTCTGGCCGACGGCATCCACTCCCCCGCCGGCCCGATGAATCTCGGCTTCGCCCGCGCCGAGGCGCCGTTCGTCGCGCTGCTCGGCTCCGATGACGAGCTCGCACCGGGCGCGATCGATTCGTGGCTGGCGCTGCAACGCGAGACGGGTGCCGACGCAGTGCTCGCGCGCATCCTGCTCGCGAGCGGCGAAGTCGATCCGTACCCTCCCGTGCGGCTCGGGCGGCGGGTGCGCGATCTCGATGGGGCCAAGGATCGACTCGCGTATCGCAGCGCGCCGCTCGGTATGGTGTCGCGCGAGCGCTTCGGCGATCTGCGCCTGACCACCGGTGTCGGCTCGGGCGAGGATCTCGTCTACTCCTTGACGGTGTGGTTCACGGGAGCGCACCTCGCGTACGACCTCACGGGGCCGGCATACGTCGTCAACGGCGACGCCGGCGACCGAGTCACCTCGGCGGTGCGCCCCTTGGCCGAGGATTCCGCGTTTCTCGATCACCTCGAGACGATGCCGTGGTTCGCGCAGGCCCCGGCGCGGGTGCGCGAGGCGATCGTCGTGAAGCTCATCAGAATGCACGTGTTCGATGCGCTCGCGATGCGTGCGAACTCCGACGAGCAGCTGAGCGAGAACCGCGACGCGTTCCGCACGGTGCTCGCCCGCCTCGCGCGGCTGTCGCCGTCGGCGCCGGGGCTGCTGTCGATCGCCGATCGCCGCGTACTCGATGCGCTGGTTTCGCAGCAGAGCCTCGATGCGGCAGCGATGCGCTCGCTGATCGCGGCGCGCAGCCGCTATAAGTCGCCCGCGGTGCTGCTGACGCGCAACCCGCTGCGCTGGTTCCATGCGCAGGCGCCGTTCCGCACGCTGCTCGCCGGCTCGCTGATCGCCCGGCGCAGGTAGCACAGTACTGCGGTGGGCGCAGCTCCAGCCGCAGTTGCGACTGCTGGCCGATTCTCGACCCCCTTCGCCGCTGTGAAAGACGTTCCTAAGTAATTCTCCCAACTGCATTCCCTCCCAGAATCACATGGGGTTACGCTCAATATCCGGACCGCCCGCTTCCCCAGTGTTTAAGGACTACCCTCAGATCATGTCTCAGCACCACAATCCGATTCCTCAACAACCGTCGATGAACATCGCCGCGATCGTCGGATTCGTCCTCTCGCTCTTGGGTTTTAATATCGTCGCTGTAATCGTCGGCGCAGTCGGGCTCTCCCAAATCAAGAAGCGCGGCCAGCGCGGCCGTGGGTTCGCGATCGCCGCCATCGTGATCGGCGCGATTGCCTGCGTCGGCGTGGTTCTTTCGATCATTCTCCAGATGAATGCCGGTGTCTGAATCACCACCCGCTGCGGCGCTTCTTCTCGCGCTACTGGTTGAGAAGCGCGAGAAGGCGACTGCGTGACGTCACGCCGGCCTTGCGGAGGATCGCCGCGACGTGCACTTCGACGGTGCGCTCGCTGATGCCGAGCGATTCGCCGATCTCCCGATTCGAGAGCCCACCGGCGAGCAGGTCCCAGACGGCGCACTGCCGCGGGGTGAGCAGCGACCGGAGCTCGGGCGCAGAGTCGGACGTCGGCGGCCCGCTCGGCCGACCGCCGCTCGCCCGCATCGCGGCGACGGCGCGTTCCGCCTTCAACGGCCCTATCGGCACGTATTTCACCGACGTGGTGCGAAGCAGTCGGTCGTAGTGATCGGCGAGCGCCACATCGATATCCGTGCCGGAGGCGCCGATCGTACGGACGAATTTCGGCACCACCCCCGCCGCCGCGAGCTCCATCGGCAGTTCGCGCACACCTGCGACGAGCACCCGCGCAGCCTCCGCCATGTCGCCTGCCCGCATGCTCAGTTCAGCGCGTATCACGCAGACATGGGCCTGGAGCAGAGGCGTCGGCTGGGCGGTTCCGTTCTCCCACCCCGTGATTCCCGGAGCGACGCCGGCGGAGAGCAGCATCCGAGCGTGTAGGTCGTCGGCCTCGTCGGCATTGCCCGCGTACCAGAACTGCTCGGCGGCCATGACGGTCTCGAGTATCTTCAGGTCGTTCTGGGCCTCGGCAGCTTCGAGCAGCCACTCTTTCACGCGCAACGCGCGTAGGCGGTCGTCTGCGCCCGGCTCGGGACCCGCATCGATCTTCTCCATCAGCCGTGCGAGTTCGACGAGCTGCGGGTCGTGCGACGCGGAGTCGCCGATCATCGCCCGGGCGTCGTCGAAGCAGCCGTGCCAGAAGGCCGCGCGCGCCAGAAGCGATCGCGTCGCCGTGGCCTGTTCCGGCGCAGCGGTGCGAGCCTGCCGCGCGAGCATGATCGCATTCCCAGTGAAGCCGCGCTCGAGCTGCGTTGCGGCCTCCTGCACCAGGCGCCGTGCGAGCGAGCGCTGCACGCCCGACTCGGCGGCTCGCGCCTCATGCAGCAGAGCGGCACTGGCGTAGCCCGCTCGCTCGGCGGCGCGTCCGAGCTCCGCATGAGCCCGCCGCCTCTCGAACGCACCGGTCTCCTCGATGATCAGGGATCGCATCCGCTCATCGACGAACTCCGCGCGCCCCTGCTCGATGCGCAGCACGCTGCTCAGCGGGCCGAGCAGCAGCACGGAGGTGTCGACGGCGGAGGCTGAGAGCAGCACCTCCACGCTCCGCGTCGCATTGAGCGACGCACGCAGCAGCACGCGCCGTTCCGCCGCGTTGTACCGCTCGAGCGATACCGCCTCGCGCATGGATGGCACGATCGGCAGCACTTCGGGCAGTGCGCTGCGGCCGCCGAGCGCTGCGGGCGGGATCACCGAGGCCAGTTCTCGCAACGCCTCGGTCGCGTCGCACGCGAAATCGCCCAGGGTCACCGCCACGCGAGGCGACACGGCGACGCCGGCCTCCGCGCTGAGAAGTGCCGCCCGCCGGGCTATCGTCGTTCCCACGTCGTGCATTGTTCTCTCGTATCGATCTTCCGCTTCGCGCTGCGGTACCGGCAGTCTGCCTCGCGCCTACTACGATCCGCAGGCGATCGAGTCAGGGCGATAGCCGGTGGATACGCGCGATCATCTTACTGCGCGAGTCGACCTTCATCTTGCGCAGCAGCGCCGCGACGTGCACTTCGACGGTGCGCTCGCTGATGTGCAGGACTTGGCCGATCTCGCGGTTTGTCATTCCGCGGAGTACGAGACCCAGCACCGCCTTCTGCCGCGGGGTGAGCGCGGGCACGGCCTCATGGCCGTGGGAGGAGTCAGCGCCGTCGACCGCCTTCTGAGCGATGGCCTGGGCGGCCGCCACGAAGCGTTCGCCGGTGATGGGGCCGAAGGCGACGTGCTTCTCGGGCGGGGCCCCGAGTATCCCCTCGAGGCGCTCGGCTCGCACGAGGTCGACCGGCATGCCGGCCTCCGCGAGGAGTCGGATGAACTTCGGGATCACTCCTGCCGCGGCGTGCTCGAGCGGCATCCGGGGCATGTCTTCGGAGATGGTCTGGCTCGCATCCTCCAGCTTCCCCGCCTGTATCTGAACGCCGGCTTTGAGCGCGCATATCTGCGCGCCGGCGAGCGGCGTGAGGCGATGATCCTGGGTCGTCCATCCGTTGCCCCTGCCCAGGGCTGCCATCGTCAGCAGCAGCTGGGCGCCGTAGCTGTCGCACTCGTCGAACTGCTCCGAGTACCACAGCTCGGCGAGCACGCCGATGCCGTTCATGGCCTGCTGGTCGGCGTGCGCTTCGGCGACTCCGGCGAGCCACTCGACGACTTCGACACCGCGTTTCCGATTGTCGGGGTGGGGCGCGGGGCCCCGTTCGATGCGGCGGCTCAGTTCGATGAGATCGCAATCGTCATCCGCGCACGCCAGCAGTTCGCGGGCCTCCTCGAAGCAGCCGTGCCAGAATGCTGCCCGCCCGCAGAGCGCGGCGGCCTGCTCCCGGAACTCACGATTCGCTTCGAGCACGCTGTGCGCCAGCGCGTAGGCGTTGCGCGTGTATCCCCGTTCGAGCTGCGACTGCGCCTCTTTCAGAATGGACAGCACCAGTGGGCGCTGTTTGCCGAGGTCGCTCGAGCGGGCCATATAGAGCAGAGCCGCCTCGCGGCATCCCGAGCGCTTCGCCGCGCGGGCGAGCTCCGCATAGGCTTCTCTGCGTTCAAACGGACTCGAGTCGAGCACGACCCTCGAACGCACGCGTTCGTCCGCGAAACGCAGCAGCCCGTCGACGATCCTGAGCTCCTGCTTCAACGGCCCGAGCAGTAGCACCGATGCATCGACCGCGGAGGCGGCGAGCACGACCTCCGGCCGGCCAGTGACGTCGAGAGCGGCGCGCAGCAGGAGGCGGCGAGCGGCGGGACCGCTGTCGCACGGCACGACGCTGCCGCTCATGGCGGGTACGAATGGCAGGATCTCCGGCAGCATGCTCCGGCCGGCCAGCTGCGCCGGTGTCAGGGCTTCTGCAACCTCGCGCAGGCACGCCGCGTCGCCCCGGGTGAACTCCGCGAGTCTGATCGCAACTCTTGGCGACATCATTGCACCTTATCACCCGCCCTCGCGCGTACCCGACTCGTGGAATGCCAGCACATTACTCCCCTGAAAATTGTCTACCACGGCGATCATGGCGCGCCCGACCCGCAGAGGGCCCGGCGCTGCGCACGGTGCGAGCGGGTGCCGCGATTGGTGCAGACCATTGAGATTCTCGAATCGCCGTTCGCACAGCTCCACGACCGCCCGCATACGTGAAACCACGCAGAGGCGAAGGCATGGGCCTCCCCGACTACGGTCACCGCAGCACCGCGATATATTCTGGTCGGGCTCGCGTCGGCGCCTCGACCGCACGACTCGGGCGCACCACCCGGCATCGCGGTTCACGGAGAGGACGTATATGGCCACCCTCCTCGTGTGCAATACGATCGCGATCCTGCTGTGGACGGTCATCAGCAAGCGGCTGCGGCGCTGGCACATCTCGGGCGCCGTGGCGATGGTGCTGTGCGGCACGATCACGGGCTTCTTCCTGCGCGATGAGATCAGCGAGCATCTGAACACGAGTCTCGCCGAGCACATCGTCGAGCTCATCCTCGCGGTGCTCCTCTTCGTCGACGCGACCGAAGTGCGCGGCGGCTTCCTCGCGGGCGAGCGCTCGATCGTGACGCGGCTGCTCGTGTTCGCGCTGCCGCTGTCCCTCATCCTCACGGGGGCGGTCGCGATCCCGCTGCTCGGGATGCCCGTGTTCAGCACCGCGTCGATCGCCCTGGTGCTCGTACTCGCCTGCATCGTGCTGCCTGTTGATTTCGCGCCCTCGCCCGAGATGATGCGCGACCGGCTGGTGCCCCGCAGGCTGCGGCACGGGCTCGCCGTCGAAAGCGGCTACAACGATGGCATCTTCTCGCCGATCTTCGCTTTCGCGCTGCTGCTGCTCGGGGCGAGCAACGACGGCGAAGTGCTCGCGCCGATCGAGGCGCTCGAGCATGCGGTGCCGGCTGCCGGTTGGGCGGTGCTCGTCGGCGTCGGCGTCGGCGGCTTCATGGGGGCGGCCGTCCGTCTCGCCCTCGCGCGCGACTGGGTAGACGCGCACGGGGTGCGGGTCGCCATGCTGCTCATGCCGTTCGTCACCTACGAGTGCACGGTCGCGCTGAACGGCAACGGCTTCGTCGCCACGTTCCTGGCGGGGATCGCCTACAAGCTGCTGCGCACCTGGAGCGGCGGCGACGACCACGACGTGCCGCACGCCGAGCTCGCACTGGTCGATGATCTCGGCGCCGTGGCGTCGCTGTTCATGTGGTTCATCGTCGGCTCGGTCACCGCGCTGATCTTCACGATGCCGGCCAGCTGGCCGTGGATCCTCTTCGCCCTTCTCGCGCTCACTGTGCTGCGCATGGTGCCGGTCTACATCGCATTCATCGGGAGCCGGGTCTCGCTCCGCGAGCGCACCACCCTCGGGTTCATCGGCCCGCGCGGCACCTCGAGCATCGTCTTCGGGCTGCTCGCCTTCAACGCATTGAACGACGACGACGCGAACGCCGCGATCTACGTGACGGTGATCACGGTGCTCGGAAGCATCATTCTGCACGGCTGGCTCGGACCGCGCGTGCTGCGAGCCCTCCGCCCGGGAGGCGTCGGCGCGGCGGGCGCCGAACCGGCACGGGAAACCACGTAGGCGCCTGATCCCTGGCGAGGTTTCGCCGCTCGGCCGGAGGCGCTCGGCTTCCACCGCCGAACGCAGGGACACGCTGCTAACGTAACGCTCGGGCACGGCACGCCCTCGTGGCCGCCGACCCGCTGCATCGCCGCCACGAAAGGACCCTCTGTGAGCAAAAAAGCCGGCGCACCCGAACCGACACGGCGCAACCTCCTGAAGTGGGGCGGGGTCGCCGCCGCGGGTGCGGTATTCGCGGGAGGCGGCGCGGCCGCCGGTGCTGCCGCGGGCTATCGTGCGGGCTTCCAGGCCGGCACGGACAACTTCGCCAACCTCTCGCCCCGCAAGACCCCGGGCTTCGACCATCTCGTCGTCGTCATGGGCGAGAACCGGTCGTTCGACAATCTGCTCGGCTACCTCTACACCCCCGACACGCTGCCCGAGGGCAAGAGCTTCGAGGGGCTCGCGTTCGGCGACTACAGCAACACCGGCCCCGACGGCACGGTCTACAGCGCCCACGTCTACGAGGGCAGTACCGACGACATCATGGGCCAGCCGAGCCCCGACCCGGGCGAAGAGTTTCCGCACGTCAACACGCAGCTCTTCGGCACCGTCGCTCCCGCCGGCAACTCCGAACTGTGGGTCGAGCACATGGAGCACCCGTTCAATGCCCCGCCGCCCGGGATGCAGCCCGACAACTCGGGGTTCGTGCAGGACTACTACATCAACTACCGGCGCCTGCAGAAGGGCACCGAGCCGTCCGCCGATGACTTGAACACCATCATGGGCAGCTTCTCGCCCGACATGCTGCCGGTGCTGTCGACGCTCGCGAAGGAGTTCGCGGTATTCGACCACTGGTTCTGCGCCGTACCGTCGCAGACCTTCTGCAACCGTTCGTTCTTCCACTCATCGACCTCGCACGGCTTCGTCACCAATAAGCACGGCGGCGGGTACGAGAAGTGGATCGACTCCGAGCAGTCGCCCACGATCTTCAACCGCCTCGACGAAGCGGGCGTCGACTGGCGCGTCTACTACGACGAGCTGCAGCTGCTCTCGTTCACCGGGGTGCTGCATGCGCCGGTACTCGAGAAGTTCTGGAAGTCGGAGCACTTCGCGACGATGGACCAGTTCTACATCGATGTCGAGAACGGCGACCTGCCCGCCTACTCGTTCGTGGAGCCGCGCATGGCGTTCAACCACAACGACTTCCATCCGCCCTTCGGCAAGCTGAAGGAGACGGAGATCGAGGGCATGGACGTCATCGACAGCGCCGTCTCCGATGTGCGGGCGGGCGAAGCGCTCATCCACAACATCTACTCGGCGATCAAGAACTCTGCCTCGGCCGAGGGGTCGAACGCGGTGAACACGATGCTGCTCATCACCTTCGACGAGCACGGCGGCACCTACGACCACGTGCCGCCGCCCGCGACCGTCGCGCCGCACGCCGACGCCGCCGCCGGCGAGATGGGCTTCACCTTCGAGCGCCTCGGCTGCCGCGTGCCCGCGATCGCGGTCTCCGCCTACACAGCCCGCAACACGATCGTGAACGACGTGATGCACCACGGTTCGGTCATCAAGACTCTCAGCGAGCAGTACGGGCTCAAGCCGCTGTCGCGGCGCGACGAGAGCGCGAACAGCCTGTCGCTGGTCGTGAACCTCGAACAGCCGCGGCACCCGGACGACTGGCCCGAGACGAGCCCCCAATGGCTGCCCGAGAACCCGCAGGAGGCGCCGCCGCACCCCGCGCACAAGCACAAGGACAAGCCGCTGAGCCCTCCCGGTCGCGGTCTCGTCGGTCTCGTGCAGGCGAAGTTCGGCCTGCGCGATGTGCCGGAGGCCGAAACCTATGAGGAGGCCTACAATCTTTTGAAGACGCACGGCGCCGGCGTCATGGGGGTCGAGCGCAAGTAGCGTCGCCCCGGAGCCCGGCCTCACCCCCACTTTTCACAGGAGCATCTTGCGCATCGCAGTCGTTTCACGCATCTACCGCCCCGAACCGGCTGCCGCCTCGCTCTTCCTCGGCGCCGTCGTCGACGCGCTGCTCGCCGAGGGGCACGAGGTCGATGTGCTCACCGCGACCCCCCCGCCAGGGATGCGGCCGGAGTCGCGCGGCGAGCGCGTGCGCAGCAGGCGGGTGCTGCGCGACGCATCGGGCTACGTGCGCGGGTACGCCGGGTACATGAGTTTCGATATCCCGCTCGCGTTCCGCTTGCTCGTGCTGCCGAAGCCGCACGTCGTGCTCGTCGAGCCGCCGCCGACGACCGGGGCCGTCGTGCGCTTGGTGTGCGCGCTGCGCCGTATCCCGTACGTCTACGATGCCGCCGACATCTGGTCTGATGCCGCGCAGCTCGAGGATGTGCCGGGCTGGGTAATTCGCGCGCTGCGCGCCGTCGAGCGCTTCGCGCTGCGCGGAGCGTCGCACATCGTGACGGTATCGGAGGGGGTCGTGCGCCGCGTGCGCGAGCTCGGTGCGAAGCGCGCGGTGACGGTCACCGGGTTCGGCGCCGACGTCGACGAGTTCCCGGTCACGGTCGGCGAGCGCGAGCCCGTCTTCGTCTATGCGGGCAGCTACTCGCCGTACCACGGCTCCGACATCTTCATCGACGGCTTCGCCCGCTTTCTCGAGACCCATCCGGGCCACCGCCTGCGCTTCATCGGCAACGGAGTCGAGCGCCCGAGGCTGCAGGCGCGGGCGCACGAGCTCGGCATCACCGGCAGCGTCGACTACCTCGACCCGGTGCCGCCGAGCGAACTCGTGCCGCACCTTGCGAGCGCGGCCGCCAGTCTCGCGTCGATCAAGCCCGACACCGTGTACGAGTACTCGTACGCGTCGAAGGCGTTCTCGTCGCTGAACGTCGGCTGCCCAGTGCTCTTCACCGGCCCGGGCCCGACCATCGACCTGCTCGAGAACGCGAACGAGCACGTGCGCGCGGGCGAGGCCTGCGCCTATGACGCCGACGCGGTCGCAGCCGCAATGGCGCGGCTGGTCGACGAGCCGGCATCGTCGGATGAGCGCGAGGCGCTCGGGCGCTGGGCCGCCGAGCACCACTCGCTGCAGGCAGTCGCGCGCTATGTCGCCGATGTCGTCATCGCGACCGGCGGGCGCTGAGCCGGGCCGAGGCAGCAGGATAGGCCAGGCAGGACCGGCTTGATCGAGACTCGTCAGTAGTTCTCGGCGGGTACCTGCTCGAACCACCAGAACGGGTGGGTCAGAATCTGCATGATGGGTTCGCGACCCACCCAGTCGCCGAAGTGGCCTTCGCGCCAGCGGCCGCTGGAGTCGCTCAGGTACTTCATGGTGGGCATCATGAAGCGGCTCTCGTAGGCGTGGTAGCGCACGGTCGGAGACCAGCGGGCGAGCAGCGAGTCGGCGAATTCCACCCCGCCCATGCGTGCGGGCTCGTGCGAGCTGAATCCGGTGAGCTGCCGGCCGACCGCGGCTTCGAAGACGCTGCGCTGCCGCTCGGCCCATTCGAGGTTGTCGCCGCCGACCACATCGCACAGCCCGCCTTCGAGGTGCAGCTGCACCTCGTGCCCGAGGGCTTCGAGCTCGCGGATGGTGCGCAGCGACGGCAGGCTCAGCAGGTTGTACCCGCGGGCGTGCACGCGCACGAAGTACGAGGCGGTGCAGCCGGCGCGCGCTTCGAGCCGCGCGACGCGGGCCGCGAGCTCCAGATCGTTGTCGATGTCGTGGCGCAGGATCAGATGCTTCTCACGCGGGTCGTCGAGAAAGCCCGCGAAGTGCGTGGCCTCGTAGCCGGCCTTTCGATAGGCCTTCAGGGTCTCCTCGTAGGAGTGGAGCGAAAAATCCAGCGGATACGACGGCAGAGTCATGAAATCTCGGGCTCCCAGGGCGCGGTCGGGCGCCACGACGGGTCGCAGGCGCAGAACAATCAAACATTACAGCAGGCAATGTCAACCCATTGACAGACTACGAACTTACCCGTAGATGCTCCTAGTCGCAGGTGCCGGCGCGCATCTCCGCCGGGTCGGACAGGATGGTCGGCGCGAGGTCGACCGTGACGAGCAGCCCGCCGTCGGCGGTGACTTCGACGCCGGTGATCGTGAAGCCCTGCGGCAGAGAATCCCGCATGCAGACCGTGCTCGGCTGGGCGAGCTCGGCGCCGCCCATCGCGAGCAGCTCGTCGAGCGATACCGGGGAATCGGGGTTCTCGCGCAGTTCAGGCGAGATCTGCAGCTCGTTCGCGTCGCCGGGCGTGATGGCGATGGCCGCCGAGATCGGAATCTGCATGCCGCCGACGTCGAAGCTCGAGCCGACGAGGATCTCGCCGTTCTCGATGGTCGCCGACTGCCAGGCGTCGCCGGCCATGAGCCCGAGGATCGTGCCCATCTCGTCGGCGGGGAAGGTGAGCTGCATCGATCCCTGCTCGATCTCGCCCTTCGACGGGTCGAAGGGCGCCGAGTGCGCGTGCAGCACGACGTCGGGCACGATGCCCTCGCCGACGGGCAGCTCGGGCACGTGGATGCGGGTGTCGGGGATGCGCCCCTGCACTGCAGAGACGAGCGCGATGCCCTTCGTGCTCACCTCGACCGAGTGGGCCGCGTCGAGGTGGAACTGCGAGCGCATCGCCTCGGCGATCTGCTTCGGGATGATGATGCGCAGCGCGACCTCCCCCGCGCCGACGATGAGAATCGCCACCAGTACCCAGATCGCGATCTTCTTCATTGCAGACATGCGTCTCGTCTCACCACTTCTCTCGATTTCGAACGTGCCCCGCAAGACTGTAGTTTCCGTACCCGGTGCGGCGCCGCGGCGTACGGGCTTGCACCTAGTGGTGTTCCGCGAGTTCATGCCGTTGCGGCCCTCGTCGGCCGGCCTCGCCCGAGGCGGCACTCAGCGTTCGCCTACACTCCGGGTGCATGAGCGCACCACGAGTTGACGTGACGATCGCTGTGCATACGAGCACACGGCCCATTGCACGAGCTGTGGGTTCCGTGATCGACCACACTGCGGCCCCCGTGCGCGTCATCGTCGTCGCGCACAACATCGATGCCGGCATCATTCGCGCCAACCTCGGCGCGTACGCGGCCGACCCCAGAGTCGAGGTGCTCGAGCTGCGCGACGGCATCCCGTCGCCCGCCGGGCCGATGAACTTCGGCTTCGCCAGCTCGACGGCGCCCTTCATCTCTCTGATCGGCTCGGACGACGAGCTCGAACCCGGGGCGATCGACTCGTGGCTCGCGATGCAGCGTCGAACGGGCGCCGAAGCGGTGCTTGCCCGCATCATCGACCATGGCAGAACCGACCCCTATCCCCCGGTGCGCGGCGGCCGCCGACTCGAGGGCCTCGACGCCGTGCGCGATCGTCTGGCCTACCGCAGCACCCCGGTCGGTCTGCTCAGCCGGGAGCGCTTCGGGCAGCTGCGACTCGTCGAGGGGCTTCCTTCGGGCGAGGACATTCCCTATTCGCTCTCGGTGTTCTTCACCGCGCAGAAGCTCGCGTACGATCTGCACGGCCCCGCCTACGTGCTGAATGAGGATGCCGAGGACCGGGTCACCGCCGAACCGCGCGAGGTCATGCTCGACTTCGGGTTCTTGCCCGAGGTCGAGCGCCTCGAATGGTTCGCGCAGGCGCCCGCCGACGTGCGCCGCTCGATCGTGCTCAAGCTCATCCGCATGCACTTCCTCGACGCCGTGCGCGCACGCGCGCAGAACGAACAGCAGTTCTGGGCGAACGCATCCGATCTCGCAGCGGTCGCAGAAGAGCTGAAGGCGCTCTCCCCGGGCGTGCTCGGCTTGCTATCGATCGCGCATCGATCGCTTATCGACGAGATCACTGCAGCCCGGCCCTCGTACGCACGCGTGCGCAAGCTTCTTGAGGCGTCTACTCGCTATCGCAGCCCGGCTGCACTCCTCAGTTCCCAGCCGATGTTCGCCCTGCACGCGCAGGCCCCGTTCCGCACGCTGCTCGCAGGCTTCCTCGCCCAGCGCACCGTGCGCGCGCCTGCCGATGCGGGCCGTTCGATCGTCCGCAGGACGGCCGATACCGTGAAACCGCGAGTACTCCAGACGGCGGGCGGGCTCACCGCTGTCTCGCTTGGGGCTTCAGAACTGCAGGGTGCTTTCATCTAGGGCGTGTCTCCTATATGAGTCGGTGAAGTTCGGGCAGGCTGAGGATCATGGTTCGCCGGTCGAGGTTCACGCAGTTCACGAACGATCAATGGGAACGCGTTGAACCTTTGCTGCCATCGAATGAGGGACGTAAGGGTCGTCCGTTCGAGGACAATCGGCGTGTGGTCGAGG
>NZ_JAGDYL010000037.1 GCF_017565705.1 Leucobacter ruminantium
TGCTGTCGGCAGGCGAACCCGCAGGATCGCTCACCGAGGAGGGTGCCCGGCTGCTCGACCCGACGGGCGGCCTCGTCGCGGGCATCCCGATGTGCCCGCCCGAGGGCGACGCCGGCACCGGCATGGTCGCGACCGGATCGGTCGCGCCGCGCACGGGCAACGTGAGCGCCGGCACGAGCATCTTCGCGATGGTGGTGCTCGAGCGACCGCTGCGGCAGGTGCACCTCGAGATCGACGTCGTCGCGACCCCCGCGGGTGACCCCGTGGCGATGGTGCACTGCAACAACGGTGCGAACGAGCTCGGCGCGTGGGGATCCCTCTTCTCCCGTTTCGCCGAGAGCGTCGGCGCGCGGGTCGACGGCGACGCGGTCTTCGAGGCGCTGTTCCGCGAGGCGCTGGCGGGCGAGGCCGACGCCGGTGGCGTCGTCGCCTACAATCTGCTCGCGGGCGAGCCGGTGGTCGACGTCGCGGAGGGCCGCCCGCTCGTGGTGCGCTCGCCCGGCGCCGATTTCACCCTCGCGAACTTCATGCGCGCGCAGATCTACGGGGCCTTCGGCGCGCTCGCGCTCGGCATGCGCGTGCTCGACGAGGAGGGTGTGGAGGTCGATCGCATGCTCGCGCACGGCGGCGTGTTCCGCACCGCGGGCGTCGCGCAGCAGTTCCTCGCGGCCGCGCTCGACACCCCGGTGACGGTGGGGGAGACGGCGGCCGAGGGCGGGGCGTGGGGCATCGCCGTGCTCGCGGCGTACCTGAGCGCCGCAGACGAACTGCCGCTCGGCGACTACCTCGCCGAGCGCGTCTTCCGCGATGCGGAATTCGAGACGCGCAGCCCGGAGCCCGCCGACGTCACGGGCTATGCGCGCTTCCTCGAGCGCTACAGCGCTGTGCTCCCCGCGGTGCGCGCCGCGGCCGACGGCATCTGAGCGGTTCGCCCGCTCCCTGAGCCGGTCGAGGGGTGCGGGCGAACCGCTCCGCCCGCGAAGGCCTCGGGGTTGGCCGCCCCCCCCGCCGGCCCGTGCGGGGGCCCCCCCGCCCCGGGCGCCTGTCGAGGGGAGCGGGCGAACCGCTCAGCCCGCGAAGGCCTCGGTGATGGGGCGCAGCTTCGAAACGGTCTCTCCGAGCTCGTGCGCGGGGTCCGAGCCGTCGACGATGCCCCCGCCCGCGCTCGCCGTGATGGCGCGCGCGCCGGTCGCGGGGTCGGGGGCGCCGAGCTGCGCGCAGCGCAGCGCGATCACCCACTCGCCGTCGCCCGCGGCGTCGATCCATCCGACCGCGCCCGAGTAGCGGCCCCGGTCGAAGGGCTCCAGCTCGGAGATGAGCTCCACTGCGGCCGAGGTCGGGGTGCCGGCCACGGCGGCTGTCGGATGCAGGGCGCCCACGAGTTCGATCGCCGAGCTGCGCTCGTCGAGCGCGGCCCCGAGGTCGGTGGCGAGGTGCCACACGTTCGGCAGTCGCAGCGGGAAGGGATCCTCGCTCGTGCGCAGCTCCCGCACGTGCGGCGACAGGGCCGTGACCACGCTCTGCACGGCGAAGGCGTGCTCGTGCTGCTCCTTGGCGCTTGTCAGCAGCTCGTCGCGGGCGCGGGCGTCGCGCGCCGAGTCCTCCGCGTGGCGGGCGCGCGTTCCCGCGAGCACGCGCGCGGAGACGGCTCCTCCGGTGGAGCGGATGAGGGTCTCGGGGCTCGCGCCGATGAGCCCGTCGACCGCGAACGTCCAGCAGTCGAGGTAGCGATCCGCGAGCCGCCGCAGCGGGGTGCGCAGGTCGGCTCCGCGGGGCAGCTCGCCGCGCACCTGCCGCGCGAGCACGACCTTCTCGACGTCGCCGCGGCCGATGCGCTCCCCGGCGGCGCGCACCCCTTTCAAATAGGCGTCGACCGATGCGGTGTCCGGCTCGAACGCGGTGCCCGGCCACGCGCGCATCGGGCTCTGCTGCGGCTGAGGGATGGAGGGCGAGGGATCCCTTTCGGAATCATCGCCGAGCACCCGCACCTCGGTGATCCACGCGGAACCGCGGTGGCGCGCGACGAGCAGCCGCGGCACGATGAGCACGCTCTCGACCGAGCTGTCCGCCGCGAAGGCGAAGGCGCCGAGCGCGACGAGGCCGGTGCCCGGCAGGTCGACGGGGTCGTCGATCTCGGCCTCGGCCGCGATCTCGCGCCAGCGCGCGGCGGCGTCGCCGAAGCGGTTCGGTCCTGAGAAGGTGAGGCGCAGCGCCTCCCCGATGCCGACGCAACCGCGGTCGCCGCGCAACCACAGGAGCGGTTCATCGGGGTCGGCCAGCGCGACGAGGTCGGGCGCCTCCTCGAGTGCCCGGGTGGTGGCGCGCAGGCGCGGCACCACGGGATCGCTGTTCACCCGCTCCAATCTACTCGGTTCGCCGTCGCCCCTCCTGAGGGGTCGCGCACCGTCGTTCGGATCAGCACCATCGTTCGGACGGAAACCGCCGTTGCGATCCGAACGACGTGCCGGATCCGAGCGAGGGATCGCCGCCCCTGCGCACGGGGCGCCCAGCGCCGGCGGAGCGACGAACGGATAGCATGGTGGGGTGACCCGACCCGACACCACCACCAAGCATGCAAGCGATGTCTCCGCCATGTTCGATGAGGTGTCGCCCAGCTACGACCTCATCAACGACGTGCTGACGGTCGGCAACGACCGCCTGTGGCGCATCGCGACCACGCGGGCCGTCGACCCCCGGCCCGGCATGCGAATCCTCGACCTCGCGGCGGGCACCGGCACGTCCGCCGCCGCGCTCGCTGCGCACGGTGCGCGGGTGGTCGCGGCTGACTTCTCAGAGGGCATGCTCGCCGAGGGGCGGAGACGCCACGCGGACAACCCGCTGCTCGAGTTCGTGTGGGCGGACGCCACGGCGCTCCCGTTCGAAGACGACACCTTCGACGCCGCGACGATCTCGTACGGGCTGCGCAACGTGAACGACCCGCGCCTCGCGCTCGCCGAGATGCGCCGCGTGGTGCGGCCGGGCGGTCGCGTCGTGATCGCGGAGTTCTCCACGCCGCCGCTCGCGGCAATCCGCACGCCTTACCGCTGGTACGGCCGCCACGTGCTGCCGCGCGTCGCCGGTGCCATCAACCGCGGTGCTTCCGAGGCCTACCGCTACCTCAACGAGTCGATCGAGGCCTGGCCCGATCAGGACGAGCTGGCGCGCTGGATGCGCGAGGCCGGTTTCGAACGGGTGGCCTATCGCAACCTGACCTTCGGCATCGTGGCGCTGCACCGCGGCTTCGTGCCGCAGGGTCCCACGCCCGGGAAACCGGCCGAGACCGAGGCGGCCGAGACCGGGAAACCCGTCGAGACCGAACCGGCCGACGCAGAGCCCGCGGAACCGGACGTCCCGAGCACCGACAGCGCCGCTGAGACGAAGACCAGCGCAGACCCAGAGAGCGGAGACGCCCAGTGAGCCGACCTCTTGCCGAAGACACGGCGACCCAGGCGCTGCCGCTGAACCTCTTCCGCGGCGTGCAGGATCGGCGCCACGCGAAGCTGCTGCAGGAGCAGCTCGAGCTCATCGAGGCGGGGCTCGTGGAGCACCTCGGCTTCGCCTCGCCCGTGGCCGACGCGCCCGCGCGCTACCTCATGGAGGCCGGGGGCAAGCGCATCCGCCCGATGCTCACGCTGCTCACGAGCGAACTCGGCACGGGGCCGAACGAGCTGGTGCGCCGCGCGGCCCAGGCTGTCGAGATGACCCACCTCGCCTCGCTCTACCACGACGACGTCATGGACGACGCGCGGCTGCGACGCGGTGTGCCCGCGGCCCAGACCGTGTGGTCGAACTCGGTCGCGATCCTGGCGGGCGACCTGCTCTTCGCGCGGGCCTCGTCGCTCGTCTCTGGCATGGGCGAGGAGGCGATCCTGCTGCAGGCGCGCACCTTCGAGCGGCTCTGCCTGGGGCAGCTGCACGAGACGGTGGGGCCGCAGGAGGGCGACGAGCCGATCGCGCACTACATCCAGGTGCTCGCCGACAAGACCGGAGCCCTGATCGCGACCGCCGCTCGAATGGGCGTGATGTTCGGCGAGGCTCCCGCGGAGTACGCCGACCCCGTGACCGAGTACGGCGAGCGAATCGGCGTCGCCTTCCAACTCGTCGACGACGTCATCGACCTCTCCCCGAAGAAGGAGCAGACGGGCAAGCGCGCGGGCACCGACCTGCGCGCCGGCGTCGCCACGCTGCCGCTGCTGCTGCTGCGCGATCGCGCCGCGGCGGGGGACACTGCCGATGCCGAGCTGCTCGCGCGGATCGACGCGGGGGTCGCGGCCATCGGCGAGGGCGCCGACCCGGGTGTGCTCGATCCCGAGGTGGATGCGCTGCGCGCGCACGCCGTGACCCGCGAGACCGAGACGACGGCCCGGCGCTGGGCCGAGGACGCGAAGGCGGCGCTCGACGTGCTGCCCAAGTCGGCGGTGAAGCGCGGACTCGAGCGCATGGCCGATTCGATCGTGAACAGGGAAGGTTGAGAGCACCTACGATGAGCAAGATGCGACTGGCGATCGTCGGTGCCGGGCCCGCAGGGATCTACGCGGCCGACCTGCTGCTGAAGGCGGAGCGCGACTTCGATGTCGAGATCGACCTCTTCGAGCAGCTGCCCGCTCCCTACGGTCTCGTGCGCTACGGCGTCTCGCCCGATCACCCGCGTATCAAGGGCATCATCACGGCGCTGCGCGAGGTGCTCGACAGCGGCACCATCAACTTCTACGGCAACGTGCGCTACGGCCAGGACATCACGCTCGCCGACCTCAAGAAGCACTACCACGCGGTGATCTTCGCCACGGGGGCGATCCGCGACGCCGCGCTGAACATCCCGGGCATCGAGGCTGAGGGATCCTACGGCGCGGCCGACTTCGTGAGCTGGTTCGACGGCCATCCCGATGTGCCTCGCACGTGGCCGCTCGAGGCGCGCTCGGTGGGCGTCGTCGGCAACGGCAACGTGGCGCTCGACATCTCGCGCATGCTCATCAAGCACGCCGACGACCTGCTGCCGACCGAGATCCCCGATAACGTGTACGCGGGGCTCAAGGCGAACCCGATCGAGGAGCTGCACCTCTTCGGCCGCCGCGGGCCGAAGTACGTCAAGTTCACGCCGCTCGAGCTGCGCGAGCTCGGCGAGGTGCGCGACGTGGACATGGTGCTCGACGAGCGCGACTTCGACGTCGACGATCCCTATGCCGACGAGGTGCTCGCGAAGAACAAGCAGGTCGTCGTGATGACCCGCATCATGGACAAGTGGCGTGCCGAGCAGCGCACGCGCACCCTCGCAGCGGAGACGCGAAGCGTCGACGGCGAGGGTGGTGCCGCCACATCGGCACTCGATGAGCACCGGGCCTCGTCGCGCCGTCTGCACCTGCACTTCTGGTCGAAGCCCGTCGAGGTGGTCGTCGAGAACGGCCGTGTGGCGGGCCTGAAGGTCGAGCGCACCGCCCCCGATGGGCAGGGCGGAGTCGTCGACACGGGCGAGTTCGAGACGATCCCGGTGCAGTCGCTCTACCGTGCGGTGGGCTACTTCGGCTCGCCCCTCGACGAGATCCCCTTCGACGAGAGCCGCGGCGTGATCCCGAATGCGCAGGGACGCGTGCAGGATCTCGAGGGATCGCGGATCCCCGGCGTCTACGCGACCGGCTGGATCAAGCGCGGCCCGGTCGGCCTCATCGGGCACACGAAGAGCGACGCGATGGAGACGCTCGAGTGCCTCATGGAGGATCGCTCCTCCTGGTGGGATCCCGAGGAGCCCTCGGCCGAGGCGATCCCCGCGCTGCTGCACGAGCGCGGCGTGCCCTATACGACGATCGAGGGCTGGCACCGCCTCGACGAGCACGAGCTGGGGCTCGGCGAGGCGGAGGGGCGCACCCGGATCAAGGTGGTGCCGCGCGACGAGATGACGCGCGTCTCCCGCGGCGAGTGAGGCGGCGCCCTCAGCGCTCGAGGCCGACGAACATCTCGCGGCGCAGCGAGTCGACGTGCCTCCGGGTGACCGCGACGGCCGCGACCGGGTCGTGGGCGCGGAATGACGCGACGAGTGCGCGGTGGTCGTCGCGGCCCTCCTCGAGCTGCTCCTGGGGGTAGGGCACGAAGTACTTGAGCAGCGCCTCGTAGACGGAGAGATACG
Organism: Leucobacter ruminantium; assembly: GCF_017565705.1. Lineage (GTDB taxonomy): Bacteria > Actinomycetota > Actinomycetes > Actinomycetales > Microbacteriaceae > Leucobacter > Leucobacter ruminantium. The sequence continues at coordinate 6,119 of NZ_JAGDYL010000037.1, forward strand.
CGGGCACCTCGGGCAGGCCGCTCATCTCGGCGACGAGGCGATGGAATCGCGAATCCGGGACATGGTGCTCGAGCCAGTCGGCGGCCCGCTGCGAGCGCAGCACCAGCTCGTCGAGCTCATCGCACTGCTGGGGAGTGGCGCGCCGGGCCGCCTCATGGGCGATGGCGCTCTCCATGAGGCTGCGCTGATCGATGAGCCGGTGGATCGCGTGGCGGTCCGCCCGGTAGGCCGATACGGCGGAGTCCTGCAGCTGCGGCGGCGCGTCGGCCACGAAGGTGCCGCCGCCCCGACCCGGGCGGCGCACCAGCACGCCGTCCTCCACGAGACTCTCGAGCGCGCGCCTTGCGGTGATGGTGCTGACCTCGAGGCCCGACGCGATCAGCTCGGTGCGGGGGAGGCGGCTTCCCGGTGCGAGAAGCCCGTGCTCGACGGAGAGCAGGATGCGGGCGCGCACGGTTTCGACGGCGGAGAGCCTCGTCATCTCCGCCGCCCCGGGGGCGGAGAACAGCGTCAGGTGCACGTCGGCGGGTGCGGTCGCGCGTGTTTCCGGCATGGCTTGAGTCTAGCCAGAAGGGAACCTATACTGATCAAAATGATCATGATCAATATGATCAGTTTCAGCGTTGAGAGGACGTCGATGACGACAGCAGCACTCATGGTCGGGCTCGCGCAGCGAGCGCCCCTCCCCGTCGGATGCGGTCTCGACGCATTCAGGGCGGATGTCGCGAGGACTCTCGATCGGCACCCCGGCATCGAACTGCTCGTCTACCCCGAGATGCACCTGCACGACGCGGGACACCTGCCCGAAGACGAACGCGCCGCCGCCCTCGAAGCCGCCGCGGTGCCGCTCGACGGTCCCTTCGTGACCGAACTCGGCGCGATCGCCTCCGCGCACGGCATCTGGCTGATTCCCGGCAGCATCGGTGAGCGCGCCGAAGACGGCTACTACAACACCGAGTTGCTCTTCGATCCCTCGGGTGCGCTCCGCGCACGCTATCGCAAGATGTTCCCGTGGCGACCCTTCGAACCGCACCGGCCCGGCACCGAGTTCGTGGTCGCGGAACTGGAGGCGGGCGGTTCTTCCAACGACGCGGGACACGGATCGGTCGGCCTCTCCAACTGCTACGACGCGTGGTTCCCCGAGCACACGAGGCAGCTCGCGTGGCTCGGAGCGGACGCCGTGATCAACGTCGTCAAGACCACGAGCGAGGACCGCGAACAGGAGCTCGTGCTCGCCAGGGCAAACGCCATCGTCAATCAGGTGTACGTGTTCAGCGTCAACTGCGCTGCGCCCACGGGGCGGGGGCGCAGCATCGCCGTCGATCCCGAGGGCTGGGTGCTCGGCGAGGCCGGCCTCGGCGAGGACACCCTCGTGGTGCGCTACGACCCCGAACGCGTCGCCGGCGTGCGCCGCGCGGGCACGGCGGGCACTAACCGCCCGTGGGCGCAGTTCCAGCCGGGCGACGAGCCCGTCCCGCTGCCCCTGTACGGCGGCCGTATCGACCCCGAGCGCTGGGCGCCCGGATCCCTCGCCCGCTGACGCGCGGCCCCTTCAAACAACCCACCTATCGGAACAACGGAGTACCCATGTCCACATCCACCGCGGCCCCGCCGACCCTCAGCCGCACGCTGCGCCTCCCCTCGCTGGTCATCTTCGGCCTCGCCTACCTCACCCCGCTCATCGTTCTCGGCATCTTCGGGGTCATCGCCTCGGAGACCGGCGGCGCGAGCGCGAGCGCCTACCTCTTCGCGCTCATCGCGATGCTCTTCACCGCCAACAGCTACGGCCGCATGGCGGCGGCGTTCCCCGTCGCGGGCTCCGCCTACACCTACGTGCGTCGCACGATCGACGGGCGCATCGGCTTCCTCGTCGGCTGGGCGACGATGCTCGACTACCTCTTCCTGCCGATGGTGATCTGGCTGATCGGCGGCTCCTACCTGCAGGCGCAGTTCCCCGGCGTGCCCATGCCCGTCTGGATCCTCGGCTTCATCCTGATCACGACCGTGCTCAACATCATCGGCATCAAGGTCGCCGACCGCGTGAACCTCGTGCTCATGAGCTTCCAGATCCTCGTGATCGTGTTCTTCGTGGTGCTCTCCTTCGCGGACGTCGTGCGCGCCGACGGTGCGGGCGGACTCTTCAGCGCCACCCCCTTCACCGGCGTGGACGCCGGGATCGCGGGCATCGCGGGCGGCGCCGCCATCGCGGCGTACTCCTTCCTCGGCTTCGACGCGGTCACGACGCTGACCGAGGAGACGGTGGAGCCCCGCCGCACCGTGCCCCGCGCGATCATGCTCATCGCCCTCATCGGCGGCGGTATCTTCGTCGTGGTCTCGTACGCGGTGCAGCTCGTGCACCCCGGAGGGGTCTTCGAGAACTCGGACGCGGCCGCCTTCGAGATCGCGAACCGCATCGGCGGCGCCTTCTTCGGCGCGGTCTTCCTCGCCGCGCTTGTCATCGCGCAGTTCACCTCCGGCATCGCGGCGCAGGCGGCCGGCAGCCGACTGCTCTACGCGATGGGCCGCGACGGGGTGCTGCCGCGGGCCTTCTTCGGACGTTTGAACGCGCGCTTCCGCACCCCGGTGCTGAGCATCCTCGCCATCGCGGCGGTCGGCCTCATCGCGATCTTCATGGACGTCACGACCTCGACCTCGTTCATCAACTTCGGCGCCTTCCTCGCCTTCATCATGGTGAACCTCTCGGTGATCGTCCACTGGGCGCGCGAGCGCCGCGAGGGCCGAGCCCTGAGCCCGCTGCTCTACGTCGTCTGCCCGGCCATCGGCATGGTCGTCGTCGCATACCTGCTCGTCCAGCTCGACGTGAACGCGCTCACCCTGGGATCCATCTGGCTCGGCATCGGAGTCGTGATCCTGGCGATCACCACCCGCGGGTTCCGCAGGCAGCCACCCGAGCTGGCGCTCGACGAGGCGGAATAGGGATCGGGCGGGGCCCCGCCCCGCCCCACCACCCCCGGCCCGGGATCCGCTCACGACCATGGCGCCCGCCCCGCCACTCGCATACACTTCATAATGGGACGCCGTTCAAGTTCGTCGGGGATCGAACGCGGCGCCCGGTCTGAGGGGATCGATGTCGACGCTGCACCCGCGCTCCGAGCGCCACTCATCACCGGCACTCGCGTTGCGGGCGGCGTCCGGCGCGCTCGCGCTGCTCGTCGGCCTTGGCGCCCTGTTCGGAATCGCGGTTCCCGCGCAGGCGGCGCCGCCCGCAGCCTCGCACCACTCGTTCACCGTGCCCGCATCGGGACAGACGGTCGAGCTGACGGGTCTTGCAGCGGGATGCGAGATCACCGAGATCGGCTCGTCTGGCTCCGTGCAGACGCAGGTCTTCCCGCCGGCCTCGATCCGATTCTCCTCGACCGCGTCCATGCAGTACCCCTCGTACACCCAGACGGAGGAGGTCGCATATACGGTGCGGTGCGACGGCGAGCTCGTCCACGGGACGATCGACCTCATCCTGGTGCACAAGCCGTGGGTGTTTCCGATCCTCTCGAACGTGCTCACCGTCAAGCCGGGCGAGACCGTGACGACCGAGGTGACCGCACGAGGGTCGGGCTTCTCCCCGACAGGCGCGGCGAACGGCGGCAGCTACTCGGTGAAGGAACTCGGGCCGATCGCGGGCTCCGCCACCGTCGCGAACGACGGCACCGTCAGCTATACGGCGGCGCCGAACGCGACGCCCGGCAGCGCTGTGGTCTTCAACGTGGTCGCCACCGATGACTACGGGCAGACGGGCGAGATGTACGCTCCGTTCATCGTGCGGATCGCCGGCACCGCCGAGGCCGACACCTTCGACGTCGAGATCCCCTACCAGCGCTACGGCCCGGGCGTGCGGGTCGACATCCTGCCCGACCACGCCCGCGGGGTGAATCCGCGTGTGACGGCGGTCACCGCGAACCCGGGCAACGCGGCCGTCGCCTTCGACAGCTCTGGCGCGTTCTTCACGCCGACGCGGCCCTGGCAGACGAACGAGGAGACGGCCTATTCGTTCGCCGCGCCATACACGGTCGCCGACGACAATCCGGTGCCGGCGAACGCGCAGATCAACGTTCGGGTGCTGCGGCCGCCGCTGGTCTCGCTCGACGATTACCTCGTGCGCGTGGGGATCGGCGCGACGGCGACCTCGCAGGTCAAGGTGGCGAATGCCGCGGTGATCCCCTCCGGCGGCTACCGCATCGAACAGCAGCCGAGCTTCGGCTCCGCGACGATCGACGAGCAGGGCCTCGTGACCTTCTCCGCCCCGGCGGACGCCGAACCGGGCGATCGCGCGCTGATCCTCGTCTCGGTCACCGACCGCCTCGGACAGGAGCAGACCATCACGGTGCCCTTCGAGGTCTACGAGAGCGCGCAGGCCCCCGATCTCGCCGAGGAGCGGGGCGACGCCCCGTTCTCACTCGACCTGCTCGCGGGCGCGTCCGGCGAGGGCAAGGCACTGACCGAAGCGACCCTGGTGTCGGGCGACGCGACGGTGACTCCGGATCTCGCCGCGGGCACGGTCGAGGTCGCGCCGACGCACTCCTGGGCGGAGGGAGAGGGCTCCCACCGGATCGTGCTCGAATACACCGTGCAGGATGCACGGGGAGCGACCGACACCGGTGCGGTCGCCGTCGACGTGCTCGCGGCACCGCGGTTCGCGCACACGGCCCCCGAAGACCTGTCGAAGACCGCGGAAGTCGGCGACACCGTGGAGTTCTCGGCCGAGGTGCTCGCGCCGCAGAATCTCCCGGCGAGCGGTGCCTACGCCGTGACGGCGCAGCCGGGTCTCGCCGCGGCGACACCGGCTCTTGCGCTCCTGGCGGCGCCCGGTTCCCGCGCCGCGGTGGACGGCGCGGGGCTCGTCTCGGTCGATACCGCGGGCCTCGCCCCCGGCCGATACGAGTTCGTCGTGCGGGTGGCTGACAGAGTCGGGCAGAGCGCCGAGCAGACCTTCGCGCTCACCCTCGGCGCAACTCCTGCTCAGTCCGGCGGGCAGCAGCCGCGCGGGCACGGCGTCCCCGCGCTCCCGCGCACGGGCGGGGACGGAGGCGCGGCGGCAGTCGCAGCCGCTCTCCTGATCGTCTCGGCGGCCGGCCTCATCGGATTCCGACGGCGCGCTTCCTAGGTCAGCGCCTCCGCGAGTGCCGTGAGCGTCTCGCTCGTGCCGCCCTCGACGCGCAGGCGCAGCGAGGGGCGGCCGTCGATCGCCGTCGGTCCGCGGTTGATGACGGCGAGAGGGATCCCTCGCCGCTCCGCGAGGTTCACGAGCCGGATGCCGGTGTTGACCGCGAGCGAGGTTCCCGCGAGGAGCAGCGCGCCCGCGCGCTCGACGAGCGATGCGGCCCCGGCGAACACGGCCTTCGGCACGAGCTCGCCGAAGTAGACCACGTCGGGGCGGAGGATGCCGCCGCAGATGGGACACGCGGGCGCCTCAACGCGGGAGACCTCCTCGACCAGTGCGTCGCCGTCGGGAGCGATCTCGGCTCCCGCGTTCCGTTCGGCGAAGCCCGGGTTCAGCGCATCGAAGCGCTCGAGCACCTCGGCCCGACTCCAGCGCCGGTCGCAGTCGACGCAGCGGATCGTGCCGCCGTTCCCGTGCAACTCGACGACGCGCCGCGAACCCGCCCGCAGGTGCAGGCCGTCGACGTTCTGGGTGATGACGCCCTCGGTCAGCCCCGACGCCTCCAGGCGCGCCAGCGCGCGGTGCCCGGCGTTCGGCTCGATGCCGGTGAGCCGCATCGAGCCGACGCGCGCCCCGGCCCAGAACCTGCGGCGATAGGCCTCGTCCTCCATGAACTGGTGGATCCGCATCGGGCGGCGCGGCGGGGATCCCTCGCCGCGGTAGTCGGGGATGCCCGAATCCGTGCTGAGGCCCGCGCCGGTCAGCACGGCGACCGGGGCGCCGTCGAAGAGCTCGGCGAGCGCCTCGACCTCGGGCGCTGAGATGCGCGGTGACGGCACGACCCCTCCTGATCCTCGCGTGACGCGGCTGCACCCTGAACAATGCGCGGGCGCTGCGATGTATTCCCGGCGGGCCGGCGGGCGGGCGACCGACGGCGGAGCGGCGGGTGCGGGCGAGGGGCCCGGACCGAGCCGAGTAGGATCGAGACCATGACGACCGCTCGCGAACAGCTCATCGAACTCATCAAGACCGAGGCCGTCTTCCACGGCGACTTCACGCTCACGAGCGGCAAGAAGGCGACCTACTACATCGACCTCCGCAAGCTCTCCCTCGACCACCGCGCGGCCCCGCTCATCGGGCAGGTCATGCTCGACCTCATCGACGACGTCGACGGAGTGGTCGCGGTCGGCGGCCTCACGATGGGCGCCGACCCGATCGCGTCGGCGATCATGCACCAGGGCGTCGCGCGCGGCAAGGTCTACGACTCGTTCGTCGTGCGCAAGGAGCCGAAGGACCACGGCCGCGGCCGCCAGGTCGAAGGCCCCGACCTCTCGGGCAAGCGCGTCATCGTCGTGGAGGACACCTCGACGACGGGCGGGTCGCCGCTCAAGGCGATCGAGGCACTCGAGAAGGTCGGCGCCGAGATCGCGGGCGTCGCCGTCGTGGTCGACCGTCAGGCCCCGGCGAAGGAGCGCATCGAGTCGGCCGGATACGAGTACCGCTACGCGATCGGACTCGACGACCTGGGCCTCGATCCGCAGTGAGCCCCCAGGTCTCCCGCCCCGGGGTCGTCCCGCTTCTCCTGATCGGCGTCGCCGGGGGTGTGCTCTCGGGCCTCTTCGGCATCGGCGGCGGCACCATCATCGTGCCTGCGCTCGCCCTGTGGCTGGGCCTGCCGCAGAAGCTCGCAGCCGGAACCTCCGTCGCCGCGATCCTGCCCACGGCGGTGGTCGGCGCCACCACCTACGCGGTGCAGGGCCACGTCGACTGGATCGCCGCGATCTGCCTCGCGATCGGCATGATCGCGGGGGCCCAGCTCGGCAGTCTCCTGCTCGCGAAGCTGCCGGTCGGGCCGATCCAGTGGGGCTTCATGGTCTTCCTCGCCGTCGTGATCGTGAGCCTGTGGTTCGTGGTGCCGCAGCGCGGCGACGAGATCGCGATGGGCCCGCTGCCGGTCGCGCTGCTCGTAGCGACCGGATTCGTCACCGGCGTGCTCTCGGGGCTGCTCGGCGTCGGCGGGGGCGTCGTCGTGGTGCCCGTGCTGATGTTCTTCTTCGGGGCCGACGACCTCGTCGCGAAGGGCACCTCGCTGCTGATGATGATCCCGGGATCCCTGTCGGGAACGCTCGGCAACCTCCGCCGCGACAACGTCGATCTCAGAGCTGCGGCACTCGTCGGCCTCGCGGCCTGCGTCTGCGTGCCGCTCGGTTCGCTGCTCGCGCAGTGGGTCGATCCCTTCTGGGGCAACGTCGCGTTCTCGCTCTACCTGGCCTTCATCCTCGGGCAGATGCTCGTGCGGAAGCTGCGCGGCAGGGCTCGATAGGCGAGGGATCCCGCCGCGCGGCGCCCGGGCGCCCCTACTTGAGATCGCCCGCAGCCGAGGCCTTCTGGGAGAAGTAGACCGGGATCAGCGAGAGCAGGATCATCACCGTGGCGATCACGTTCACCTGGTTCACCTCGTTGGGACGCGCCATCTGGTTCATGATCCACAGCGGCAGAGTCTCGACCCCGGGCGGAGCGGTGAAGATCGTCACGACGATCTCGTCGAACGACAGGGCGAACGCGAGCAGGCCGCCGGCGATGAAGGCACTGCGGAACTGCGGGAAGGTCACGAGCCGGAACGTCTGGCCGATGCCGGCCCCGAGGTCCATGGATGCCTCCTCGAGGTTCGGGTTCATGCGGCGCAGACGCGCGATGACGTTGTTGAACACCATCACCACGCAGAAGGTGGCGTGCGCGATGATCATGCCCCAGTAGCCCACGTGGATGCCCATGGGCTTGAGCACCTGGTGGAAGGTGTTCGACAGCGCGACGCCGGTGACGATGCCCGGCAGCGTGATCGGCAGCACGATCAGCAGGTTGACGGTGTTCTGACCGAAGAATCGGAAGCGCTGCAGCGCGAAGGCCGCGAGCGTGCCGAGCACGAGCGCGAACGCGGTGGCGACGCCGGCGACGACGACGGAGTTCAGCAGCGCCGCGTGCACGGCCGGGTTGGTGAGGGCCTTCCCCCACCATTCGAGCGAGAAGCCGGGGATCGGCCAGCCGGCGACCCTGCCGGAGTTGAACGAGTTCATGACGATCACGAAGAGCGGGATGTACATGAACCCCAGCACGATGACGGTGATGGCGGCCAGCGCGATCCTGGCGCCGCGGTTGAGGCGAAGCATGATGATTCTCCGGGTTCCGGGAGGCCGGGGCCTACAGGTTGTCCAGCGCGCCGGTGCGGCGCACCGCGGCGAGGTAGATGACCACGAGCACGATCGGCACGACCGAGAAGGCGGCCGCGAGCGGCGGGTTGAGGTTGATGTTCTGGGCGATGATGCTGCCGATCATCTGCGTGTTCGAACCGCCCACGTACATCGCGGCGATGTAGTCGCCGAGGCTGAGCGAGAAGGTGAAGATCGAACCCGCGACGAGCGAGGGCAGCAGCAGCGGGGCCACGACCGTGCGGATGGTGCGGAAGCCCCGCGCACCGAGGTCGGATGAGGCGTCGAACAGGTTCGCGGGGATCTGGGCGACGGCGGCGTAGACCGGGATCGCCATGTAGGGGAACCAGAGGTAGACGAGCGTGAGGATCGTCGCCGCCACCCCGAAGCCCGGGCCCTTGATGCCGAACGCCGAGAGCGACCAGTTGAAGAAGCCCTCCTCCGTCCACACGAGGCGCATGCCGATGATCTTCACGAGATAGCCCGCCCACAGCGGCAGCGTGACGAGCACGGCGAGCACGGCCCGAAGCCTGGGGCCCGCGACCTTCGACATGAACACCGCGAGCGGCACGGAGAACACCGCGCAGATGGCGGTGACGGCGACCGCGATGCCGAGGGTGCGCAGGGCGGTCGATACGAAGGCGGGCACGGTGAGGATCTGCTCGAAGTTGTCGAGCGTGAAGCCGGGCTTGACTCTGGAGGTGAAGGGGTCCGTCGTCCAGAAGGCGGTGACGAGCAGCAGCGCGAGCGACAGGATGTAGACGCCGATGAGCCAGGCCATCGGCAGGGTCAGCAGCGAGGCGAGGCGCCCCCTGGGGTGCCGGTAGAGCGCGGTGGAGAGCGGCTTGGGTCGGCGTTCGAGAACGGTCTTGGTGCTCACGATGGTTCCTCGCTGACGGTGTGTGCGGAATGGGAGGTGAGGGATCGGGACGGCAGCAGGTGCGACGCCGCTGATCGCGCGAGCGAAGCGAGTCGAAATCCGGGTTCGCGGGTCGGGTTTCGACTCGCTTCGCTCAATCAGCGGTGCGGGAGGGCGTCAGCCCTTCACCGTCGCCCAGGCGGCGGTCCAGTCCTGGTAGTTGGTGCACTGCACGTCCTTGCGGCCGTCGAGGCACTGGTCGATCGGCGTGGTCCAGAACCACACCTTCTTGTAGTACTCCTCGTCGGTGGCGTTGTAGTAGTCGCAGTGCGCCTTCGCCTCGTCGCTCGTGTCGCAGAACGCCCCGTTCGCGGGAGCCATGCCGAAGTTCATGGCGATCTGGCCGTTCACCTCGGGCGAGCTCGTGTAGTCCATCCAGGCGTAGCCGCAGTTGGGGTGCTTCGCGTCGGCGGCGAGCATCCACGCGTCGGACCAGCCGGTCGATCCCTCCTCGGGGAGCACGCTCTTGAACTTCTCATCCTGAGTGGCCTTGCGCAGCACCTCCCACGATGTGCCGACCACCGAGTTGCCGCCGGTGAACGAGGTCACGTTCGTGGCGGGCGACCAGTACTCCGAGACCATCTTGTTCTGCTGCTTCATCAGATCGGTCGCGGCGGCGAGCTGCTCCTCGTCGAGCGCGTAGGGGTTCTCGATGCCGAGCTCCGGCTGCGTCGCCATGAGGTAGATCGCGGCGTCGGCGATGTAGATCGGGCTGTCGTATGCGGCGATCTTGCCGGCGTAGGGGCTGTCGGCCTCCCACACGACATCCCAGCTCGTGGGCTCCTCGGTGACGACCTCGCTGTTGTACTCGAGGATGTTCGCGCCGCGCCCGATCGGAATGCCGTAGACGTTGCCGTTGAGGGTGTCGTAGAGCTGGCCCTTCATCCCCTCGACGATGTCGTCGCCGAAGTTGGGGATGAGGTCGGTGTTGAGCGGCTGCACGTTGCCGTCGACGATGAGCCGCAGGCTGGCGTCGCCCGACGCCGAGACGAGGTCGTACTCGCCCGTTCGCATGAGCTGCACCGCCTCGTCGCTGGTGGCGAAGATCTTGCGGTTGACCTCGCACCCGGTGTCCGCGGTGAACTGGTCGGTCCAAGCGGGCTCGACGAAGCCCGACCAGGCGAGGATGTTGACCTCGTTCTCGTTGTCGCCGAGCTTCTCCATCATGGGCACATCGGGCACGTCGATCTGCAGGCCGCCGGCCTCGGCGGTCTCGCCGCCGTCGCCGCCTGCGCAGCCGGAGAGCGCGAGGCCCACGGCGGCCGCGAGGGCCACGGGGGCGATCAGTTTCTTGTTCATCGTTACTCCTTCGTCGATGCTCTGGGAATTGGGTCTGGGGGGTGAGGGATCCGGTCGCTTCACGTCGCGGCGGCCGCCTGCGCGGCCGCAGGCGCGGGTTCGGAGGCCGCGACGGCGACGGCGTGATCCCTCGCGAATCGCAGGCTGACCGCGTCGCCCCGGTTCACGGCGGGAGCGGTGGTCGGGGTGTGGCTGTTCTGCCGCTCGGAGATGAAGCGCACGCCGTGCTCGGTCTCGACGAGGTAGCGGGTGTGGGCGCCTGCATAGACGGCCTCCACCACGCTGCCGGGGATCGCGACGACGCCCGGTTCGAGCGGGGCGGTCGGATCGACGAGCTGCACGCGTTCGGGGCGGACGCTGTACGGAGCGGGGTCGCCGAGGAGCCGCTCGGCGGCCTCGCCGCTCAGCAGGTTGGTGACGCCGAGGAACCCGGCGACGAATTCGGTCTGGGGGAACTCGTAGACCTCGCGCGGACTGCCGACCTGTTCGATCTTGCCGTCGTTGAAGACCGCGACGCGGTCGGAGAGCGTGAGCGCCTCCTCCTGGTCGTGGGTGACGAAGACGAAGGTGATGCCGACCTCGCGCTGGATCTGCTTGAGCTCGAACTGCATCTGCTCGCGCAGCTGCTTGTCGAGGGCTCCGAGCGGCTCGTCGAGCAGCAGCACCTTGGGGCGCAGGATGAGGGCGCGCGCGAGCGCGATGCGCTGGCGCTGGCCGCCCGAGAGCTGGGAGGGGCGACGGTCGGCGACGTGGGAGAGGCGCACCTGCTCGAGCGCCTCGCCGACGAGGCGGCTGCGCTCGGCCTTCGAGAGGCCGCGCACCTTGAGGCCGTAGGCGACGTTCTCCGCGATCGTGAGGTGGGGGAAGAGCGCGTAGTCCTGGAACACGGTGTTGACCTCGCGGTCGAACGGCGCCGCATCCGTGACATCGGTGCCGTGCAGCAGGATGCGACCCGAGGTCGGCTGCTCGAACCCGGCGATCATGCGCAGCACCGTGGTCTTGCCAGACCCCGAGGGGCCGAGCATGGAGAAGAACTCTCCCGCCGCGATCTCGATGTCGAGATCCTTCACCGCGACGAGATCGCCGAACTGCTTGTGCACGCCCTGGACGGAGACGGCGGACGATCCGGTCTCGGCGGGGAAGGTGTTCTGGCGCATGATGCCGTTGCTCCTCAACATCGTTGTCGATCGGGCCCGTGTGGGCGACTGCTTTGAACCATAACATATGTTGTTATATGTTTTGGCTTCGGATCAGTGTCGGGCACATCACGTTTCGGTCACATTCGATGGGAGGTCGCGAGGAGAGGTGTGCCGTAGCGAGGATGTGCTCAGCGGATTTCTGGCAAGGCAGAGGAGGAGCGTCTTTGCTGGATTGTAAAGTCGACGACGATAACCAGCCAGAAATCCGCTGAGTGCACCGCAGTAGGCTCACCTCTCGGGTCTGATGCAGGAACTGGTGACATCAAACATGGCTAGCCGAGAGGGCTGGCCTGGAAGGATGTCATCATGCCCAAGCCGTTCCCCAAGGAGTTCCGCGACGACGTCGTCCGGGTCGCGCAGAACCGCGACCCAGACGTCTCCCTCGCGCAGATCGCGAAGGACTTCGGCGTCCATGTCGGAACTCTCGACAAGTGGATGCGTCAAGCCCGCATCGAAGCCGGCGAACAGCCGGGTGAGACGAAGCAGGATTCCGCCGAGCTGCGCGAGCTCCGTAAGCGCAATCGCCTCCTCGAGCAGGAGGTCGAGGTGCTGCGTCGCGCGACCGCGTATCTGTCCCAGGCTCATCTGCCGGGAAAATGATGTACCCGCTCGTGAGCGAGCTCGCCGCCGACGGAATCCCTGTCGTGGTGTCGTGCCGGGTCTTGAAGCTCGCTCGCCAGCCCTACTACCGCTGGCTACGTGATCCTGTGACAAGCCGGGAGCTCGAGGAGGCGTATCGGGCGAACGCGCTGTTCGACGCGCACCGCGACGACCCGGAGTTCGGGTATCGGCTCCTCGCCGACGAGGCCCGCGAGGAGGGCCAGGCGATGTCGGATCGGACCGCGTGGCGGATCGCATCATCGAATGGCTGGTGGAGTGTGTTCGGGAAGAAGCGGAGCAAGAACGGCAAGAAGCCTGGCCCCGCCGTTCACGACGATCTCTGCGTCGTCATCGACGAGCACGGGCGTGAGCGTCACCGGTTCGTGGCGTCCCGGCCGAACCAGCTCTGGCTGACCGACATTACGGAACACAAAACGAGCGAAGGTCGGCTCTATCTTTGCGCGGTCAAAGACGCCTTCAGCGGTCGGATCGTGGGTTACTCGATCGACTCGAGAATGAAGGCATCACTCGCGGTCCGAGCTGTCCGCAACGCCGTCCGGATGCGCGGAAACGTGAACGGCTGTATCGTCCATTCAGACAGAGGATCGCAAGGTGGATTCAATCGGTTGTCGCAACACCCCAAGCGCGGAGGTGTGGAATGGTGCGAAGACAACGGGACGCAGATCGAGCAGTTCGTCCGAAACTCAGGTCGCCGGGGCACCCGAAATATCAGCGACC
>NZ_JAGDYL010000038.1 GCF_017565705.1 Leucobacter ruminantium
CCCCCCCCCCCCCCCCCCCACCCCTCTACCGGCCCGTCCCGGCGACCGGGTCCGAACACTGCCCACGCCATGCGCCGCCCCACGATCCCTCGCCCCAATACACTCGACCGGTGACCAGTTCTCGTTCTCTGCTCCGCGACAGCTCCGCCTCGGCCTTGGTCGCGGGTCTCGTGGTGACGCTCGTCGGCTACTCCAGCTCGCTCGTCGTCGTGCTCGAGGCCGCCCGCGCGGCGGGGCTCGACGAGGCGCGCACCGCGTCCTGGGTGTGGGCGATCTCGATCGGCAGCGGCCTGAGCGGCCTGGTGCTGACGCTGGTGACGCGCACGCCGATCATCGTGGCCTGGTCCACCCCGGGCGCCGCGCTGCTCATCGCATCCCTCGGCGGCTTCAGCTTCGGCGAGGCGGTCGGCGCATTCATCGTCGCGTCGGTCGCGGCGGCGATCGCCGGGTTCACAGGCTGGTTCGGCTGGGTGATGGACCGCGTGCCCGAGCCGCTGCTGCAGGCGCTGCTCGCGGGCGTGCTGCTGCCGTTCATCGTGAACGCGGCGCTCTCCTTCGAGGCCGCTCCCCTGCTCGCCGGGGCTGTCGCGATCACCTTCTTCGTCGGCAAGCGCTTCTTCGACCGCTACGCGGTGCTCGCCGCCCTCTTCGTCGGCATCGCCCTGGCGTTCGCGAACGGCAGCTTCTCAGGGCTGCGCATCGACTCGGTCTTCACCGTGCCGGTCTTCACGATGCCGGAGTTCAATCCCGGATCCCTGCTCACGATCGCGCTCCCGCTCTTCGTCGTGACCATGGCCTCGCAGAACGCGCCCGGCCTCGCGGTGCTGCGCTTCGAGGGGTACCACCCCAACGACCGTCTGCTCGTCGGGTCGATCTCGACCCTGTCGGCCCTGCTCGCACCGTTCGGCAACCACGCGATCAACCTCGCGGCCATCACCGCGGCGATCGCAACGAGCTCGGAGTCGCACCCCGACCGCCGGCGACGCTACGTCGCCGGCATCTCGGCCGGCGTCGCCTACCTGATCATCGGATCCTTCGGCGGCATGCTGACCGCGGTGTTCCAGGCCATTCCGTCGGCGGCCGTGACCACCCTCGCCGCCGTCGCGCTGCTCGGCTCCACGCTCGCTGCGCTGCGCGGCGCGATGCAGACCGATGTGCCCACGGGCATCGCCTCGCTCGTCACACTCGCGGTCACGATGTCGGGCGTCGTGCTGCTCAGCGCGGGCAGCGCGTTCTGGGGGCTCGTCGCGGGCGCCGCGGTCTACCTGCTGGTACGGCCGAGACGATCCGACAGGGATCGCGGGGCGGCGTAGGGATCCCTCGCCGCACGACGGAGCCCCCGCCGCGGATTGCGACGGGGGCTCCGAGCGACATCGGGGCGGATCAGCGGGAGTAGACCCGCTCTCCGCCGACCCAGGTCTCCGCGACCCGCACGGTCGAGAGCTCGGGCACCGGGGTGGTGTGGGGGTCGCGCTCGAGCACCGCGAAGTCGGCGCGCTTGCCGACCTCGAGGCTGCCGAGCTCGTCCTCGCGGCCCAGGGCGCGCGCCGCCGTGATGGTGTGCGCGCGGAGCGCCGTGTCGAGCGAGACGGCGAGGTCGTCGGAGCCGAGCTGCGTACCGCGGCGCGTGATGCGCGAGACGGCCGCCTGCAGCGCTTCCATCGGGCGCGGATCGGCGACGGGCGCGTCCGAGGAGATGGTCACGGGCACGCCTGCACGCTCGAAGTCGCCGAGCGGGTTGAAGCGCTCGCCCGGCGTGCCGATGGCCTGCTCGACGCCCTCGCCCCAGTTGAAGTGGTGCTGAGGCTGGTTGACGGGCATGATGCCGGTCTTCGCCATGCGGTCGATCTGCTCGAGCGTGGGGAGTCCGCAGTGCTCGATACGGTGACGCGCGTCGGTGTCGGGGCGGTCCTCGAGCGCCGCCTCGATCGCACTGATGACCATCTCGAGCGCGGTCGGCGACTGCGAGTGGGTGGCGGTCTGCAGACCGACGCGGTGCGCCTTGCGGATGAGCTCCGCGTAGTCGGCCGGGTCGTGGTAGAGCTGGCCCGTGCGGCAGGGGTCGCCGACGTAGCCGTCGGGGAAGTACGCCGTCCACCCGCCCAGCGTTCCGTCGGAGTAGAACTTGATGCCGGCGAAGCTCAGGTGCTCGTTGCCGAACTGCCCGTGCAGGCCCATCTCGATCGCGTCGTCGAGCAGGTGCGAAAGCAGGTACATGCTGATGCGCAGCTTGAGCTCGTCGGTCTCGGCGAGGCGCAGGTACATGTCGAACTCGCGGCGGCTCACCTGGGCGTCGCCGATCGTGGTGACTCCGCCCGCGAGGAAGTTCTCCTGGGCCGCGGCCAGCTGGCGCTTCAGCTCGTCGGGCTCGTCTCCGAGGTGGAAGTTCGGGCCGTGGTGCCCGATCTTCACGCCGTCGAGGCCGGTGAGCACGTTGCACGCGGCATCGGAGAGCTCGCCGGTGAGCTCTCCGTTCTCGTCGCGGAAGAACTCGCCGCCCTGCGGGTTCGGGGTGTCCTTCGTGACGCTGTGCAGCTCGAAGGTGTACGAGTTCACCACGCCGCCGTGGCCCGAGGCGTTCATGAGGTAGACCTCGCGGTCCGTGGCGACCTGGTCGAGCTCGAAGCGGGTGGGGTGGCGGCGCTCCTCGAGGTTGCGCTGCTCGTAGCCGTAGCCGCGGATCGGCCGGCCGGCCGGGATGGTTTCGGCGGCGGCGCGCAGCAGCTCCACGATCTCGGGGATGTTGCGGGCCTTCTCGGGACCGCAGTCGACCCAGCTCATCATCTGGCCGAGCATGAGGGGGTGGGCGTGGGCGTCGATGAAGCCGGGCACCACGGTCGTGTCGCCGAGGTCGACGAGCTCGGGGCTCAGGGCGCTCACCTCGGCGGCCGCGCCGCGGCACGAGTCGATCGTGCCGACATGGCGGATGCGGTCGTCGATCACCAGGAAGGCCTCGGGCGTGCTCCCCTCGGCGTCGAGGGCGTAGATGTTCGAGGCGGTGACGATCTTCGGCGCTGAGATCGGAGCGGCCTGGGTGAATGCGAGCTTGCGCACGTGGGTTCTCCATTCGTCGGTGGTTCGATTCAGAGAATAACCCCGCCGCGGGCTCCGCGATAGTCATTCGAGCGGCGATCATCACCGATGCCGCTGATATGGCGAGGGATCCCGGCAACTGACGCGCGAACAGGCTGCAATATCGATTCTGTGCAGAGATTATGTCGACACCGGGGGCGGGAATCTGCGACACTGCCCCCATGAACGCCTTCGACGAAGACCTGATCCGGGCCCTGCAGCGCGACGGCCGCGCCCAGTTCTCTGAGATCGCGCGCATCCTCGGCGTGCATCGCTCCGTTGTCGCGCAGCGGGTGCACGAGCTGCTGGAGACCGAGGAACTGCGCGTGATCGCCGCCGTGCACCCGCGTCTGCTGGGCTTCCCGGTGCAGGCGCACCTGGCGCTGCGCCTGGCCGGACCCACCGATCCGGTGTTCGAACGCCTCGTCGCGCTCGACAGCGCCGTCTACGTGTCGGAGATCACGGGACCGTGGCAGGCCGTCGTCGAGCTGTGGGTGCCCTCGCACGACGCACTGGCCCGCGCCATGGAGCGGGTGCGCGCGATCCCCGGAGTGGTCGAGGTGCAGCTCTCCATCTACGACCGCGTGGTGCGCACGATGTTCCTCGGCGAGGAACCCGACCCCGGCGAGCTCGAACTCGACGACCTCGACATCGCGCTCATGGCCGAACTGCAGAGCGACGGGCGCCTCACCTTCGGCGAGCTCGCCCGTCGCACGGGCCGCTCGGCGTCCGCGTGCCGGGCTCGCGTGCTGCGGCTGCTCGACTCGCGCGTCATGCAGGTCGGCGGGGTGCGACAGCGGCAGCGCAGCACGGGCGCCGTGCTGTTCGGCGTCGGCATCGCGCTCGCCGAGGGCGCGGACGCGGCCCCCGCCGGTGAGGTGGAGCAGGCGGTTCTCGACATCCCCGGTGTCGAGTTCCTCGCGCGCACCATCGGCAGACACCCGCTGATCGCCACGGTGGCCGCACGATCCCTCGCCGAGTACACGGGCATCGTCAGGGATCTGCGGGCGCACCCGGGGGTCGCCGCTGCCGAGACCTGGGTGCACGCCTCGGTCTGGCTGGAGCGCTACGACTGGAACCTGGAGCGCCTGCGCGCGCGCCGCGACTGAGCGGCGCGCGCGGCGCGTGTCAGGCGCGCTTGGCCATCGCGGTGATGAGCTCGTACACGACGTGGCTCGCGGCGACCGCGGTGATCTGCGCGTGGTCGTACGCGGGCGAGACCTCGACGACGTCCGCGCCGACGATGTTGAGGTCGGCGAGGCCGCGCAGCAGGCGCAGCATCTCGCGACTGGTGAGGCCGCCGGCCTCGGGCGTGCCCGTGCCCGGCGCGTGCGAGGGGTCGAGCACGTCGATGTCGATCGAGATGTAGAGCGGCTTGTCGGCGACGCGCTCACGGATGCGCTCGAGGGCGGCCGGGACGCCGTGCTCCTCGATGAACTCGCTCGTGACGATCTGGAAACCGAGCTCGACGTCGTCGGCCAGATCCTGCTTACCGTAGAGCGGACCCCGGGTGCCGCCGTGCATCGACGCGGTCATGTCGATGAGGCCCTCCTCCGATGCGCGGCGGAAGGGGGTGCCGTGCGTCGTGGGCGCGCCGAAGTAGGTGTCCCAGGTGTCGAGGTGAGCATCGAAGTGCAGCACCGCGACCGGCCCGTGCTTCTTGTTGATGGCGCGCAGCAGCGGCAGGGCGATCGTGTGGTCGCCGCCGATGGTCACGATCTTGTCGACCTTCTCGCCCAGTTCGGTGGCCGCGGCCTCGACCTGGTCGACGGCCTCGGTGAGGTTGAAGGGGTTCGCGACGATGTCGCCCGCGTCGACGACCTGCTGCAGCGCGAAGGGCGATGCGTCCTGCGCCGGGTTGTAGGGGCGCAGCAGACGGGAGGCCTCGCGCACGTGGGTCGGGCCGAAACGAGCGCCGGGGCGGAAGCTGACGCCGGAGTCGAAGGGCACGCCGACGACTGCGATGTCGGCGCTGGGCACGTCTTCGATGCGCGGCAGCTTGGCGAAGGTGGCGATGCCGGCGTAACGCGGGGTGAGGCTCGCGTCGACCGGGCCCTGGGGAGTGTGAGAAGTCACGATCCGTCCATCCTGAGTTGTTGCATAATAGAAAACAAATGAGTTCTTACGGTGAACTTACAGACACTATAGGCTGGTTCTCAGGCGGAGGTCAACGATCCGCAGCAAGAAGTTCGGGTGCCCGGAGCCGGGCGCGGAGAGGGGCCGTGCGATGCGACCGATCCACCCCACCGCGGGCGGGGTGCCCGTGCGGATCGGGGCCCGGCTGCGGGCCTCTCGCCTCGCTCAGGGGCTCACCCTCGAACAGCTCGCCCAGGCCTCCGGGCTCACCAAGGGCTTCATCTCGCGCGTGGAGCGCGACGAGACGATGCCGAGCGTGCCGACGCTCGTACAGGTGTGCCAGGCGCTCTCGCTGCCGGTCGGCAGCCTCTTCGAGGAGCCGGAGATGCAGCTCATCCCCCTCGCCGATGCACCGCGCATCAACATGGGCGGAACGGGTGCCGACGAGCGGCTCGTGACGCCGCGCTCCGAAGACCGGGTGCAGCTGCTCCGCTCGTCGCTCGCCGCCGACGCGTCCGGCGGCGATGCGCTCTACACGGTGAACTGCAGCGTCGAGTCGGTGCACGTGGTCTCGGGTGAGCTGCAGATCATCTTCTCGGACCGGCAGGTGCCGCTCACCGCGGGAGACACGCTCACCTTCCCCGGCCGCACACCGCACAGCTGGCGGGCCGGCCGGGAGGGCGCGGAGATCTTCTGGGTGCTCTCGCCCGCGGCGTGGAGCGGATCGGCGTAGGCGGGTCCCCTACTCCGGGAAGACGATCACGCTGCGCGTGCGCTCGCCCCGGCGCATCGCGTCGAACGCCTCATTGACCTCGTCGAGTCCCACTCTGGCGCTGATGAGCCCGTCGAGCGGCAACGCGCCCGACAGGTAGGCCCGCGCGATGCGGGGGAAGTCTCGGGCCGGCACGAGGCCCCCGTAGTTCGAGCCGATGATCGTCTTTCCCTCGTAGGCGAGCAGCAGACCGTCGATCTCGACCTTCTGCCCCTCGGGCGGCAGCCCGACGAACACGGCACGCCCGCCCGGCCTGATCAGCGACGGCAGCTGCGCCATGGTCTGGACGCGGCCGATCGCCTCGAACGCGACATCGGCGCCGCCGTCGGTGAGATCCGCGACGCGCGAAGCGAGGTCCTCCCCTCCCAGCACGCCGTGGGTGGCTCCTGCTGCGAGCGCCTCACGCAGCTTCTCCTCCGAGACGTCGACCGCGACGATCGGCGTGGCGCCCGCCAACCGGAGAGCGGAGATGATCGAGAGGCCGACGCCGCCCGATCCCACGACCACGGCCGACTCGCTGGCCTCGACCCGGGCGTTGTTCACGACGGCACCGTATCCGGTGCCGACCGAGCAGCCGATCAGGCTCGCGACCTCGAAGGGTACGCGCTCGTCGATCCTGATGGCCGCGAACTCGGGCACGACGATCGCCTCGCTCATCGCGCCGACCGCGAGGTACGGGTATCCCGCCGCACCCTGGGCGTCGCTCCACCGGGTGGTGCCGTCGGGCAGCAGCGAGTCGTTGGACTTCGCGAGGAGGCACGCCCACGGCTTTCCGGCGGCGCACTCGCCGCAGCGCTGGCAGGCCTGGTGCCACGCGATGATGACGTGATCGCCTACGCCGAGGCTCTGCACCCCCGCGCCGACCGCTTCGACGACGCCCGCGGCCTCGTGACCCATGATCGCGGGAAGCGGCACCTGCCACTCCCCCTCGAGCACGTGCCGGTCGGAGCCGCACACGCCCGCGGCGCGCACGCGCACGCGCACCTCGCCGTGCGACGGAGGGTCGAGGCGCATGCGCTCGACGCTCAGGCGTCCCTCCGCGTCACCGCGGAAGACGGCGGCGCTCACATCGATGGTCCCGGTCATGCTCGATCCCTCCTCGCGGCCGCGAACGCATCGGGCAGCCCGT
This sequence comes from Leucobacter ruminantium, assembly GCF_017565705.1. Taxonomy (GTDB): domain Bacteria; phylum Actinomycetota; class Actinomycetes; order Actinomycetales; family Microbacteriaceae; genus Leucobacter; species Leucobacter ruminantium. The sequence continues at coordinate 7,050 of NZ_JAGDYL010000038.1, forward strand.
ACGCGCCGCGACCGCGCCGCACGTAGAGCAGGTGGCTGAGCACGAGGTGCGCGACGATCGCGATGGCGACGGTCGGCAGGCTGGCCGTGGCGTACTGGAAGAACGGCTGCGTCTCGAGCGTGATGGGGTTGTAGACCCACAGGTAGAAGGCGGAGGCGACCGCGACCGAGAGCAGCGCCGCAACGTTCACACCGCCCGTGAACCGCATCGGGTCCTCGCTCCCGCTCGCGTACAGCGCCCTGAGCGAGACCCGCTGGCGGCGCAGCACGAAGTAGTCGGCGATGATGACGCCGCAGAGCGCGGCGATGAACGCCCCCGAGATCACGACGAAGGTCATGAACTTCTCGTACATAAACGCCGGGAAGAAGGCGAGCACGGCGGGCAGCGCCAGGAAGCCGGCGCAGAGCAGCGGCCAGCGCACGCGCGCCATGGCACGGCCGCTCGACTGCTTCAGCGCGAGCACCGTCGAGTAGGCGATCGAGGCCATGCTGGTGACGTTGGCGAAGCCCACGAAGAGGAGCGTGAGAATGCCGAGGATCGGGCCGCCGAGGGGCACCATCCACGCGGTCGGATCGGCCTCGCCGATCATCAGCGCGGCCGCCATGCCGACTATCTGGGCGACGACGGTGCCGAGGAAGATGCCGCCGTACGCGGGCCACATCGCAGCCTTCGGGGTGCGGGTGAGGCGGGCGAGGGTGCCCATGACCGGCCACCACGAGAGCCCGGCGCCGAGATTGAACTCCACGGCCATCATGAAGTTGAGCTGCTCGTTCTCGAACGGCGCCATCGCGGGCGCCTCCAGCAGGTCGGACCAGGAATGCTGCGACATGAGCATGACCATCATGAGCACGACGATCACGATGAGGCCCGGGGCGACGAAGCGATTGAGCCTGCTGATCGTGACGGGGCCGCGCGACAGCACCACCCAGCCCGCGACGATCGCGAGCAGGGCGAAGACGGTCACGATCGGCCCGTACGGCGCGAAGCCCGCGTCGAAGGCCTGATTCGAGATCTCGGTGAAGGCCCGACCGAACAGCACGCCGAGCAGCGAGGTCCACCCCATCTCGGTGAGCAGCACGACCGTGAAGACGACGATGCCGACGCCCACGATGCCGAACACCGACTTCAGCGCGCGGTACTGCTCGACCCCGAGGCGCTGGCTCAGCACGACGCTGCCGAGCACCATGATGCCGAGACCGAGGCTGTTGCCGATGAGCATGGTCGCGACGCCGTCGACGAACCCGACGAGCAGCACGGTGGCACCGCCCGTGAGGAAGGCCCAGGTGGCGATCGCGAGGCTGATGGTCACCCAGCTGAAGTCTCCGGCACCCCAGGTGCGCTCGCTCTTGAGCAGGGGGAGGGATCCGTAGGTGGCCTCTGCGGCGACCTCCTGCTCGACGCTCTCAGGCGCCCCCGCGGCCCGCGCGCTCACAGCGACGCCCCGATCCATGCGGCCGCGACGACGCCCACGACGACCGCGATGAACGCGGTGATCGCGCCGCCGCTCAGCATCGCGTGCGCCGGGTCGGAGACCTCGACGGTCTCGAGCTCGGAGAGACGTCGTTCGAGTTCCTCCTCGAGCGGTGACTGCTGGTTCATGTGGACAGACCTCCTCGTGCATCCGTTCCGCGACCGCGGGCTGCTCGGGCCAGCTTAGGTCAGAGGCGCGCCCCGAGGAATGCAATATCGCACCCCGATGCGGTCACTGGTGCGCAGATGCACCGATCTCGGACGATTCGATACTCCGACCCCTCATCGGTCCCTTCGTTCGTGCATAATTGCCAGAACGATCCCGAGCGATTTCCGAGGCGGTGGCATGGAGCACGACGAGGATTCCGAGGAGCTGCGCCTGCGCGTGCTCCGCGCACTGCGGTACAACGGCAGGGAGAGCTACTCCCGGATCGCAGCGCAGCTCGGCACCACGCGACGGCAGGTCACGCGCTTCGTCGCGCAGGCCATCGAACGCCGCGAGCTCCAGATCACCGTCTCCATCAGCCCCGACCTGCTGGGCCTCGAGCGCTTCGCCTACCTCCAGCTGCTCGTGGACGGGCCGATCAGGCCGATCAGGGAAGCCCTCGTCGCGATGCCCGAGACCACTTTCGTCGCCGACATCAGCGGCCCCTACGCGATCGACGCCGAGATCAGAGTGGCAGCCGACCCGCATCTCCGCGAGACGGTGGACGCGATCCGCCGCCTCCCCGGCGTGCGCGACGTGCGCATGCACCTCTACGAGAGCATCGACATCAACCTCTACTCGCCGCTGCGCACCGGACGCACGGAGTTCGCCGTCGACGAGATCGACCGCGTCATCGTGCAGCATCTGCAGCAGGACGGGCGGGCCACCTTCCGCGAGCTCGGCGAGGCGGCGGGCGTCTCCCCCAGCGGAGCGCGACTGCGACTCGAAAGACTCACGCGCCACGGCGCGGTCAAGGTCGTCGGCATCCCGGTGCGCGGCAACCGCTCCGAGATCCCCTCCCTCGGGGTGGGCGTCAACGCGGCCGGCCGCCTCGAAGACGCCGTCGCGCACGTGCGGGCGCTCGAACCCGAGTTCCTCGCGATCACCGTGGGCCGCTACGATCTCATCGCCACCCTGTCGGCCGACAGCACGGAGGAGCTGCTCGATCTGGCCGACCGCCTCAGGCGGCACCCCGAGATATCTGGAATCGACACGTGGGCGAACCTGCGCATCGTCAAGGAGCAGTACGGCGAGGGCGACCGGATCAGCGCCAGCCGGAGTAGACCTCGGGTCGGCGATCGCGCAGGTAGTCCGCCCCCGTCTCCACCGGTATGACGTCGGGGATATCCGCGAGCAGCAGCTCGCTGCCGCGCCCCGCCGCGGCGTGCACCGCGCCGTCGCGGCCGGCCACCACGCTCAGCCCCGCGAAGGTGTCGGGAGAGGGATTCCCGTCGCCCCCGACCGCGTGGTCGGCATAGGCGACGACCAGGGAGTTCTCGGCGGCGCGAGCGCGCACGAGCACCTCGGGGATGTAATCCGAGACGCCGTCGATGGCGGTCGGGACGAGCACGAGGTCGGCTCCGCGCTCGGCGAGGGATCGAATGGGCTCCGGGAACTCGATGTCGTAGCAGATCTGGAAACCGACGCGGCGGCCGTTCCACTCCGCGACCCCCGGGCGGTCGCTCGAGGCAGTGAAGGCGAGCGGCTCGTCGGAGCCCCACAGGTGCACCTTCTCGTAGCGCAGCACCTCGACGCCGTCCGCGTCCCACAGCCCAGCCGCGATGGCGAAGCTGCCGTCGGCCCTGGCCGCGGGGAAGCCCGAGGCGACGGCGATGCCCGCCTCCTTCGCGATGCGCGCGAGAGCTGCGGGGATCCCTGCCACGCGCTCCGCGGTCAACCATCCGGCGAGCTCGCGCGGGGCGTAGCCGCTGATGAACAGCTCGGGGGCGAGCAGCAGCTCCGCGCCGGCCTCCCGAGCGCGCGCGGCGGCGTCCCGGATCGTGGAAAGGTTGCGCTCGAGATCGAGCGGAACCGCCTCCCCCTGCAGCAGTGCGATGCGCATGCGGATCCCTCGCCTTCTACGCGGTGACGCCGGCGAGCGTCTTCTTGCCCCGGCGCAGCACGGCGTAGCGGCCGTGCAGCAGGTCGGAGGCGCCGAGCACCCGGTCCTCGGCCTCGACCGCGACGTTGTTGACGTAGACGCCGCCCTGAGCGATCGCACGGCGGCCCTCTCCGAGACTCTTCACGAGGCCTGCGTCGACCATGAGCTGGGTGACGAGGGATCCCTCGCCCCCCGCAGCCCGGGGCAGCTCGCCGATGGCGCCTCGCAGCGAGACCTCGTCGAGCGCGGCGAGGTCGCCGCGGCCGAACAGCGCCTCGGAGGCGTCGATCGCGCCCTGCGCCGCCGCGGAACCGTGCACGAGGGTCGTCACCTCGAGCGCGAGCCGCTTCTGCGCCGCGCGCTTGAAGGGCTCCTCGGCCACCTGGCGCTCGTAGTCCTCGATCTCGGCGCGGCTCAGGAATGTGAACACCTTGAGCCGCGCGATCACGTCGGCGTCGGCCTGATTCAGCCAGAACTGGTAGAAGGTGTAGGGCGAGCACATCTCGGGGTCGAGCCAGATCGCGTTGCCCTCGCTCTTGCCGAACTTCGTTCCGTCGGCGTTCGTGATGAGCGGGGTGCCGATCGCGTGGGCCGACCTGCCCTCCACCTTGCGGATGAGGTCGGTGCCGCTCGTGAGGTTGCCCCACTGATCGCTGCCGCCCGACTGCAGCAGGCAGCCGTACTGCCGGTAGAGCTCCAGGAAGTCGTAGCCCTGCAGGATCTGGTAGCTGAACTCGGTGTAGCTGATGCCCTCCTCGGAGTTCAGGCGGGCCGCGACCGCGTCCTTCTTCAGCATCGTTCCCACGCGGAAGTGCTTGCCGATCTCGCGCAGGAAGTCGATCGCGCTCAGCGGCGCCGTCCAGTCGAGGTTGTTGACGAGCCGCACCGCGTTGTCGCCCTCGCTCGAGAGGAAGCGGCTCACCTGACCCTGCAGGCGCGTCACCCACTCGGCCACGGTGTCGCGGCTGTTGAGCGTGCGCTCGGCCGTGGGGCGCGGGTCGCCGATGAGGCCCGTCGAGCCGCCCACGAGGCCGAGGGGCTTGTGGCCCTTGAGCTGCAGGCGGCGCAGCAGCAGCAGCTGCACGAGGTTGCCGAGGTGCAGGCTGGGCGCCGTGGGGTCGAAGCCGCAGTAATAGGTGAACGGCTCGCCCTCGAGCAGCTCGGACAGGGCACCCTGGTCGGTCGAGACGTGGATCAGCCCGCGCCACTCCAGCTCGTCCCAGAGGGTTTCGAAGCTGTCGTCGTTGCGCTGGGCGGCCAGGATCTCGGCGCGTTCGTTCACTGCAGACACGCCAGCCATCGTACCGCGCGCAGGGGCGCTGCGGGCGCCGCCCGTGCCCCGTCAGCGCGCTACCCGCACCCTGCCCGCGCGCGAGCTGCGCCCCGCCTGCCTCACGTCGTTCGGACCAGGAACGTATTTCGGAGCGAATCGCCCCGTTCCGTCCGAACGACGGCGCTCATCCGAATGACGGACGCCCCTGCGACAGGTGCACCGTGCGGCGCGGGATAGGCTGGTGGGCACGAGCGAGGGGAGTTCGAATGCCGCAGCCTGCGCCGCTCCGTATCGGGCTGCTCGAGGATCAACCGCTCTTCCGGGAGATGCTGCAGCATCTGCTCGGCTCCGTGCCGGGGCTCCGCGTCTCACCCGCAGCCGACTGCGCGCAGGCGCTCACAGGGTGGAACGCCCGCGAGCTCGACGTCGTGCTGCTCGATGTCGAACTGCCCGACGGCTCCGGGCTCGATGTCGGCCGTGAGCTGCAGCGCACCAACCCCGAGCTCGGGATCGTACTGCTCTCCGCGATCGATCGATCCCGCGTCCTGCTCGAACTCGACGAGAGCGAGCGGGCGCGCTGGAGCTACCTCTCGAAGCGCTCCTCGACCTCCGCTTCCACCCTCGTCCGCGCGCTGCGGGCGACCGCGGCCGGCCGCTGCGTCGTCGATCCGTCCGTCATCGCGGGCAAGGGCGCCAGGGCCGGCAGCCGGCTCGCGTCGCTCAGCGAACGGCAGCGGCAGGTGCTCGATCTGCTCGCCGAAGGGCTCACCAATCAGGCCATCGCGACGCAACTGGGAATCGCCCTCAACTCGGTCAGCAACCACGTGAACGCGATCTACGCGCAGCTCGACATCGACCGCGAGCAGCTCAATCCGCGCGTCGCGGCCGTGCGGATCCTGCTCGAGGAGAGCGTGTGACGAGCGCATACGGCGATACCCGCTCCGACCGCATCGCCGATCGCCGATTGCTGCTGTTCGGCATCGTGGTGACCGGAGGCTTCTTCTCGTTCGGCGCCGCGGCGCAGTCGATGCTCGTGATCGAAGTCGCCCACATCTCCTACGCCGGCCACGCGCTCCATCCCGTGCTCGAGGCCGCACTGCGCTTCTCGATCGGGCTCGCCGCCGCGCTCATCATCGGCGGCTGCGCCGTGTGGTGGAGGCTCACCGACCGGACGCCGTCGGAAACCATCCTGCTCGGCATCGCAGCGGTCCTGCTCGCGAGTGCCGCACGCGCTCTGCTGCAGCTGCTGTTCGGGGTTCACCCCGAACAGATCGAGGCGGTGAAGGACGCGATCGTCGCCCTCCCGATCGGTCTGCTGGTGCTGGGGCTCGGCATGGCGCTCGTCTCCCTGACCCGCAGGGCGAGGGAGGCAGAACGCGAGCGCCGGACTTCCGCGGTGCGTGCCGTCGAGGCGCTCGATCAGCTGCAGCAGGAGGAGTTGCGCGTGCGCCGCGAGGTGGCCGACGCGTTGCACGGCACGATGCAGAATCGCTTCCTGCTCATCGGAGCGCGCCTCGGCGAGGCCGCCGACACCATCGAGGCCGATCTCGACGAGCGAGGCGCCGCCGAGCTGCGCGAACGACTGAACGGGGTGCGCGACGAGCTCGACGGGCTGCGCGAGCACGAGCTGCGCGAGCTCAGCATCGCGCTCTACCCCGAGGCGCTGGATCACGGTATCGTGCCGGCGTGCCGTGCGCTCGTGGCCCGCATCCCGCGCTCGATCCCCGTGGACTTCGACATCGCGGGCGCGCCGTCTGCCGATCCCTTCGACCGCACCGCGCGACTGCTGCTCGTGCGCGTGGTCGAGGAGGGCGTCTCGAACGCGCTGCGCCACGGAGAGGCGACCGAACTCGCCCTCACGATCGCGCAGCGCGACGACGCCTACATGATCGAGGTACGTCACCGCGGCGTCGAGCCCGTCGAGGCGCCCCGGCTCAGCGGGCTGGCGCGGCTGCGGTCGCGGCTCGCCGTCCTCGACGGTGCGCTCGAACTCGCGAACGCGCCGGGCGGAGGAGTGCTCACCGCCAGGATCCCTCTCCCCTGACCCGCCAGGCGTACGCTCCCGCGGGGAGGCTCGTCGGTAGATGTCCGGAATCCCGGGCAGACGCCTACTGCCCACCCAGGGCGTCCGGGCACGGGGACCGATGCTACTCCGCGCGGAACTCGGCGATGCGCTCGGCCAGGCGGGCCAGCTGCTCGTCGACGCGCACGCGCGCGGTGCCGCCGACTCCCACGCGGGAGTTCACGGATCCCTCGACCGTCAGCACCTCGCGCACACCGAGGGTGAGGTGCGGTGAGATCGAGGCGAGCTCCTCGTCTCCCGGTTCATGCAGCTCCATGCCGCGCTCCTCGCAGTAGCGCACCAGCTCGCCCGAGATCTCGTGCGCGTCGCGGAAGATGACGCCCTGCTTCACCAGCCACTCCGCGACGTCGGTCGCGAGCGAGAAGCCCTGCGGCGCGAGCTCGGCCATGCGCTCCGTGTCGAAGGTCATCGTGGCGACCATGCCGGTGAAGGCGGGCAGCAGCACCTCGAGCTGGTTCACGGAGTCGAAGACGGGCTCCTTGTCCTCCTGCAGGTCGCGGTTGTAGGCGAGTGGGAGGCCTTTAAGCGTCGCGAGCAGCCCGGTGAGGTTGCCGATCAGGCGGCCCGACTTGCCGCGCGCGAGCTCGGCGATGTCGGGGTTCTTCTTCTGCGGCATGATGCTGGAACCCGTCGAGTAGCCGTCGTGCAGGCGCACGAAGCCGAACTCCTTGGTGTTCCAGATGATGATCTCCTCCGCGAGGCGCGAGAGGTCGATGCCGATCTGGGCGCAGATGAACGCGAACTCCGCGACGACGTCGCGGGCCGCAGTGCCGTCGATGGAATTCTCGAGCGGGTCGCCGAGGCCGAGCTCCGCCGCGACGAGGCGGGGGTCGAGGCCGAGCGACGATCCGGCGAGCGCACCGCCGCCGTAGGGCGAGGCGCTCGCGCGCCGCGACCAGTCGCGCAGGCGCTCGAGGTCGCGCACGATCGGCCAGGCGTGGGCCGCGAGCTGGTGAGCGAGCAGCACGGGCTGGGCGTGCTGCAGGTGCGTGCGGCCCGGCAGGATCGCGTCGGGGTGCTTGCCCGCCTGCTCGGCGATGGCGTCGAGCAGGTCGAGCAGGTGGGCCCGGATGATCGCGGCGTGATCGAGCAGGTAAAGCCGCACGAGCGTGGCGATCTGGTCGTTGCGGCTGCGGCCCGCGCGGAGCTTGCCGCCGAGCTGCACGCCCGTGATCTCGATGAGCAGGCGTTCGAGAGCGGAGTGCACGTCCTCGTCGTCCTCGGCGGGAAGCGCGCGGCCGTCTTCCACGCGCGCGGCGAGCTCGTCGAGGGCGGAGCGCATGTCTTCGAGCTCCTGCGCGCTGAGGTAACCGGCTGCGGCGAGCGCCGAGGCGTGCGCCTTGGAGCCGCGGATGTCGTACTGCGCGAGCACCCAGTCGAACTGCGTCGACTTGCTCAGCGCGGCGAGGGCCGGCGAGGGGCCGCTCGCGAATCGCCCGCCCCAGAGCGCGCCTGCCTCGGCTGCGCGGTTGCCGGTCTCGTCGTGCGTGTTCTCGGTAGCCTCAGTCACCCGTCCAGCCTACCGCCGGAGCCATATGGACGTGACACGAGCGGCGGGCGGAGCACTCGGGAAAGAGAGCGCATCGGGGCCGCATGGCGCGACGGAGGAGCGACAGGCGAGGGGTCCCCGCCTAGCGAACGGCCGAGTGCTCCGCCCGCCGCGGGAGTCGATCAGGCGCGATCCAGCAGCCACGCCATCAGCGCCTTCTGCGCGTGCGTGCGGTTCTCCGCCTCGTCCCAGACGACGCTCTGCGGGCCGTCGATCACCTCGGGCGCGACCTCGTACTCGCGATAGGCGGGCAGGCAGTGCAGGAAGATCGCGTCGTCCTTCGCGTGCGCCATGAGTTCGGGGGTCACCCGGTAGGGGTTGAAGATGGCGATACGGTCGGCCTTCTCGCCCTCCTGCCCCATCGACACCCAGGTGTCGGTGATGACGGCGTCGGCGTCGGCCACCGCCTCGGCGGGGTCCGTGAACAGGCTGACCGAGCCGCCGGTCTCGCCAGCGATGCGCACGGCGTCTTCGACAATGTCGGGGCGCGGGTGGTACCCCTCGGGGCCCGCGACACGGATGTGCATGCCCGCCGTCGCGAAGCCGAGCAGGTAGGAGTGGCCCATGTTGTTGGCTGCGTCGCCCACGTAGGTGGCCGTCAGGCCCGCGAGCTCGCCCTTGCGCTCGGCGATCGTCTGCAGGTCGGCGAGGATCTGGCAGGGGTGGAAGTCGTCGCTGAGCGAGTTGATCACGGGCACGGTCGCGTGCGCGGCCATCTCCTCGAGCCCGGAGTGCGCGAAGGTGCGCCACACGATGAGCGACACCATGCGCGAGAGCACCCGCGCGGTGTCGGAGATCGACTCCTTGACGCCGAGCTGGGCCTCCCCCGGGTTCACGATGATCGGGTTGCCGCCGAGCTCTGCGACGCCCGCGGCGAAGCTGAAGCGGGTTCGGGTAGAGGTCTTGTCGAAGAACACGGCAGCCGACCGCGGGCCCTCGAGGGGACGCCGCGAGAACGGCTCGCGCTTCAATTCGGCTGCGAGCCGCAGCACCTCCCGCTGCTCGGCGGGGCTCAGATCGTCATCGCGCAGGAAGTGTCTGGTCACGCGCCCAGTGTAGCGATCCCTCGACCGCCGAGCGGGCACCCAGACGAGGCGCAAGATAGGCAATCTGCGGTAGATATGCCGAAAATGGCCGAAAGCGCCATATCTTCCGCAGATCACATATCTACGGCGGGTGGCAGGAGGGTGCGGGCCCGGGGAGGGATCCCTCGGCCTCAGCCCAGCCCGAGCTCCGGCGCGGGCAGCCCGTATTCGCGGCGCAGCGCGGCGCGCGCGGCGTACCACCCCGAGAGCCCGTGCACGCCCGGCCCCGGCGATGCCGACGAGGAGCACAGGTAGAGGCCCGGCACCGGCGTGCGCCAGGGTTCGGCCGAGACGATCGGGCGGGCGAGCAGCTGCCGCATCGTCACGGCGCCCGCACTGAAATCGCCTCCGGCGTAGTTGCGGTTGTAGTCGGCGAGCTGTGCAGCGGTCGTGACGCGCACGTCGACGATGCGGTCGCGGAAGCCGGGGGCGAAGCGCTCGATCTGATCGATCACCGGCCCCGACATGTCGACGTTCGAGCCGCTCGGCACGTGGGTGTAGCTCCAGATCGCGTTTACGCCCTCAGGATTCCGCGAGGGATCGAGCCCGGCCGTCTGAGCGAGCAGCACGTAGGGGCGCTCGGGGTGGCGCCCGCGCGCGACCTCCTGCTCGGCGGCCGCACCCTCGCGGCGCGAGCCGCCGAGGTGCACGGTCGGCGCATCGGACACCCGCGGGTCGCGCCACGGGATGGGTCCGTCGAGCACGAAGTCGACCTTCGTGGCGGCGTCGCCGAAGCGGAAGCGCGCGAGCGCGCGCCGGTAGCGTGCCGGCAGGGCTTCCCCGGCGATGCGCAGCAGGCCCCTCGCCGAGGTGTCGAGGAGCTTCACCCGGTAGCCGTCGAGTTCGGCGAGGTCGTCGATCGGGTGCGAGGTCTCGATGCGTCCGCCGTGCGCGAGGAGATCGGCGGCGAGCGCGTCGGTGATGGCGCGCGAACCGCCGATCGGCACGGGCCAGCCGACGGTGTGGGCGAGCGCACCGAGCACGGTGCCGACGGCGGCGGTCGCGAGATTCGGCATGCGCCCGATGCTGTGGGCGGCAACGCCGGAGATCAGCGCGGGCGCGGCCTCCTCGCGAAAGCGGAGGTTCCAGAGCGGCGTGCCCTGCTCGAAGGTGCGCAGCCCTGTGAGCACCGCGGCGATCGGGTCGCGCGGCACCCGCACCATGCTGCCGCCGAGCGCGAAATCGACAACTCCCTCGAGGCGGCGCAGCAGCGGCCTGTAGAAGCGGGCGTAGGCGGCGCCGTCGAGGCCCAGCTCGGCCGCCGTGCGGTCGAGGCTGCGGTAGGCGATGGCGGCGCGATCCCTGCCCCCGCTGCGGAGCGGGGAGCCGGCTGCGCCGTCGAGCGGGTTGGCGAAGGAGACCTCGGGGATCGCGAACTCCATGCGCCGCTCGAGTTCGAACGCTCTGAAGAAGCCGGTCGCGAGCGCCATCGGGTGGATGGCCGAGCAGACGTCGTGGAGCACGCCGGGACGCACGAGCTCGGTTGTGCGCGTGCCGCCGCCGATCGTCTCTGCCGCCTCGAAGACGGTGACGGGAACGCCCGCCCGGGCGAGTGTCACCGCGGCCGCGAGGCCGTTAGGCCCGGCGCCCACGATCGCGGCGCGATCCGAATGGGTCATGCCTCCAGGCTACCGGGGAGCCGCCGCCGCGGCGAGCCGCCGACTGAGGGCGCGCATGCCGTTCGGAGGGATCCGTGCCAGAGTAGGAGCACCCGACCCGATGGGAGACCGAAGATGCGCGTTGCGGCAGCATTCCTCGCCGATGCGGCAAACCTGCGCGAAGGCACACTCGGCGTGCTATCGGGCTTCATCAACACGATCAACCGGGAGCAGTTCCCCGCGCCCCTCGGCGCGACGCTCGTCGTGGTCGTCGAGTACGACGAGAACGAGGCGAGGCGAGGCGACCCCGAGCGCAGCTTCCGCGCCCGGTGCGAGCCGGCCATCGGCGGGCCGTCGCTCTTCAACCTCGAGGGCAACTTCAGCCTCGGCGGCGGTAACGACAGCTTCGGCTACATCCCGATGATCTTCCCGCTGGCCGAAGCCCAGATCCCCGAGCCCGGCAGCTACCGCATCATCTTCGAGGGCACGGGTCTCGAGCGCGTCGACGTGCGCTTCTACGCGAACTCCACGGCCCTGCCTTCACTCGACGACACGGAGTAGCTGTACCCGGTCAGGACGTTGGTTCCAGTCGGCTGATCGGTGGGAAGCCTCTCAGGGCTGAGTGGCAGCGTCCAGTGTTGTAGAACTCGAGCCAGGGTGCAAGCGCCCTCGTGCGTTCCGTGTTCGTG
>NZ_JAGDYL010000039.1 GCF_017565705.1 Leucobacter ruminantium
CTTCACGGGGAGCTCGATATGCGTACCCCGATCGAGGTCGAGCAGGCCTACTATGCTGAGGCCGAGGAACTTCTGTCACCGACCGGTTGACAGGAAAACCGGTCGGAACTCAAACCAGGCCAATTCACTCAACGCCTTCGCGATCACCTTCGAAGGCCGAATCAACTAAGAATGCGCCAGGCCAGATCCACCGTTAACCTGACAGACCCCGCCCGGATCGTGAAGGGCATCGCCCCCTACGGCTACGACGACTCGAAGCTCGTCGAGATCGCGGCCGGCTTCGGTGTCGACGCCGCCTCGTGGGCCGCAGCCCAGGAGGGCTGGGCTGCGCGGATCCAGGCCGACCGCGGAGTGGGGCGCCGCTTCAACGAGATCTACTCGGCGGTGTGACATGGGATTCTTCAAGGATCTGCATGCGCTCGGCAAGATCGGGCGCGAGGCGCAGGACCGCATGGACGTCGGGGCGAGCATGGCCGCGATGCAGCAGTCGATCACGCAGGCGAGCCAGGTGATGGCCGCGGCTGCACCGCCCGCACTCGACCCGGCCCTCGAAGCGCAGCGGGTGCCGACCACCGCCACCGTCGTCGACGCGCGGCAGCAGCCCATGATGATCGGCATAAACGCTGTCGTCGAGATCGACCTGCACGTCGCGCTGCCGGGAGGGATCCCTCTCCCCGTCACTCGCACCGAGCAGCTGAACCCGCTGCTGCTCGCGCGAGTGGTGCCCGGGGCGGTGCTGCAGGCGAGCGTGGTACCGGGCAGGCCCGACTCCGTGCGGCTGGAGTGGCAGGGCTGAGCCTGGCCGCGGAGCTGCGTCGACGCAGATCAACGATCGAGGGGTCGCATTCGGGTGTTATTCGTACCGCGAAACCCCCAAATGCGACCCCTCGCGCGCGCCGGTGGGATGGTCGAGGAGCGAGTACGGCGGGCCGGGGCACCCGAGGCCGTAGCGAGTCGCGAGTGAATCTTCAACCCTCTGCTCGCGCGGACCCACGGGCGACAGACTGAGAGTACGCGGTCGAACGGCCCGCCCACACCGCAGCAGGATCAGCAGCAGGAGGAGACATGGAATCGACACCGAACGCCATCCCCGAAGAGGCCGAGGGATCCGGACTCACCGCCCCGGGGGAATCCGAGGGATCCGAATCCGCGCCGGTGCAGCCGCTCGGCGACGAGGATGCGACCGCGCAGGACCCCTCGCAGATGGATCCCGCTCAGGCCGAGTGGGATCGCATGGCGGCGCTCGACGGCGGCGCTCCCGCCGACGAGTCCGACTCCGCCACAGGAGGGGACCCCGCCGAGATCCCCGACGCCGGCGACGAGATCCCCGCCGAGGATCTGCCGAGTTCGGAGTCGCAGCCCGAGACGCAGGGAGAGGATCCGGTGATCGCCGAACTCGGCGAGGAGGGCGAGGGGGATCTCACTCCTGAGGATCTCTGAGATCGGGCGAGGTCGGCGACAAGGTCTCTCCCGGCCTCGCTCAGTCGCAGGAGAAGGGATCCCTCGCCGACCCGCCTTACTCCGGAATCTCGTTGAGCGTCTTCTCGACCGAGGTGAGGCGGTGCTCGATGCTGTCGAGTCGGCTCATCAGCTTCTCGTTGACCTCGGCGTTCTGCCGGAGCGCGCCTGCGCCAGCTCGGCCTTGCGGCCGCCCAGCGTGTTCACCACGGTGATCGTGACGCCGGCGAGGATCGCGACGATCACGATCCACACGAACCAGGGAATGTATTCCATTATTCTTCTCCGTCTCCGTCGATGGGGTCGGCCGCGACCGCGGCGACGATGGTTGCAGTGTCGATGACGAGTTCGAACGGCACGATCTCGTAGTACTTGTGAGCCTTGCCGTCCTCGCCGAGTTCGAGCTTCCCGGCGACGAAGCCGGCTTCCTCGAGCTTGGTGAGATGCATGTAGAGGAGCGGGCGGGACATGCCGACCCTACGGGCGAGTTCGCTCACGTGCAGGCGTTCTTCTGCGAGCAGGGCGATGATGCGCATTCGCTGGTGACTGGCGATGGCCGCGAGCTTGCCGCTGAGGGCCGCTCCTGTGATCCAATTGTCCATCTCCGGCTCACCACCCCTTCATTGGTGTAAGAATTATCTTACACATGGAATTTTAGGATGGCAATGGAAGGATCGCGGCAAGCCCGAAACCCCCGGGCGCCACCCTCCGATTTCGCATCGGAGTCACCCCACTGTTATGATCGATGAGTTCGCGGGTCCTTAGCTCAGTTGGTAGAGCGCGTCGTTCGCAATGACGAGGTCAGGGGTTCAATTCCCCTAGGATCCACAGGTCCAGGGAGAGCGGTTGGACCAGGCTGTTCAGCCTGGTCCAACCGCTCTCCCTGTTTCCGGAAGCACCCGCTGCGGTGCGCTCGGCACGCCTGTCCGCGCGAGCTTCGAAGCCGCGCGGCACGTTGTTGCTCTTGGGGCGTCTTATTTCAGAGAGCAAAGCGCCCCAGCGCGCATAATGCGCCCCACGGTGAACAACGCACCCCGCGGTGAGCGAAGGATCCGCGCCGCCACGGTGCGGGAAACGCGCTGACTCAGCCCGAGCCACCGCCGACGCAACGCGGCAGCTCAGTCCGAGCCGCCAGTGGCGCCGCGCCGCGGCTCAGCCCGCACTGCGGCGGCGGAAGACGGCGTCGAGGTCGGGCATGCCGTCGCTCGTGTCGCCGATCACGCCCATCTGCTTCAGTCGTGCGGCGCGCGCGTCGGACTCGGCGCGGCGCTGCACGGAGGCGGCGATGGCCGCCTCGTCCGCGCGCCGTTTCGCCGCGGCGGCCTCGGCAGCCGCATCGGCGTCCGTCACCGCGCCGCCAGTCGCCGCTCCGCCGCCCCCGGCAGCGGCAGCGGCAGCGCCGCCTGCAGCATCGCCCTGGCCGGGGGTCGACCCGGAATCGGCCCGCGCCCGCGCCACCTGCTCGCGCACCTCGCGCAGCAGGATCGAATCCGGTTGGTTCTCCTTCGGAGCGGGCCGCTCAGCTCGCGCGCGAGCCAGCGCACGAGCGCGCTCGATGCGCGCCGAGGCCGCCTGCTGCGCCGCCGCGTGCGCCGCTGCCGCGGCGTCCTCGCCGCGCAGCACCTGGGGCTCGGCTTCGACAGTCTCGGGTTCGAGCACCTCGGGCGCCGGCTCCACGCTCTCCGCGGCGATCGGCTGCACCCGCACGCGCCCGGGGGCGAGCAGCACGAGCACGCCGGTGCCGAGCGCTCCGAGCAGCGCCGAACCGATCAGCACACCTGCACCACTGCCCGCGATCGCGAACCCTGCCCCGACGAGCAGGCCCACGATGCCGAGCACAGCCGCGAGCGCCGCGAGCGCACGCACTCTGCGCACGACGGGCCTGCGCAGCCGTGCGGCGCGCTGCATCGCGGCCTGCTTGCGCCGCATCTGCTGGGCGCGGATCTCGGCGCGCACTTGCTCGGCGCGCTCCTCCGCGAGCCGCGCCTCACGCTCGGCTTCCTGCCTGCGCTGCGCGGTGCGCAGCAGCTTCTCGTGGGCGAGTGCCTCGCGCGCGGTGGCCTCGACGCGCACCTCGTGCGGCACCTCTGTGGTCTCGGCGAGCACGCGGAGCGTGCGCTGCAGCCGCAGCGCGTTGCGCTCCGCCGCCCTGAACTCGCGCCGCCGCAGCCACGCCGGCACGAGCACGGCAGCCCACAGCAACGCCGCCACCACGAAGATCACGCCACCGCCGAGCACACCGCCACTCATGACGTACACTGTACGGCGCACCGGCCGAGGCCGCCTCCCGGCACGCCGCGCAAGCGCCACCGCGCACGAAATCGGCTGCCCTTACTCAGAGAATCGCGACAGGTCTGGCGATGGATCGGGCCCGCTCAGGGCAATAGGCAGGCGAGGGATCAGCACCCGCCCTGATCACCGCTCCATGAAAGCCGACTTTCAGAGAAGCCCCTCGAGTTCGAGCACCCGCCCCGGCGACCGCCCCGCCTGAACGTCGGCTCGATGCGGCTCGGCACCGATCCCTCAGCTATCGGTCCCGGTGAGCCGCGCCAGCAGTCCGTCCGGAACGTCCTCCCGGGTCAGCGCGTAGCTGTCGTGATCGCACCAGTGATCGTCGATGTGGATGTAGGCGAGCCTGCGCCCCTCGTAGCGCATGCCGAGCTTCTCGACGACGCGCAGCGAGGCGGTATTCTCCGGCCTGATGCAGATCTCGACACGGTGCAGTCCGAGCACCTGGAACAGGTAGTCGACGGCGAGCGCGACGGCGGTGGTCGTGATCCCTCGCCCCGCGACATGCTGCGAGACCCAGTAGCCGATCTGCGCCGATCGCAGCGCTCCACC
This sequence comes from Leucobacter ruminantium, assembly GCF_017565705.1. Lineage (GTDB taxonomy): Bacteria > Actinomycetota > Actinomycetes > Actinomycetales > Microbacteriaceae > Leucobacter > Leucobacter ruminantium. The sequence continues at coordinate 4,300 of NZ_JAGDYL010000039.1, forward strand.
GCTCACCTCGGAGATGCTGAGCTGCCCCACGACCGAGCCGTCGTAGGTCATGACGCAGGGCACTCCGGTTCCGGCCTTGAGCTGGCGGCGCAGCAGGCGGATCGTCGGGCGCATCGAGACCGAGCCGGGCACCACCGTGCTGCCCGAGGGGTGGGTCGCCTCCCATGGCGAGAGCCAGGAGCGGTTCTCGCGCAGCAGCCGCTCGAGCGGAGCGGCGTCGGACACGCGGATCAGGCGCACGCCGACGCGCCCCGCCGACAGGGGCGCGAGCGGCTCGATCGGTCGCCCGAGCGGCACCTCCGGCTCCCGCTATTCCGCGGCGCGGCGCGCGCGCAGGCGCTCGGCGAAGTCGAGCACCCAGTCGCCGATCTCCTCGCCGAGCTCCGGGTGGTCGACGCCGAGCAGCACGTTGGCCTTGATCCAGTCGGCGCGGTCGCCGGTGTCGTAGCGGCGACCGCGGAAGACGACGCCGTACACCGGTCCCTCGCCCTTGCCCTCGGCGAGGTGGTTGAGCGCGTCGGTCAGCTGGATCTCGCCGCCGCGGCCCGGCTCGAGTCGATCGAGGATGTCGAAGATCTCGGGACGCAGCACGTAGCGGCCGATGACGGCCAGGTTCGAGGGCGCCTCCTCGGGAGCGGGCTTCTCGACGAGGCCCGTGACCCGCACCACATCGGGATCATCGGTCGGCTCGACCGCGGCGCAACCGTAGAGGTGCACGGAGCTCTGCGGCACCTCCATCAGCGCGATGACGGTCGCACCGCGCGCATCGTGCTCCGCGATCATGCGGTCGATGAGGGGATCCCTCGCGTCGATGAGGTCATCGCCCAGCAGCACCGCGAACGACTGCTCGCCGACGTGCTTGCGCGCGCGGCCGACCGCGTGGCCCAGTCCGAGCGGCTGGCCCTGGCGCAGGAAGTGCACGTCGGCGAGGTCGCTCGCCTCATGCACTTTGTCGAGCCGATCCTCATCGCCCTTGTTCTCGAGCGTCGACTCGAGCTCGGGCACGCTGTCGAAGTGGTTCGAGAGGTTGCCCTTGTTGCGGCCCGTGATGATGAGCACGTCGTGCAGCCCCGCGGCAGAAGCCTCCTCCACGACGTACTGGATCGCGGGCTTGTCGACGATCGGCAGCATCTCCTTGGGCATCGCCTTCGTCGCGGGGAGGAAGCGGGTGCCGAGACCCGCGGCCGGGATCACGGCCTTCGTCACGGAGGAGCCAGGGGCATCGGCCCCGTTCGAGACCCGAGTTTCCTGCGTTTCACTCATACGGCTCAGCCTATGCCATCGCTCTGTGACCGAGCAGGGGGTTGCGCGGAGACGCCCCGGAATGCCAGTGGGGTACCGGTCTCCGGCCGAGCCGCGCCGAAACGGACCCGCTGCGCCGATGTCGGAGGCTCCCCCTATCCTGTGCGTATGCAGCAGCACGATGACATCGTCCGCGAGAAGCGGCGCATCCGCGGTGAGGTGCGCGCGCGGCGCCGCGCCCTCACCCCAGAGCAGCGACGGGCGGCGGGCGAGGCGCTCACCGCCAGGCTTGCGGAGCTCGTCGAGAGCCGGGGCGCGCGATCGGTCTCCTGCTACCTGCCGCTGCCGAGCGAACCCGACACCATGGGCTTCCTCTCCTGGGCCGCGGGGCGAGGGATCGAAGTGCTGCTCCCCACGTCGCTCGAGGGCTTCCGGCTCGGGTGGATCAGGCCCGACGGCACGGGCACGGTCGCGGGCGCGCACGGCATCACCGAGCCGCGCGGCGAGCTGCTGCCCGAGGGCGCCATCGGCGAGGTCGACCTCATGCTCATCCCCGCGTCGGCGGTCGATACGAGCGGTATGCGGCTCGGCTGGGGACTCGGCTACTTCGACCGCTGCCTCGACTCGCTCGAGCGCCGCCCTCCGGTGTTCGCCGTCGTGCACGACGGCGACGTTCTCGACCGCGTGCCGGCCGAGGCGCACGACTCCCCCGTCACGGGGGCGGTCACGCCGACTCGCGTGCTCTTCTTCGGGTGAGGGATCCCCTCGCACCGCCTCAAGGCAATGTCCGGGCACTGGCGCGGGAGTCGGGGTATGATCTGACACCGTGCCTACCTACGCCTATCGATGCGCCGACTGCGGCCACGCCTTCGACATCTATCAGTCGTTCTCCGACTCGGCGCTGACCGAGTGCCCCGAGTGCGGGGGCAAGCTGCGCAAGGTGTTCGGCTCGCTCGGTGTGACGTTCAACGGCTCGGGCTTCTACCGCACCGACTCGCGCTCGTCGGGCACGGCGAAGAGTTCGGGCGACTCGGGCTCCGCGAAGAGCGCGGCGTCGAGCGGATCATCGGGGTCGAGCGGTTCTTCCGGGTCGAGCGGGTCGAACAGCTCGGGCGGCTCATCTTCGGGCTCCGCGAACTAGCACCCTGTCGCCTCCTGTCTCGTCGTTCGGGCCAGGACGCTCATTCGGATCGATCCGGAGGAACCGGTCCGAATGAGGGCGCTCATCCGACTGGGCGTGCAGGGATGCTGACCCGAGATGCCCGGGAGCATCCGCGAGCGCCCAAAACATCCGTATGCATCCGCGGGAGCACGCCGCGCAGCGAGGATCAGCCCCAGTGCGGCGGCCTGTCCTGCAGCAGCCGCGCGTCGTTCTCTCCCGCGGGCTCGGCCCGCTCTCCCGCCTCGCCCCAGCCCTCGGGACGGTCCTCGGCGGCGCGCGAGGTGAGCGGATGCTCCGCGGGCCGCGGGTCGGTGCCCGCAGGCGCGGGCAGGGTCGCCCTGCGCGGCCCGCGGCGACGCCGCGAACCCTCGCCGGCGGATCCCTCACCGGCGGCTGCCGAGCCCGCGGGCATGTCGGTTCCCCGGTCCACGGGCGCCGGGCTCGCAGGTGCCCGCGATCCCTCGCCCGATGACGGCGTCGCGTTCATCGCACCCCTACCGGGTCGACGTGTCGGCCTCGTCGCCCGTCTCGCGCCCGATGATGCGCGCGATGCGGTTCGCCACCTCGTCGGGGTCGGAGAACAGGTCGAAGCTGTGCACGCGGTAGTAGTGCCAGCCGAGGCGGCGCAGCACGGCGGGGCGCAGACGCAGCGAGTCGCGCAGGCTGTCGCCCTCACCCAGGTCGAGATCGACGGCGATCGCGCGGTCGCCGTACGAGGCGGCGAGCGGGATCGCTCCGCGATAGTCGAGCGTCACGGACAGGCCGAGCTTCTCGAGGCGGTCGGCGAGCTCGCCGACCATGGGATCGCGCTCGGCGGGCAGCGACGGGGCGGCGGGCTCCGGGTGCTCGAAGGCGAGCAGCTCGGCGAGCTCGACCACGCCGTGCTTGATGCGCGCCGAGTCGAGATCCTCCGGCTTGAAGCAGCTGACGATCGTCATGGTGCGGCGGGCGCGGGTGATCGCGACGGCGAGCAGCCGCTCGCCTCCCGGGCGGCCCAGAGCGCCGAAGTTCGAGAGCACTCGACCGTGCGGGGTGCGGCCGTAGCCGATCGAGAAGATCACGCGGTCGCGGCTCTGCGCGGTCGCCTGCTCGAGGGTGAGCACGGCGAAGGGTTCGGCGCGCTCCCCCAGCAGGAAGTCGCGGTACTGCGGGAACTTCGAGAACGCCTGCAGCACGGCCTGGTAGACCCGCACCGCGTGGCGCTCGCTCGCGGTGATGACCATGAGCGACTCGTTCGCACGATCGCTCGCGTGCTCGAGCACGAGCTGCACCACCCGATCGACCTCTGCGTCGGTGCTCTCGACCGCGCCGGTCTGCTGGTCGGGCAGCCCCTGCCCGCCCCGCACGAACTCGTAGCTGAGGCTCGAGTGTCCGAGGAAGCTGCCGGCCCACGGCAGCGACTGGATCGCGCCGTCGTAGAAGCGGTTGTTGACGAGCTCGGTGAGATCTTCGCCGCCCGCGCGGTAGCTGCGCGTGAGCGAGAGCATCGGCAGCACCTCGGCGAGCTGCGCGAAGGTCGATGCGGCATGCATGGCCTCGACGTCTTCGTCCTCGTCGGCGCTGCCGCCGACCGAGATCTCGAAGTTCGACGGGCTCTGCGTGACGGTGTCGCCGAACGCGACCACCTGGCGAGCGCGGCGCAGCGCACCGAGGTTCTCGACGAGGGTGGTGGCGCCTGCGTCGACCACGAGCACGGTGTCGAAGCGCATCGTGTCGGGCAGCTGCGGGATCTCGTAGGGCGACATCACCCAGACGGGGGCGAGGGATCCCAGCAGGTTCGGCGCGCGCTGGGCGAGCGCCGCGATCGAGGTGTACCCCGCGCGCAGCACCTCGCGCATGGCGAGTGCCTCCTGCCGGTGATCGAGCACGGAGACGCGCCAGGAGTCGGCGAGGTTCGCGGCGAGCGCCGCGCCGTTGGCCCCCGCGTGCGCGTCGTCGACGAGCCGGAAGTCGGCCTCGAGCCGCTCGACCACGCTCGTGTTCGCGCTGAGCAGCGCCTGGTTGGTCTGCAGCATGCGCTCGAGCGCCGACTGCCACCAGGCCAGCTCGAGCTCGGCCGCGACGTCGCCCGCGGGCACGTGGCGGGCCGAGAGGTCGTCGAGCAGGGGCTCCAGCCGCGCGGCGCGCAGGCGTTCCACGATGGCGGTGCGCTCCTGGATGTTCTGCAGCACCTCGGACTCGCGGGCGAGGTCGGCGATACGGTTCGCGAGCGCGCCGAGCGTGAGGTTCTTCATGCGGTCGGCGTCGCCGACGGTGCCGAGCACGCGGTCGAGCTCGTCGAGATCCTGGTACGCCGACTGGAAGGCGACGACCACGTCGCTGATCCCGAGCGGCACCTCGGGCCTGGCGCCCGCCACCGCGGAGTAGCGCTGCCACAGCACGCGCTGCTGCTGGATCTGCACGAGCCGCGAGTACATGTCCGTGACTGCGACGCCGGGCCGCACGTACTCGCGCGCGAGCTTCTTGAGGCGGCGCTTGTTGGCAGAGGTCATCTCCTCGTTGCCGCGGGGGGCGTGGGCCGCGATCACCTCGGTGAGGGATCGGTCGTACACCTCCGGCGTGAAGCGGTCGAGCGTCTCGCGCACGCCCATGAGCAGGCGCAGGTAGATGCCGAGCTCGGCGATCGTCTCGTACGGGCGCATCGGGGTCTGCCCGATGACCTCGTTGGCCATGGAGATGAGGCGCGGCAGCTGCGACTCGGCAAGGTCGACGGCGAGGCGGTACGCGGAGCGAGCCTCCTCGGTGGTGGAGAAGTCGACGCCGTACCAGGGCGAATCCTCGGGCCCGTACTGGAACTGGCCGAGCCGCGCGACCTCGGTGAGCGCCTCGGCGACGGAGGTGCGGTCGAGCGTCAGCTGGGCGAGCGCCTGGTCGTCGAGGCGCACGGTGGTCGACGGCGGGCGCTCGCTGAGCGCGAGCGTCGTGAGGCGGCGGAGCGCATCGAGCGGCGAGACGCCGAAGCGCGAGTCGGGGGTGTCGAGCGCCTGCTGGTAGTCGAGCAGGACGCCGCGCAGGCGCACGAGCGCTTCGTCGACCTCGCGCATCTGCTCGGGGCGCGCGTTCTCGTTGCGGCTGATCGACTCGACGAGGTTGCGGCGCAACCTGCGCGGGGTGACGGCGAGGCCTGAGAGTCCGACGCGCGTGAGTCGGTGCGTGATGCCGTCGAGAGTCGCCCGGCGCGGCGACACGACGAGCACCCGCTTGCCCGCGCGCACCAGGTTGCCGATGGCGTTCACCACGGTCTGGGTGCCGCCGGTGCCGGGCAGCGTGCGCACGACGAGCGAGTGGCCGGCGTCGATCTGCGCGAGCACGTCCTCCTGCTCGGCGTCGGCGTCGTAGAGGCAGCGATCGGTCTCCGGGGACCGCTCGTCGGCGGAGGTCGGGTCGACCGGGCGGTACGACTCGGCGAGCTGCCGCTTGGCCGGTTCGCTGCCGCAGACGGCCTCGAGGATGGGCTGGTCGAGATCCCTCGCATCGGCCACCATGCCCTGGGACACGTTGTGGAACGACGAGACGACGAGGCGCGGCTGCACGACGAAGTCGGGAACGCCCGCCACCATCTGGCGCAGACGGTCGATCACGGGCTGCGGCTTGAAGACGCCCTCCGACTGCGAGAGCTCGATGAGGGACCGCGCGTCGAGCGTGATGCCGAACTGCTCGCGCAGCGCGCGGATCAGTTCGGAGTTCACGACGGGGAACTGCTTGAGCTTCAGCTCGAAGTCGCGGCCGTAACGGCGGATCGCGAGGGGCCGCAGCAGCACGGGGGCGCAGAAATCCTCGCCCTCGAACGACCACTTGGCGATGCCCACGCCGAGGTTCACGGTCTCGAGGCCGCGCACGGTGCGCATCTCGATCGCCTTGTCGGTGACGCGGCCGGCGGCAGCGCGCGCGTGGCGCAGCGCCAGGTCGTCGCGGATCAGCGCGGAGAGCAGGATCTTGTTGCCGGTGATGAACTGGGGCAGGCCGCCGGGGTGCGTGGTGGAGAGCTCGATGCGGTTGGCGGGGCGGTCGTCGAAGTGGAGCAGCGGGTTGCGACCGCCGATCGCGGCGAGCTGGCGCAGCCACTCCGCGTGCTCATCGGCGTGCGAGTCGACGAGCGAGACGGGGCCGGTGAGGTGCTCGGTGAGGTCGGCGGGCCGGGCGGCCGCGGAGGCGGGCGAGGGATCGGGCGCCTTGGCGAGGGCGCCCTCGCTCTGCGGGCGCACCTCTTCGGCGGCCGTCTGCTCCGGCTTCACCTTGTCGCGACCATTGGCACCGTTCTGCCGTCGCCGATCTACACTCCACACACGCCCACCATAAGCGGTGCTTCCGTGAATCGGCGCAACCGCACCGGAGTTTCGCGGCGCGCGGCGCTATCGCTTTGGGTCGGTCGACGGACTCGCGACCTCCGTCGCGCCGGTGACGACCGGGTCGGCCACCTCGACATCGCCGCCGCGCAGCCTCGCGAGTCCGTTCATCACGTGGTAGACGCCGATCGCGGCGAGCGAGCCGAGCGCGATTCCGTTGAACACGACCGAGTCGAGCTGCATCGTGAAGTCGGCGATGCCGACGATGAGCGCGACCGCAGCGGTGAACTGGTTGATGGGTTTCGAGAAGTCGACTCGGTTGTCGATCCAGATCTTGACGCCGATGAGCGCGATCAGGCCGTAGAGCGCCACCGTCACGCCGCCGAGCACACCGGCCGGAACCGAGAAGATCAGCGCCCCGACCTTCGGCGAGAAGCCGAGCAGCATGGCGATGGCCCCGGCAACCCAGTAAGCGGCGGTCGAGTAGACGCGCGTCGCCGCCATTACGCCGATGTTCTCGCCGTAGGTGGTGGTCGCCGAACCGCCGCCGAAGCCGGCGAGAATCGTCGACAGGCCGTCGGCGAGCAGTGCCCTGCCGGTCACCGGGTCGAGATCGCGCTTCACCATGAGGCCCACGCTCTTGACGTGGCCGACGTTCTCGGCGACGAGCACGAGCACGACGGGCAGGAAGGCGGGCAGCAGACCCCACAGGGTCGGGTCGGCGAAGGGGTTGGCGGGCAGGTGGAAATCGGGCAGGCCGACCCAGGCGGCCTCGCGCACCTCGTCGAAGTCGACGATGCCCATGAGCGTGGCCGCGACGTAGCCGACCGCCATGCCGAGCACGATCGAGAGACGCCCGATGATGCCGCGGAACAGCACTGTGATCAGCAGGATGGAGGCGATGGTGATGAGCGCGGCCGTCGAGTGCAGCCCCTGATCGACGGAGGGATTGTTGGCAGGATCGCCGAGCCAGTTGTTCTTCACCGCCGGCGCCAGGTTGAAGCCGATGAGAGCGACGATCGCGCCCATCACTACCGGCGGCATGAGCGCGTTGATCCAGCCCGTGCCGAAGCGCTGCACCACGACGCCGACGAGCGCCATGAGCACGCCCATCGCGAGGATGCCGAACGAGGCGCGGGCGAGACCGCCCGGCTCGCCGTACTCGTAGCCGGCCGTCGCGGCGCCGATCGGCGCGAGGAACGCGAACGAAGACCCCAGGTAGCTCGGCAGGCGGTTGCCGGTGAGCACGAGGAAGAGCAGCGTGCCGAGACCCGAGAAGAACAGGGTCGCCGACGGCGGGAAGCCCGTGATCAGCGGCACGAGGAAGGTCGCACCGAACATGGCGACCACGTGCTGCGCGCCGAAGCCGATCGTCTTCGGCCAGCTCAGCCGCTCCTCGGGGAGCACGATCGCGTCGGGCGCGACGCGCTTCCCGTCTCCGTGCAGCTTCCAGGGCAGCGCCATCTTGGCTCCTTCGATCGACCGGTCGACGCTATCGCGCCAACCGACGATTCTAGCGCCGGTGGAGCTGGTGAAGTGAGTCGGAGTATCGAAACCCGGCACGCCCGACGGTTTCGACTCGTCGCAAGCTCCTCGCTCAACCAGCGGTGGGGGGACTCCGCTCGCTCAACCAGCGGCAGGAACCCTTCTCCGCCCGCTCAGGGCGGCAGGATCCCTTCTCCACTCGTCAGTAGATGTCGAGAATTCGAGATCCCACGACATCTACTGACGAGCGCAGAGTTCCTCTCGCCGGTTGAGCGAGGCGCGGCGCTCAGGCGGCGATGTAGACCTTGCGGATGTGATCCTCGACGGTCCACCGTGTGCGCGTGCCCGCGACCAGGCGCATCACGTCGCCCGGGCCCACCTCCACGACGGTTCCCGGCTCCACGCCGGGCCCGTCGAGCAGGTCGATCGTCGCGCCGCCCGACAGCACGACGAACATCTCGTCGACCTCGGTGTCGGTCACGGTGCCGCCGCGCAACTCCCAGATGCCGACTTCCGCACCCCCGATCGGGCCGAGCTCGAGAACGCCCTGCTCAGGCGACCCTGAAATCACGTCCTCGGCGGGCACCGCGTCGAGTTCGACGGCGGCACGGATCCCTCGCACCATCTCATTGCGCCCCTCGGGCAGCAGATTCTCGCTCATCGCGGTTCTCCTCAGGAATCGAAGCCGAGCCCGAGGGCGTCGAGCGTCTTCAGCAACAGGTTGCGCTTGCCGCGGTTGTGGTCTGCGCGGTCGAGCGACCAGCGGGTGAGGTTGATGCCGATCGAGGCGGCGGGCTCGGGCGGGAAGGGCAGCGGCACCTGCTTCACCATCTCGAGTTCGGTGCGCTCGGTGACGCGACCCTCGAGGCGGTCCACGATCACGTCGGCAGCGAAGTGGGTGGCACCGACGCCGAGGCCGGTGAAACCGGCCACGTACTGCACGCGGCCGCCGTGCGCCTGTCCGAAGAACGCGCAGAAGCGGGTGGAGGTGTCGATGACGCCGGCCCAGCGGTGCGTGAACTTCAGCCCCGCGAGCTGCGGGAAGGTCGTGAAGAAGTGGCTGGCGAGCTTGCGGTGGCTCTCCATGCGATCCTCGTACTCGTTCTTGATGCGCCCGCCCGCGAAGTAGACGGCGTCGTAACCGCCCCACAGGATGCGGTTGTCGGCGGTGAGTCGCGAGTAGTGGAACTGGTTCGCCATGTCGGCGAGGCCCTCGCGCCCCTCCCAGCCGATCGAGGCCAGCTGCTCATCGGTCAGCGGCTCGGTCATGAGCACGTAGTCGTACACCGGCACGGTGTGGAAGCGGTAGCGCTTGAGCAGCGAGGGGAACACGTTCGTGCACAGCGCGGCGCGTTCGGCCGTGACAGTGCCGCGCTCGGTGACGAGCACGATGGGGCCGTCCGCGCCGCCCTCCAGCCGAGTCACCGGCGTGCCCTCGTGGATCTCGACGCCGATCGACGCGGCGTGCCTGGCCAGCTCTGCCGCGAGCTTCGCGGGGTGCACGTTGGCGTTCTCGCGGGGCGAGAAGTCGGCGCCGAGGAAGGTCGGCGAGTTGATACGGGCGCGGGCGCCCTCGGCGTCGAGCGTCACGACCTCCGGGTCCTCGCTCTCGCCGAGCCACTCGACCTGGTACGGCTCGTTGGCGACCGAGAGAGCGCCGTTACGCTCGAAGTCGACGTCGAGCCCGTGCTCGTTCACGAAGCGCTCGATCGCGTCGAGGTTCTCGTGGCCGAGGCGCAGCAGCTTGTCGGCCTCCTCGGGCCAGCGGGCCTCGGCGTTGGGCTCGCCGTGGCTGATGCTCGCCTCGCAGAAGCCGCCGTTGCGGCCGGACGCCGCCCATCCGACCCGCATCGCCTCGAGGAGCAGCACGCGGCGCTCGGGGTGCTCGGTCTTCAGCTTGATCGCCGTCCACAGGCCGGCGTAGCCGCCGCCGACGACCGCGTCGTCGACGCGCTGGTCTCCGGGCAGCTCGGGGTAGCGCGCCGCGCTGTCCGCGATGTCCTCGGTCCAGAAGCAGCCGAGCTTCGTGTCGGCCAGCGCCTCGTCGACGATACGCGCCGCGGGTCGCTGAGTTTCGAAGATGGTGGGTTCCATGGGGTCCTCGCAGTTCGGTTTCCGTGTCGATCTTCGCACACCGACGGCGCGTTGTAAACATAGATGTCAACCACGTTGACTTTAGGTGTTCGGGGCCTGCGAAGAATCCACGAGGGATCGCGGCGAGGGATCCTGCCGCACCGATCCCCTCGAGGGTCCGTCCCGCACGCAAGGCCGCACCGATCCCGCCCACCGTGCCGCACCGATCCCCTCGACGAGCTGACACCTTTTGCACGAGATGAGGCCTTATGCCCGGGAATCCGGGGGTATCTCGTGCAAAAGGCAGCATCTCGCGGTGAGCGGACGCGGCCGGGGGCGGGCGAGACTCCGACGTCGGGCTAGCGCGCAGGGCGGCACCGGAGCGGAACGCGGCCGGGGGCGATGCGAACGGCACCGGGCGGGGCGTGAACGGCCGCGCGGAGAGCGGAGAGCGCGGCGCGGTCGCACACCCGTGGAGCGCGCACGGAATGCGCGCACCGGAAGAGCACACGAGGAGCGCACTCCGGAAACGCGCGGCGTCTACGCCCTCGGCGGCTTCATGATCGCGCCCGTCGCGAGGCCCATCGCGAGCCCGGCGGGCAGCCACAGCCAGAACTGCGTGAGCAGGCTGAGCACGAGCCCCACGACCGCTCCCATGGCGATGCCGATGAAGATCTGCTTGCGCCGCGCTGCGGGATCGGGCTCCTCGCCCTTCGACCGGCGGCTGTTCTTCGGTTTCGCGCTCATGCGTCCAGCCTAGGCACAACCGGCTCGAAGGGGGCCGTGTCGCGCCGACCCGCCGCGAGCGCCGCCTCGTCGAGCGCGCGCAGGGCGGCGATCCGCCCCTCGGCGATTCCCGCAGCGCGGGCGGCGAGTTCGAGGGTGCCGGTCGCGCGGGCGATCTTCGCAGGGCTAGGCGAGGGATCCGCCCCCGCCTCCCGCAGCACAGGCTCGACGGCGTCGAGCAGCGAGGGATCGGCCCCCTCGGCGAGCTCGGCCTCCCACTCGCGCCAGACGCGGCGCTCCCCCGACGCACGGTTCACGGCGCGCACGCTGTCGTCGGCGAGCTCGATGACCTCGCACCCCGATGCGTCGCGCAGCCTCACGATGCGGCGCGTCGTGCGCAGTTCGGCGATCGGCGCGATCCCCTCGTCCGAGCCGATGCGGCGCGCGATCTCCTCGCGCAACCCGGTCGGCATCTCCGCAGCGGGGGGCCAGAGCATCTCTCGGGCGCCGTCCGCGCCCTTCTGCTTGAGGTGCCACCCCGCGTCCTTGCCCCCGAAGCGCACGCGCACGGCCAGACGGTTGCGGGCGAGGGCGCGGTCGGGGGTGTCGAAGTAGGCGGCGGCGAGCTCGACCGTCTCGGCAGGGTCGGCTGCGAGCCCGAGCCCGGCGAAGACCTCGGCAGAGGGCAGCTCGGATCCCTCACCGACCTCGTACTTGCGCTCGATCTCCAGAGCCTGGGATGCCGCCGCGGGTGCCTCGTTCTCGCCTGTCATGCCGCCAGCATACGGCTCACCGGCACCGGCCGAGGCCTCGTGCCCCGCTTCGGGTTCCGACCGCTCGCCGGCGAACCATACGATGCCCGCCCCGGCGCCGATCACCAGCAGGATGCCGCAGAACGCGACCGGCGTGAGCACCTGGCCCAGCACGACGGTGCCGATGATCGTGCCGACGACGGGGTCGAAGGCGAAGAACACGCCCAGCACGCGTGCGGAGGTCAGCCGGCCAGCCATCGTGTCGACGGTGAACGCCAGCGCCATGCCGATCAGCGCCGACAGCGCGAGCGGCGCCCAGAACCCGGCCTCCATGCGGGGCAGCGTGGTGATCGAGACCGGCAGCATGATGATCGCCGCGACCGTGACCGAGAGCGCAACGCTCGGCAGCCCGCCCGCCGACTGGCCCACGCGCGCCGCCAGCAGTGTGTAGAGCCCGAAGGAGGCGCCCGCGAGCGCGGCGAACAGGAGGCCGAGCGGATCGAACGGCCCCCCGAAGCCCGCGATGAGGCCGACGCCCAGCACCGCCGCGACCGCGAGCAGCCCCTCTCGGGGGCGGCGCGACGCGGCGAGGGCGACGACGCACGGGCCGAGGAAGTCGATCGTGGTCGCGACGCCGAGCGGCAGCCGGTCGAAGGCGAGGTAGAGGAAGGCGTTCATCGACGCCATCGCGACACCGTAAAGCACGATGCCGCCCCACTCGCGCCGGCTGCGCCCCCGCAGCCGAGGCCGGAAGACGGCGAGCAGGATCACTGCGGCGAGCGCGATGCGCACCGAACTCGTGCCGAGCACGCCGAGCGGCGCGAAGAAGTTCATGGCGATGGCCGCCGACACGTACACGCCGATCGCTCCCACGAGCACGAGGAGGGCGGCACGGATCGTGTCGCCGCGGGTGAGGGATCGGGAGCCGGGATGAGCTGTGGTCACCAGGCTCAGTATATTGACGCGGCGATACACTGGCCCGATGGGGACGGCTGAGGCGCTCGAAGCGGCGGCGGATCGCGCCGCGCGCGCATGCTCGGAGGCCGTCTCGGCGCTGCTCGCCGCCGGCGTCGCGCCGGAGGCCCTCGCCGAGTACGTAGCCCCGCGCCGGGTACTGCTGCTGCCACGCCCGGCGACCATGCGGCCCCTCGGCGAGGTGTGGCGCGTAGGCTCGCTGCTGCTCGACGCCGATGCGCGGCTGCACGCTCTCGGACGCGCGACGCGGGCGGCCGAACGCGGGCGTCCCGGTTACCAGTCGGTCTCGCGCGAGGAGCGCCGAGACATCGCCGCGGCGGCGCTGCGCGGCGGCTACGAGGCGGGAACGCCGGTGAACTTCGACGCCCGGCCGATCCCGCTCGATGCCGCGAGCCTCGCCTCCGTCGCACCTGAGCTGCCCGTAGGCCTCGCCGAGGGCGAGGTGCGCGTGCGCTGGCGGGCCGGGGCTCCCTTGGAGGGCGCCCCGACGCTCGCCGCCTACCTCGCGGATCGGGTCGGGCTGCTCATCGACCCGCCGTTCGGCGACTGAGCGGGGCGCGCGTCGGCAGGTCGACCTGCGCCCGCAAGGGATCGCCCGCGCCCGCCGGACCTGCGAGCGGAGCCTCCCGTCGGCCCGGCGAGCAAAGCGAGTCGAAACCCAGGTCCGGTCTCAACACCTGCCGAAAGGCTTGTGGGGTCGGAGCAGGGGGCGCTGAGGCACGAAGTGCCCTGGAGAGGAATCGAACCCGGCAGGCCGCTCAGGGCAACGCGCCAGCGTTGCGCGGTCACGCCGCGTGACGAGCCTGCGAGTCACGTTGAAGGTTCGTTGGATGAGCCCTCGACAGGGGCGCTGAGGTACGAAGTGCCCTGGAGAGGAATCGAATAGCATCAGGCCCCAGTCGCCGCCTCAACTTCCGCATGATTCTGCGAAACTTGGGGGGCGTCGAGGGGCCTCAGGGGGCGTTGTGGGTGGTCAAGTGTGGGCAAAATGTGGGCACGCCGAGCGTCGTCCATCGCCGCACCAACCGCATCAAGATCGTCCTCAAAGAGGTCGGCGTACACGTCGAGCGTCATCGCCGCCGACGCGTGCCCGAGCATCCGCTGCACCGCCTTCACGTTCGCTCCAGCCTGGATGGCCAGCGACGCGGCAGTGTGGCGGGTCAAGTCCCGGGTGGTGGTGTAACGGTTGGTCCTTCGTGGTGATGGGGTCAGGCGCTGAGCTCGAGAACGGTATCGATCACCCCCTCGGCGTCGTTGTCTGTGACGAGGGTGAGGCGGCTCTTCG
>NZ_JAGDYL010000040.1 GCF_017565705.1 Leucobacter ruminantium
TCGTTAGCCGCGCGGACCTGACCGCGATTCAGGACTCGCTCAACGGCCGACCACGCAAGACGCTCGGATATCTGACACCATCGGAGAAGTTCACGGAACTCGTTGCGACCACCGGTTGAATCCGCCGACCGTCGCGTCGGGCAGCGCTGCGCTGAGCGGCCTCATCGCGAACGAGGACGCGGCGACCGTCGCGCAGCTGCGGGCGGCCGGCGCGGTGCTGCTCGGCAAGACCAACATGCCTCCGATGGCGGCGGGCGGCGTGCAACCGGGGCTCTACGGCTACGCTCGGAGCCCCTACAATCCCCAATACCTCACCGCCGCCTACGGCTCGGGATCCTCCAACGGCTCCGCGACGGCGACAACGGCCAGCATGTGCGCCTTCGGGATGGCGGAGGAGACGGTCTCGTCTGGACGATCCCCCGCGTCGAACAACGCGCTCGTGGCCTACACGCCCTCCCGAGGCATGCTCTCCCTGCGTGGCAACTGGCCTCTCCGCCCGACCTGCGATGTCGTCGTCCCGCACACGCGTTCGGTCGCCGACCTTCTCCTCGTCCTCGATGTGCTCGCATCCGATGACGCTCACCGGGACGGGGAGTTCTGGCGTCAGCAGACTGCGGTCGAGCTGCCGTCGCCAAGCGACGTGTTCAGGAGACCGATCGCCCGCCCGCGACCGGCCCGGCTCGACGGCATCCGAGTCGGAGTGCCGAAGATGTACATCGGCGACGATCCCGACGGCGATGATCCGCCCGTCATCCGACCTAGCGTACGCCGGCTGTGGGAGACCGCGGCGGACGCGTTGCGATCACTGGGCGCCGAGATCGTCGACGTCGCGTTCCCAGTGGTCTCCAATTACGAGGAGGACCGTCCGGGTGCCCGGGGTCTGGCCGCACGCGGGCTCGTCCCAGACGACTGGCGCGCGCTCGAGGGCAGTGCGGTCACGGCGCTCGCGCTCGACCGGTTCCTCCGGGAGAACAACGATCCCGACCTCAGCAGCTGGGCCGAGGTCGACGGCGACGCGGTGTTCCCGCTGGACGACGCCCCGGTCCCGGTGTGGATCACCCGGGCCCGTGGCGGCTTCGATTGGCAGCGCCTGGTGGAGATCGTCAAGCAGGGCGTCCCGGACTCGTATGCGGACATCCCGGGGCTCGACCACCTCCTCCGCGGCCTGGAGGAGGCCCGCAAACTCGACTTCGAGGACTGGCTCCTCGCCGAGGGGCTTGATGTCGTCGCCTTCCCGGCCGCGGGCGACGTCGGTCGCGCCGACCTCTTCGAACGGGCGGAGAGTCTCGACGACGCCTCTCGGAACGGCGTGGTCTACTCCAACGGCAACCGGGTGCTGCGGCACTTGGGCATCCCCACGGTGACTGTTCCGATGGGGCATATGTCGGATACGCAGATGCCGGTCGGGCTGACCTTCGCCGGCCCGGCCTATGCCGACGACCGTCTCCTCGACTACGCATCCGCGTATGAGCACGCGACCCGGGATCGCAGGCCGGCATTCCTCGCTCCGACCCTGCCCAGTAATCAGATCGATGGCGACGATGAGATTGCGCGAACGGGTCCGCTCGAGCACTCGACGACGATCGAGCGCGGCGAACGCTTCTGGGAGGTCGAAATACGCGTGACCGATGCGGTCTCGGCGCGGACGCACGCGTGGGCGGACGGCCATCTGCTCCTGCCTGCGAAGGGAGAACCCGGCGTGTTTCGAGGAAGGGTCTCGCTCTCGCGGCCGAGGGTCGGCGATGAGATGCTCATCGTGATCAAGCGCGGGCGTCTCCGCGCGGTGATGAGCCTCGTGCCGCTTCCTCGTCGTGAGTGACGGCGTACCGCCCCGCCGGCCTGCTAGCGTGACGCTGGGGAAGGAGGCCGGGTGGGTCTGCGACAGCGGGGAGCGAGGACGGCCGGCGCTGCCGTGCGCAGCCTGTTCTCGCTGCCGCCGAACCCCGAGCCGCGAGGCTGGATCGCGGTGCGGGCCGGGCTCTCGATCGGGGTGCCCTTCGGTGTTCTGACTTTGCTCGGCTACGAGCGCATCGGCCTGCAGACATCGGTCGGCGCCTTCCTCGCGCTGTTCTTCGCCGGGGCCGCGGCGGCCGAGCGCGCGAGGGCGCTGCCGTTCGTGGGCGCCGTGCTGCTCGCCTGCGCGGGGCTGGGAGCAGCGCTCGCACCGTGGCCCTGGCTGCTCACCACCGGTCTCGTCGTGGTGGCGGTCTGCACGAGCGCGGCCTCGTTCGTCTTCCGCGTCGGTCCGCCGGGCCCGGTGTTCTTCGTGCTGAGCTACGGCCTCGCGGCGAACGTGACGTCCGTCGTCGACGGCGAGCGTCTCAACGATCCGCTCGTCTTCCTCGCCGCGGTCGCGTGCGGCCTCGTCGCCTCGTATCTGATCGCGCTCGCGCCGCTGCTCCGGTCGCGGGAGCGCCGCCGCCCGGTGCAACCGCTGAGCGAACTGCTGCCGCTCAGGGCGCTCGGCGCCGGCGAGCGCGAACTCGTGCTGCGGATCGCGCTCGTCGCCGTGCTCGGCTGCGTCGTGAGCCTGGCGCTGCTCGACACGCACCGCGCCTACTGGACCGTCGGCACCGGGATCGCCGTCGTGGGTCTCACGCCCTCGCGCGGCACCTCGGTGGTGCGCGGGCTGCACCGCACCGTCGGCACGCTCATCGGGGCGGCGATCGCGGTGGCGATCGCGCCGGTCAGCGCGATCCCTCTGCTCGCCGTCGGCGTGCTCATGCTGCTGCAGTTCGCGATCGAGCTCGTCGTCGTGCGCAACTACGCGCTCGCCCTCGTCTTCATCACACCGCTCGTGCTGCTCATCACCGCCATGGCGACGGGCGCCGACGACGTGATGGCCGTCGCCTGGGAGCGCGTGCTCGACACCGCTGTGGGATCGGCGCTCGCAGTGCTCACGGCGTTCCTGCACCGCCGTCGGCCGGTAGCGCCCGCGTAAGGGGTCGCATCTCGGGGTTATTCGGGCGTCGAAACCCCCGAATGCGACCCTTCCCGGCAGGCGACCGTCGGGTAGCTCCGGGGGCCGGCCGTCGGGTAGCTCCGTGAGGCGGTCGCCCCCGACCCGGAAACCGCGCGGCGTGCACCGGCGCCCGCCGTGCGAGAGGATGGGAGCATGCGCATCGTGCTCGTCCGCCACGGCCAGACTCCCTCGAACGTCGAAGGGCTCCTCGACACCGCGGCCCCCGGGCCGGGGCTCACATCGCTCGGCGAGAGGCAGGCTGCCGCGATCCCCGACGCGTTCCGGGATCGCGGCATCGAGACGGTCTCGGTCTCGCCGCTGCTGCGCACCTCGCTCACGGCCGCGCCCTTCGCGCAGTCCCGATCCCTCGATCCGAGCGTGCACGAGGGGCTGCGGGAGGTGGAGGCGGGTGATCTCGAGATGGCTGCGGACCGCGACGCGATCCGCACCTACATCACGACCATCTTCGACTGGGTGCGCGGCGACGAGCAGCGCCGCATGCCGGGCGGCGAGAGCGGCGCCGAGTTCTTCGCCCGCTACGACGCGGCCATCGAGGAGATCGCGGCGACGGGGGCCGAGTCGGCGATGCTCGTCTCGCACGGCGCCGCGATACGCGCCTGGGCGACGTCGCGGGTGAGCGGCGTCGACCTGTCGCGCGTGGAGCGCACCTCGATGCCCAACACCGGCTTCGTCGCGATCGAGGGCGACCCGAGCCGCGGTTGGCGGCTCCTGGAGTGGTCTGCGCACCCTGCGGGCGGCGAGCATCTCGCGCCGGGCTACGTCAAGGATCCGACGGTCGCCACGCTCGCCCGCGGCAAGGGGTGAGGGATCCCTATCCCCTGAACACGAAGCGCTCGCGGCCGGCAGCCACGCCCGCGATCAGCTGCCCGAAGCCGAAGACGAGCAGCAGCACGAGCGGCGCGCCCCAGCCGCCGCTGAACTCGTGCACCAGACCGAACAGCACCGGTCCGGCCGCCGCCACGAGATAGCCGACCGACTGCGCCATGCCCGAGAGCGCGCTCGCCGTCTCCTGCTCGCGCGCCCGGATCGCCATGAACATGAGCGACAGTCCGAGCGAGGCGCCCGCGCAGAACCCGGCGATGCACAGCCAGAGGAGGGCCGGGCCGGTCTCGAGCACGATACCCGTCACCGAGACCCCGATCGCGACGGGGACGAGCGCCGCGAGCCACCGCCGCATCGCGCCGCGGTAGAGCAGCGGCAGGCAGATCGACCCGGCGATGCCCGCGAGCTGGTAGATCATCACGTCCACCCCGGCCTCGACGGCCGTGCGCCCGTGCGATGACTGGATGGGGGCCAGCCAGGTCGACAGGGTGTAGAAGGGGAGCGACTGCAGGCCCATGTACGACGCGACGGCCCATGCGACGGGGTCGCGCCAGACGCGACGACCCGCGGTGCCTCTGCGGATCGTGGTGAGCGTGCCCGTGCTCGTGACGAGGAAGTCGCCCTGCGGATCCCCGCTCAGCGCCCCGGCCGAGGCCGCCCGCGCGGCGGCGCGGCGCGTGGCGACGATCCAGACGATCAGCGCGATCGGCACGGGCGCACCGGTCGCGAGCAGGGCGATGCGCCAGCCGAGCTCGGCGCCGTCGCCCGCCTCGAAGTGGGCGATCGGCACCACGATGCCGGCTCCGACGGCGCCGAAGGCGCTGAGCAGCGCCGAGTAGACGCCCATCACGAGCGGGATGCGCGAACCGAAATCGCGGCGCACGACCGCGGGCATCAGCACGTTGCCGATCGCGAGGGCGGCGCCGATGCAGACCGTGCCGAACCACAGTGAGAGGGATCCGCCCGGCAGCGACCGCCAGACCGTGCCGGCGGCGAGCACGGCGAGCGACCAGCCCACCGCGCGTTCGACCCCGATGCGCGCGGCGATGCCGTGGGCGAGCGGTGAGACCGCGGCCCACACGAGCAGCGGAACCGAGGCGAGGCCCCCGAGCGCGGCCGCGGTGGTCCCGCGGTCGTCGGCGATGTCCTCGAGCAGCGGGCCGATGCCCGTGATCGTCATGCGCATGTTCACTGCGACGAGGCACACCGCCACGAACAGGAGCACCCAGGGTCGGCGTGTTTCGGAGGACGGACGAGCGGGCACAACTCCGAACCCTACCCGATGCGCGCCGCCCGCGAGGGCGCCTCAGTCGAGGTTGCGCACGCGCACCGAGAGGCAGGTGGGGCAGCCCTCGAGCTTCTCGTACTCGGCGATCGCCACCTCGGTGACGGTGTAGCCGAGATCCCTCAGCATCTCCGCGGTCTTCGGCGCCGAAGCCGAGATGATCAGTTCGGACTCGCTCAGGCAGACGACCGCCGTGCCGTGCGGCTCGGGCACGGGCAGGAAACGGTCGAAGATCGCGGGGTTGTCGACGAACTCGGGGTAGCCGATCACGGTGCCGTCGGGCAGCGCGGTGACCGCGGTCTTGAGGTGCAGCACCTTCGTCACGGGCACGGCGACGACCTTCGCTCCGAGCGGGGCGAGGATGCGGCGCAGCTGCGCCACGCCCTCGGCGTTCGTGCGGCCGCCGCGGCCGACGTAGACCGTGTCGCCGATCTTCAGCACGTCGCCACCGTCGAGCGTGCCGGGCTCGCGGATCTCGGCGATCGGGCAGCCGAGCGCCTCGAGCGCGCGGCGCGTGCCGTCGGTCTCGGGCTTGCGGCTGTCGGCGCCGGGGCGCGAGATGACGGCCACGTTGCGGAACATCACGACCGTGTCCTCGATGAACACCGAGTCGGGGCAGTCGTCCGCCGGATCGACCTCGATCGTCTCCCAGCCGTGCGCCTGCAGCGTCGAGACGTAGCCGCGCCACTCCTCGTGAGCGCGCTCGAGATCGACGGCGACCTTCTCGATGTGGTCGACGATCCCGTCGTCGAGCAGGCTGCTGGGCTGGCGCACGAGGGCGATCTTCGACATGGGTCCTCCGGTGTCGAGGGAACAGTGGTCATCCCAGGCTACCCGCACGGCGGGCGCGGGGCCTGTCGGAGGCCGGGGCGCACGGGCGCGGTCGGCGCTGCCGAGCCGGCCAGCGGCGACCCGGGACGGGCATGGGCAGCGATCCCTTTCGAGGCTATGATGAGCGCAGGCCCTGACCTGGCCCGCCGTCGAAGTTCAGAACAGGACATTGAGGTTAATGAGTAGCGATCCCGCTTTCGCCCCCATCCACGACGCTCTCGAGACCATCGATCCGATGTTCAGACCGGCTCTCGAGCGCCTCCTCACGCAGGTCGACGCCGCCGATCTCGAGGAGCGCGAGCCCCGCGATATCGTGGGCGCCGCGATGTCGATGCGCACGCTCGCAGACCGTCGTGAGCCGGGTCAGACGCTGGTCGCGGTCTTCACTCCCACCCTGAGCGAGCACGGGTGGACCTCGCGCCGCACCATCGTGAACATCTGCACCGACGACTCGCCGTTCCTCGTCGACTCGGTGGCCGCCGCGATCGCCCGCCGCGGTCTCGCCGTGCACCTGCTCATGCACCCCGTGGTCTCCGTGCGCCGCGACGAGGCGGGCGAGCTGCTCGAGGTCGACGCCCACGGCGGCGACCTCGAATCGTGGATCCACCTGGAGATCGACCGCGTGCCGACCGAGGAGGGCCGTGCGGAGCTCGAGGAGCAGCTGCGCAATGTGCTCGCGGACGTGCACGCCGCCGTGAACGACTGGCGGGCGATGCGCCGCGCCTGCCTCGACATCGTCACCGACCTGCGCACGGACCCGCCCTCGACCGCGGACCCCGCCACGGTCGGGCCGACGGTCGACTTCCTGAGCTGGCTGGCCGACGACAACTTCACCTTCCTCGGCTACCGCGAGCACGCGCTCGAGACCGATGAGAACGGTGAGGAGGTGCTGCGACCGCTGCCGCACACCGGCCTCGGCATCCTGCGCAAGTCGACCACCGCAGTCGCCCACCTGCGCCCCGAGGCGCAGCGCACCGCGCGCGAGCCGCGCCTGCTCACGATCACCAAGGCGAACTCGCGCGCCACCGTGCACCGCGACGTCTACCTCGACTACATCGGCGTGCGCACCTTCGACGAGCAGGGCAACGTGACGGGAGAGCGCCGCTTCCTCGGCATGTTCACCTCCGCCGCCTACGCCGCGTCTGTGATGACCCTGCCCATCGTCTCCACCAAGGTGCGGGCGGTGCTCGACGCCTCGGGCTACTCGCCGACCTCGCACTCGGGCAAGGATCTGCTGCAGATCCTCGAGCAGTACCCCCGCGACGAGCTGTTCCAGGACACCCCCGAGCATCTCCTCGAGGTCGCGAGCGAGGTGAGCCGCCTCCGCGAGCGGCGCCGCGCACGCGCCTTCCTCAGGAAGGACGAATTCGGGCGCTTCGTGTCGGCGCTCGTCTTCCTGCCGAGGGATCGCTACAACACGACCGTGCGCCTGCGCATCCAGGACCTGCTGCGCTCGGTGTTCGGCGCCGAGCACATCGACCACGCCACCCGCGTCGGCGACTCCCCGCTCGCACAGCTGCACTTCGTGGTGCGCGTGCCCCGCGGCACCTCGGTGCCCGACGTCGACGAGGCCGCCCTGCAGGCGCAGCTCGAGGCCGCCATCCGCGGTTGGACCGAGGGGCTCGTCGACGCCCTGCACCAGTCGCAGGGCGAGGAGGAGGCCGCCAGGCTGCTCAGCCAGTACGGCGAGGCGTTCCCCGAGTCCTACAAGGAGGCGGTCGGGCCGGAGGACGCGCTCGGCGACATCATGCTGCTCGAGAGCCTCGACGAGCACGAGTTCGCGGTGCGCCTCTACGAGCCCGAGAAGCACGAGGCCGGCAAGCGCGTGCTCACGCTCGCCTCGCGCAAGCAGTACCCGCTGACGCGCGTGCTGCCGATCCTCACCGATCTCGGCGTCGACGTGGTCGACGAGCGCCCCTACACGATCACGCTCGCCGACGGCCAGGTGCGCTACATCTCCGACCTCGGTCTCACCGCGCCGGGAGTCGAGGTGTGGAACGACGCGTCGTGGGGCCGCGTCTTCGAGGAGGCCTTCTCGGCCTCGTGGACGGGGGCGGCCGAGAGCGACCGGCTCAACACCCTCGTGCTGCTGGGCGGGCTCGACTGGCGCCGCATCGTCATCCTCAGGGCCATCGCCATGTACCTGCGGCAGATCGGCTCCGCGTTCTCCGTCGAGTACATCGAGCAGGCGCTCATCGAGAACCCCGGCCTCGCAGCCGACCTCGTGCGCCTCTTCGAGCTGCGCTTCGATCCCTCGATCGCGGGTGATCGCGACGCGCAGACCGCCGATGCCGAGAGTGCGCTGCTGCGGTCCCTCGACGGGGTCTCGAGCCTCGACCACGACCGCATCCTGCGATCGATCGTCGGCGTCATCGGAGCGACCTGGCGCACCAACTTCTACCAGACGACCGCCGACGGAGCCCCCAAGCCCTGGGTGTCCATGAAGCTCGACTGCGGCCGTGTGCCCGGTCTGCCCAAGCCGCACCCCATGGCCGAGATCTGGGTCTACTCGCCCCAGGTCGAGGGCGTGCACCTGCGCTTCGGCAAGGTGGCGCGCGGCGGCCTGCGGTGGAGCGACCGCCGCGAGGACTTCCGCACCGAGGTGCTCGGCCTCGTCAAGGCGCAGATGGTGAAGAACGCCGTGATCGTGCCCACCGGCTCGAAGGGCGGCTTCTACGCCAAGCAGCTGCCCTCGCCCGCCGACCGGGCGGCGTGGTTCGAAGCGGGCAAGGACGCCTACCGCACCTTCATCCGCGGTCTGCTCGACCTCACCGACAACCGTGACGGCGCCGATATCGTGCCGCCGGAGAACGTGGTGCGTCACGACGGAGACGACTCGTACCTCGTGGTCGCCGCCGACAAGGGCACCGCTTCATTCTCCGACATCGCCAACGGCATCTCCGAGGAGTACGGCTTCTGGCTCGCCGACGCCTTCGCCTCCGGCGGCTCGGCCGGCTACGACCACAAGGGCATGGGCATCACAGCCCGCGGGGCCTGGGAGTCGGTGAAGCGCCACTTCCGCGAGCTCGGCCACGATACCCAGACCGAGGACTTCACGGTCGTCGGCGTCGGCGACATGTCGGGCGACGTCTTCGGCAACGGCATGCTGCGCTCGGAGCACATCCGCCTCGTCGCGGCCTTCGACCACCGCCACGTCTTCGTCGACCCGAACCCCGACGCGGCCGCGACCTTCGCCGAGCGCAAGCGGCTGTTCGAGCTGCCCGGCTCGTCGTGGGACGACTTCGACCGCGACGTGATCTCGAAGGGCGGCGGGGTCTTCCCGCTCACCCTGAAGTCGATCGACGTGACGCCCGAGATGGCCGAGGCCCTCGGCCTCGACCCAGACGTGAAGACCCTCACGCCGCTCGAGCTGAAGAAGGCGGTGCTGCTCGCGCCGGTCGACCTGCTCTGGAACGGCGCCATCGGCACCTATATCAAGGCGAGCGACGAGACCAACGCCGAGATCGGCGACCGCGGCAACGACGCGATCCGGGTCAACGGCAACGAGCTGCGGCTGCGCGTCGTCGGCGAGGGCGGCAACCTCGGCGTGAGCCAGCGCGGCCGCATCGAGGCCGCGATGTCGGGCGTCAGCATCAACACCGATGCGATCGACAACTCGGCGGGCGTCGGCACCTCCGACCGCGAGGTCAACATCAAGATCCTGCTCGGCGCCGTCGAGCGCGACGGCCGACTCGATCGCGAGGCCCGCAACGAGCTGCTGCGCTCGATGACCGACGAGGTCGCCGTGCAGGTGCTGCGCGACAACTACGAGCAGAACGTGCTGCTCGGCAACTCGCGCGCGAACGCAGTCGAGATGCTGCCGTCGCACGAGCGTCTCATGGAGTGGCTCGAGGAGCGCGACGAGCTCGATCGCGAGCTCGAGTTCCTGCCGAGCGGCGCCGAGATCCAGCGCCGCCACGCCGAAGGTAGGGGACTGACGCGCCCCGAGTTCGCGGTGCTCATCGCCTACGCGAAGCTTGCGCTCAAGGCCGACCTCGCGGTCACCGACCTCGCCGAGGATCCCTGGTTCGAGCACACGCTCTCCGACTACTTCCCGACCGAGATCAGGGAGGGCTACGCCGACGACCTCGACGCCCACCCGCTGCGCAGCGAGATCATCGTCAACTCGGTCGTGAACTCCATGGTCAACCGCGGCGGCATCACCTTCGCATACCGCGCCGCCGACGAGACGGGCGCCTCCAGCGAGCAGATCGCCCGCGCCTACGTCGCGGCGCGCGAGATCTTCGACCTGCGCGGCTTCGTCGTGGAGGTCGAGGCGACCGACAACATCGTGCCGACCTCGACCCAGACCGAGCTCTACCTCGGCTTCCGCCGTCTGCTCGACCGCGCCACCCGCTGGTTCGTGCACCACAGGCCCGACGGCATCGACATCGGCTCCGAGATCGAGCTCTTCAGCGCCCCGGTGCAGAGCTTCTTCACCCGGATGGGCGAGCTGCAGCGCGGCGAGGAGCGCGAGCGCTTCGAGGCACGCGCCCGCGAGTTCGAGGAGGCGGGCGTGCCCCGCGAACTGGCACTGCGCGGAGCGGGCCTGCTCGAACTGATGCCGCTGCTCGACATCATCGAGCGCTCGCGCCTGCGTGGGTGGGATCTCGATGAGCTCGCCGAGGTCACGTACGCGCTGTCGGAGCGGGTGCACTTCGACGACATGCTGGTTCGGGTCACGGCGCTGCCGCAGGACGACCGCTGGGGCTCGATGGCCCGGGCCGCGATGCGCGACGATCTCTACGCCGTGATGATCGAGCTCGCCGCCTCGGTGCTCGACCAGACCGAGGCCGGCGATCCCGAGGAGCGCATCGCCGCCTGGATCGAGCAGGGCGGCCCGGCCGCGCGCCGCGCGCTCGAGGAGTCCTCGGCCGCGGTGCACGCCGGCGAGGAGACGGGGCTCGCGACGCTGTCGGTCGCGCTGCGCCGACTGCGCTCGCTCGTGCGGTGAGGGATCCTGGTCTCGGCGGCTCTTGCCGCTGATCGAGCGAGCGTCAGCGAGTCGAAATCGAGGGCCGTTCCATGGTTTCGACTCGCTTCGCTCGCTCAGCCCGGCGGCTCCGAGGTCATCGTGCGGCGCGAGGTGTCGGCACGCACGATCGGGGTCACTTGTGGGGTGTGTTGCGGCGTTTTCGGGCGCGACACACCCCACAAGTGACCCCGATCGCAGCGGCGAGGGATCCCTCCCCGCCGCTCGAGCGAGGAGCTTGCGGCGCAACGAGCCCCTCGGGCGGATCCTTGGTTTCGATACTTCGACTCGTCGCTTCGCTCCTCGCTCAGAACAGCGCTCGCTTCACCCGTCGGCCGCCGGTTTCTGCTGAGCAGAACCGGCTTGAGTGCGCTTCGGGCGTGAAGCATGATGTCCCTACTCACGGGCACGATGAGTCGTCGACCGCCCGCGAGCATGGGCCGTCGAACGGGGAGCGCACGATTGAAGAAGAGCGAGATCGACTACCGGAAACCGCCCTATGCTCTCGAATCGGTGGATAACGCGCTACGGGCCCTGCACATGCTGCGCGATTCGGGCGCGGTGCGAATCGTGGACGTCGCGGATCGGCTCGGGGTCGCGCGGTCGACCGCGCACCGCACGATGGCGATGCTCGTGTATCAGGGATTTGCGGTGCAAGACGACAGACAGCGATACCTCGCGGGACCCGCTCTGAGCGCACCTATCATCGCCTCGCGGCGCAACCAAAGCCTTGTTCGCACTGCGATGCCCATACTCGAGTCCCTGCAGGCAGAGGTCGACGAGATCGTGAACCTGTCGATCCGCATCGGCGTGCACGCTCGGGTGCTCGCCACATTGGGGGATGAGGCGACCGGAAGTCTCGGCGATCGTCGCGGACACGTCTATCCGGCGCATTCGAGTTCGGCCGGGCGGGCCCTGCTCGCGATGGAACCCGAGAAACTGCTCGAACGGCTCTACCGCAGCCGCAACGCCGAGCTGACGGGAGCAGCTCTCGACGACGTCGACTACGCCGAACTGCTCGCCCACCTGTCGTCGACCAGGCTGCACGGCTTCTCGGTGTGCGATCAAGAGGTGCAGTGCTCGATAGCGTCGGTTGCGGTGGGAGTGTTCCCCGGCGGCGATGCGACGCCGTGCTCGATCGTGCTGCTCACATCGAGCAGCAGGCTGGACGCGCTCGTGCGCGATCGACGCAAGATCGCCTTGCTCCTCGAAGCGAGAGAGTCGTTGCGGCGGGCACTCGAGGATGAGTGCGCCGACGAACCGTTCTGAACCGACGCACTGGAGTGTGTCCGGTTCTGGTTCGCGGAATCCTCTTCAGCCCGGGTGCCGCTGCCGCGTAGCTTCGAGCTATCGGCAGGCCCGGTATAGCGCCTCGCCACCCCACGACCACGGAGCGGAGCAGAGCAGAGCTATGAAGGACATGGCAGAACACATCAACGGTGCTGAACTCCTGGTGCGTTCGCTGAAGCGCCTGGGAGTCACAGAAGCGTTCAACATCGCAGGCCTCGGACTGCTGCCTCTCGCGGAGGCGTTCTACAGGAACCGAGACGGCATCCGCTACATCTCCGCGCTGAACGAGACCAATCTGGCGCTCATCGCCAACGGCTATGCGCGGGCGAAGCGCTCCGCGGCGTTCGTGAACGTCTATCACGCGTCGGGCACCGCGCTCGCCATGATGGGGGTGACGACGGCCTGGGCCGAGCAGGTGCCGATGGTCTTCACCTCGACGACATCGAGCCGAAAGCTCTCCGGCACCGACCAGTACGCGGCGGTGCCGCGGGCGATCACCGAGATGAGCGAGCAGTTCACGAAGTGGAGCTGCGAGGTGCCGAGCGCCGCCCGGATCCCCGAACTCGTCGCACGTGCCTTCCAAGTGGCGAATACCCCGCCTTACGGGCCCGTGCACCTCGCCTTCCCCATGGATGTCTGGCTGGAACAGACCGAAGACACATCGGGAGGAGTCGCGCCGAGCGAGCTCCTGGCAGCACCGACAGCATCCGCCGAGGCCGTCGATCGGCTCGCGCAGCTGCTGCGCGAGGCCGAGCGCCCCGTCATCGTCGCGGGAGGCGAGGTCGAGCGCTACTGCGGAGTGCCGAACCTCGTTCGGCTCGCGGAACTCACGGGCGTGTGCGTTGCGAGCGAGGACAAGATCTCCGACCTCGGGTTCCCCACCACCCACGGGCAGTTCATCGGCAAACTCGCGATGAACCGCCGCACGATTGCCGGGGCCGACCTCGTGGTGCTGGCGGGGGTGGAACTCACCGAATCTGGACTCACCGATCCGATCGACTTCGGGGGCGCGACCACGGTGACGCTGACCCCGGATCCACTCGCCCTCAACCGGCAAGTGCGCTCGGATGTCGCGATCCTCGGGATGCCCGCATCCACCTTCGGTGCGGTCGCCGAACTCTTCGAGGCTCTTCCGCTAGCCCCTGAACGACTGCGGGAACGCCTCGCGAACGCCCGCACCCTGCACGCGAGGCGGGAGGCGCACAGCGAGCAACTGCGCAGCATCCGCTTCGACGCTCCGGAACTCGCGATCAGCCGGATCGCCACTGAGGTCGCCGAGGCGATGCCCGAGAACGCGATCATCATCAACCACTGCGCCTCGGGCGAGCCGTTCGTCGAGGAGCTGGTGCCGATCTCGAACACAGGGACCTATTTCGGGATCTCGAGCAAAGCGAGCGCCCAGGGCTGGGCGGGTCCGGCTGCGATCGGGGTGCAACTCGCCCGACCGGAGCAGCGGGTCGTCTGCCTGCTCGGCGACGGCGGCTTCATGTTCACCTCTACTGCGATCTACGCCGCCGCTCAGTTCGGTATCCCGGTCGTGTACGTCATCCTGAACAATGGCGGATGGCGTGATATCGGGGCACTCGCGCGCGTCACGGGGTCTCCCCTCGTCGATGCCGAAGCCGACTTCGGCTGGGAGTTCCTGAACCCGGGGATCGAGCACGCCGACTTCGCGCGCAGTCTCGGTCTCGATGCTGTGCGCGTCGAGACCGCCGCCGCACTGCGGACCGCGCTCGAAGAGGCTTTCGCCTCCGACCGACCGATGCTGGTCGAGGTCATGAACTCGCGGGAGGACGCGGAGGAGTTCTCGCGGGTCTTCACCCAAGCCGATGCTTGACCGCTGCGTGCGAAGGCGCGCACCATACGTCATCGCCGTTCGGCGAGGACATCGAATGGCTGCAGAGGTTCGCGGCGGTCATCGGGAGGCGAAGCCTTCCGGGGAGCAGAAAGGGCGGGACCGGCTCGTAGGCTCTCGGTAGCCTGGCCGGAGAGCGTGCGGCAATGCGATTCGACGCAACCTGATGTGGACGACGCCCGGCAGGGCAAAGGAGCTGGCATGAGTGGGAACGAACTCCCGATCGATCGGGTCATCGCGGCGTTGCGGGCGAATCCACTCGATTTCGCCGGCGACCTCGGGGAGTTGCGCACTGCATTCGACGCACTGGGTCGTCGTCCCGATCCCGCGGTGGACGTGTTCGTGCAGCGGGAGATCGGCGGCGTGCCCGTAGTGGAGATCGGAGAGGGAAGCGAGCCGGTGATCTTCGCCCATGCGGGCGGGTACATCGCAGGCAGCGCCATGGGATCGTACGGACTGACGGCTGCCCTTGCGGGGGCGACGGGCCGGAGGGTCGTCGCGGTCGACTATCGGCTCGCACCCGAGCATCCGTTCCCTGCTGCGCGGGATGATCTGATCGCTGTCTACGAGGGAGTCGTCGCAGCGGGTGCGCACCCGGGCAGCATCGGCATGGTCGGCGCCTCGGCCGGTGGCGGACTCGTGCTGCAGGCGCTGTTCGAGCTCCGAGATCGCAGCGCCGACCTTCCGGGCGCAGCGGCGCTGATCTCTCCCTTCAGCGATCTGACGCTCTCCGGTTCGTCGTACGCGAGCAACGAGATGCGCGATCCGTCGCTCACGCGAAAAGGGCTGGCGGCGGCCGCGGGACACTATGCGGCGACCGGAACCGCAGTCGAGCGACCCGATCCCGACCTGCTGCGGGGTCTGCCGCCGTTGCAGATCCACGCGGGGTCCAGGGAGATCCTGCTCTCCGACTCCGTCGATCTGGCGGGGGCGGCCGCGCACGCCGATGTGCATGTCGAACTCGAAGTCTGGCCCGGCATGGTGCACGTCTTCCCCACCTTCGCGGCGGTGCTGCCGGAGGGCTTCGAGGCGCTGCTGCGCATCGAGGACTTCTTCATGCGCTGCATCCGTGTCGTGGAGCGGTGATGTCGATGTCGACGGGGGCCCGCCCGCGACAGGCGGGATCCGCGAGGAGCCTTCCATGAGCGAACGGCAATACCATAGCGGTATGCGGAGCTGCGCGCAGGAACTCGAGGCCCCCGCCTATGCGCTGGGGTCAGTCGATAAGACCCTGCGCGTCATCCACATCCTGCGCGACGGCAATCCCATCCGGGTGAGCACGGTCGCGCGCGACCTCGGCATCGGCGTCTCAACAGCTCACCGCATCATGGCGATGCTCGTGTTCCACGGTTTCGCGGTGCAGGGCTCGAAGCGGCAGTATCTTCCGGGGCCGGCACTCGGTGCTCCCGTGCTGATGGCGAAGGACGTCGATCAGCTGCGGCAGGCGGCCGGCCCCATCATCGAGCAGCTCGCAGCGACGGTGGGGGAGACCGTGAACCTCACGCTGCGCGTCGGCCCACACGCGCGTGTGCTGCTCGCGGTCGGCACGAACGGGCGCACCGAGTTCGATCGCAGCGGTGCTGTGCTGCCGGCCTACGCGACGGCAGCCGGTCGCGCCTCGCTCACCGGTGTCAGCCAGGAACAGCTCGAGCATCTCTTCCGCGGGCCTGCGGCCGAACGGGCGAGCACCGAGCTCGACGAGGAGGCATTCGCCGAACTCGAGCGCGAGCTCAACCGCACCCGTATTCGCGGCTTCGCCATCTCGCTGGAGTCGGCGGTGAAAGGGGTGAGCGCCGTGGCGCTGCCGGTCGCCTCGGCGAAGACCCGGACGATCACCATCGCGGTGCTGACTCCGTCG
The DNA here is from genome assembly GCF_017565705.1 of Leucobacter ruminantium. Taxonomy (GTDB): domain Bacteria; phylum Actinomycetota; class Actinomycetes; order Actinomycetales; family Microbacteriaceae; genus Leucobacter; species Leucobacter ruminantium. The sequence goes on from NZ_JAGDYL010000040.1 coordinate 15,897, forward strand.
GAGGCGATCGAGGACCTCATCCATGACGAGGCCCGCATGGGGGCGATCCGCGAGGCCGCTCAGCTGCTCGGCGAACGCTTGGAAGTCGAGGACTGAGGCGGGAAGTGCCTCAGCCTCCTGAGCCGATCGGGAAGAACGGCTCGCCCTGCACGACCTCCAGGGACTCGATCCCCGCGGCGTCTGCAGACTTCGTGATGAGATTCCAGAAGAGGGCGTAGCCGGTAGTGCTCAGGTGGACATCGTGGATCGGGAAGACGCGCCTCGGGGCGACGGCGGCCACGAAGTCCACCGCTCCGCGCAGGCTGTTCCACGGGCCGAGCAGCGGCACGGCGAGGGTGTCGATATCGCGGCTCTTCGGATTTGAGAGTGTAGGCCGATCGGTGAGTACGCCTGGGTAGAACGAAGACCTCGTAAGAGAATCAGGGTGTTCAACGTCCATCGTTCTCTCACGAGGTCTTCGTGTTTAACGCTACCT
>NZ_JAGDYL010000041.1 GCF_017565705.1 Leucobacter ruminantium
AGGTAGCGTTAAACACGAAGACCTCGTGAGAGAACGATGGACGTTGAACACCCTGATTCTCTTACGAGGTCTTCGTTCTACCCAGGCGTACTCACCGATCGGCCTACACTCTCAAATCCGAAGAGCCGGTTTGTCGCGGGCGATCGTTGAGCAGGTCTTGCATGCCTGCGATCTCTTCATCGGTGACCTGGTTGAAGTTCGTGCCCTTGGGGTAGAAGTCCCGGATCAGACCGTTCAGGTTCTCGTTCGTTCCGCGCTGCCAGGGCGAGTGCGGATCCCAGAAATACATTCTGCATCCCGTCGCGATCGTGAAGGTGTGGTGCTGCGCCATCTCTTGCCCTTGGTCCCAGGTGATCGTCCGCACGAACTCGGACGGCAACCCCCGGATCATGCGCTGCATCAACTCGACCACCGTCATCGAGTCCCGCACCCCGGGAAGCCTCCCGACGAGCGCGAACCGGGTCTGCCGCTCGACCAGGGTCACCAGACCGGAGTTTCCCGGGCCGACCACGAGATCTCCTTCCCAATGCCCCGGGACTGCCCGGTCATCGACTTCGGCGGGACGATCCGATAACCGTGCCCCTGCGAGCCAGGGCCGGTTCGACCGGCGGGGAAGCTTCGACTGCGGAACCCGGCCCGTACGCCCGGACCGGAGTGCTTTCTCAACGGTGAGTTCGTGCCGGAGCGCGCCTTTGCCCTGCACGTAGAGGGCCTGATAGATCGTTTCGTGAGACACCTGCAACTCCGGGTGATCGGGAAAGTCCACGCGGAGCCGGTGAGCGACTTGCTGCGGGGAATGCTTCTGATTCAACCCTGCCACGACCCGGGCACGTAACCGCGGGTCGGTGAGTTTCCCCGGACGTGGGCGGGGACGCACGGCCAGGGCCCGGTAATGCGCGACCTCGGCAACATACTTCCGGTCGCGCCCATGCCGCACGCTATGCGCGGTGATCTCTCGCGACACCGTCGATGGGGCGACCCCCAGCTCGGCCGCGATCCCCCGCATCGACACGGGTGCCGGAAGCGATCTCGCGGCCTGGATGAACGCGCGGTCCGCGAGGGTGAGCCTGCGGTACTTCCGCGACGCACGCTCCGGCACGACCCCTGTCAGATCAACGGTGTGCGCGCCACCGTGATAGCCCTGAGCGAATTCCATACCCACACGCTTACCCCATCGTGGTCCTGGGCACCCCGGTCCTGCGACTGGGTGGCGTCCCCTGGAGTGGTGGGGTTTCCGGCAGGACCACCAGCGTCGTAGACGTGAGCGAGCCATCGTGCGATGGTCAGTGAGTACCGATCAAAGTCACTCACAGAAAGACACAACGCACGATGGCTCTAGACCAGTCTGCCCTCCTTCAGCTCCTCGGGGAACTCAAACTCACCGACGTCACCGACCGAATCCGGGCCGCGACCGAAACGCTCTACCAAGAACTCATCGACGCGGAAGCGGCCGCGTTCATCGGAGCGGCCCCCTTCGAACGCTCCCCGGAGCGTGTCACCCATCGCAACGGCACCCGCCCACGCACACTGACCACGACCGCCGGAGAGCTGGAATTACGCATCCCGAAACTGCGGCAAGGCACCTTCTTCCCGTCCCTGCTGGAGAGACGCCGCCGCGTCGACCAGGCCCTGTTCGCGGTGGTGATGTAGGCCTACGTTCATGGTGTCTCTACCCGGAAGGTCGATGATCTCGTGAAAGCACTCGGCGCAGACACCGGGATCTCGAAATCTGAGGTGTCCCGTATCTGCCAGCACCTCGATGAGGATGTCGCCGCGTTCCGCGACCGGCCCCTCGCCGATCAGTGCTACCCGTACGTGTTCCTCGACGCAACCTACTGCAAGGCCCGGGTTGGTCGCCGGGTCGTCTCCCAAGCCGTTGTCGTTGCCGTCGGCGTCGCAGCAGACGGGCGCCGGGAGATCCTCGGTTTCGAAGTCGGGAAACCGAGTCGCAACCGTTCTGGACCACGTTCCTGCGCTCACTCAAGGCACGGGGGTGGGCGGGGTACAGCTGGTGATCTCGGACGCACACACCGGGCTGATTGCCGCGATCGAGACCGTGTTCGTCGGCGCTTCGTGGCAGCGCTGCCGGGTGCATTTCATGCGCAACGTGCTTGCGAATGTCCCCAAAGCTGCCGGGCAGATGGTCGCGTCGATTATCCGTACGATCTTCGCCCAACCCGACACCGAGCACGTGTTGGGCCAGTTCGACGAGGTCGTACGAATGCTGACCAGATCGCATCCCAAGGTCGCCGACATGCTCGATCAGGCCCGCGACGATCTCCTCGCGTTCACCGCGTTCCCAGTGCAGCATTGGCGGCAGATCTGGTCGACGAACCCGCTGGAGCGAGTGAACAAGGAGATCAAACGCCGCACCGATGTCGTCGGCACGTTCCCGAATCCTGCCGCGCTGCTGCGCTTGGCCGGTCATGTGCTGATCGAGCAGCATGACGAGTGGGACGGTGCGGATCGTCGCTATTTCAGCGAGCATTCCATATCCATAGGTGACACCACTTACCGACGAAGCTTGAGATGGCCTCGAGATTATGCTGCGAGACTATGAAATCTCGTGAGTCCTCCCAACTGGATCACGGCAGGCACCGAGTTGGACTGTGGCGCAGCACCGGACACCTGCTGGTGCGCGCCTGGCAGCTCGTACGCGCCGGCGGTGCTAAGCTCTTCGCTCTTCTGCTACTCACGCAGCTCCTCATTCTCGGCGCTGCGATTCCAGTTATTGGATGGTTGTTCAGGGAAGCTCTACGCGTCAGCGGCATGCACGGTTTCGACCTGAGCCAGTTCCGGGTCGATCAAGGTTTCACGATCACCCTGTCGCTGCTGATTGCCATCGTCGCTGTCGTTTTCTGCCTTGTCTCGCTCCAGTTCGCAGCTATCGTCACGCTCCTACGCTGGCCCGAAATCACAGGAAGAGAGTTCCTGAGCGCACTGGGTCATACGTTGCGTCGCCTGGCACGTCCTGGATCGCTGCCGCTACTTATCTATTTGTTCCTCCTGTTACCTCTGACCGGGTTCGGGTTTATCTCCGGGCTGACCCGGGGAATCGCCATACCTCCATTCATCTCCGGTGAGTTGCTCAAGGAAACGACAACGGCCGTGGCTCTTGTCGCTTTGATGCTGGTTCTTTTCGTACTTAATGTGCGTTTATCGCTCACGATCCCTGCGTTCGTACTCACTGAAGCACCGCCACTGCGCACGAGCTGGAGGCTGACTCGGAGTGTGCGCCGTAGCGTACTTCCGATGTTTCTCGCTGTGGCAGTCGTGCTCACCTCGGCCTCGATCGTCGCAACAGCCCTTGTGTTCATCGCGGTTGCGCCAACGGCACTCACCGACCGTTTCGCCCCGGACGTCTCACCCGTCCTCGCGGCATACATGCTCGGAGTCGGACATATCGTGGGTCTCCTCTTCAGCGGTCTACTCTCGTCCTTCGTGCTCGGAGTCCTCGTGACGCATTTCCGGGTGCAAGCGTCTCAGCTTCACCAGAAAGCTTCCTTCATCGGTCATAAGCCCCAGCCAACTACAAAACTTGCCGGACCATCATCTATCGGGATAGCGAGGGATGCCGTCTCGCCCGCGATTCCAGGCCAGAGGCGAGGAAACCGCCGGCTGATGTGGGTGACCACCGGTGCGGCCGTGGTTGTCGCGTTCGGCATCGGCTCGTTCTCCGTCGGCACCATGCAACAGCTCGCGAGCGCTCCGGCGACCTTTGTGTTCGCTCACCGTGGGTTCACGGGCGGTGGCGTCGAGAACACGATCAGTGCTTTGGACGCTGCGAAATCGGCTGGCGCGGAGATCGTGGAGATGGATGTGATGCAGACGAAGGATAAGCAGTTCGTGGTGATCCATGATCCCAACCTCAAACGTCTTGCCGGCAAAGACCTCTCGGTGAAGGATCTGACGCTTGACGAGCTCACCAGCATCACTGTTCACGATGAGGACGGCCATAGCGACACACTTGCATCACTCGGGGACTACGTCGACCGTGCGAAAGAGATCGGCATGAAACTCCTCATCGAGATCAAAACGGGCGGGTTGGACACTGAGGATCACGTCGACCTGCTCGTCGATGAGCTCGAGAAACACGATGCTCTCGAGTCGAACATGTTCCACTCCCTTGACCCGGCAAGCGTGAAACGTCTCAAGCAGCTCCGGCCGGATCTCAACGTCGGATACATCATGCCGTTTGCCGGAGGTGGCATCCCTGATACTCCAGCGAATTTCATTGTGGTCGAAGAATGGACCGCTACCGAGAAGATGAAGCAGCAAGCCACAGATAATGGCCTCGGGTTCATCGTGTGGACGGTGAACGAACAGCCGAGCATGCGCGATCATCTCCGGCAAGACGCTGACGGTATCATCACCGACCACCCCGATACCGCACGGTCGATCCGAGAAGAAATGGACGACTCCACTGGAGTCACCGGCCCCCTACGAGATGCACTCGATCGATTCATCACGATCAATTGATGAACGTTCCTGACTGAACCTCACCTCGGCCGCCCATACCCAAATGACGAGGAAACCACGAAGAACCGGGAGTTCCGCTTCATGACAGACACGAACGCACAGATGGCATCTCCGGACATTCCGAAGCCGGCAAACCCGATCTGGCGGGTCATCCGCAAGACCCCGTTCACGATCCTGTTCGTGATCGCGCTCTTCGTGATCGGCATCGTGTCGGGCTCGCTGTTCTCCGCTGCGCTGGATCAGAGCTGGTACCACGACGTCGCGACAGGCTACCCCGCCTTCGCGGAGGGCCGCTGGTGGACGGTCTTCACGTCGCCGTTCTTCGTCAGCCCGCAGCTCGTCTATCTGACGCTGCTGCCGCTCGTGATCGGCGGCATCGGCTGTGCCGAGTGGAAGTTCGGCACGCTGCGCACGATCGGCCTGTTCCTCGCCGGGCACATCATCGGCGTGCTGGGCGCGGCTGGCATCGTCGCGCTCATGTCGAGCTCAGACTGGTCGTGGGCGCAGATGCTCACCACCACCTACGACGTCGGCCCGTCGTGCGGCGCGTTCACCTGCCTCGTGTTCGCGATCTCCACGCTGCCGTCGCCGTGGCGCCTGCGCGCCCGCCTCGCCGTGATCTTCTGGACGGGCATCTCGCTGCTCTACCTCGGTCACCTCTACGACCTCGAACATGCCGTCTCCATGGTCGTCGCCCTCGCTGCAGCTGGCTGGATCCCGGCGTTCCGCCACCCGGCCGGCCGGCCGACGCAGCGCGAGTGGCGCCTGATCGGGCTGTGGCTGCTCATCGCGATCGGTGTCATCCAGCTATTCGACCTGTTCGTCCCCTACGACGGCCCGCTCGGGGCACACGACCCCGTGCCGGGCGCCTTCATCGACGTTGCGATCGACATCGTCGTTATCGCGCTCATCGCCAACGGCATCCGTAAGGGCTACCGGCTCGCGTGGTGGGTCGCGATCGTGCTCGGCCTCTACAACATCGTCGTCGCGATCGCGGCAGCCATCGCATTCCCTCTCCTCCCGGAGCCCGACGGGTTCCTGTCCGGCGACCTGCGCGCACAGATCCTCGCGCCCGCAGTGTTCTGGCTCGTGGTCCTACTGTTCCTGATCGTCGGCAGTAACGCGTTCCGGGTTTCTTGGCGTCCCTCGAAACGTACTCTTGGCGCACCGGCGCTCACTGCGGAAGAACACATCGCTCGCATCAAACAGCATGGTGGCGGCACGATCTCGTGGATGACGACCTGGGATGAGAACCAGAAAATCTCCGCTCCGCATTCTGGTTCCATCGCGTTCCAGACGCACGCGGGCGTCGCGATCATGCTCGGTGACCCGATTGCCGGTTCCGGCCACCGCGCTTGCGCGTTCGAGGAGTTCGAACGGGTGTCCCAGGAAGCCGGTCTCATTCCGTGTGCGTTCTCGGTGAGCCAGGAGAGTGCCGACGCGAAGCCCGCAGGGTGGCGCTCGGTCATCGTGGCGGAGGACACCATCGTCGACCTGCCCGGCCTCGAGTTCAAGGGCAAAACGTGGGGTGCGGTGCGCACGGCGATCAACCGGGCCGGCCGCGAGAACGTCGAATTTCGCATGACGCGCCTGGCCGACGAACCGTGGAACGTGCTCGCCCAGGTGCGCGCGATCTCCGAGCAGTGGACGGGTGACAAGGGGTTGCCCGAGATGCGTTTCACGCTCGGCACCGTCGACGAGGCCCTCGACCCCGAAACGTACGTCGGTATCGCGGTCGACGAGGGCGGCAACCTGCACGGCGTGACCTCGTGGCTGCCGGTGTACGGTGCCGCAGACCCGGCCACGGGGGAGCCGCGCATCGTCGGCTGGACACTCGACCTCATGCGCCGCCGCGACGGCGGCTTCGGCCCCGTCATGGAATTCCTCATCGCCTCATCGGCAGCATGGTTCTCTGAAGCCGGCTACGAGTTCGTGTCGCTCTCGGGCGCCCCGCTCGTGCGCCCCGAAGACGCCGAGGCCGGCCCCGTCGACCAGGTGCTCGAGCGCATCGGCGGGCTCATCGAGCCGCTCTACGGTTTCAAGTCGCTGCACAGGTTCAAGCAGAAGTTCAACCCGCGCCACGAATCGCTCTACCTCCTCTTCCGTGACGAGGGTGACCTGCCGCGCATTGGCATCGGCATCACCCGAGCCTACCTTCCAAATGCTTCAGCAAAGGCTCTCTTGTCCTCCGTTACGGCAAGTGCCTGAATCGAGTCAACGATCCCCTGACTGGATTGGGGCACGACACATGGGGAAACCGCTCTTGATACAGGGCTCGCGGGAAGATCGAAGTCAGCCCCGCGACTTATCAGGCTTCTTCAGGATCCATGACGGAGCTTTCGTCCCCAGAACACCATGAAGAATCACACTACCCAGCACTGTGATCACTGTGAATTGGCCTGGTTTGAGTTCCGATCTTTATACAAGGATGGAACTACGATGCCAAGCAAATATGACCCTGAGCTTCGTCAGCGTGCGCTCCGGATGCTCGCTGAGGCTCGCCCCGAGCACGAGTCGCTGACCGCGGCCTGCCGACACGTCGGTGGGCTCCTCGGAGTGAGCCCGGAGACGCTGCGCGTGTGGCAGCGCCGCTACGACATCGATGCCGGTGTGAAACCCGGCACGTCGATCGATATGGCCGAGGAGAACCGGCGGTTACGTCGCGAGGTGAGCGAGCTCCGTAAGGCCAACGAGGTACTCAAAGCTGCGAGCGTGTTTTTCGCGAAGGAACTCGACCGGCCACGAACGAAATGATCGCGTTCATCGACGAGTATCGTGATCGTTTCGGGGTCGAGTTCCTCTGTCGTACGCTGCGTGCGGCAGTTCGTGGGTTCCTTACCTCCCGCGGGTATCGGGCAGCCAAGTCACGGCCGGCCTCAACTCGTCAGCTACGTGACGAGCTGCTCATCCCTGAGATCCGGCGGCTCCACGCGAAACATTACAGCGTGTACGGGCGGCGGAAGATGCACGCCCTGCTGAAGCGTGAGGGATGGGACATCGGCCGCGATCAGACCGAACGCCTCATGAAGCTCGCCGGCGTGCGCGGGGTACGGAAGTCCAAGCGGGTCTTCACCACCCGCCCCGATAAGGCCGCGATGCTCCCTGCCGATCTCGTGAACCGCCAGTTCACGGCTGAGGCTCCGAAGCGTCTCTGGGTGTGCGATGTGACCTACGTGGCAACCTGGTCTGGGTTCGCGTATGTCGCGTTCGTCACCGATGTGTACTCGCGGAGGATCGTGGGCTGGAACGTCGCCTCAACACTGCGCTCGGAAATCTTGCCGATGCAGGCTCTGGATATGGCGGCCTGGCAGTCAGGCGGCCGTCTCGACGGGCTCGTGCACCATGCCGATCACGGGTCGAACTACACGGCCATGGTCTACACCGATCGTATCGCGGAACTCGGGGCGATTCCCTCGACCGGGACCGTCGGCGACAGTTTTGACAATGCGATGGCCGAGGCAGTCAACAACCTCTACAAGACCGAGCTCATTCGTCAGCAGGGCCCCTGGCGGACCGTCGAGCAGGTCGAACTCGCGACGCTCGAGTACGTGTGGTGGTGGAACCATGAGCGGCTTCACGGGGAACTCGATATGCGCACCCCTGCCGAGGTCGAGCAGGCATACTACGCTGAGACTGAATCGCTTCTGTCACCGACCGGCTGACAGGAAAACCGGTCGGAACTCAAACCAGGCCAATTCACTGTGACATACAGCACGATGTTGGCGTCGTCCTCGTTCAGCGCGTTGAATGCCAGGAGCCCGAAGACGATTGATGATGTGCCTCTGGGGCCCATGTAGCTCACTGCGACACGTTCCCGAAGAGAGACCCGGCTCCCGATGAACGCCAGCATGACGGGTACGAGGCGGAGCACAGTGAGTGCGAGGAACGCATAGGCAATCCATCCCCACTGCACCGGAGTGGCGAAAATGAGTGCCGTCACCGCCCCCACGATGAACCACATGAACGCGGAACCGATCATACTCACGTCGTCGACCAGCGACAGCTCCTCAGCTGGGATCGTATGTTCTTCCCGGTTCCCACGCAGCCGCGCCATTCGGTAGGTGATTCCGGCCAGGAACGCAGCCACGAAGCCGTTCCCCTCAACATGTACAGCGCACTCGTAGGTGATGAACGGCACGAGAAGCATCACGATACGGGCACCATGCACCCCGCTCCAGCCCCAGTGACGGGCGAGGAGCACAATCGTTCCGCAGACCCCGCCGATGCCCACACCGACGACGACCGCATATATGGCAGCCGGCACCGCGTTCTCGAGCGCTTCGATAGGCGTCGAGATCTTACCCGGCCCGGCACCGCCGGCAAGCAGCAGAGCGAAGGCGAAAACCGGTGAGAAGATGCCGTCGTTATACCCGCTTTCGACGGCGACTCCTTCGCGCAGACTCGCCGAGATCTTCCGGTCGCGGAGCATCTCCGGTGAGGCAGCGAAGTCGATAGGCAGAACCACGCAGGCGATCACCAGCAGCACGGCATAGTCCGTGGTACCCAGCATCACGGCTCCCAGCAGCACCGCTCCCATCAACGATATCGGGAGCGCGAGCACCAGGAGCCTCACGACGACCGAGCGCCGCCCTGCGAGGAAGCCGCCGCGAACTTCAGTCGCATCCACAAACAGCAGCACGGCAAGGATGAGCTCGACGAGGTGTTCGGCAATATCAGTGTTGAGGTGCTCACTGATCTGCTCGCGCAAGAATAGACCGACGAAGATTCCCATGACGACCATGGCCACGGCCCCGGAAATATGGAAACGTCGCAGCCTTCTATTCGTTGCGGCAAGAAAGACGACTGCCACCAAGCTGCAGACCATCAGCGTGAGCATGATCTACCCCTGCAGTCTTGAGCATCCGACATTTCTCATCACGATTCCCCCGAACCGTGTAGCTCAAAATAGTCTGTTCCGAATCTCGCCCATGCTCGCTAAGTAGGACCCCTTACCCCGGGCATGATCAGTATCACCGCCGCACCGTTTCTGTGTGGAGCCGAGCTGTCAACTCGTCGATGATCGCTGAGAAGCGTGAGTTGCATTCGCGTATTTCGTCGTTCATCTTCGCGAGGGTTTCAGCGCTTGGCTGGTTCTCGGTTTCTAGCGCGGCATCCCGCACTTGATCGAGCTGGAGTGCGATCTCCGCGACGTGCCGCAAGACCGCCTCGTTCTCTCCGCTCGTGAGCAGGAAGTCCGCCCACCTCCCGAGCGCGTCGGAGAGCGCGCGGCGTTCGCGGGCCACCGACTCGCGCAAGTCATGCAGTTCCTCGGCGCTGCTGCGTCCGTCACCGGTGAATTCGGGGAGGGACCGGGCGACGATGACCCCATGCGCGATCTCGCTCTTCTCCTCGTCGGCCATGGCGTGGAGGAAGTCGGAGGTGGCGAGGCGGTTCACGGGCTCCCACTTGCGTTCAGCGTTTCGTGTAACGATTCGCTCGATCACGAGCGCGGTCAGTAAGAAGGTCACCAGACCACCGGCCAAGCCGGAGAGGATGACCAGGTCTTGCCAGATCCCTGTGGTGACGTCCAGCCACAGGATCACTGCGATGAGCCCCAGGGCTCCGATGACTGAGAGCCAACGCAGAACTCGTTGCAGCTCGCGTTCCTTCCAGCGCATGGTTCGTTCTCCTTGTGTTTAGTCGGGGCTTATGAAGCACTTCCGGCGCATGTCGTGCCGGCAGCGGGGAGCTCGCCGTTGGCGAGGAATGCCATCGAGATCTGCGTTGCGCACGGGGATTGTCCGAGCACGGAAGTATGGCCCTCCCCTTCGACCGGGAGGAGGAATGCTCCGAGGGCGTCGGCGAGCGTGGCAGCGTCCGTGTACGGTGTCGCCGGGTCCCCGAGTACCGATGTGACCAAGTACTTCCTGCCGTCTTCCGCGCGGATCCGCGTGTCGAGATGCGCCGGTAACCCGCTGGCGCACGCATGCGCAGCGGCGTCGATATCGGCGCTCGTGGCGCTGTCGGGGACGAAGAAGAAGTCATCGCCGTCGAGTGGCTCGACTCCCGCTTCCGGGTCCTGAGACGAGGCCGCGTCGGGCATCGCGCAGATGACCGCATGCGAGAGGCGAGCGGGAACGCTCAGCTCGTCGGCGTCGTGCGACTCACCCTGTTCTTCTCGGTCGCTCTCACCTGCCTGACCGGTATCACGCAGCTGCGCTTCCGCCGACGCAGACTGGACTTCGAGGAGCCATCCCGCCGTGCCCGCCCAACCGCTTCGCGGGCCATAGAAGGTGGCCAGCAGGTGCTGCGTCACGGTGTCGCCGTCGATCACGCCGTCCGTATCACCCGAATCCTCGAGTAGCGGCTGTTGGGCGAGGAGCGCCCGCAACTGCAGCAGTTGCGCTTTTGCTTCAGCAACATCACCGGTGAACGGGCACGAACCGAGCTCGCCGACCACGCACGCTCCGAGAAAGCGATCCAATGCGTCTTCGAACGCGATGGCCTGACGTTCATACCCGAGTGGCGAGAAGCCGATCGCCACTGCCGCGCCGTCGAACACGGCATAGGCGACATGATCGGTGAACAGCGTGCCATAGAGCGCGCCAGTATAGGTGCCGTACGAGTATCCGAGGATCCGGATCTGGTCGGCATTCACCGCGCCCCGCAGATGCTCGATGTCGAGCGCTACATCTGTAGTGCTCGCGAACCTTGAGAGCGCTTCCGACGGAGCGCACTCTTGGGCTTGAGTCGGGCAGTCCAATGGAAGATCCGCTGCCTGGAGGCCCGTGACACCGCGCGGGTCCAGACTGATGAGCGTGTATTGCTCAGCGACTTCGGGGTGAGCACCCGCGTCGAACAGATCGGTGAGCAGCTCGGTGCCCGATTGCCCGGGCCCGCCCGGGAGTATCAGGAGAACGGGCGCATTATCAGACGCTGGGGACAGCTTGCGCACCGCTATCCGAGTTGTGTCTCCGACCGGGTCGCTCCAGTTCAGTGGCACTTCAAGACGACCGCAGTCGAACTCCGGGGCGTCGGGGCACGGCGTCCATCCAAGTTCCGCTGCTCCGTCGACCTGTTCTTCCCACGCCGAGATCAGGGATTGCGCCCGAGCCGCATCGATGACCTCTGCCGGCGCGTCCGAAGGTTCGTGAGCCGCGCAGCCCGAAGAGAGCAGTACGAGCGCCATAATTGAGGCCAGAAATAGCCGACCACGCGTCTTCAAGGCGTTGCGCCATCGCCTCCTCAATTGCTCCATGCGTCCGACGGTAGCAATGCAGGGCATCGGCTCTTTGTGCCCCATCGATAAAGGGCGCAATCATGCAATTCCATCATGAGGGCTTTCCCTTATCCCTGGTCAGCACCTCTCGCTTCCCGTGCATTCTGCTTCCCTCAATGTCCTCAGATGGATCGGATCAAATCAGTGCAGTTCGAGACAAGGGAAAAGTCGACTCCGTTCCGGTTCTCCATGCAGCTCATCAACCGTACAAAGCGCTTGGTATACGAGGTGCAGGGGAAATCACTGAGTCTGCGCAGCAAGACCGTTCTCGTTGATCAGCAGGGGGTAGTCCGGGCACGACTCGGCCGGCATCTTGGCGCGGCGCCTGTGCACCGTGTGACTGACCCTCACGGAGACACCCTTGACATCATCTCACGCAAGTGGTTTTCACGGGGAGCTCAGTTCCGAATTTCCCTTCCCACAGGTGAATACTGGCGTCTCTGCGCCTGCCCGTCGGTATCAGCCTCATCATCGACGACCAGTCGGGAACCATCATCGCGAGCCTCACATCCTGTTGTTCACTCGGCCACCGCGATATCAAAGTGTTTCGAGACGGGATTGATCACGAGGAAGAGCTCGCGCTCGTCAGCATGATCACGATCGATCGCTGGCTCGAGATGGAGCGGTTTACCGCACTAGACGAAGAAGATGCGTGCTATTCACACGCTCAAGCGTTCACCAGCACATCCGATAGGGGAACCCCATATGTTGAGTCGCAATAGTTCAAGAAGAATCAACGCCCAGTCCCGCTCACGCTTCAGCCGGGAAAATTGGACGCAAGTACTTGCATGCGTCATGCTGCTGCTGATCGTTCTCGGCGCGATCTATATCATACCGCAAATGATCACTGGGATCATCGGGTCATCAGATCCTGCCGTCATCGTCATCGGTGGTATCGTGCAATCCGCACTCATGGCAGGGTTCGCACTGCTTGCGCTGCCTCGACGCCGTGTCTCTGGTTGGATGCGATTCTTTGCCGTTCTCGGCGGAGTTTTCTTTGCTACGACGGTCGGGATGATCTTCAACAACGGCTCCGCAGCTATCGCGCCATTCACCGAAGAGATCGCAAAACTCGGGTTCGCCGCATGCGTCCTGTGGATTGTGAGAAACGACATCAAGGGTCCCCTTGATGGCTTCGTCGTAGGCTTCTGCGTGGGTGCTGGCTTTGAGGTGCTGGAAGACGTGTTCTACGCCATCAACACCGAGGATGGCGCGCAAGTCTTGGAGACCGTGATTTCACGGACGCTTTCAGGCTTCGGACTACACAGTGTGTTCACCGCGCTGACCTGCGCCGGCCTGGCTTGGATGTTTATTCAAGGAAACAAGTGGTGGGTTGCCCTGATCGCCCTGGCGCTCGGGATCGCGATGCACTGGATCTGGGATAACTCCTGCCTGATGCCGCTGGTGCTGTACCCGATCCTACTGTCGATCTTTATCGCGGCCCGAGTCGTACTCGGACGCCGCGAGCGACGGAATGTTAGCCTCGTGAATGAACCTGTCTGACTACCTCATGGAGCATGAACTCGCGTCCCCTGCATTTGTGCTCGCTGACTCAGCTGCATTAGCTCTCCTCGTATATGTGACGACAAATGCCCTCCTGGTGGCGTCCCGCAGTAATGCCCCATAAAGTGGTGTAGCCCGCGGTGGCCGGCTCGTCGTTACTGACGTAAGCGCGGTCACCGTGTGATCCTTCGAGAAGTCTCTTACCTCCACTCGAAAGGCATCATCACGATGACCGCTCCTCATATTCTCGACCCAGCGAGCGTGCTCGCTGAAGCCCTGTCCGACGCGTCGCCGGATCTGATGCGCAGCCTGCTGCAAACCACGATCAACACGCTCCTGTCCGCCGACGTGGAGGCCGTCGTCGGTGCGGAATGGGGCAAGGCGTCACCCGACCGCGTCGCCCAGCGCAACGGATACCGGCACCGCGACCTGGACACCCGGGTCGGGACCATCGATGTCGCGATCCCGAAGCTGCGGCAGGGGACGTACTTCCCGGAGTGGTTGCTCGAGCGCCGCAAGCGGGCCGAGACCGCGCTGATCACGGTCGTCGCGGATTGCTACCTCGCGGGTGTCTCCACCCGTCGGATGGACAAGCTGGTGAAGACCCTCGGGATTCACTCCCTGTCGAAGTCGCAGGTGTCGCGGTTGGCCGCGGAGCTCGACGAGCACGTCGATCAGTTCCGGCACCGGCCCCTGGGCGATGCGGGCCCGTTCACGTTCGTCGCCGCCGACGCGCTCACGATGAAGGTCCGTGAAGGCGGCCGTGTGATCAATGCGGTCGTGCTGATCGCGACCGGCGTCAACGCCGATGGCCGACGGGAGGTCCTTGGCCTGCGCGTCGCGACGAGTGAGACGGGAGCGGCATGGAACTCGTTCTTCGCCGACCTCGTCGCCCGCGGCCTGGCCGGCGTCCGTCTCGTCACCTCCGACGCGCACACAGGGCTTGTGGAGGCAATCGCCGCGAACCTGCCCGGAGCGGCCTGGCAACGCTGCCGCACCCACTATGCCGCGAACCTGATGTCCGTGACCCCGAAGAACATGTGGCCGGCCGTCAAAGCGATGCTGCACTCCGTCTACGACCAGCCCGACGCCGAGGCAGTCAATGCGCAGTTCGACCGGCTGCTGGACTACGTCGACGGGAAACTACCCGACGCGCACAACCACCTCGACAACGCCCGGGCAGACATCCTCGCGTTCACCGGGTTCCCCGAAGGGCTCTGGCAGCAGATCTGGTCCAACAACCCCAATGAGCGATTGAACCGGGAGATCCGACGACGCACCAACTCCGTCGGCATCTTCCCCAACCGCGACGCCATCATCCGCCTCGTCGGCGCCGTCCTCGCCGAGCAGACCGACGAGTGGGCCGAAGGCCGCCGCTACCTCGGCCTCGACATCCTCGCCAAGTCCCGGCTCACCCTCGTCCCCGACACCGCAAGCGAGGTGACCACCGACACGATCCTCGAACTCAGCGCCTGACCAACATCAACAGCAGAAGGATCACCGACAGCTACACCACGTCCCGGGGCTTGACCGGCGGAGTTCGTGCCGTTCCTGGAGTACGACGTCGAGATCCGCCGGGTGATCTGCACGACCAACGCGATCGAATCCATCAACGCCCGCTACCGCCGGGCCGTCCGGGCGCGCGGCCACTTCCCCAATGAGGCCGCCGCGATCAAATGCCTGTATCTCGTGACGAGGTCGCTTGACCCGACCGGCGGCGGAAGGGCACGCTGGGTGATGAGGTGGAAGCCCGCGCTGAACGCGTTCGCGATCACCTTCGCCGGACGGTTCGAGAAAACCACCCACTAATGAAAACCGCCGGACCCCACACACCGTTTATCGGACAGACCCTAAGGGGCACTACTCCGCATCATCAGCCGCTCGGTCTGGTCGCGGCCGATGTCCCAACCTTGCCGGCGCATCAGCGCATGCATCTTCCGGCGCCCGTAGACGCCGTAGTTCTCCGCATGCAGCCGAGCGATCTCCGGCACGAGGAGGTCATCGCGCAGCCGACGCGCCGATACTCCCAGGCCGATTCAGACCACCCTGATATGCGGTTGTACATGTATGTGGCTCTTCGGATTTGAGAGTGTAGGCCGATCGGTGAGTACGCCTGGGTAGAACGAAGACCTCGTAAGAGAATCAGGGTGTTCAACGTCCATCGTTCTCTCACGAGGTCTTCGTGTTTAACGCTACCT
>NZ_JAGDYL010000042.1 GCF_017565705.1 Leucobacter ruminantium
CAATGGTCGGCTCGAACACCTCCGTGGCTCCGCGCTGGGGTTCCGGAACCTGACCCACTACATTGCGCGGTCGTTGCTCGAAGCCGGCGGATTCAGACCGCTCCTACACCCTCAATTCCGATGAGCCCCTAAAGTCGGTCTCTGCTTTCATGCCACCGGATGCGCCATCCGTTGAGGCCGATGTAGCGGAGCGGATCGGACTCCTTCACGGTGATCGATTGACCGAGCTGATGAAGATCCCACTGCCTGGTGGTCCTGAACATTCGTGGATTCTCGCGACTGTTGGTGTATGTCCTGACGCCCAAGGGTTGGGTCTCGGCTCCGCGGTTCTGGCGGCAGGGCTTCACAAGCTCGATGAGGAGTCCGCCGCGGTTGCTCTTGAGACATCAGACGAGCGAAACGTCCGTTTCTACCAGCGGCATGGTTTTTCGCTTGATGCGACCACCGCAGTACCGGCGGGTCCGTTGGTCTATTCAATGAGTCGTCCTGCCAGGGAATAGGAGGGATAGGTGAGCGTCAAAAACTGATGAAGTCCGGGTACTTCGCCCACTCGCTCAACCCACTCGCCCAACGCCTATGGGCGCACGGGGGAGCCGTGCCCGCGCTGCGGGGAGCCGCTGCGGCGACTCGTGATCGGCGGGCGCTCGTCGCATTTCTGCCAGTGGTGTCAGTGGCGGCGGTGAACTGCGGGTGCGATGATTCACTCTCGGAGTCTTGTGCTCCGTTCGGAACGGGGGACAGCCGGGAGCGTCGTCCGCCTCGACTCGTGCTACGCCTGCGCGAGGGTTGCGTCCACCGCCAGAGCGACGCTTTCTTCGATGGGCGCTTCTGGGTTGATGGTGATGCGATGGAGCAGCACTCCCTCTGCCGCAGCCATGAGGAAGGGGGCTCGCGCTTCGGCTTTCTCGCCGCCGAGATTCTTGAGGATGGTGCATAGCCACGCTTCCATTCCAGCTCGCTGCTTGTGCAGCGGCCGGGCCGCCCGTTCGTCGGCTTCGAGGAAGAGCGCGTACCTGGCTCGGGTGCGGGCCGCGAGCGGACCTGACTGCACCTCGATCATGCCATCACGGCGAAGACCTCACGCTCTGGGATCGCATGGCCGAGCGCCGCCCCGCCTGCGCGCTGCACGTCGAGCAGATGCGCGCTCAGCACACCGACATCGCCGAGCGGCTGACCGCCGTCGGGCAGGCGCACGCTCGCTGGAAGGCGGATCGTCTCGGCGCGAAGGCGGACCTGGTGGCGGCGCTCCAGCTGGTGGACGCGGCGCTTGCCGCGCATCTCGGCGACGAGGAACCCTTCGTCGCCGATCACGCGCCCGCGCTGCTCACGCAAGTCGAGTGGGATGAGATGCGCGACCATGGGATCGCGGGTATTCCGAAGAACCGGCTGCTGATCCATCTCGGATACATGCTCCGCGCATTCGAGGCGGAGGAGGAACGCGCCGACTTCTGGTGGGCGCTCCCGTTCGCGGCGAGGGCGCTGTATCGCCTGTTCGGCGAACGGCAGCTCACCCGCGAGCTCACCGCCCTGTACGGGGCGGACGACGAGACGGGACGGAGCGACTTCGGATGAGCGAGAGCGTCGCGCCGATGACCGCCGCCACCGCGGCGGTGTGCCTGTGGGTCGCGGGCATCGCCCTCTGGGCTGCGGCGCTGACGCCGCAGTTCTTCCCCATCTGGCGCGGGCAGGGCGACCCCCTTGAGATCGTCGCGCAGCACACGACGTTGTGGCGCGTCAGCGTGACCCTGTTTCTCGCGAGCGCGGTCGCGACGCTGCTCGGTTGTGTGCTCGTATTCGCGCCGGGCCGCGGCCCGTTCTGGCTGTCCGGAGTGATCCTGCTCGGGGTGGCGACGCCCTTGTGGGTGCTGAACCTTGCAGCGCGCCTGAGCATCGTGCCCTCCGTCGCGAGGGACCGCACTCCTGAAACGGAGACGCTGCTCGCTCTCGTACAATCGTTGACCGCGGTCGCCTGGTACGTCGTGGCGTTTCTGATCGCCGCTGCGTTCGCCGGGTTCGGCGCCGACACGCTGACAACCGGATCGCTCCCGGCCTGGGCGGGCTGGTTCTGCCTGGGATCGACGGCACTGTCCGTGACGGTCCTCATCGCAGCGCGCGACGCGGTGCCGGTCATCATCTATCTGCCCGTGGTGCCACTGGCCATCGCCGCATCCATCGCGGCCGTGCGCGGCAATCAGTGAGTAGGCAGGCTGGTTGCTGCTCGCATCGGAGCCGGTGCGCGTGGCAGAGCACGTGATCGATATTCCGGTCGGCTCGCCGATCGATTCGCCGCTCATCTCAGTATTCTTCGGAGGTGTCCGCCCGAAGTAGCCAGGTCGCTGCGCTGGGGTCCGCTCCTGCCCTGGCCAGCAGACGAAGCATCGAGACGCCGCCGATCACCGCGATGATCACGAAGGACAGGCGCCAGACGATCGGGCTCTCGGTGCCGCCGACCTGCGCGAACAGTCCCATCAGGGCCGGCAGCAGGAAGGACAGGTAGATGCCGCCGATCGTGCGGCGCATGGCCGGATTCTGCGTCCAGTCGGAGTGCGCGCGGACGACGTTTTTTCGGGAGCCGAGCTGTGGCCGCCCCGGCCCTCGGGAGCCGAGTGAGAGATTCTCGGCCGTGCTGATCGGGTAGTAGGACCTCGGCCCGGGTAGTGTGACCGCATGAGCAGTGCAGCAGGCGCCCACCCCCTCGAAGACCGTGATCCGGAGGAGGGAGAGGCGATCATCGTCGGCGACCCGCGGGTGCGGGCGTTCCCGGATCCGGCCGCAGTCTTCGCCTCCGACCAGCCGTGGCTCGAGCGGCTGCTGCACCCGCTCGTCTCCATCGAGTTGAGCGCATTCAATTCCGCCTGGAACGGCCGCGTGCCGCTACTGAGCCCGGTGGAACCCGAAGAGGGTCTGCTCGGTGAGAACACCGCCGCACACCACGACGATTATGCCTGCGAGAACTGGATCTCATTCCGTCTCGACGACAAGAGCCGGGTCGCCTTTCTCGGGCAGCGTCGATTCTTCGAGATCGAGGACCTGGAGGCGGCGGGCCGCCCGCGGGCCGTCGAGCTGAGCGAATCCTACGCTGAGGCCGCCGCCGAGTTCGCGGCGACGAGAACGCGATTCGCCCGGCTCGGCGTGCTCACCTGGGCCGATAAGCAGGATCCGACCCGGCCCCGCGAGGGGTGGGGCTTCGACGACGTGCTCGTCGACGCGCTCGGAGGTGAACCCGGCTACGGCAACTGGGCCGAGTACCCACCGCCCGCAGCGTTCACTCTCGACGACAGCGATCCCGCGACCCCCGTTCTGCGTCTTGCCGACGGGCGTCCGTTCACCTACGTGGCGGCGACCTCGGGCTACCCTTGGCGGTCGCACGGCGCCGACGCGATCCTCGTCTTCTTCGAGCCTGAGACGCGCACGGTCGTTTTCACCTTCGACTGGAGCTGAACACCAGGCGCGACGCGGGCGAACCCCGGGTTCTTGCACCCTGGCCAGAACAGAGAAGGATCACGCGATCCCGTCCGTGAACTCCGCTGCATCGGGCAGGATCACCAGGTTGCCGACCTTCCGCCCGCTGTCGATCCGAGTGTGCGCCGCGGGCAGTGCGTCGAGTCCGCCGACGGCCTCGACGAGCGGATCGAACTCGCCGCGGGCCACGAGCTCGAGGATCGTCGCGAAGTCTTCGCCGCGCTCCGGGGCCGCTCCGGCGATCACTCGGCCTCGCGCGGTGATGGTCTCGGCGAGGCTCGCGGCCGTGAGGATCACCGACCCGTCTTCCGTGGCGAGCCGCAGGCCGCCCGCGCGCCCGAGGCTGCCGACCGCGTCGAACACGACGTCGAACCGCTCGTCCAACCGAGCGAGGGGCGTCTCGCGATAGTCGATCGTGGTGGCGGCGCCGAGGCGGCGCAGCAGCGGGTGGTTTCCGGAGCTGCTGACCGCTGTGACCTCTGCACCGGCCCGCGCCGCCAACTGCACAGCGGCGGAGCCGACGGATCCCGATGCGCCGTTCACGAGCACTCGGTGCCCGGGCTGCACGCGGGCGCGGGCGCGCAGGAAGTGCAGGGCGGTGCTGCCGCCGAAGAGCGCTCCTGCGGCGTCGGCGTGACTGATCCCGGTAGGCTTCGGGGCGAGCGCCGTGAGCTTCAGCACCGCGTACTCGGCGTGCGCGCCGAGCCGGATCCCTGTCATGCCGGCGACCTCGTCGCCCGGCGAGAATCCGCTCTGCGAGCCTGCCGAGGGATCGCCCAGGCGCTCGATCCTGCCCGAGAGCACCGCGCCGGGGATCCGTCGCCGCGGCCCCAGGACGCCGATCCCGAGCCGGGCGGGAACCCCGAAGCCCCTGGGGAATCTGCCCGCCCGCAGGCGCGCGTCGCCCGAGGTGACCGCGGCAGCCGCGACGCGTATCAACACCTCGCCTGGGCGGGGCTCGGGGACGGGTGCCTCGAAGATGGTGATCGTGCTCGGAGGCCCGTAGCGGTCGACGCACGCCGCTGTCATGTGTGTGCTCATGGTGATCCTTACGACCGTAAGTTTTGGGGGATAGCGTATCCTTACATGCGTAAGTTGGCAAGGAGTCGCCAGAAAGGGGATGACATGGGCGAACGACGTCCGCTCACCGAGCAGCGCATTGTCGACGCTGCGGTCGCGGTCGCCGACGAGGGCGGCTACGCTGCGATCAGCATGCGCAACGTCGGCAAGCGACTCGGGGTCGAGGCCATGTCCCTCTACCACCACATCGCAGGCAAGGACGCGCTGCTCGACGCCCTGGTGGACCGGATCTTCGCGATGATCGAGCTGCCCCCTCCCGATGTGCCCTGGCGTGAGGGGATGCGCCTGCGGGCGGCCTCGGCGCGCAGCGTGCTGGTCGCGCACCCGTGGGCGCTCACCCTGATCGACTCCCGCTCCCACCCCGGACCCGCGTTGCTGCGGCACCACGACGCGGTGATCGGGTGCCTGCGCCGGGGAGGGTTCTCGATCGAGCTGGCGGCCCAGGCGTTCTCGGTGATCGACGCCTACGTGTACGGTTTCGCGCTGACCGAGCGCAACCTGCCCTTCGACCCCGAGGCGGGAGATGGGGCGGTCGACTTCGCCGAGGGCGCGAGCGCGGCGATCGCGCCCTACCCGTACCTGGCCGAGCTCGTGTCGCATCTCACGAGCGCGGGGGAGTACCGGTTCTCCGATCAGTTCGAAGAGGGGCTGGGGGTCATTCTCGACCAGCTGGAGCGTCGTCTCGAGCGGTTCTGAGGGCGGAGCCGGGCACAGAGCGGAGCGGAGCAGCGCAGCGCACAGAACAGGGCAAGAACGGGCAGGCGGAGGCGTCCGAGAGGGTGCACAATACAGACGAGCGCGCTGGGAGCGACGCGGAAGGGAGCCGGTTCATGACTGCGCTGTCTCCGCGCCTCGCGGCCGTCGTCGACGCGTTGCCGCTGGCTCCCGGGATGCGGGTGCTCGAGATCGGAGGAGCACCAGGGGCCGCGGCGAAAGAGGTCGCGCGCAGGGTCAGGCACATCCTCGTCATCGACCGCTCGGCGAAGGGCGTCGCACAGATCGAGCGCAACGCCGCCCGAGAGCTCGCCGACGGCCGCCTCAGTGTTCGTCAGGCCGCAGCGGAGGAGTTCGAGCTGCTCCCCGGCGAAGCGCCCTTCGATCTCGCCTTCGCGGTTCGCGTCGGCGCGCTCGACGGGCGCCACCCGCGTGCCGGGGTCGCTGCGCTCCAGCGCATCGCGGATGCGCTCGCTCCCGAGGGACGACTCTTCATCGACGGCGGGGACCCGATCCGCGAACTCCCGCTCCCGCGGTAGAGGGATCGAGCGGGCCCGTTCATCCCGCGGGCGGCGAACGGGAGAGGCGGCGTGGCACGATCCCTAGAGGGAGACGGCGCCGGCCTCGTCGATGCTCCAGTCCGGGTTGTGCGCGATCTCCCAGATCACGCCGTTGGGATCGGCGGCGTGCCCGTGATACACGCCGCCGAACGCGCTCTCCTGTGCGGGCTTGAGGATCGTGCCGCCTGCTGCCTCGAACGCGGAGAGAGTCGCCTCGACGCTCTCCCGGTCGGCCACGTTGTGCGACAGCGTCAGGCCGCTGACGCCCGTCGTCGTGTGCTCGCGCAGCAGATCCCTGTCGTATTTCTCGGCATCGAACAGACCGAGCATGAGCCCGGGCGCGATCTGGAAGAAGATGATCTCCCCGGGCACGTCGAGTGCGGGTTTCCACCCGAGGCCGTCGCGGTAGAAGCGCCGGGCCGCATCGAGATCCGGGGTCGCGAGGGTCAGGAAGTGCAGTCGTTGCTCCATGCCCACAGCCTGGCAGAACCCGGCCCGCTGCTCCAGCCCTCGTAAGTCGCCTCCGCGACCTTCTCTCTGAGACGCCGTCGCAGGGCGATTACGATGCAGCGCCGTTCCTGGGGACGGCGACCGCGTCGGCCCGCATGAACACCCGGGCGCCGTGCTCGAAGAGCCCCGCCTCCAGCTCAGCGGCCAGGAGTGCCCGGAAGAACGTCTCCTCCGGCTGAGGAGCGACCTCGAAGCCGCAGGATTCGTAGAACGGGCGGTTCCACGGCACGTCGGCATAGGTTCGCAGTGTGACGCGACCGTGGCCGCGCCGGACCGCCTCCGATATGGCGGCTTTCACGAGCGCCCGTCCGTGACCCCTCCGAGCGCTGCCGGGCGACACGGAGAGCTGCTCGAGGTGCGCCCCACCCGGGTGCTCCAGCACATGCGCGAAACCGACGGGGCGCTCGCCGGGTGCGTCCGACACGACGAGCAGGTAGCCGGGCTGCGCCGCCCGCTCCTCGCCGCTCCTCGCGTCATCGCCGATGTCGAATCCCGCGAAGTCGGCGAACACGCGGTCTGCGGCTGCCTCTATCTCCGAGAGGGATCCGAGGTCCGCGCTCGTCGCCGGTCTGATCTCGCGCATGAGTCCGACCCTAATGCGTCGCCCGTGGCATGCGCTGAGGCCGGCCCGCTCTTCGCCCCGGTGTGCCGGGCGACCCGCGCCCGAGCGGGTAAAGTCATAGGGATCGGCCCCTCGGGGCCCGGCGCGAACGGCACGATCGAGGGAGAAAGGCGGCGGCGTGCACCTGAAGAGCCTCACGCTCAAGGGCTTCAAGTCCTTCGCGCAGCCAACCGTCTTCCAGTTCGAGCCCGGTGTGACTGCGATCGTCGGCCCGAACGGCTCGGGAAAGTCGAACGTGGTCGACGCGCTCGCCTGGGTCATGGGCGAGCAGGGCGCGAAGACACTGCGCGGCGGCAAGATGGAGGACGTCATCTTCGCCGGCACCTCGACCCGCGGCCCGCTCGGCCGAGCCGAGGTCAGGCTCACGATCGACAACTCCGACGGCGCGCTGCCGATCGAGTACTCCGAGGTGACGATCAGCCGCACGCTCTTCCGCAACGGTTCGAGCGAGTACGCCATCAACGGCGAGAACTGCCGCCTGCTCGACGTGCAGGAGCTGCTGAGCGACTCAGGCCTGGGGCGTGAGATGCACGTCATCGTCGGCCAGGGGCAGCTCGACGCCGTGCTGCGGGCGACGCCCGAGGACCGGCGAGGCTTCATCGAGGAGGCTGCGGGCATCCTGAAGCACCGGCGGCGCAAGGAGCGCACGCTGCGCAAGCTCGACGCGATGGAGACGAATCTCACCCGCCTCGAGGACCTGGTCGGCGAGATCAGGCGCCAGCTGAAGCCGCTCGGCCGCCAGGCCGAGGTGGCGAGGCAGGCTCAGGGCATCGCGGCCGAGGTTCGCGATGCGAAGGCCCGGCTGCTCGCCGACGACGTGTTCAGGCTGCGCCGCGAACTCGACGAGCTCGCGCGCGACGAGTCCGAGCGCCACTCCGAGCGCATCGTGCTGCAGGAGCAGATCGAGCAGAAGCAGCTGCGCATCTCGCGCCTGGAGCAGGAGCAGCAGGGCGACGAGCTCGACGCCGCCCGCAGGGTGACGATCGCGCTGGAGTCGGCCCAGTCGAAGCTGCGCGGGCTGCTCTCGCAGGCACAGCAGCGGCTCACCTTCCTCGCGACTCAGGGCGAGGGATCCGCACCCGTGACGCGGCTCAGCCGCGCGGCCGTCGAGGAGGCGCGCGCTGAGTCGGCCCGACTCGAGGGGCTCATCCCCGAAACGGAGGCCGTGTGGGAGCGGGCGAGCGCCGCGACGCGCGCGGCGCAGCGATCCCTCGACGCGATCGACGAGCACATCGCCGCCCAGAGCGCGCTGGTCTCGAAGCACGACCTGCAGCTGTCGCAGCTGCGGGGCCGTGCCGAGACCGCGCTCGCCAAGCGGGTGGCGCTCGCGCAGGACGTGGCGCGGCGCGAGCAGGCGGTCGCCCAGGCGAGCGCGAGGGCCGAGGATGCGCGGGGCGAGCTCGCCGACTTCGAGGCGCGCGAGGAGATCGCCGACGCTCCCGAAGAAGACTCGGGGGCCGACCGTGACGCCTCGTATCGCGGGGCTCAGGAGCGGCAGGCCGCGGCCGAGCAGCAGCGGGACGCGGTGAGGGATCGGCTGCACGCGCTCGAGCAGGAGCGGGCCGGTCTCGAGGCCAGGGTCAGCGCGCTCACGCGTTCGCTCGACCAGCGCGACGCGTCGGGTGCGCTGCTCGCCGACTCTCCCGAGGGCATCGGGGGTCGGGTGTCGGATCGCATCCGCGTGCGGGAGGGCTTCGAGGCCGCCGTCGGAGCCGCGCTCGGCGTCTTCGCGGATGCGCTGCTCGTGGACGACGATGCGGCCGCCGTGCGGGCGGTGTCGGCGGCGCGCGAGCGCGACCTCGGCCGTCTGCGTGCGGTGATCGCGGGTTCGGCGGCGTCGGACGCGGACGCGAAGACGAGCCCCGAGGTCGAAGGCCTCACCCGTGCGGTCGACGCGCTGCTCGACGCCCCGGAGGGCGTGCGCGGGCTGCTCGCGCGGAGCTATCTCGCCGACGACGCGGAGCGCGCGATCCGCGGCGCGGCGCGGTTGCGCGAGCTGTGGCCCTCCGGCGGATACACGGTCGTCACGGCCGGCGGCGACGTGCTCACCGAGTTCACCGTCACCGGGGGCTCGGCGCTCGCGCCGTCGCGCATCGAGCTCATCGCCGAACTCGAGCAGGCGGAGCTGCGGCGCGACGCCGTCGCGGCCGAGGTCGCAGAGGTGGAGGCCGAACTCGCCGAGCTGCGCCAGGAGGCCTCGCGCGCCAAGGTCGATGCCCAACAGGCCTTCGCCGAGCTCCGCGCGGCGGATGCGCGCCTCGCGGAGATCGCGAAGGAGCGCAACCGCCTGCTCGCCCGTGCGGAGGCTGCGCAGTCCGAGGCGGAGCGTGCAGGTCACGCGCTCTCGTCGGTCGTCGCCTCCGCGGAGGAGGCGGCCCGCGAGGCCGACGCCGCCGAACAGGCGTTCGCCGAGGCCGAGGCCGCTCCCCGCCCCATTCTCGACGTGAGTCAGCGCGAGGCGTTGCAGAGCGAGGTGGAGCAGGCCCGATCGGAGGAGATGGAGGCGCGGCTGGCGCTCGAGACGGCTCGCGAGCGCGCCAGGGCGAGCGCCGCGCAGCACGTCGCCATGGCGGAGCAGTTCGAGGCCGAGAGCCGAGCGGCCGAGGAGGCCGCGCGCCGAGCCGTGCTGCGCGCCCGCCAGGTGGCCAGGGCTGAGCGGGTGGCTGAGCTGCTGCCCGCGATCCTCGACGCCTGCGATCGATCCCTGTCGGAAGCGCGCATCGCCCAGCAGGCGGCGGAGGCCGAGCGCGCGCGGCACAGCCAGGAACTCACCCTGCTGCGGTCGGAGGAATCGGAGCTGCGGCAGAAGCTGCACGCGCTCACGGAGCGCGTGCACGGATCGGAGCTCAAGAGCTACGAGCGCAAGCTGCAGCTCTCGACGATGCTGGAGCGCGCGGGCAACGAGCTCGGTCTCGTCGAGGATGTGCTCATCGCCGAGTATGGACCGGAGGTGCCGATCCCTGTCGGAGGTCCGTCGGCCGATCAGGAGCGGCGGATCGAAACCGAGAGCGCCTCGCCTCGCTCGGCACGCCCGGCCGATGAGGAGGCGCCGCAGTTCGCGAACGCGCTCGAGGCGGAGCTCGCGGCGGAGCTCGGGCTGACGGCCCCGGCGTCCCCTGAACCTGGCGAAGGGGACCGAGTCCCGCCCCCTTCGACAGGCTCAGGGGGCGGGACAGGCTCGGGGAGCGGGGGCGCCTCGGTGCCCTTCGTGCGCTCCGAGCAGGAACAACGCCTGGCGCGGGCCGAGAAGCAGCTGGCGCAGCTCGGCCGCATCAACCCGCTCGCGCTGGAGGAGTTCGCGGCGCTCGAGCAGCGGCACTCCTTCCTCGCCGACCAGCTGAAGGATCTCGCCAAGACGCGCGCCGACCTGCTCTCGATCATCGAGGATCTCGACCGCAAGATGCAGGGCATCTTCGGCGAGGCCTTCGAGGACACCAAGGCGGCGTTCGCGGAGGTGTTCCCGATCCTCTTCCCCGGCGGATCGGGGGAGGTGTTCCTGAGCGACCCCGACGACCTCCTGAACACCGGCATCGAGATGGCGGTGAAGCCTGCGGGTAAGAAGGTCGAGCGCCTGTCGCTGCTGTCAGGCGGGGAGCGATCCCTCGCGGCCGTCGCCTGGCTCATCGCGATCTTCCAGGCCCGCCCCAGCCCCTTCTACATCATGGACGAGGTCGAGGCGGCTCTCGACGACGCGAACCTCGGCCGCCTGCTGCAGGTGTTCGAGCGGCTGCGCGAGAATTCGCAGCTCATCGTCATCACGCACCAGAAGCGGACCATGGAGATCGCGGACGCCCTGTACGGCGTCTCGATGCGGCAGGACGGCATCAGCGCGGTGGTCGGCCAGCGCATCGGCAGGGACCAGGAGTGAGGCCGGATCCCTCGCCCCGGCTTTGTGCGTAAGGTACAGAAAACAGGGCCGTGGCTTGGCGCAGTGCAACGTAGTCGCCAAGAGTGTCACGAGACGCTAACAACTCGCCGGAAGCCCCGGTGCGCAAGGCGCTCTGCGCCCCCGCCTTCACTAAGCTCGACTGTGAGTGCCGCGAGGCTGCGGCACTGCGAATGTGCAGAAAGGCGTCATTCATGAGGAAAATCTCCCAGAAGGCCATCGGCGGAATCGCGCTGCTCGCGACCGCCGGCCTCGTGCTGACCGGATGCTCGAGCAGCTCGGCCGAGTCCTCGGACTCGGGCGAGAGCGGCTCGACCGCGGCGGGCAACCCGAAGGCGCTCGAGATCGCGACCCTGCTCCCGCAGACGGGCTCGCTCGAGCACCTCATCTACGGCCCGGAGGGCGCGGTCAAGCTCGCGCTCAAGGACATCAACGATGCGGGCGGCGTGCTCGGCGAAGACGTCACCGTCGTCGCCGAGGGCAACGAGGGCGACAGCAACGATGCGACCGTCATCGCGAAGAGCGTCGACGAGATCATCAAGGCGAACCCCGCCTTCGTGCTCGGCGCCATGGGCACCAGCAACACCAATGCCGCGATGCCGAAGCTCACCGAGGCCGGTATCCTGATGGGCTCGCCGTCGAACACCGGCATCGCGCTCGCGGGCATAAACCCGCTCTACTTCCGCACGATCGCCTCCGACACCATCCAGGGCAAGGCGCTCGGCAACCTGATCGTGAAGGACGGCCCGACCAGCGTCGGCATCCTCGCGCTCAACAACGACTACGGTCAGGGCCTGCGCGACAACCTGCAGAGCACGCTCGAGGACGCGGGCGTCGAGGTCACCTATGGTGCGAAGGGATCCGGCGAGGAGTTCCCCGAGGGCCAGACCTCGTTCTCGTCCGAGGTGTCGGCGGTGCTCGCGACCAAGCCCGAGGCGATCGCGATCCTCAGCTACATCGAGGCGCAGCAGATCATCCCCGAGCTGAAGTCGCAGGGCTTCGACCTCTCGAAGCTGTACCTGGTCGATGGCAACACGACCCCGTACGAGGATCTCGATCCCGGCACGCTCGAGGGCGCCCAGGGCACTACGCCCGGTCGCACCGTCGATGACGGCTTCGAGAAGGAGCTCGCGGCGGTCTTCCCCGACGTCACGAAGAGCCTCAACTTCGCCCCCGAGACCTACGACGCCGTAGTGCTCGTCGCGCTCGCGGCTGAGAAGGGCGGCGCGGCCGACTCGGAGACCATCCGCGAGAACCTGCGCGCGGTGTCGGGCGCCGACGGCGGCGAGGAGTGCAGCACCTTCAAGGACTGCGCCGCGCTGCTCAAGGACGGCAAGGACATCCACTACTCGGGCAAGGCCGGCATCGGCCCGCTGAACGAGGACAACGATCCCTCGACCGCTCTCGTCGGCATCTACAAGTACGACGCCGAGAACAACCCGGTTCCCGTCGACGAGATCCAGGGCTGATCCCGGCCGCTTCAGCAAAGGAGGGGGTCCCGGTTCCGTAAGGAACC
>NZ_JAGDYL010000043.1 GCF_017565705.1 Leucobacter ruminantium
CTTCACGGGGAGCTCGATATGCGTACCCCGATCGAGGTCGAGCAGGCCTACTATGCTGAGGCCGAGGAACTTCTGTCACCGACCGGTTGACAGGAAAACCGGTCGGAACTCAAACCAGGCCAATTCACACCGCCGCCGAGCTCGTGGCCTGGCTCGCCTCGGCCGAGCGCGTCGAGCCGCCGGATCGCACGACCGCGGCGGCGAACGCATGACGGAGCTGCTCGACGACCTCGACGCCCGCCCGGGAAGCGCGACCTCGCTGCTGCGCACCGTCACCGGGGCAGTGATGCGGGAGCGCGGCGGCTGGCTGCCGACCGCGGTGTTCGTCGAGCTGCTGCGCGCCCTCGGCGTCAGCCCCGAGCGCACGCGCACAGCCCTGTCGCGCGTGCGGGAGAAGGGTCTTCTGGTCTCCGAGGCGAGAGAGCGGCAGCCCGGCTACGCGATCGCCCCCGCCGCGCACGACGTGCTCGCGCGCGGCGACCGGCGCATCCATCAGCCGCGCAGCATGGGCGACGGGGATGCGTGGTGCCTCGTCTCGTTCAACGTGCCGGAGAGCCGGCGACAGGCACGGCACCGGCTGCGCAAGCAGCTCTGCTGGATCGGCGCCGGAAACGTCTCCCAGGGCCTGTGTATCCTGCCGGCCTTCCTGCTCGACGAGGCCGAGGACATCGTGCGCCGGCTGGAGCTGTCGGATCACGTGACGCTGTTCGTGACCCACGAGGTGCGCGGCGCAGCGCCGCTGCGCGAGCTCGCGGCGCGGTGGTGGGATCTGAACGCGATCCGGGAGCTGCACGAGGGCTTCCTCGCGTCCCGAGCCACCGACCCCGCGGTGTGGCGCGCGTATCCCTCGGAGCCGCCCGCGCTCCTGCCGCACGACTGGCCGGGAACGCGCAGCATCGAACTGTACCTCGGCCTGCGGGAGGCCACCGCTGCGACCGCGAGCGCGTACGTCGACCGCTTCGCGGGAACCGCATAGGAGAACGGGTGGGTACCCGGAGTCACTCTCGAGTACCCACCCGGGGGATGCTCCGACAGGGAAACCAGAGCATCTTCGGGGAGGGAAAGGGTACCGGATATCGGGAGAGTCCGGCATGGGGTTCCTTTCCGCTATGAGAGTGATCCGAACCGGTGAAAAGTGACGCAACCGGAGACATCTTTCCCCGCGTGTCATTCCCCGTGCCGCGTCGGGCTCGGCGTTGCACCGGGAAGCCGGGAAAACGCCGGATGGCCCGGCGCATCATGCGCCGGGCCATCCGACCTCAGACGGGCCTCCCCCGCCGTTCTCCGCGCGTCAGCCGCGCTGCTCGCTCCCGTTGCTCCGCCTGCGCAGCACGACGATCAGACCGGCCAGCAGCAGGAGCGCGGCGATCGCCGGCAGCGGCCCGACGGCGCCTCCCGTCTGCACGAGGCGCTCGAAGAACCCGCCGCCGACCGATCCCTCGGGGGCGCAGACCCGGAAGCCCGCCGTCGAGCTCTGCCCGGTCTCCGCGAGGGTCGCCGTGTTCTCGAAGGTCTGGCACGCCCCGACGGCGGTCTCGACCCGCAGCGCGTACTCGCGCAGGTGCTCGGTGCCCTGCTCCGACCAGGTGATCTGCCACGCCGGGTCGAAGGCGTACCTGTCATCAGTGACGGTGACGGTGCGGTTCACCTCGGTGATCGTGTAGCCCACCTCCTCCTCGTGCGAGAGCGTCTCGATGTCGGCGCCCGTCACGGTGACGCCGTGCGTGCCGCTGAGCACCTCGCCGGGATCGCCGGTGCAGGTGTAGGGCAGGGTGACCGTGCCGTTCGCGGGGATCACCACGTTCGAGGCGTTCGCGAGCGCGCACTCGAGGCCGTCGATGCTGATCGTGTTGGCCACGTCGACCGTGTACGACCGGTAGTCGTTCGGGTTCGTGATCTCCACCTGGCCGGTCAGCTGGTGCGCCGAGTCGGTGTAGCCGCCCTCGGTGACCGTCACGGCGTACTGCGCGTCGACGCTCTCGGGGGTCTCGTCGTCCGCGATGTCCTCGCGGTTGACGAGCTGCTTCGCGATCGACCAGTCGAAGGTGCGCACCAGGCTCGCGGCCGCCGGATCGGCGATGCTGAGCGGTGCCTCGCGGCACAGCGTGTGCTGCGTAGCGGCGCTGCTGCCGAGCTCGACGATGGTCGCGGTGTTGTCGATGAGCAGGCAGGTGCCGGCGTCGACCGCGATGTCCACCGAGTAGCTCTCGACGTGCTCGGTGCCCTCGGCGCTCCAGGTGTAGGGGCCGAGTGCGCGCGGCGCCTGTGCGGCGCCGTCGATCTCAGCGATGTCCTCGACCGAGACGGTCTTCTGGAACTCCGTGAGCGCCCAGGCGTCCTCGAGGATGTCGGCCGTCGCGACGGCGCTCCGATCCTCGACCAGCGCGCGGTTCGTGCCGGCGACGTCGCTCTGCCACGCCACCGTGGCCGTGTTGACCCCGCTGTAGGCCGGCTCCGAGGTGAAGGAGCAGGAGTAGGACAGCGTGCGGGTCTCCCCCGCGGCCAGCGTCACGGTGTCGCCGCCTGCGAAGGCGCAGACCACCCCGCCGCCGATATCGGCGACGTCGGTCACGGTGGCGTCGACGCTCTTGTACCGGTTCGGGTTCGAGACCGTCACCTCGCCGCTCATCGTCCACGAGGCGTCGTCCTGGGCGCCCTCGGTCACGACGACCTCGTACTCCAGCGTCGCCTCGCCGTGCTCGTCGAGCTGCACGCCGGGGTTCGCCAGGCGCTTGTCGATGCTCCAGCCGTAGCTGCGCTGCAGGCTCGTGACGACGTTCTTCTCGATCGTCAGGTCGAGCGGCAGGCAGGCGGAGAGCGACTCGGAGGCGAGCTGCCCGGTCTCGTCGATCGTCGCGGTGTTGTCCACCGCGAGGCACTCGCCCGCGGGCACGGTCACGTCGACGGCGTAGGTCTCGGTGTGCTCGGTGCCCTCGGCGCTCCAGGTGTACGGCCCGAACTCGCGGTCGGCCTGCGCCGTGCCGCCGATGGTCGCCGCGTCGGTGACGTGCACCGTCCTGTTGACCTCGTTCACCTGGTACTCGGTGTCGGCGGTCGCCTGCACCGGCTCGACCGGCTGGCCGGTCGCGGGATCGATGTCGGTCGCCGCGACAGTGACGGTGAGGGTGCGATCGAGGTCGTCGCCGGGGGATCCCGCGCAGCTGTAGGGCAGCGTCAGAATGGCACCCGGGGCGATCTCCCGATCCTGCCCGTTCGTCACGGTGCAGGTGAGCCCCGTGCCGTCGGCCGCGACCGTGGCGGTGAAGGTGTAGGCCTTCTCCTCGGAGGGGTTGGTGACCGTCACCTCGCCGCTCAGCTGCGCGTTCGAGTCGGCGTAGGCGCCCTCGGTCGTCACGACCGAGTACTCGACGGTCGCGGCGCCGGTGTCCGGATCGACCGCGAGGCCGTCCTTGTTCGTCGCGGCCTTCGCGATGCTCCAGTCGTAGCTGCGCGTGAGCGAGGCGTCCGCGCTGATCGCGGCCTGCAGGCCGATCGCGATCAGGCCGGCGTCGAGGTTGACGACGTCGGTCTCGCGGGGCAGCGTCAGCTGGTCCACCTCGCCGGTGTCGACGTCCGCGTCGGAGTCGACGGTCGTGTCGCTCCCGACGGACTGGTCCGTGAGCCTGTAGCCCATGGCCTTCAGCTCGTCCACGTCGAACACCACCTGGTAGTCGGAGCTGTGCAGCTGCGTGAAGTGGTAGGCGCCGTTCGCGTCCGTCGTCGCCGTGCGGAACGGGGTGCTCGTGTCGCCGTCGCGGTAGAGGTGCACGGTGACGTTCGGCAGCAGCGCCTCCGTGGGCTGGCGGATGCCGTCGGCGTCGCGGTCGACCCAGGCGACACCGGCGATCGAGCTCGCGATCACGCGCACGGGATCGCCGCTGCGCGTGCCGAGGTTGACAGTCGCGTCCTGCACGGTGTTGTAGACGGTGGCGCTGGCGTCGTTGTGGTAGATGTCGTCCTTGCGCTGCCCGTCCACCTCGAAGTGCAGGTCGACGGCGCCGTAGCCCTGCGTGCTGGCCTCGATGTTCGGCACGGTGATGCGGATGGCGGTGGGAGTCCCGCCGACGGCCGCTTCCCAGCTGCCGGGATCGGCGGGATCGACGACGTGCCAGGCGGTGCTCGCAGCAGGCGACGCTCCGACGGTGCCGGGAGCGTCGGAGGTCAGCTCGATCACGGTGCCCGCCTGCGTGGCCGAGCCGACCCTGGCGATCTGCGTCAGGGTCGCCGTTCCGTTGAAGTCGGTGCCGCGGCCGTCACCGTTGTAGGGGAACACGTCCACGAAGCGCCCCTGGCCCAGCGAGTAGTTGTTGTAGTTGACCCAGTGCACGCGCCAGGCGGCGGGCAGATCCTCGACCTCGATCACCGGATCGGAGATGAGGTACTTCGAGAAGAACGCCGCCTCCGGGGTGCCCGCCACGACAGACTCCGCCGCCGTGCGATTGCCCGAGGAGTAGTCCGCCGAGAGCACGGCGGTGTTGCGCACGGTCGCGTTGTGGGGCGCGGCCGGGGGCGGCAGCAGGATCCCCATCTGGGCCGTGTAGACGATCTCCGGGAGATCCGTCTCCGTCGTGACGTCGCCAGCCGGGGTGAAGACGAGCCGGATGCCGCGCACGTCGTCCGCCGTGTACGGCACGCCGTCGGGGCCGAGATCCGCGGCCTCCTGGGTGACGGTCCAGAAGGGATCCAGGCTCGACAGATCGACGCTCGTCACACCGACGTCGAGCGAGTCGACGACCTGCAGGTTCGGCACGACGATCGGCAGGAACGTGCCTGTCGGCTGGGCCACCTGCGGGGTCAGCGTGTACACGATGTCACCCTCGGGCTGCACCTGTGTGATGTTCGCGTCCTTGCCGATGAGCAGGTTGTTGCCGACGATGGTGACGCTCTGGGAGCCGCCGCGGCTCGTTTCCGCGAAGTCCGACGAGGTCCAGCGGAACGTGGTGGGGGCGGTGGTCACCGGGTCGCCGACCGCGAGGAACGGCACCTGGGAGAACACGCTGCGCACGTCGGGGAAGTTGACGTTGTAGTAGTAGGGCTGCAGGGTGGTGAGGTACCGGAAACGCAGCCCGTTGATCTGCGCGGGGTCGAGGGTGGTGCAGTCGACCCAGGTGAGCGTTCCGGCGCTGTCGGCGTTCGCACCCGTGAACCCGGTGGTGCACTCCTTCACGTAGGTGCTGGGGTTGTACGGCACCGAATCCAGCGAGGAGTTGGGTGTGAACGCGCCCATGACCGCCTTGTCGAGGCGGGCGACGTCGAGGTTCTGCTTGGTCGCGTCCCACAGGTGGTAGCTCGCGAAGTCGTCGAGCGTCGGGTTGTCGTAGTTGAAGCCGCTCAGGCTCATGAACCCGGCCTCGGCGCCGATGCTGCTGTTGGCCACGTTCTGCCAGTCGCCCGTGGGCTCGGCGTTATTGAAAGACCGGTACGGATAGGCGTCGTAGGAGGCGCCGTCGACGGTCGGGGCGATCAGCCCGTAGGAGCCCGACCAGCCGTAGTTGACCTCCGCGCACTGCAGCGTCACCGAGGCGTTGTTGTTGGTGAGGGGGTTGTCGGGGATCGGGCGGCCGAAGCTGTCGACCCACGCCCCGGCGGTGACCTGCGCGCCGTGGTTGACGCTGCAGCCGGCGCTCTCCACGCGCGACAGCGGCGTGAAGGACTCGATGTAGAGCGAGTTGGTCTGGGGGAGCAGGCCGGCGCACGCCCCGGTCGTCTGCATCGTGATGGCGATGGACTGCGTGGCCCCGCCCGCCGCGTAGTTGCCGTTGTTCGACGCCGACGGCGAGACGTAGCTCCAGCACTGGCTCAGCACCCCGGAGTTGAAGCGGGGCAGCTCGTACGCCGAGCCGACTCCGGTGAACGTGACGGTGAACGTGACGTTGCCGTTGGGGTCGGAGTATCCGACGGAGCTCAGCGTCTCCGGGGCGAGCTGGATGCGCCACCCCTGCCTGATCGCCGGCACGTTGCCGAGGTTCGAGAACCAGCGGATCGCGGGCGCGGCGGGCGCTCCTTCGGCGCTGATCCGCAGGTCGGAGCCCGCCACCGACAGCACGGTGATCGTGCTGAGGCTCTGCGTGTGGGTGCCGGAGCCGTCCGTGTAGCTCAGCGTCGGCGTCCACGTCGTGCCGCTCGCGCAGGTGGGCCCCGCCTTCACGCGGAAGGGCTGGGTGAGCACCGTGCCGCTCGGCGCCTGGGTCCAGGTGACGGTGACGGTGTTGGCGTCGGGGTGGGTGACCGTGCCCGTGGTCTGGCCCTCGTCGAGCGTGAAGGTGAGGTTCGCGTCGACCGTGTCCTCCCAGACGAAGCAGTCGGGCTTGGTGATCGTGACGGACGCCTCGCTCACGGCCCCGTTGGTGTTGGCCTGGATGCGGAAGCCGACGAAGTCGTTGACGGCGACGATGTCGTTGCTGCCGGAGTCGTCGACGGGATTGTTGGTGAACGAGTAGCCGTCGCTCTGCTTGATGAGCGTCAGGCTGTCGAACGCCCCCGTGGGCGCGGCGAGCGCCGCCATCGGGGCGCTCAGCAGCCCCATCACGAGACCGGCGGTCACGCCCGCGGCGACGACCGATCGTTTCTTGAGTCTCACGGTTCCGGATGCTCCTTATGGTCAGAGTTGGCACCGGGCGCGGCGACGACGCCGCGCCCGGTCGGGTGATCGTTGGTGGGAGCGCTCGGGGCGGTCAGGCTCCGAGGCGGCGGCGCAGGCCGGCTGCACCGAGGAGCAGAGCGCCCCCGAGCAGGCCGGCACCGGCCAGGGCGAGAGCGCCGTCGGCGTCGGTCGCACCGGTCTTCGGCAGCTCCTTCACGCCCGTCGGCCGCGGCGGATCGGTCGGATCGACGGGGTCGACCGGGTCCACGGGATCGACCGGATCGATGGGGTCGACCACGTCGCTCGTGCTCCAGCAGGAGGGATCGTCCGCGCCGAGGATCGTAATGGAGGTACCGATGAGCGGGGCCGGAACGCCGTCGGGGGCGGTGTAGTACGCGGTGACCTCGTAGGTGCCGGCGGCAGCGGCGAGCAGAGCCGCTTCGAGCTGCTCCTCGGTCAGGCCGGTGGATCCGCCGGTCACGTCGAAGCGGATCTGGTCGGCATCGCTGCCGACCGCGGTCGCGTCATCGGGGAGGATGCCCTCGTCGGTCACCCCGTCCTCGACATCGAAATCGTCCCGGCCGAAGTTCGTCGGCGTGTACTTGACGCCGTCCTCGGTGTACTCCTCGAGGCCCGCCGCGCAGAACGACTCCAGCGAGCTCGCCGTGATCGTCGGCTGCGTGATCGACAGCGGGGTGACCGCGGTCGGCGAGAGCCGCTCAGCGCCGGCCTGCTCGCCCTCCTGCAGGTAGAACTCGAGCTGGCCGGTGCCCGGAACGCTCGAATTGATCGAGACCGTCACGGTGCCGCGGATGCCGGGAGGCACGTCTCCGCCGAACTGGAGGATGATCGGTGTCACGTCGGCGGTGAAGGTCTCGATCGAGTTGCCGTCGAGGGCGGTGGCCATCGCGTTCATCGCCGTGATCTGCGCGACCCACGCATCGCAGTCGGAGCCGGTGACGGTGTCGTCGCAGTCGAAGCGGAAGGTGTAGGTCGCGTCGGAGCTGTCGGTGAACGTGCCCGTGTAGTTCAGCACCGGGATGGGGTACATCACCGTGTCGCTCTGGATCGTGTAGGCGACCTGCATGTCGTCGCGGGTCTGGTCGACCCGGCCGTGCACGGTGTAGCTGCCGTCGATCGGGGCATTCGCGTCGTTCTGCGTGGAGTACACGACCGAGATGTCGGTCTCGGCCGCGAACGCCGCCGGTGCACTCGCGAGAGGTGCCAGTGCGAGCAGCAGGATCCCCGGGATCGCTGCGTAGATACGGGTCTTGCGCTTCATGGTGTCTTTCTGCTTCCTCGGTCGAACGCCGCTCGCGGTGAGGCACCGCGAGCAGGCTGCGTCTACTAGATGAGTCCCCGCTGCTCCGAGAAAGTGACGCGCACGCGGCGTGTCGGCCTCGGTCGAGGGGAGGTCGGATCCGGTGGAGCTGCGGCGAGGACGGGCCGCGCCGCAGCTCCGGCGATCACGACTCGCTGCGCAGTCTCCGCAGGCGGAGCACGAGCAGCGCGGCCCCTGCTGCGAGCAGCGCGGCGGCGAGCGCCGCGACCGCCGTCAGTCCGGCCTGGCCGGTGTCCGAGAGCCCGGGAACGCCGTTGCTCGGCGGGGTCACCGGAGGGTTCGGAGGCCCGAAGCCTCCCGTTCCGCAGACCGAGAACTCGGCGCTCGACGACTGCCCGGTCTCGACGATCTGCGCCGTGTTCGCGAAGACGGTGCACACGTCGCCGTGGGCGCCGGTCTCGACGCCGAGCGTGTACTCGGCGGTGTGCTCGGTGCCCTCGGCGCTCCAGGCGATCTGCCAGACCGGGTCGAAGGCGTACCTGTCGTCCTCGACCGTGATCTGGCGGTTCACCTCGGTGACCGCGTACGCGATCTCCTCGTCGTGCGTGAGCGTGTCGATGTCGGCGCCCGACACGGTGACGCTGTGCGTCAGCGCTGGGGCACCCGGATCGCCCGTGCAGCGGTACGGCAGGCTCACCGTGCTGCTCGGCGGGATCACGACGGCGGTGGCGTTCACGAGCTCGCAGCTCAGGCCGGCGATGTCGACCGTGCTCGCGACGTCGACCGTGAACGAGCGGTAGCCGTTCGGGTTGGTGATCTCGACCGTGCCGGTGAGCTGCTGCTGCGAGTCGCGGAAACCGCCCTCGGTCACCGTGACCGCGTAGTCGGCGTCGACCTGCTCCGGAGTGCTGTCGTCGGCGATCTCGTCGCGGTTCGTCAGCGTCTTCGCGATCGACCAGTCGTAGCTGCGCGTGAGGCTCGCCGTTCCCGGATCGTCGATGCTGAGCGGCAGCTGACGGCACAGCGTGTGCTGCGTGGTGGCGTTGCCGCCCGGCTCCACGAGCGTCGCGGTGTTGTCGATCACCAGGCAGGTGCCGCCGTCGACCGCGACGTCGACGCTGTAGTCCTCGGTGTGCGCGGTGCCCTCGGCGCTCCAGGTGTAGGGGCCGAAGGTGCGCGGCGCCTGCTCGGCGCCGTCGACCGTGGTGATGTCCTCGACCGTGACGGTCTCCTGGAACTCGATAAACTCCCACGCGTCCTCGCGGACGTCCGCGGTCGCCTGGGCCGTCCGCGGCTCGGTGAGCGTGCGGTCGGCGCCCGCGGCATCGCTCTGCCACGCGACCGTCGCGGTGTTCACGCCCGAGTACGCGGGCTCCGAGTCGAAGGTGCAGCTGTACGACAGGGTCCGGGTCTCGCCAGGGGCGAGCGTGATGTCTGCGCCGCCGGCGAAGGTGCAGACGGCACCGCCGCCGATGTCGACCGTGTCGGTGACCGTCGCGTCGACGCTCTTGTACTGGTTCGGGTTGTTCACCGCCACGGTGCCGGTCATCGCCCACACGGCGTCGGTCCGGGCGCCCTCGGTCACCGTGACCCGGTAGTCGAGACTGGCGTTGCCGTCGGCGTCGAGCTGCACGTCGGGGTTGGTGAGCTCCTTCGTGATGCTCCAGCCGTAGCTGCGCTCCAGGCCGACGAACACGTTCTTCTCGATCGTCAGGTCGAGCGGCAGGCACGCGGTGAGCGATTCGGAATCGGACAGACCGGTCTCGGTGATCTCGGCCGTGTTCGTCACGGCGAGGCAGTCGCCGGCCGGCACGGTCACGTCGAGATCGTAGTTCTCGGTGTGCTCGGTGCCCTCGGCGCTCCAGGTGTAGGGGCCGAAGTCGCGCACCGGCTGGGGCGCTCCGTCGATGAGCGCCTCGTCCGTGACGTTCACCGTCCTGTCGACCTCGTTCAGCTGGTACTCGATGTCCTCGCTCGCGGTGACCGGATCCAGCGGGGGGTCGCTCACGGGATCGCTCACCACGACGCTGGCCGTCAGCGTGCGATCCAGGTCGCTGCCGGGCGAGCCCGTGCAGGTGTACGCGAGCGTCAGATCGGCCCCCGGCGCGATCGAGCGGTCCTCGCCATCGGTCACGCTGCAGCTCAGGCCGGTGCCGTCCGCGGTCACCGTCGCGGTGAAGGTGTAGGTGCTCGTCGCAGACGGGTTGGCGACGAGGATCTCGCCGTTCAGCTGCGGGTTCGCATCCGTGTAGCCGCCCTCGGTCGTCACCACCTCGTACTCGACGGTGGCCTCACCGGTGGTCGGGTCGACGGCGAGGCTGTCCCTGTTCGTCGCTGCCTTCTCGATGTCCCACTCGTAGGTGCGGGTGAGCGAGGCGTCCCCGCTGATCGTGACCTCAAGCTCCTCTTCGGCGAAGTCGTCCAGCGGCGTGACCGCCCAGTCGCCGTTGCCCGCCTCGTTCCAAGCCGAGACGCGGAACTGGTAGTCGAGCGCAGGGTTCAGACCGGTGATGGTCTCGGTCGCGCCGGTGCCCACCGGCGTGCTCACGACGCTCCAGGTGGTGCCGCCGTCGGTCGACTGCTCGATGACGTAGTCGCGCAGCGGAGCCTGCGCATCCGCGGTGACGCCCGTTGCGAGGGCGTCCCAGGTGAGCACTGCCTCGGTCTTGGCTGCGGAGGTGTAGGCACCGGTGAGGCCCGTGATGGGATCCGGTGTGCGCGCGAAGATCTGCACGCGGGTCTGGGCGGTGCCCTCGGAGACCGTCACGTACATGAAACCGCGCTCGTCGAAGGCGATTCCGCGCACGTTCTGCACCTGTCCGTTGCCCGCGCCGGCGCCGAACGCCGGGAACCGGCCCTTCGGGGTGCCGTCGGAGGCGAACGTGTACAGCTGGCCGCCGCGCTGGCCGACGTAGATGTCGCCCGTGCGCTCCTCCACCCGGATGGCGAAGGTCACGGCGTTGGAGGTGCCGCTGTCCCCGTTGCCGTTGGCGAGCGTGCCGAGACCGATGGTGTCGAGCACCGCGCAGCGGTCGCGGGAGGATCCGGCCGGGTTGCCGACGGCCTCGGTGGTGCAGTCGTTCGGGTCGATGCGCTCGATGAAGCTCTGGTTGCCCGGGCCGGGATCGATGTAGCCGACGAGCAGGTCGCCCGTGGCCGGATCAACCGCGACCGCGTAGGGGCTGCGGTAGCCGGGGTCGCTCGCGTAGGCGGTGCCCGCGGGCTGGTTCAGGTAGATGTTGCGCACGAAGGTGCCGTCCTGCTGGTACTCCTTCAGCAGTTCGGGGGTCTGGCTGGTCACCACGATGTTGCCGTTGTTCATGACCGCGACGCCGACGGCGTAGTCGAACGCCTCGGGGTGGTGGCGGTTCGTCCAGTTGGTGCCGCTCGGCCAGGTGTCGGTGCCGAAGGACCCACCCTCGCTCAGATCGGGGTTCAGGATCCGCACGGCCTTCGAGGTGCCGGGGGCGAGGTTCCTGCCGCTGCCGCGGTCGGAGTCGATCACCCAGGCGGTGCCGGCGTCGGTGATCGCGATGCCGCGGGCGCCCACGAATTGCCCCTCGGGCAGGGTGGAACCATCGAGCTTGGCAGCATCGGCGAAGCTCGCGTAGTTGGCCCCGACACCACCGTTCGCACCGGCGGTGGCAGCCGCGTAGGTGCCGTTCGCCTGGTACTGACCGACCGCCCAGTCGGCTCCCGCATCGAGCGGGTACTGCAGCACCTGCGAACGGCCGATGAGGCAGACGCCCGCGGGCGTCGACATCGTGCCGCCGACGAGGCTGCACAGCAGCGTGTTCGTCGTCCACTGGATCTTGGCGCTGTCGGTCACCCAGAGGCTGCCGTCGAGCGGGCTCACCGCCACGCCGTAGCTGAACACCGTGCCGGATGCGCCGCGGGTCTTCACGTCCCCGGCGTATCCCCAGAGTCCCGAGCCCCGCGCCTTGCCCGCGGTGGTCGCGACGCTCGTGACACCGGCCGGCTTCGAGCTGATCGACGGACTATCGATCACTGCCTGGGCGGCGGGTGCTCCGCCCCCGACGAGCGACCCCGCCACGAGCGCGACGAGCGCCCCGCAGGCCGCCAGCCGCCTCGCCATCCTGTTCCTTCTCACGTGCTGTGTCTCCCCTTCTGCATCGCCGTCGCTCGACGGCGCGTGTTCCTGCGACACCCCTTCGCCCGGAGCGGCCCCGAAGCCGCGCGAGTGCTCACAAGCATGAGTATCACACGGCGGATTCAACCGGTGGTCGCAACGAGTTCCGTGAACTTCTCCGATGGTGTCAGATATCCGAGCGTCTTGCGTGGTCGGCCGTTGAGCGAGTCCTGAATCGCGGTCAGGTCCGCGCGGCTAACGA
>NZ_JAGDYL010000044.1 GCF_017565705.1 Leucobacter ruminantium
ACCTATCACCGGCGGCGGCGACAGGCCAGGCTCGGGCGTTTGACGCCGGTCGAGTACGAGGCCATCATGAACGAGCAGGTCGCACTCGCTGCCTGACCAAGCTGTCACCAACTCGTGCAGCAGACCCTCTCGGTTTGCCTCCCCC
Organism: Leucobacter ruminantium; assembly: GCF_017565705.1. Taxonomy (GTDB): domain Bacteria; phylum Actinomycetota; class Actinomycetes; order Actinomycetales; family Microbacteriaceae; genus Leucobacter; species Leucobacter ruminantium. Next base: position 146 of record NZ_JAGDYL010000044.1, read on the forward strand.
TATCCGGAGTACTGTCAGGCATAGAGGCTCCAGACCTTCTCGAGCGCTCTACCAGAAAGCAGGGACATCATGTCCGATCACAAGAACGCAGCACCGAACCCTCAGGCGAAGGAAGCAGCCGGCACCCCGGCCGAGGAGAAGCCGAAGGCACCGGAGCAGCCCGCGGGCAAGTAGCGTTTAGGCCTCACGGTCACTGAGTTTGAGTCCCTGCTCTCTTCGGAGAGCGGGGACTTCTTCGTGTCGCTGGGGCCGTTAAGTGGTGGTGTCGTTGTCGATCTTGCTGATGTGCTGGGCTCGTTCGCTCCGCGACTTCGTGACGATCGGTAGCCAGGGACCGTCTCATATGTAGAGCGTCGTTCTTCGCTCGTTGACTGGTGCGGTTTGTAGGCTGCGCTGCTGATGTATGGAGGTAGTTCAGATGGCTACGGATGAGATGAACACGACTATTGCTTCCGAAGGGAGCACTCCTGCGACTCGGGCTGGGAAGACGCCCGGGCACACCTCGCGCGTGGATCGTGTACCTTCGACCTTCCAAGGCGCTGCTGGTGACGACAGCCAGTCTGCGGGACGGACGACGATCGCCGAGGGCGTGGTCGCGAAGGTCGCGGGCATCGCTGCTCGTGAGGTGTCGGGGGTGCATGCGCTTGGCGGCGGCGGGGCGCGTGCATTCGGTGCGATTCGTGACGCGGTGAACGCGACGGATCTCACGCAGGGAGTGAAGGTCGAGGTGGGTGAGACGCAGGCTGCCGCGGATATCACGATCGTGGTCGACTATCCGGCGCCGATCCAGGAGGTCGCCGATAACGTTCGCAGCGCGGTGACCGCGGCAATCACTCGTCTGGTCGGTTTGCAGGTCGTTGAGGTCAATATCGACGTGAATGATGTGCACCTCCCGACTGACGACGCCGACGACGACATCGAGTCGCGCGTCTCATGAGTGCGACGCTGACCGGGGCGCTGGTCGGCGCAGTGCTGGCTTTCGCTGCGCTGATCTTCGGGTTCTGGGGATTCCTGCTGGTCGCGCTGCTCATGGTGGTCGGGGCTCTGACCGGGCGAGCGATGTCGGGTGAGCTGGATCTCCGAGCGCTCGCGAGCGCGTTCACGGGGAGGCGAACCTCGTCATGAGCGTGCTGACCGTTGCATCCCCGAGCATTGCGAGCACACCTGATGCTGTTTCGCCGGCGCCTGGGAGCGTTCGGGTGCATGAGCGCGTCATCGACAAGGTTGTTCGGGAAACGTCAGCGGTCGCGATCGGTGTGTCTCGAGACGACGTGAACGTCGAAACGGCTGAGTGGGGCGGAGGTCTTGCCGTGCGAATCGCGGCGAAGCTCCCCGTCCCCGATCTCAGCGATCTCGAGGCGATCGAGGCTGCGGTGCCGGTCCTCGAACGGGTTCGTGCACTTCAGGCCGAACTCGCTGAAGAGTTCGCGCGTTTGACAGGACGGGACATCCGCCGTGTGTCATTCACCGTCACGGGAGCGATCATCCCGAAGCGAAAGCGGGTGAGGTAGATGACGAGTGCCGTGCTGAAGCGCGTGGTGCGTCGAGAGACACACTCTCCGCGCACCGTCTCGACCGTGATCGTCCTTGCGCTAGTCGTAGTTGCTGCGATCTACGTGGGTGTCGAGATTGTCCTACATCTTCTCGGTGTTGGTCCGTTGCTGGTCGCGCCCGGAGCCGCGCTGACGTGGCTGCAGGAGCTGCCGGACCAGCATCAGGGCCTGGTCGTCGCAGGAGGACTCCTCGCGGCGGTTGCCGGGGTGGTTCTCGTGTGGTTCGCTCTCGGCGCCGGCCGAAGGCCGAAGCACGAGCTGGGATCCTCCTCGTATGCGGTGCTTGTGGATAACGGAGTGATCGCGTCGTCGGTCGCGGAGCGGGTGCGGCGTGAGCTGGACCTCTCCAAAGGCGCCGTCGTCGTAGGTGTCGGTCACCGCAGCGCGGATATCACCGTCAGGCCAGCGCCCGGACAACCCGTCGATAGGCGTCATGTACGCGCGGTGGCAGAGTCGGAACTGGCCGGTTACGAGTTGTCGCCCCGTGTGAAGGTGCGGGCACGAGTCCTGCGTGCCGCAGATGGAGAGGCCATGTCATGAATGCCACGAACCGAGGCGTGAACCGAGCGGTCCTCTTCATCGTCGGCGTTCTGCTGATCGGCGTTGGCGGTGCAACGGTGATGGCCATGTTGTGGCCTGTTGCCGGCGACCTCTGGAAGAGCTGGTCATCGACCGGGGTGGACTGGATGGTGAGCGCGGATCAGGCGTCGCGCATTTCGGAAGCGACTACGGTGAGCTGGTTCACTCTGGCGATCCTCGCTCTGCTGGCGCTGATGGTGGTCATCGCGGTGATCGTCATCGCCCGGCTGGGTGGTGGACGAAGCATCGTGGTGATCCGCGAAGAGGCCGGGACCGGGGCACTAGGGTCGGTCACGATCCGTCATGGATTCGCGGCCGACGCGATCACCCGATCCCTCGAGTCGCGTGAAGAGATCCTCTCCTCGAATGTGAACGCCCGCAGACTGTGGGGCGCCGATGTCCTTCATGTGAGCGTCACGCCGAGGCAGAACGTCTCACCTGCCGAGGTCGCCGAAACGGTGACGGGGCTCGTCGACCGCCTGGCGACCTTGCTGGGGCGGGAGATCTCGACGATCGTGACGATCCATTCCGGGATCCGCTCGCGGCTCGCGGCTGACCAATCCCGAGTGAACTGACCCCCGCGTTACCGGGGCTTGACGAAAGGAACAATCGATGCGGAAGAACATCCTGATACTTGCGGTGATCGCTGTTGCCGCCTATCTGGTCGGCGTGGAGTCGGCAAAAGCGCGCGGGAAGAACTACGAGGACCTGCGACACCAGCTCGAACGGCTCTGGACGAACCCAGAAGCGAAGAAGTCACGCAAGCGCATGGCGAAGAACGCCCAAAAGTCGCTCGAGAAGGCACGCAAGAACTTTCTCGGCAGCTAGGGCAAAAGTGCAGCAAGGCGCTGCCCCAGAACGTCGCTCCCAGACCCCGGGAGCGTTCCAGAGAATGAAAGGAAATCACACGATGAGCACTGGAGACAAGATCAAGGCCGCAGCCGACAAGGTCACCGGTCAGGTGAAGGAGACTGTCGGCAAAGCGACCGACGATGACAAACTCGTCGCCGAAGGCAAAGCGGACCAGGCGAAGGGAACCATCAGAGACAAGGTCGAGGACGTCAAGGACGTGTTCAAGAAGTAACCGCGCCATCGGGGCGGGCGAGATCGCCCGCCCCGATTACCCCGTTTCACTCATTCGAAAGGACTGCTCTCATGGGCTTCTTCAGTTTTCTCATTCTCGGGCTGATCGCCGGCGCGATCGCCAAGCTCATCCTCCCCGGCAAGCAAGGCGGTGGCTGGTTCGTCACCCTGCTGCTCGGTGTTGTCGGGGCGATGCTCGGGGGCTGGCTCGGCGGCCTCATCTTCAACGTCAACCTGCAGGGCTTCTTCAACCTTTCGACCTGGCTGCTCGCGATCGGCGGATCGATCCTGGTGTTGCTCATCTATGGCCTGATCACCGGTCGCCGCGCGAAGAAGTGACCCAACCTCACAAGCCATGGACGAACTGACGGAAACGGGTAAGGATGAGGGCCAACGGGCGGTCGTCGCACCGTTGGCCCTCGAAGGAGAGGTGCCCTTGGTGTCAGGGGGATGAAGGATGAGCAGTGAGCCTTACCGCAACCCGTTGGAGTCAGCGGACGACCGGATCATCGCCGGACGCGCCGCAGACGGAGACACGGCAGCATTCGCCGTGCTTGTTCGCAGGTACACCCCGATGATGCGTGCTTACACGCGGCGGATCCTTCCGGGCAGCGCGGATGTCGACGACGTCGTCCAAGACGCGTTCATCACCGCCTGGGACCAGCTCCCGAAGCTGGATGATCCCGGGCGGGTGAAGAGCTGGCTCATGCGGATCACCAGCCGCAAAGCGATCGACCGCATCCGATCCACCCGACCCCACTCCGATCTGAGCGAGACAGAGCTACCGGCACCGGATCAGATGGCCCCGCCGCGACGAGCGGAAGCGCGAGCAGGGATCGCGGCGTTGAGCGACGCGATCAATCGGCTCCCCGACGCCCAGCGTGAATGCTGGGTGCTGCGAGAGCTGGGCGACTATAGCTACGAGGAGATCGCCCAAGAACTGGACCTCCCGGTATCGACGGTTCGGGGATTGCTCGCCCGTGCACGAAAAGACATCATTGTTCGAATGGAGCAGTGGCGATGAACGAACACGACACCCCTGATCCGCGGGGCCGCGTGACCGAGTTCGAGGACCTCGATGGGCACACCATTGAAGAGCTCTCTGACTACCTCGATGCCGGGCGCACCCCTGTGGATGCTTCGATCGAAGGCTCGCCCGGTTGCCGCATCGCTCTGGATGCCCTGACCCGTCTTCGAGAGCTCACCCCCGAGCTCCTTGCAGCCGACACTTCGGCGGAACCGGAGCCCGACGACACCTGGGTGCAGAGCATCCTCGCCGGCATCACTCTGGACGCGCGCGCCGGACGGCGCATCCCACTGCCTGCGCCCGCGCTCGAAGCCGACTTGGGCATCACCGAGGGTGCCGTCCGGGGCGTGATCCGCGCGGCGGAGCACACCGTGCCCGGCGTCGTTATCGGCAAATGCCGATTCGACGGAGATGTCACGGTACCGGGGGAACCGGTGCGAATCCGCGTCGATGTCAGCGTGCCCTACGGCGAACCGATCCCGGATCTTGCAGAACGCCTCCGCAGTGAGATCAGTGCACGTGTGATGACACACACTACGCTGAACGTGACCGGCATCGACATCACCGTGCACGATATCCAGCAGCTTCAGAACCGGACAGAAGGAAACCGATGACCGAGCCGACGGATCAGGCAATGGCCGAGGACATCGAGACTGCGATCAGGGCCATTCCCGGTGTCGCTTCGATCTTCCGCACTGGCGGCATCATCTCGAAAGTGGTCGATGCCGGCGCTCAGCTCCTCGGAGCTCAACCGAATGAAGCGCCACTTGTCCGCTGGGAGCATACGCCGGACGGCCCGCGAGCAGAGGCCGCGATAGGCGTGCTCGCCGCCGCGGGAGCTGCTGAAACCAGTCGCCGAGTACACGCAGCGATTACCGCGCTGTGTGCCGATCGCGGCTGTGCCCCTGTGGAGATCCATCTCACCGTCGTCCACATCGACGAAAGCTCGGAGCTTTCCCGTTCAGACGAGTCGCGAATGGGGACCCATCCGAAGGCCGACTGAAGTATCGCCTCAAGAGTAAAAGCCTCCGCTCGGCACCGGGCGCATCAACGAGTTCGGCGGGAGACCTCCGGCAGAACGGATCTCAAACTCGCAGGATCGACCTCCTCGGAACTGTCGGCAGCTCCCAGGGAGCTGTACCGGTCTCATGCCCCAGTCCGTGGGGTGATGGACGACGGAGCCGGGACCGCGAGTCCTTGCCGGTGCTCAAAATAAGAGTCGGCGCTGCCTGTTGAGCAGTTTCAAGGACGTCACGTTACCCCCGCGAGGTAGCATCCAGTCTGGTCGTCGTCTTGTTCGCGGTTGATCTCGGCCTCCCGGTGGAGGGCGGTCTCTTCGGTGGGGGCGTACGCGTGCCCGGAGTCCTGCACAGCGCGTTCCCATCGTTCTGCCCGTTTCCGCGCGACCCGTCGATGATCCGGGCCTTTCCTCGCGGTGTTCTCCGTCTCACTCATGCCCTCACCGTAACTCGCCCGGATGTGAGGCATACAGTTTCGAGGAGCTCCGAAGGGCTGGCCTTGGGATGGTGCTGACCGGCGCACTCCGCTCGTGCGGCTGCGCCGAAACTCGTGCGTTGCTGAGGCCCGAATATTCTTGAGAGCACGGCCCTCTCCTGCGTTTTTTCATAGGGTCGTCAAAGATGTGAGGCGTACATGTTTGGGGCGTATCGTCAGATCATGGATACACAGACACGAACGAGCGGCGTGGACGCCGCGACGCTGGGCCTGGGATCGGTGTTGGTGGGTTCGTTGCCTGCCACGCTGATGACCGATGAGGCCCCGGATCGATACACGGTGGAGGCCGTGTTCACGCGACGGCCCGAACGGGACGAAGTGATCGAGATCCTGGGGAGCGAGACCCGTGACTTTCTCGCGAAAGCCGGCTATCCGACCGTGGAGGTGACGATCTCGGACCGTCGCCTGGAGATCGCGAACACGAACCTCGAGGAGTTGCGCGACGGACTTGCGAGCGTTCTCGCGGATCGCCTGGCCGACATCAGCGCAGGGGTCCGGGATCGTCAGGACGCGGCGGCGGTCGTGTTCCAGAACGCGGCTGTGAGCGAGAACGCGCGCACCGCGGCGGTCACCGCTCTCGCGGAATCCGTTACTTTCGCCCCATCCCCAGCTGGTCAGGATTCGGTGGACTCGGAGGCGAACGGTGTCCGGTCGGATCGCGCTCAGATCGATGACTGGACTGATGAGGGCGGTCACGGACGTTCTTGACGCCCGAGCCCGCAGGATCTCAGGTGCATCATGAACGAGTATCGTTCGACCCGGACTCCACGAACGAGCCGGCCAGTCAATGGCAAGGGCGGGAGCGAGTTCACGACGTTGGCGAAAACGATCCGAGAACAGGGGCTGCTGCGTCGCCGGTATGGGTATTACTGGACGAAGCTGGTCGGGCTGCCCCTGGTCCTCGCCGGCGGCTTGTTCGCGTTCGTCTGGATTGGTGATACCTGGTGGCAACTGTTCACTGCCGCGTTTCTCGCGATCCTCTTCACCCAGATCGCGTTCCTGGGCCATGATTCGGCACATCGCCAGATCTTCATATCGGGGAAATGGAACGACTGGGTGAGCATCGTCCTCGGTGATCTGCTGGTTGGTATGAGCTATGGGTGGTGGCAGCATAAGCACACGCGCCACCATGCAAACCCGAACAAGTTGGGTGCCGATCCTGACATCGACCTTCCGGTGATCATCGTCACTCCGGGTCGAACACCTCCGAGAAGCCGGACGCTGAGATGGCTTCGGGCGCATCAGGGCGTGTTCTTCTTCCCGATCCTGCTCCTGGAAGGGGTGTCGTTGCACGCGTCCGGGGTACGCCGAGTGCTCGCAAGGGGCGAGCTGAAGCGGCGCTGGGTGGAGATTCTCTTTCTGCTGATCCGGCTGACCGGGTTCCCGGTGCTGGTGTTCATCGTGCTCTCGCCGGGAATTGCGTTCGTGTTCCTCGCCGTGCAGCTTGGTGTGTTCGGGTTCTATATGGGAGCCTCGTTCGCGCCGAACCATAAGGGGATGCCGGTCGTGCGGAGCGACGTGAGTCTCGATTTCCTGCGACGCCAGGTGATGATGAGCCGGAACATCCGCGGTACCCGTGTTCTCGATACTGCTATGGGTGGCCTGAACTATCAGATCGAACACCACCTGTTTCCTTCAATGCCTCGCCCGCATCTGCGCAAGGCAGCACCGATCATCGCCGAATACTGCCGAACCCACGATGTCCCGTATTTGCAGACGGGATTGTTCGCTTCGTACGCCATTGTCGTGCGCTACATCAACCGTGTCGGGCTCGGGGAACGCGAAGTGTTCACCTGCCCGCTCATCGAACAGCGCAATCACTTCACGATGCCAGCAGCATCGTGAGGTTTCCTCGCGCAGACGGGACGGTGAGGCGGTCACATGCCGCCGTGGTCTATCACCCGGCGAAGATCCCACTGGAGCGCGTCCGTGCTGCAGTAGAGATGCATGAGCGAGCTCTGGGCTGGGCAGCTTCACGCTGGCACGAGACCAACGCACAGGATTCCGGACGCGCCGCGGCAGAGCAAGCCCTGGCGGGTGACCCGGCAGTCATCATCGTGGCCGGTGGCGACGGCACCGTCCGAGCCGTCGCAGACGTCGTCCACAGCTCCGGGATTCCCATCGCACCGATCCCCACCGGTACCGGGAACCTACTAGCCCGCGACCTCGGTATCTCGCTCGGCGATGTCGAGGGCAACATCGAGACGGCATTCACCGGCGCGACGCGGGCCGTGGACGTCGGGATCGCCGAGTTCGAAGATGCCACCAGCACCTCACAACGACATGCCTTCGTCGTCATGGCAGGTATCGGTCTAGACGCTGAGATGGCCGAGTATACGAGCGCAATCGCGAAGAAGCACCTCGGCTGGTTCGCGTACGTCACCCCTATCGCCAAATCGATCATCATCAACCGGCTCTTCCATCTCGACTACCGAGTCGATCAGAGCAGGGTCAGGTCCACGCGGGCGCACACGGTGATCGTGGGCAACTGCGGGACACTCACCGGAAACATGCTCCTGATCCCCAGCGCGGTCATCGATGACGGGCTTCTCGACGTGGTCATGATGCGCCCGAAAGGACGATTCGGGTGGGCTCGGATCGGCACGCGCCTCACGCTGCAGGGCATCGCACGCCGCTCCCGGCTCAGCCGGCGCGTGCTCGAGCGCGCGCCGGATATCCACGCTCTCGCGTACGTTCAAGGCAGGCAGTTCGAAGCGCGCTTCGACATCCCGCACTTGATCGAACTCGACGGAGACAGCTTCGGCCACGTGACCCGCGTCAATGTCGGAATCAGACCCGGTGCATTGCAAGTCCGGGTTGCCCGGCGAACCGACTGATCGCAAGCAAGCAATGCCGGGGCGTGCGGTACGCACGCCATACCGTAAGAGAACATCCCCCGCTGAGCCACGTGAGGGAGAGGCGGGTTATGCTTTCGAACGCTTCGCGCGCTGCCGGAGCAGCCCGAATATCAGGGTGCCGACGAAAAGCACGATTCCGATGATGGCCAACCAGAGCAGGCCCTCGAACACGAACCCTACGATCGACAGCACCGCCCATGCCACAAGCAAGATAAGAAGAACTGTCCACATGTTCCTCACCATACGCGCTTTCTCAGGCCAGAAGCCATGCTCGGCAACACTCACAGGAACATCGTGCCGCGACTTCCCGGCGCAGGGGGCGGCATCTTTAACTGGAGGAGATCTCTACGTTCATGAAATTTCGTCCAGGAGGTCGCCATAAACCCATCATTAACCCTGCAGGATGTTGCTGGCAGGATGCAGAACTAGTGGGCCAATTTAGTGACCAACGCTCTGCAAACCATGCAAAACCTGACGTGATCTGCAACGTGTGAAACACTAAAACCCCGGTCAAGTGAGAGAAAAGACCGATCCGTCTGCCTGGGGGTTAAGGGGTTTGCCCCTCCCGGACGGCCCAAAACAACTGAAAAATGATGCCACGGGCTGTGGCGCAGCTTGGTAGCGCACCTGACTGGGGGTCAGGGGGTCGCAGGTTCAAATCCTGTCAACCCGACGAAAAAGCCCTGATGAGAAGCCATTTCTCGTCAGGGCTTCTCTCGTTTCTGGTGACCTTCGCCGGAGCTCGGGGCGGGTCCCGGAGCAGGTTCGTGAGTCGCTTCGAGGTTCGGTCGAGCGTCGGTCAGATTCGGGTCTAGTGGGCCAAAAAGTGGAAATCTAGTGGGCCAAAATCCGGGCAGGTTGAGGCCTCGGCTCCGGCTCGGGAACCGAGGGCGGCGGTTGTTCGTCAGAGCTGGGGTCCGTTGCGGTGGGGCGGCTCCTTCCTGTTCTGCCGGGTCTTCGGTCTCGCGAGGAACTGGTTGGCGAGTTGGGCGGCCTCGTTCAGCTGCCGGTGATCGGGATGCAGGTAGCCCTTGGTCGTCTCGATCGACGCATGCCCGAGGATGCGCTGCAGCACGTGGAGCGGCACCCCGGCATCGGGTCTGTCAGATTAACGGTGGATCTGGCCTGGCACATTTCAGTTGATTCGGCCTTCGAAGGTGATCGCGAAGGCGTTGAGTGCGGGCTTCCACCTGGTCACCCAGCGTGCCCGACCCCGGCCGGT